>JAGYKK010000099.1 GCA_018401645.1 Mycobacterium sp. | reverse complement strand
CGAGATCGCCGCTTCGATGATGCGCGATGCCGGGGTCGACCTGCGCATCGGGGTTTCGGTCGCCTCTCTCGACGGCGACGCGAGCGGCCACGTCCGGTCCGCCACGCTCTCCGACGGCACCGTGCTCGACGTCGACGTGGTGGTGCCCTCCCTGGGGTCGATCCGCAACGTCGAGTGGCTCGACGGCGCCGGCCTGGCCGCCGGGCAGTGGGGCCTGGCGTGCGACGCGGGCTGTCGCGCCTTCGACATCAACGGTGTGGTCACCGACCACATCTTTGTCGCCGGTGACGTGGCCCGGGCGCCGCACGTGCTCTACGGCTACGAGTTCCTGTCCCAAGAGCATTGGGACAACGCGGTTTTCGGCGCCGAGGTGGCCGCCAACAACATGATCAACCTCGAAGTCGGGCGTCGTCCGCACCTGCCGCTGCCGTCGTTCTGGTCCGGCCAGTTCGGGGTGAACATCAAGAGCGTCGGGGTGTGCTCCTTCGGCGACGAGATCGTCTTCACCCAGGGTTCTCCGGCGGATCGCCGGTTCGCCGCCGCGTACGGCCGCAACGGCCGCATCGTCGGCGCGGTCACGTTCAATCACGGCAAGTGGCTGCCCTACTACGCCGACCTCATCGAGAAGTCCGGACCGTTCCCGCCACCTCCGCCGGGATACGACCGACCGGTCAATGCCGAGGTGATGCCGGCTCGTTTCCCCGATCCGCGGGAACCCTCGGGTAACCCCGATGTGGTGCTCACCGGGCACGACCCGACCGACCGCCATGCCGAGTTCCGGCCACGCCGCCACTAGCAGGAGCAGACGATGGATGCCGCAACCGCGTGGGCCGAGGCCATGAAATTCGTCAACCGCCCCAATCCCTACCCCTATTTCGAGGAACTCCGCAAGACACCGGTGGCCAAGGTGGCAGAGCGGACCTACGTCGTGACGGGGTACCCGGAGGTGCTGGCGCTGGCGCATGACCCCCGGATCAGTTCCGATATCAGCCGCAGCCCATCGGGACTTTTCGGGGAAAGCGAAGCCAAACTCGAGGCCGCTGAGGCCGCCCAGGCCCGCGACAGCAGCATGCTGGTGTCCGATCCGCCCGAGCACGACCGCATGCGTCGCCAGTTCATGCGGCACTTCGGCCCCCCGCACTCTCCGGATCTGATTCCGAGCATGGCCGGATTCGTCGGGGATCTGGCCAACGAGATGCTCGATACGGTGCAAACCCGGGGCGGCACCCGGATGGACGCCGTCGAGGACTTCGCCTATCCGATCCCGGTGTCGGTGATCTTCCGGGTGATGGGGGCGCCGATCGCCGACGAGGAAAAGTTCCATTCCTGGGTGATGGACTTCATGCAGGGCGCCGACGTCGGGCCGGAACGCGATACCGCCGAGGGCCAGGCCGCGCTGGCCAAAGCCGCCGTGAGCATGACCGAGTTGGGCTCCTATGTCGGCGCACTGGTCCAACGATTCGTCCGCGAACCCGGGCCGGGCCTGCTGTCGAACGCCCTGCACGACGACGGACCGGACGGCCCGGTGTCACCCGAGGTTGCGGCGGCCAACGCCATGCTGTTGCTGATCGCCGGGCATGACTCGACGGTCAACACCATCACCAATTGCATCATGACGTTGCTGCGCAACCCCGGTTCATGGGATCTGTTGCGGGACAACACGGATTTGATCCCCGGTGCCATCGAGG
>JAGYKK010000098.1 GCA_018401645.1 Mycobacterium sp. | reverse complement strand
CACCCACCGAAACGGCAGCGGTGTAATTGATTTGAGCGATCGCAACCGCCTTAGCCTGGTTCTGCCACAAATCCTCGGCATCGCCGAGCAACCCGAAAGCGACGATCGCCACGTCGACATCGCCGCCGGCGAAACACTCCTCGATCACCGCCGGGTGAGCGGCGGTGTCGATCGCGTCAAAATTCACCACGGTCACTGCCTTCGCCCCGGCGCGCATCAGTTGCGCCGCCGCGTCCTCGCGGCCCGGATCATCGGGAAGTGCCGCCAGGACGATGCTCGCCGGCCCGTCTTGAAGGTAGCGCTCGCAAATCGCCAGTCCGATTTCGGAGGTGCCCCCGAGCAGCAGGATCCGCTGCGGGTTACCCACCGCGTCGAGCACCATCTACAACAACTCCAAGCGTCGGGCCAGGTCCGAGGCGAACACCGCGTCGGGATCCACTCTGCGCCGCAGGGCAATCCACTCGTCAATGCGCGGATACATGGCGTGAAAGGTCTCGGCGGTGGTGCGCGAATCCTTCGCGCTGTAGAGCCGACCACCGAAGCGCAGCACCCGGCGGTCCAGTTCGGAAACGAACTCACCTAACCCCGCCTTGATCGGGAAGTCCACGCAGACGTTCCATCCCGGGATCGGAAAGCTCAGCGGGGCGGCATTACCCGGACCGAAAAGCTTGAACACGTTGAGGAATGAGTAGTGACCGGAGCGCTGGATGTCGACGATGATCGCCTTGAACTCGTCGACCGCTTCGGTGGGCACCACGAACTGGTACTGCAGGAATCCGGCCGGGCCGTAGGCCCGATTCCACTCGCCGAACATGTCTAACGGGTGGTAGAACTGCGTCAAATTTTGTACCTTGGCCCGGTAGGTGCCGGATTTGCGATACCACAACTCACCGATGGGGCCGAACGTGTACTTGTTGGCCAGTCCGTTCGGGAAGATGTCCGGGAATGTGAGCAGTTGCGGAGCATCGAATTTCAGCGGGTTGCGTTGCAGTTTCTCGGGAAGCTGATCAAGGCGGGCGAGTGAGCCGCGGGAAACCGCCGCGCGACCCAGTTTCGGTGGCCGGCTGATGGCGTCGAACCACGCGCTTGAGTAGGTGTAGTTGGCCTCGCTGCCGTCGCTGTGCAGGGCGATCGTCTCGTCCAGGCCGGCGGTCACGTCGCCGTCGGCGATGAAGTACGCCGTCTCGGTCGGGGTCATCTCGATGGTGGCCCGCAGGATGATGCCGGTCAGCCCGTTGCCTCCCACGGTGGCCCAGAACAACGGCGCACTGGGCCCGTCGGGAGCGATGGTGTGGATTTGGCCGTCGGCCATCAGCAGGTCCATCGAGCGCACGTGGTTGCCGAAACTGCCGGCACTGTGGTGATTCTTGCCGTGGATGTCGCAGCTTATTGCCCCACCGATCGTGACCTGCCTGGTGCCGGGCAACACCGGAATCCACAGCCCGGCCGGCAGCGCCGCCCGCATCAATTTGTCGAGGCTGACCCCGCCGTCGACATCGACCAGGCGCGTCGCGGGGTCGATCGCGTGAATTCGGTCCAGGGCGGTCATGTCGATGACCAGACCGCCGCCGTTCTGGGCGATGTCGCCATAGGACCGGCCGAGACCGCGCGCGATCACCCCGCGGTGGCGACCCTCGGCGGCCTCCGCGGCCACTCGGGCGACGGCTTTGACGATCTCCTCGGGCTCGG
>JAGYKK010000097.1 GCA_018401645.1 Mycobacterium sp. | reverse complement strand
CGCCCGGGAATTGTCAGGGGCGATTGGCGCCTGGGGCTGTCAAGGCCGATTGGCGCTCAGTGCGCACGCCATCTGGGTGCCCTGGGCGTCCGTATTGAGATCTGTGGCGGCCGCGTTCAACGCATCGCCGCCACCCCGCAGCCCCATGATCATGAGCAATTTGGTGGCACCGAGCGACCAGGAACGCATCGGGCTTGCGATCTCCGGCGGAGTACCCGGTGTTCGCGACGCGTCGAGGGCTTCACGAGCCGCCTCACGCAGTGCGGTGCGGCCAATGACGTTGGACTGCCAGACATTGGGGTCCCGGTAGTTCACGCTGTCGCCCGTTCCGGCGGTCGCGTAGGCGAATTCCTCGTAATTCACGGCCGCCAGATTCAGGGCGGCGATGAACCGCGTGCACGCCTCCGACATCGAGGCCCCGCTCTCAACGAGAGTGGGACTCGTGTACGGAAACGGCTGATCACCGTCGGGCGTCGTGGATGCGACCGACTCCGCGTCGGTGGGTTCCGTTGAGGAAACATCCGTGGGGTCGGCGGAGGCCACCGGCACCCCGGCCAGCAGTGGCAACGCCATGACGAAAGCGCCGACCAGTGCCTGGCTCCGAGCCCGAAAAGCGATCACCGCACTCCCCCAACGACATTGATTCCCCTGGGACGCCACGAGAGTACCGCCAGATCCAAACTTGAGACGACCGCTATCACGGTGGTTTCGGCTGTACGCCGCGCGGCCAATCGTTGTTCGCGTGGTGTTCTCCCGTTGGACAACTTGACGGCCAACTATGACACCGGAAATCACGAGTTCGTAACGGAAGGTGCCTGCGAGATGTTGCAGCGCGTGACCACCTGGGCCGCAACCGGCCTACTGATCATCGCCGCCCCTGGCCCACTAGCCGCGGCCGACCCTACGGTCCCCGCGCCGAGTCCGGTCATCGCCCCGGTGGCTAACCCCGGACCGGCGCCAGCGGTACCGAATGCCCCGATACCATCCGGCACTACAGGAACCCTGACCTCGCCGGACGGTTGGGTGCTGGCGGTCTCGGCAACAAGTGAGTCCATCGAACCGGTCGCACCACTGACCAACTCGCCGTGGTCGCGCGAGTACATCGTCGACGGCACGTTCGTGGGCACGATCACCGGTGCTGGAACCACCAAGCTCTCCGGCGGTCAACTCGACGCGGGCTATCAGATCGGTTGCGGAATCATCCAGGACGACATCGAGTCGATCAGTACACTCGGCATCACCCCGGGCGCGGGAATCCCGTTCATCTCGGGCACCATCTTCCCGGTCTTCCTCGGCCTTACCGCGGCCCAGCAGATCAAGATCGACCTCAAGCCGGGCGTGGTGAACATCGTTCCGGTAGGCAAGAAGTCCTTCAAGGGCAGCAAGTCGCGGGTGTCGGTCACCGGCCTGCGGGTCAAGATCGACGGGTGCGCCGGGCAATCCTTCATTCGGTCCTACGCCACCTTCACCGCTTCAACCGACAACAGCGACGACGTGGTGTCCTACCTCGGTGTCACCAAAGCCGTTTAGCCGGCCCGCACTCATCACGCCTGACCCGCAAAGAAAGGGGCCCGTGCCCGTGTCTCGTATCAGGGTTGCGGTCTTGAATCGCACAGTGGCACTCACGGTGGGGTTCACCCTCGCCGGGATAACCACCGCAGCAATGGCCGTCGCGGAACCGGCGACAGATCCCGCGCCCATTCCGGTGCCACCGGGTGCTGCGGAGGCGGTGGCGTAGTGAGTGGCGCGTACCGTCACGTTCGGTGATCCT
>JAGYKK010000096.1 GCA_018401645.1 Mycobacterium sp. | reverse complement strand
CACCGCCTTCGAGTGCGGGATGAAGGCCCCCGACGCCGACCTCTACCTCCACGAAATGCCCGGCGGCCAGTTCACGAACCTGCTCGAGCAGGCCAAGGCGCTGGGCTTGGCCGACTGGACCTATGACCGCATTGAGTGCTCGGCTGATCAATTGCCCTCAGTGGTAAGCGCTTTCGGCCCGGAGTGGGTCGGCGTGTCGGTGACCATGCCCGGAAAGTTCGCCGCATTGCGCTTCGCCACCGAACGAACCGAACGTGCGGAGTTGGTCGGCTCCGCGAACACCCTGGTGCGTGTCCCGAGCGGCTGGCGCGCCGACAACACCGACATCGACGGGGTGGCCGGCGCCCTGGGCAACCGTGATGATCTGCGTCGGGCGATCATTCTCGGCTCGGGCGGAACTGCACCTTCGGCGGTCGTCGCACTGGCTGGACTGGGCGTCACCGAGATCACCGTGGCGGCCCGCAGCGGCCAAAAAGCCGCCAGGCTGCTTGAGCTCGGATCCGCCCTGGGAGTCGACACCGGCTTCGGTGACCTCGCCGATCCCGGACTCTCCGCGGCGATCGGGCGGGCCGAGGTCCTGGTCAGCACAATCCCGGCCGACGCCGCCGCAGGATATGCATCGAGGTTCGCGGCCGTGCCATTGCTGCTGGACGCGATCTACGAGCCGTGGCCCACCCCTCTGGCGCAGGTGATCGGCGATTCCGGCGGCCACGTCGTCGGCGGCCTGCAGATGTTGTTGCATCAGGCATTCAGTCAGGTCGAACAATTCACAGGCCGACAGGCACCGCGGCAGCAGATGGCGGCGGTCCTGGGTTAGCGTCGCCGACATGGGTGGCGTAGGGCTGCTGGGTTGCGGCACCGTCCTCGGATGGGCGGCGGCGTTGGTCGTGATGGACCTGCGGCACCGCCGATTGCCCAACCTGCTGACGCTGCCCGGCGCTGTGGCGATCCTTGCCGGTGCGGGTGCGGCCGGACTCGGAGTGTCCGCGCTACTGGGCGGATTGGCCCTCAGCGGGCTTTACCTGTTAGTCCATCTGGCCGATCCCGGTGGACTGGGTGCCGGTGACGTCAAGTTGGCGTTGGCTCTGGGTGCACTGACCGGTGCCTTCGGATTTCCGGTGTGGGTCATCGGCGCAGTTGGCGCCCCCGTGTTGACCGCCACTGCGGGCGGACTTGCGGTGCTGCGCCGGCGGAGCACACTGGTGCCGCACGGCCCGTCGATGTGTATCGCGAGTCTGGCCGCGACCGGGCTGGCAGTCTTCTGAGTCCGCCCGGCGGCGGCAGTCGGCCTCGTGCGGACCGTCGTATTGGGTACCGCGTCCCCGACATGGGAAGATAGTCTCGTGTTGCGATGGACCACTGCTGGTGAATCTCACGGCCGCGCCTTGGTGGCGGTGGTCGAGGGCATGGTCGCGGGGGTACGGATCAGCTCTGCCGATATCGCCGGTCAGCTGGCCCGCAGACGGCTTGGCTATGGCCGTGGCGCTCGTATGAAGTTCGAGCAGGACGAGGTCACCGTGCTGGCCGGGGTGCGCCACGGAAGCACGCTGGGCGGGCCGATCGCGATCGAGATCGGCAACTCTGAGTGGCCTAAGTGGGAGACGGTGATGGCCGCGGACCCGGTTGACGCCGCGGTGCTGGATTCCGCGGGCGGAGCCCGCAACGCACCATTGACCAGACCGCGCCCCGGCCACGCCGACTATGCGGGCATGCTCAAGTACGGGTTCGACGATGCGCGTCCGGTGCTCGAACGCGCCAGCGCCCGGGAGACCGCCGCGCGGGTCGCTGCCGGAACCATCGCCCGCGCATTTCTGCAGCAGGTACTCGGCGTCGACGTGGTGTCGC
>JAGYKK010000095.1 GCA_018401645.1 Mycobacterium sp. | reverse complement strand
GCCACACCATCGGCAAGTGCGTGGTGGGTTTTGGAGTAGGTGGCGAAGCGACCGTCGGCGAGGCCCTCGATTAGGTGGTACTCCCACAGTGGCCGGTGCCGGTCGAGCAGGCTGCCATGCAGTCGGGACACCAGTTCCAGCAGTTCCCTGACCCGGCCTGGCCTGGGCAGCGCGGAGCGACGCACGTGGTACTCGATGTCGATGTGCTTGTCGGTCATCCACCACAGATTCCCGACTGAGCTGACCGGATCGCGCGGGCGGCGGGCGAACATCGGCGCGACCTCGTCGAAAGTCAGCAACTCCCGGTACAACTTGCCGACATAGTCCCGATTGGCGCCGGGGGGCTTGTGGAACAGTTGAAGGCCCGCAACGTGCATCGGATGTTCGCGCGCTTCCTGGATCAGGAAGGCCGCGTCCATCGGGGCAATCATTCCCATGGCGCACCTTTCGCCGGCGGCATGCCCGCCGTGTGCCCATTAGAACCGATGACATGCGCGCGTACCTGCGATTTGAGCAAATCCCGGCCCCAGCCGTGACCGCTTGGGCTAGCGTGCCGACGGCTGGTGCTGGGTGATGCAGTGGATCCCCCCGCCGCGGGCGAACAGTGGGCGCGCATCGACGGCGACCACCCGGCGACCCGGGTACTGCTCGGTGAGAATCGCAACGGCGTCGGCGTCCCGCGCATCACCGAAACCGCACGCGATGACGCCGCCGTTGACCAGAAGATGATTGATGTAGCTGTAGTCGACGTAGCCCTCGGCGTCGGTCAGCGTCGCCGGAGCGGGCATCTCGGTGATCTCCCAGGCGCGCCCGACCGCGTCGTGGCTGGCCTCAAGTGCGGTCCGGATCGTCCGGCACACCGCGTAGTCGGGGTGGGACTGATCGCGCTGGGTGTGCAGCAGAAGTCGGCCGGCCGAGGTGATCGCCGCGACGATGTCGACATGGCCGCGGGTGCCGAAGCGTTCGGAGTCACGGGTCAGGCCCTGCGGCAGCCAGACGGCGTGCGTGGCGCCGATGGTGCGCGCCAACTCCGCCTCCACCTCCGCCCGGGTAATGCCCGGATTGCGGCCGGGGTCGAGTTGCACGGTGTCGGTGACCAGCACAGTGCCCTCGCCGTCGACATGGATGCCGCCGCCCTCGTTGACCAGATCGGAGGAGATGATCGGCACCCCGGCTGCCTCGGCGACGACCCGGGCGATGCCCGCATCGAGGTCCCACTGCGCCCAATCCTGGGCGCCCCATCCGTTGAACACCCAGTCCACCGCGGCCACCGACCCGTCGTCGGCGTGCACGAACGTCGGCCCGATGTCACGCATCCAGGCATCGTTGAGCGGTGCCTCGATGATGTCGATGCTGTTCGACAGGTACCGGTCGGCGACGGCGCGCTCCGGCGGATGCACCACGACGGTGACGGGTTCGAACTCCGACACCGCATGCGCCACCGCCGCCCAGGTGGATCGGGCCTCATGCCGAGACTCCTCGTCGTCGCCCAACGAGTAGCCGTCGCAGGGGAATGCCATCCACACCCGATCCTGCGGCGCCCATTCGGCCGGCATCCGATAGCCAACGGTGGAAGCATTCATCTGTGGTCGCCCTCTCCTAGTACCTGTGCTCGTCTTTCATAGGGGTGGTGTACGCGGCGGCGGGGTGCGCCGCTCACCGGTTGCCTCGAATGCTGCCGCGAATGCAAGCAGTGCGGAGTCGTCGTAGGCGCGCCCGGCGAAGGTGAGTCCGACCGGCATGCCGATGTCGGCCATCATGCCCATCGGCACCGTCACCGTCGGGACGCCCAGATGGCGCGGCACGAGGTTCCCGTTGGCCACCCACACGCCGTTGCGCCAACCCAGGTCCGCCGAGGCGGGGTTAACGTCCA
>JAGYKK010000094.1 GCA_018401645.1 Mycobacterium sp. | reverse complement strand
TGGCGGTGACGGCGGGTCTGGTGGTGCCGGGGTGTGCGGGTGCCGGTGGCGGCAGCGCGGCGTCCTACCGGGGTGCCGGGGTGCCGGTGGTGCGGCGGGTGCCGGTGGTTTTGGCGGGGCCGGCTATGACGCGGCCACCGATCCGACAGCGGCTGCGGGCACCAGTGGCAGCGACGGTGGTGACGGCGGTTCCGGACGGTGTGGGCGGTCGCGGCGGGATTGGCGGGGCGGGCGGTGCCCTCGGGGTCAACGGCGATGGCGGTGACAGCGGCGCGGCGGTGAGGCCGGGACCCCCGGTGACGGCGGTGCCGGTGCCGACGGGGACATCATCACCCCTGATGGCGGTGACGGCGGTAACGGCGGGGATCCGGGTACGGCTGGGGCCGGCGGGGCCGGCGGCGCGGCGGGCAGCGGGGGGTAGCGGCGGCACCGCGGGCAGTGCGGGTACCGACGCCACCCCGGTCAGTGCCGGCGGTAACGGCGGTGCGGGTGGGGCGGGCGCAGCCGGGATTGCAGCGCGGGTGCCCAACACGATCACCGCGACCCTCGGCGGCTTCACCGGCCCGTACGGGGGTGGCGGTCAGCCCGGACGGCACCCGCGCCTACATCACCAACTTCGACGGCACCGGGCTAAATCCTGTTTGGACGGTGTCGGTGATCGACACCGCCACCAACGCCGTCACCGCCACCATCGGGGTCGGCGCCAGGCCGGTCGGGGTGGCGGTCTCCCGGACGGCACCCGCGCCTACGTCACCAACAACGGCGGCGACACGGTGTCGGTGACCCGACCAGCTCGGGCTACAACACCGTTACCGCCACCATCGGCGGCTTCACCAACCCGCAAGGGGTGGCGATCACCCCGGACGGCACCCGCGCCTACATCACCAACGGTGTCGGCGATTCGGTGTTGGTGATCGATACCAACCCCACCAGCCCGGGCTACAACACCGTTATCGCCACCATCGACGGCTTCACCGCCCCGTACGGGGTGGCGGTCTCCCCGGACGGCACCCGCGCCTACATCACCAACTACTTCGGCGACACGGTGTCGGTGCTCGATACCGCCACCAACATGATCACCGCCACCATCGGCGTGGGCAGCTTCCCGCGTGGGGTGGCGGTCAGCCCGGACGGCACCCGCGTCTACATCACCAACGAGGGCGCCACCTCGGGCGGCACCTCGGTGTCGGTGCTCGATACCGTCACCAACACGATTACCGTCACCATCGGTGGTTTCACCAACCCGTGGGGGGTGGTGGTCTCCCCGGATGGCACCCGCGCCTACATCACCAACAGTGGCGGCACGGTATCGGTGCTCGACACCGCCACCAACACCATCACTGCCACCATCGACGGCTTCAACCGCCCGATCGGGGTGGCGGTCAGCCCAGACGGCACTCAGACCTATGTCACCAACTACGGCGGCGGCGCGGTGTCGGTGCTCGACACCGCGACCGGTGCCGGCGGTAACGGCGGTGCGGGCGGTTCCGGGGGGGCGGTCGGTGACGGCGGTGCGGGCGGTGCCGGCGGTGCCGGTGCGCCCGGGTCCGACGGTCTGGCTGGGGCTACGGCGGGGGCGGCCGGGCTGGGCGGTATCGCCGGCGGTGACGGTGGTGTCGGCGGTTCCGGTGGTGCGGGCGGGGTCGGCGGGTCGGCCATCAGCGGTGTCGCCGGGATCGACGGTGTCGGTGGTGATGGCGGTGCGGCCGGTGCCGGCGGTAAGGCCGGCGCGGGGTTTGACGGGGTGGCCGGTGTGTTGGGGGGTGCCGGGACCGGCGGCGGGGATCGACAATTGCCGGTGGTGATGGCGGTGATGCCGGCGGTAGCGCGCGGGGTTTGACGGTGGCCGGTGTGTTGGGGGTTGCCGGGGCGGCGGCGGGA
>JAGYKK010000093.1 GCA_018401645.1 Mycobacterium sp. | reverse complement strand
ATCAGGCCGAGGAACAACAGCACCATCACCATGGCGCGGAGGGGAAGCCCGGAGGATTCGGGCGCGCGCTCGTTCATCGGGGTCACTGTAACCGGGTCCGACCGACGACCGGCCACGCCGACACCGTCAGGGGAACTCGAAGCCCAGCCGCCGTGCGGCCCTGGCTTTCTGCCGACTGGCCCGTAACCGGCGGAGCCGCTTGACCAGCATCGGATCGGCCGCCAACGCCTCGGGGCGGTCGACCAGGGCGTTGAGCACCTGGTAGTAACGCGTCGCCGACATCGAGAAGAGATCCTTGACCGCTTCCTCCTTGGCCCCGGCGTACTTCCACCATTGGCGCTCGAAGGCGAGGATGTCGTATTCCCGGCGGGTCAGGCCATCTGGCAGTTCGGCCTCGTCAACCGATTGCTCAGCCCGTGCCGTGGCGCCGTCCATAAAGATCCGTCGGCCCTTTCCGATACGTGGGATGACATCGAGATGACATCGGTGTGGTTCGCTCGACATTGAACCACGCACACGTTCTTACATACGGCACCGAACCCCGCGCGTCGGCTCACTTTAAGCTAGCCCACCATGGCAGTCCGGCCCATCGTGATCCTCGGCGATCCTGTCCTGCACACCGCGACCAGTCCGGTAACTGTCTTAGCCGACGGTTCACTGCCGCCGGACGTGGTCCTGCTGATCACCGACATGTACGACACCATGGACGCCGCGAACGGAGTCGGTTTGGCGGCCAACCAGATCGGTGTGGGTTTGCGGGTGTTCGTCTACGACTGCGCCGAGGAGCGCGGCAAGCCCACCTATCACCGCGGGGTGGTGGTCAATCCCATCCTGGAGACCTCCGAGATTCCCGAGACGATGCCCGACCCGGAGACCGACGACGAAGGCTGCCTCTCCGTGCCGGGCGAATCGTTTCCGTGTGGTCGTGCGGGGTGGGCCCGAGTCAGTGGTCTGGACGGCGACGGCACACCGGTGAGCGTGGAGGGAACCGGACTTTTTGCCCGGATGCTGCAGCACGAAACCGGTCATCTCGACGGACTCCTCTACGTGGATACGTTGATCGGCCGACATGCTCGCAGTGCCAAGCGCGCGGTCAAATCCCATGGTTGGGGTGTTCCCGGGTTGTCGTGGCTGCCCGGCGCCGAACCCGACCCCTTCGGGCACTGACCCGATGCCGCCGTGGCCGTCGCTGGGCAGCCGGGTCAGCATCCGTTATCGCGTCGGCGGTGCCCACACCGATGTCATCGGGTACCTCCGCGCCGTGGCACCGCGGATCGAAGTGCACACGAAATCATCCGGCCCGGTGTTCATCTCACCTGACGACGTGGTCGCGGTGCGCGAACTGAGTCATACCGTGGTGCGCGCTTCCGAGATCCGAGCGCTCGAGCACGCCGCAGCATTGGCGTGGCCGGGAACCCAACACCACTGGCACCGCGGCTGGCTTTTGAGAGCCGCAGGCGGGCATACCAGCAGAGCGAATTCCGCCGTGCCACTGGATTTCTCGGCCGCGATCGCCGATCTTGACGATATTGTCAGCTGGTACGGCGAGCGCGGGCTGACACCGTGGCTGGCATTGCCGGATCGACTTGTCAGAGTCCGCGCCGCGGGCGTCAAGCGAACCCGGGTGATGGTTCGTGACATTGACCCGGCCGGGCTGGTCGTGGCCACCACCCTGCGGAATCGACCGGATGCGGCGTGGCTCAACGGCTACCGTCTGGGGGTTCCCGAGGAGGTCCTGACGGCCGTCATCGACGGCGAGGTGACGTTCGCGTCGATCGCCGGCGCGGCCGGGGGGCGGGGCGCGATCACCTGCGCTCCCGACGGCACCACCTGGCTGGGGATCTCGGCGGTTCACGTCGCCGACGCGCAACGGAACAACAACTCGTAAGCGAGCGGGTCGCCGG
>JAGYKK010000092.1 GCA_018401645.1 Mycobacterium sp. | reverse complement strand
GGGTTCCACGCGTACGGGAACCGTCGCTCGGCACTGTCGAGTTTGGCCTGGCGCGCCATCACCGGGTCGGGAATGCGTACCCGCCCGATCAACGCCGACATCATCAGCCGAGCCGGAAGCCGCAGCGACCTGGGTGCGGTCATCTCGGCGGCCAGCACCGGGTCGAAGGTCACCGGCAGGTCGTAGAACACGACGTATTTCTGCGTCAGCGAGAAGTCGTGCATCATCGGGCTGCCGCCCACGGTGATGTCGATGGTGCGGCGGGCGCGGCCGTCCACCCCGATCACCGAATACGCCACGGTGTTGCCGCGCTCCAAGCCATAGGTGACGGCATGCAGCTCACCGGTTTCCGGATCACGCTTGGGGTGGGCGCTGAAGCCGCCCGGCAGCGTCCCGCCGAAGTCGTACACCCCGACCGTGTCCAGGTCGTCGGTCAGTTCGTACTGGGCGATGCCGCCTTCGATCAGGGCCAGCGTCTTGCCGGCGTGGCCGATCACGTTGGTGTTGGCACCCATCTCCGAGATTTTGAACCGGCCCTTCGGCGCAGGCTCCCCCAGCGCCCGGCAGGCCTGCGGACCACGCACGTAGCGGTTGCGGTACCACTGCGCCTTACCGTCACGCAGGCGCAGGCCATGCACCATGCCGTCACCGGTGAACCAGTGGTAACGCTCGGGATCTATCCCTCCGATCGGGTTGGGTCCGTTGCGCAGGTAGCGCCCGTCGAGGAAGTCCGGGATCGCACCGACCACATTGAGATCGGCCAGCGTGTACTCCTGCTGCAGCGGCGCGAAGGCGCCCTCGAGGTAGCGGTTGGCCATCCGCCGATTGTCCCACCTCCCACGCTGATGGCACTGATCGGTCCCCAGCTATGCCGTAGTGAGATTTCGGAGTCGCGGCGGCCGGACGTCTACCGTGGGTCCGGTGACCCGTATCTCCCGAACGGCCTCGGTCCTCGTCCTGGTGGCGCTGGCACTGGGTTGCAGCAGGTCCGCCGACACCGCGACACCGGTGTCGGAGGGCAAACCGGCCGACCAGTTCGCCGCCGAGTTGCGTGGGCAGGTGCGGGTCGATGCGCTGGTGGGCCACCTGGCCGAGCTGCAGGAGATCGCCGATGCGAACGGCGGCAACCGGGCCGCCGGCACACCGGGCTATGACGCGAGTGTGGACTATGTCGTGGAGGTGCTGCGCAGCAGTGGTTTCGAGGTCCAGACGCCCGATTTGGCGACCCGGGTCTTCGAATCCGGCGATCCGGTGCTGACCGTGGGCGGATCCCGGATCGACGCCGCGACCCTGCAGTACAGCGCGGGCACGCCCGCCGGGGGCGTCAGCGGTCCGTTGGTCGCCGCGCCCGCCGACGAGACTCCGGGCTGCATGCCGGCCGACTACGACGGACTGCCCGTTCGGGGTTCGGTGGTGCTCGTCGACCGCGGCAGCTGCCCGTTCTCCGAGAAGCAGGCCATCGTGACCAAGCTGGGCGGCGTCGGGCTGGTGGTCGCCAACAATGTCGACGAAGAGAAGATGGGCGGCACCCTCGGTGGGAACACCGATGTCACGATTCCCGTCGTCAGCGTGACGAAGGCCGATGGGGCGCGGCTGCGTGCGCAGCCCGGCCCGGTGACGCTCGAACTCGAGGCGACGACCAGCACCATCTCGACGCGAAACGTCATCGCCCAGACCACGACCGGGTCGACACAGAATGTGGTGATGGTGGGCGGTCACCTCGACAGCGTCCGGGAGGGTCCCGGGATCAACGACAACGGGTCCGGCATTGCCGCCGTACTCGAGACCGCGGTACAACTCGGTAGCGCGCCACCGGTGAAAAACGCTGTGCGCTTCGGGTTCTGGGGCGCCGAGGAAATCGGCCTCGTCGGCTCGCAGAAGTACGTGGAGTCGCTTTCGGTGGACGAACTCAAGGACATCGCGCTGTACCTCAACTT
>JAGYKK010000091.1 GCA_018401645.1 Mycobacterium sp. | reverse complement strand
GCCCAGTGGCGCGAGTGGGCCGATACCGCGGCGGCGGCGGTGACCAGGAGTCGTTAACGCCCGCGATCCGGGTCCAGCGGCGGATCGGAGTCGCCGTGGCGGTCGAATCCCTCCAGCAGCGATCCTTCCGGATTATCGGCGGCCCCCTGGCGACGCTCGGCTTCGGCGGCCATCTGCACGGCAGTCCGAGTCCACACCACCCGCGCCCAGTGGAAGGTGAGCAAAATAACCGTCAGCCAACCCAGAATGAGCCCGATGCCCGGCCCGGGCAGACCCTCGGCGGCGGTCTGCCGTGACCACACGGCCAACATGCCGATGGCGCAGGATACCGCGCTTCCGGCCAGCGCGATCCAGGCCAGTGTCCAGCGCCGAGTGGTCAAGGCCAGCATTGAGAAACCGATCCCGAAAATCAGGCTCAGCCAGGTGAAAATCCTTGATGGCACGGCGATTCCGGCGCTGATCGCGTTGTCGTCGACCACCAGCACATCAACACCACGGACCGAGCCGGTATGCGGCAGGATGAAGGTGACCGCCAGCACGAATACCAGGATCGCAACCACCAGGCCCCTCGCCCCGGGCTCAATCTCGCCGGCCACCCGGCGCTCGGCTGCCTCCAATTCAGACCGATAGGCATCGAATTCGCTTGCTGGTCCACTCATTGCTGACATCCTGTCGTGGTCGACCGCGGCTCTGAGGACGGGGCGCCGACCGCCGGCAGCCCGAGCCCGATGGTGTGGGGCAGTCGGCCGGCCAGAAAGGCGTCACCGGCCCGGGTCAGGCGGTGCGTCAGCAGCGGCGCGTCGGCGATGAGGTGATGCGGAGCCGCTGCTGTGAGCGTCGTGGTGACCACGTCTCCGGGGCGCGGTGTACTCGCGCCGGGGCGCAAGTGCACGAGGCGACCATCCCGGGCCCGCCCACTCATCCGCGCCGTGGCGGAATCCTTACGGCCCTCACCGCTGGCCACCAGAACCTCGACCGTGGCCCCGATGAGCGCACGATTCTCAGCCAGGGAAATTTCCTCCTGCAGGTCGATGAGCCGTTGGTAGCGCTCCTGAACAACCTCTTTGGGCACCTGAGAGGCCATCTCCGCAGCCGGGGTGCCTGGCCGCTTGGAGTACTGGAACGTGAACGCGGCCGCGAAGCGCGCCTGGCGGACGACGTCCAGTGTGGCGGCGAAGTCGTCCTCGGTCTCGCCGGGGAAGCCGACGATGATGTCGGTCGTGATCGCCGCGCTGGGCATCACCGCCCGGACCCGATCAAGAATGCCGAGATACTTCTCGGCGCGATACGAACGGCGCATGGCCTTGAGTACCCGATCAGAGCCCGATTGCAGTGGCATATGCAGCGCCGGGCACACATTCGGCGTCGCCGCCATCGCGTCGATGACATCGTCGGTGAACTCCGCAGGGTGCGGAGAGGTGAACCGGACCCGTTCCAAACCCTCGATGCGCCCACACGCACGCAACAGCGAAGCGAACGCCCCCCGGTCGCGCGGAGTCTGAGGGTCGGCGAACGAGACCCCGTAGGCGTTGACGTTCTGGCCCAGCAGGGTCACCTCGAGGACCCCCTGGTCCACCAGCGATTGCACCTCGGCCAAAACGTCGCCGGGCCTTCGGTCGAGTTCCCTACCCCGCAACGCCGGAACGATGCAAAACGTGCAGCTGTTGTTACAGCCAACCGAGATGGAAACCCAACCCGCATAGGCGGAGTCGCGCGCCGCGGGCAGCGCGGACGGGAATTCCTGCAGTGCCTCGGCGATCTCGACCTGGGCTTCGCGGTTGTGCCGGGCCCGATCCAGAAGTGCCGGCAGCGAGCCGATGTTGTGGGTGCCGAACACCACGTCCACCCACGGCGCTCGGCGCAGAACCCTCTCGCGATCCTTTTGCGCCAGGCAACCGCCAACCGCGATTTGCATTTCCGGGTCGGCTTGCTTGCGTGGGGCCAGATGGCTGAGATTTCCGTACAGCTTGTTGTCAGCGTTCTCTCGGACCGCACAGGTG
>JAGYKK010000090.1 GCA_018401645.1 Mycobacterium sp. | reverse complement strand
GAGGCCACCGGGGTCTGCAGCCGGGGATTCAGCGCACGCGGCTGACGTCGAGGCTCGGGGTTTGCACCGACGGGGCGTCACATGCCGGCGAAGAAGTCCCGTACATCCTCGATGAACAACTCCGGTTGTTCGAAGGCGGCGAAATGCCCGCCGCGTGGCATGTCCGTCCAGTGCGTGATGTTGTACTGCGGCTCGCACCAGCGCCGCGGCGCCCGCAGAATCTCCTTGGGGAAGGCCGCCACCGCAGTCGGCACCTCGACCCGGCCGCCGTCGGCCAGGTTCTTGAAGCTCTCCCAGTACAGTCGCGCCGAGGACGCCCCCGACGCGGTCGCCCAGTACAGCATGACGTTGTCCAGCAACTCGTCTCGGGTCAGCACGTTCTCGGGGTGGCCGTCGCAGTCACTCCACGCCCAGAATTTCTCCACGATCCACGCCATCTGGGCCACTGGCGAGTCGACCAGCCCATAGCCCAGGGTCTGCGGCCTGGTGGCCTGCTCCTCGGAGTAGCCCATCCCCCAACGCTGGTGATACACCAGGGCCTCCAGCGCCGCGGTTTCCGCCGCGGTCGGATCGGCCATGGCCTCCGGGGTCGGCATGGCGATCGGCATGTTGGTGTGGATCGCGATGCAACCGCCGGCGTTGCGTCCCATCTGGGTAGTTACCGCCGCACCCCAGTCCCCGCCCTGGGCGCCGTAGCGCGGGTAACCAAGACGGGTCATCAGGGTGTCCCACGCTGTCGCGATCCTCTCCACGGTCCACCCGGTCGTGGTGGGTTTGCCGGAGAAGCCGTAGCCCGGCAGGGACGGGCAGATGACGTGGAAGTTCTCCGCGAGCGGTTCGATCACCTTCGCGAACTCGACGACCGAACCGGGCCAGCCGTGGGTGATGATCAACGGCAGGGCGTCCGGGCGCGCACAGCGCTGATGAATGAAGTGGATGTCCAGACCATCGATCTCGGTGACGAACTGATCGAACCGATTCAGGCCGGCCTCTCGCGCCCGCCAGTCGTATCCGTCGGCCCAGTAGTCGGCGAGTTCGCGGGTGTAGTCCAGCGGGATGCCCTGCGTCCAGTCCGCGACGCATTCCCGCTCCGGCCACCGGGTCCGGGCCAGGCGTTCGCCCAGATCGATCAGGACGGCGTCCTCGACGGCGATACGGAACGGACGCACGGCGGGGGCGGCGTCAGGTGGGGCGGCGGCCATTGGCTCATCATGACAGGTTTACTAAGCTCTGCTCCATGCGCTTGGTGATCGACCTCAACAGATGCCAGGGGTACGCCCAGTGCATCCCGCTGGCGCCGGCCGTATTGACACTCATCGGCGAGGAGTCCGTCGCCTACGACCCCAACCCGGACGACTCGCAGCGCCAGCAGGTGTTGCGTGCCGCCGCGTCGTGTCCGGTGCAGGCCATCATCGTCGAGGTCGATCCGCCGGCCGACCGGGACACCCGGTGAGTCTCGTTGGCGGGACCGGCACGTACTCCTTCGACGAGATTGTCGCGAAGTTCCGCGCTGAGGGCCGCATCGCCATCGTCGGCGCGTCACTTGCCGGGCTGCGCGCCGCGGAAGCGTTGCGGGAAAAAGGGTTCGAAGGTTCGCTGACGATCATCGGTGATGAGCCGCACGAGCCCTACGACCGGCCGCCTCTGTCCAAGCAGGTGCTCAAAGGCTGGGTACCCGCCGATCACACCAAGCTGCCGCGACTGCGCCGGGTTGACGCCGAATGGCGGTTGGGCGTTGCCGCGATCGGCCTGGACCGGATCAACCATGTCGTCAAGCTCGCCAATGGTGAGGACGTCGATTACGACCGGCTGCTGATCGCCACCGGCACCCGCGCGCGGCCCTGGCCCAACCCCGAGGAGGGCGCCCTGCAGGGCGTTTTCACCGTCCGCACGGTCGAGGACGCCGCCGCCCTGTCCGCGGCGCTGAAGGCCCGGCCTCGCCGGGTGCTGATCGTCGGGTCGGGGTTCGTGGGGTCGGAGATCGCCTCGGTGTGCCGCGATCTGGATCTGCCGGTGACAGTCACCGAGCGCGGCAGCGGCCCCCTGCGCGGGGCGCTGGGCGGCGTGATCAGCGAGATCGCCGCTTCGATGATGCGCG
>JAGYKK010000009.1 GCA_018401645.1 Mycobacterium sp. | reverse complement strand
CGCTGACCCGGTGGTATCAGCGAACGCCATCGGCACTGACGCGACCGCCGAGCCCACACCCAACGCCACCGCCAACACACCCACGCGCCCGACATAGGTCGCCGTCGAAAACTTGGATGCGTCAACCGGGGACACCGCACGCCGGCGGTCCTCGATCACCCGGACCCGGCCCTTCACCGAGCGGCGAAAACGACCAGTGCCCTGCGACGCGTCCCCAACCGACATTGCTGCTCCTAAGATTCGTGTGTCTTGCTTCCGAACACGCAGGGAGTCAACTGTGCACCTCGAAACTCGATGCCGTGGTGAAAGCTCAATACTCCTCAGGGCTTTCAACTCTTGTTCACAATTCGTTCGTCCAGAGGCAGCCCCGGGGGGAAGCGCCGATTCCATTGCGGGCGGAGGCGGCGGCGGGCGCGGGTCAGCCGGCCGGTCGGACCCCGTGTCCAAGCACCAGCACGTGCGCAGGTGCGACGGGCATGCGCTCGGGTAGGCGGACCGTCAGCATGCTCCCGCTCAGCCGCCACTCGACCGGCTCGTCGAGTCCCAGTACCCGCACATTGTCGACGTCGGTCGCATCGACTCCGCGGAGGCCGAACTCACGCTCGGGCAGGTCGAGCAGGATCGCGTTGACGGCGCCATCGCACTGGGTGAACCGGACCGCGGTGTCTTCGGTGGTGGTCGCCTCGGCCACCGACCACGGGCGGGTGCCATAGACCGCCGACCCGTTGACCCGCATCCACGCACCCAGCCCGCGCAGCGGTGCCAACTGCTCGTCGGGAATCACGCCCCGCTCGTCTGGCCCGATACCGATCAAGAGGTTGCCGTTCTTAGACACGATGTCGGCGAAGGATCGAACCAGTTCCGTCACTGTGACAATGTCCTGCGGGCGCTCGTTGCGGTTGGCCCCGAAGGAATGTCCGACCCCACGAGTTGATTCCCACTTCTTTTCTTGAACCTCGGCAAACTGCGCATACTCAGGGGTGCGAATGTCGTAGTGGTGGTTGGCCGGAAAGGTCAGCGACTTATGGCGATCGGGGATATATCCCCAGAAGCGTTGTATCGCAACGCCTCCCAGTCGAGCCAGAGCATCACTGACAATCCCCCGATGCTGACTCGGCTCGATCCATCGGTCGTTGATCACACCGTCGGGCACGGTGTTGTAGTACTCGGCGAACAACGCAGGCAGGTCCCCGCCAACTGGCCAGCAAATGTCGTTCCACAATACCGACGGCTGATATCGGCGGATGAGTTCGCGCACATGAGCATCGGCATAGTCGACGTAGTCATCTGAGTGCGGTACCGCCAGGAAACTGTCGGCCGGATTCTTCAGCAGGGCATCGTTGTAGGGCCAGTCGTAGCCACCGGAGTAATACAGGCCCATCCGCAGGCCGGCGTTGAGCACAGCACGGCGAAGGTCCCCGACGATATCGCGGCGGGAGTGGTAGCGGCCTTTGCGCGGATGTTCCAAATCGGTCGGCCACAGGCAAAATCCGTCGTGGTGTTTAGTCGTCAGCACCACGTAGCCGGCCCCGGCTTCGCGGCAGACGGCCGCAATGGCGTCCATGTCGGCCTCGGCCGTACCGGTGTCGAAGCTCGCGACGAAGTCGTCGTAGGTGGCGTCGGGGCCGTAAGTGTCGCGCTGGTGGCGCCACGTAGGACTGTCCCGGAGCCGACTGCTGTTGAGATACCACTCGGCATAGGGGTTATTCCGCAACATCTCCGCGGGCCCGGCTTCCCTGAGCAACTGCTGAATATCAGGAACCTGAGGTGCCCATCCCGGCACCGAGTAGAGGCCCCAGTGCAGAAAAATTCCGAGTTTCGCATCGTCGTACCAGTCCGGCAGGGGATGGGTGGCGACGGATTGCCAGGAAGGTTCGTACATCTGTGCAAGGTAATCCGGTCGGCGCAACGCAGCGGTGCTGCCCACCGCTCGGCGGCCATATCGACGCCAGCCGGCTCAAAGTGGACCCGGTGCCCCCGGTCAGTGCCCCCAGTCGGACTCGAACCGACACTGTGCGGATTTTAAGTCCAGGGAAACTTGACCGCAGGTGTTCGCGGGCAGTCGGCCTGCGACCACCAAAATGGCCATTGAACAGGTTCTATAGTCCCGCTCAGCACGCTCTTGTTCGGCTGTGTTCAGTGCGATTTCCTGCAGCACTTGTGACAACGTGGTGACACTGAACTCGCACGGAAGTGCAACTGCCCGGTGCATCTGGGTCGTCGCCGCTGTCCGTGTCGAACCCGGCCTTGGTAGCCGTGTACCAACCGCTGACCTCGATCAAGGCAGTGGACGCTTAAACCGCCGCCCGCACGACCGGCATCAACTCGGCCGATAGACAAGTGGTGTCCAAATGCAAGAAATACGGTGCACCTACCCAGACCCGGGTAGCAGTTCCTGAACCCGCCGCCCCAACTCCGCCAAGTTGTCCTCATGTGCCACGCCGGTCTCCTCGGTGCGCATTTGAATCAGCATGGTCGCCAGTGCGGTCACGCCAGCGACGAGACTGAGCATCTGGCTCCGGTCGGTAGAGAAGCCCGCCAGGTACTCCATTGTCACCGGCCCGGCCATACGGCGGTCAGCGTGCGTCGCGGTCAGGAGGCCCAGGGCCGCTGTCGCGATTTCGTAGCTCGCGGCTCCGCCGTTGTGATAGCCCGGCATGCGCCCCGCCGTCACCGTGTCTCCGATGGATCAGTCGAAGAGGATTTCATCACCCTGCTCTAACCGCTCCGAGCCGCACTTCGGACATGACTTCCGATCCCAGCGCGGAACCTCCTTGCCGCACTTCGGGCAGGGGAACTGACGCTGCTCCGCTATCTCCGGTGTCAACTCACCACCCATCATGTTCACGCCTGTGTCAGCGGACTTCAGTCCGTGTTTGGGGCAAACCACAGTCAGCCCTTGATCAAGCGGCCGCCAGGACCCAGAGTTGGTCCTGGCCGCCGAGGGCGAGGGTTGACTGCGTCTCGACGATGGCGGTGCTGTCGCGCGGGATGAACAGCGCGATCTCCTCGATCAATCGACCATTGCGGTGGAAGAGGCTGGGCAGTTCCCCGGCGTAGTACCCGTCGACGTTGAGGTAGGTACCGATGATCGATGTGAGTTCCTTGTCGATCGCCGTCGAGAAACTGATCCGGTTGAGATCGTCCACCGATCCTCCCCACGTCACCGGGCCGCCGGGATCGGTTGCGAACCCGGTGACCAAGGTGGCGGGCTGCCAGGTATTCGAGATCTCGGCGACCTCGACGATGAAGGTGTCGCCGGGAGCAATGCCCCGGTTCTCGATCTCGGTGGCGGGGTTGTAGGAGAAGTCGTTGGTGATGGCATCGCCGTACTGAAGGAGAAGTTCAAGCTGCGTGGTGTAGGACGCGTTGTAGCCGGTCGTCAGTTGCACGATCTCCATTTCCTGCCGGAGCTCGGCGAGCTGCTGTGACACAACCACGATCGCCTCCGGGTTGGTCGTCGGAGGGTTCTCGCCCTGCAGTCGTGCCAGTTGCGCCTCGGTCCAGCGGATATCTGATTCAAGGCCAGCCCAGACATAACCGAGGGTGTCGTCGTCGCCGAGATCGATCAACTTCAGCGGTTTGGGGGCCTCGAACGCGACCACCTGATAGCCCTGGCTCTGACCCCAGGGTGAATCGGCGTAAGCCTGGGCGACCTCGAGGCTGCTATACCAGTTCGTGCTCACCGCAAAGGTATTGAGGACGTCGTCCTGCGGGAACAACCCTGACGGCGGGATCTTCAACGCCTTGTAGAACGACGTCCCCTCGGGCACCTCCAGGACGTCCAGGGTGAAGTCGAGTCCGCCCTTTGACGCGTCTATGTAGCTCTGGGAGACCCCCGGTACCGATTGCAGAAAGCTGCGCAACACGCCGATTTCAGTCGACGCGATGGGCAGAGCCAGGATTGTTCCCCCGGCCGGCAACTGGTTGCTGGTGGTGGACACCGGGGCGACCCAGTCCGCCCCGTCGCTACCGTTGTCGCCCCACAGCAAACCACCCCGCCCGCCAGCGCCCCCGGCGCCACCGTTGACCTCCGCGATGCCGGCGCCACCCGCGCCTCCGCTGCCCAGCAGCCCGGCAGATCCCCCGTTGCCGCCGTTCCAGCCGCTGCCCCCCGAACCCCACAGCACGCCGGCCTTCACCATGAGCGACAGAGCCGCATCCACACACGTCAGCGCATCAAAGCTATAGCCGTCACCGATCAACAACCCCGCATCCGGATGCTCCGCGGTCCCATCAGAGATGAAGATCGAGACCAACATCCCCGGCCGCCACCCGGGCGACCCGACCGCACCCGCCCGAGGACCAACGCCGGTGACCCCCAACAACGCATTCGGGGTCGGCACCGCCGCGGCGGCACCCACCGCCGTTGCCGATGCCCGACGCGGCGCAACCGCCGCCGCCACCGGCACCGACGCGGGCTGTCGGCTAGCACCGTCCGATGTGATCGGGACGTGCACCGCCTCGCGGTCCGGCAGCGGCCCGGTGGTCAGGTTATTCGCCTCAGCGTCGGCGGCGACGCGGGCACTGCCCGCCGGGCGGACCGACGCCGACGGCGCCGTCACCGTTCCCGAGACCCGGCCCGACCGGGGTACGGACACCGCACCCGCCCGACGCGACGACGCCGGGGCGACGTCCGCGGGGCCCGCCGACCCCGACCCCGAGGATGGGGAATCCGCCGACCGCGATGACGAGGAATCCGGGCGACCACCATCGGCATGAGCCACGCCCACACCCGCGGTCAGCACCACGCCCACGCCCAGACCCAGGCCCACCGCGCCCACCCCAAGCCACGCATACGGCTGACGGCCACGACGACGAGACCGACCATTACTGCCCCGGCCGTCCCCACGCCCGTCCACAACCGCCGCCGAAACCACCTCGGTGTGCACAGTCCGATCCATCAACCCATCTCCCTCAAATAAGCCATTGCCCTGGGTCCGCCATCACCGGCCCAGGACCGGACACCCAGAAAAACACTGAAAGGCGCGGCACAACAGCAGCCCACCCAAGACCGACACCGACCGGTTAACGATAGCGGTGACACATCACCGATCCGCGAATTGTCTCGGAATAGACCACAAACAAGACACCCCGCCGGCCCAGGCTGGCCATCTCATCCCGGCTGGTGGGGCTGTCTCGAAAGTTTGTCTCGTTTCCGACTGTCTCATTAGTCGCCTGTCAGGCAGTTTCGATACAATAGAGCCATGCCCACCACCACCCACACCGCCGGGAAACGAATCGGCTATACCCGCGTCTCGACCGTCGCCCAAACACTGGATCAACAAGAGGCCGCGTTGAAGGCTGCCGGCGTCACGAAGTGCTTCTCCGACACCATGAGTGGTGCCCGCGACGACCGGCCCGGCCTCGCTGGGTTGCTGGACTACGTCCGGGAGGGCGACACCGTGGTGGTGTGGAAGTTGGACCGGCTGGGCCGCAACCTGGCGCACATCCTGAAGACCGTCAAGGACCTGACCGACCGGGGCGTGACGCTGGTGTCGATCACCGACGGCATCGACTCCTCGACGGCGGCTGGCCGGATGATGATTGGGGTCTTGGGGTCGCTGGCCGCCTACGAGCGCGAACTGATCCAGGAGCGCAGCGCGCTCAAGCGTTCCGCTTCACGCGCCAACGGCACCAAGTTCGGTCGGCCACGCAAGGTCAACGACAGCGACCACATCGCCACCGCCACGCGGATGAAGGCTGATGGCCACACGGGCAAGGACATCGCCAAGTTCCTAGGGGTCAGCCGGGCCACGCTCTACAGGTACCTCGCGGCGGAAGAACTATCCGTCTGAACGTAAGAGCCGGCACCCAGCAGACCGCAACGACGCGGCTGGCCACGCGATGTTCAACCGCTTGCTAAGTGACTTCGTCTGGTCCGGAGGACGAGGGGCCGGCGCTTGTTAAGAAACCAAGAGGCAGAGGCCGAATGGGCCTGGGCTCGGCCCAGTCCTGTGAGGGCGGTGTCGGTCCGGCCAGTTAAGGTTGCTTGGTGGCGGCCAAAACACAGAAACCCCGCAAGAGCAGCGGTTATGGTGTCCGGCTGGTCCGTGGCCCATTCATTAATCTCCCACCGCATCGCGACCATGCTGAGGACGTCGAAGCATTTCTTCGGTACACCGAGCGACTGCGGCGACAGGGCGAGCGATTGGCCGCCGACTTCTTCAGCGGAGCTGGCGGCCTGAGCTTGGGGCTGGAGAAGGCCGGCTACAAAGTGGTCTTCGGTGCCGATCACGAGCCCTTCGCGAATCGGACTCATGCCCATCATTTCGGTGGAATGTCAGTCGACTGGGATCTAGCCGACCCTGGAGTCGTGCGCGAAGTCGCCGAGTTGTGCAAGGCGGCCCACGTGGATCTCATCGCAGGCGGACCACCGTGCCAGCCCTTCTCGAAGGCCGGCAGGTCGATGATCCGGCATCAGGTCGAGTCCGGCTTGCGTGACAGGCATGACCAACGGCGAGATCTATGGCTGTCCTACCTAGAGATCATTCGCGTAGCGAAGCCCCGCGCCGTGATCATGGAAAATGTTCCAGTCGACCGCGTGGCCGGCGACCCGAAGAAGTACCGGACGCTGACCGAGGTCGAAATGAACCAGATCCTCGACCACGACTGCCGCGACCGCCACGTCTTCATGCTGGCGCTCTACGGGTTGCGTCGGGGCGAACTCGCCGGGCTGAAGTGGTCACACATCAACCTGACCGACAAGCCGATCGGCGAGGGTGAGGACGAATTGCCCGCGCTGCATCTGCGGGTCGTCGAGAACCGGGTGACGATCGGCAAGAAGATCGAGACCGGCACGCCGAAGTCGGCGGCCAGCAAGCGGACCCTGCCGCTACCCACCGACGCTGTGGAGGCGCTGAAGACAGCCCGCAAGCGCCAGGCCGAGGAGCAGTTGAAGTTCGGGCCGGGGTACGGCACTGGTGACTACGTTGCCCGCAATGAGGCCGGCCAGCCATACCACCCGAACCTGATCTGGTTTCGGTGGAGTCAGATGCTCAAGGAGTTGAAGATCAAGCACGTCCGGCTACACGATGGACGCCACACATGCGGGTCGGTGATGCACGCGCGAGGCGTCCCATTGGCGGACATCTCGGCCTGGCTCGGGCACGCCTCGTCCGCCTTCACCTTGAGCGTCTATGTGCACTCGCAGGCCAACGCGCTCCAGGCCGCTGCGGCGAGTTTCGATCGAGTTGGGACAACTCGTGACACCGAGACCGGCTCCGGCGGCTAGGAATACGGACTCGCGCCGCGCTTACCTGCGGCTTCCAGTGCCCCCAGTCGGACTCGAACCGACACTTGGCGGATTTTAAGTCCGCTGCCTCTGCCAATTGGGCTATGGGGGCGCGCCGAGCTCGGCAGAAGAAAACCGTACCCGCAGGGCGCGACGGCGAAACAACCCGCGAGGTCCGCCGCCAGTCCACCGGTGCAATTATGGTGGTGACCGGCCCACCGATCGGGTCGCTGAAGGAGATGATCTTCGATGAGTATTCCCGAGACCAAACGCATCGGTCCCTGCACCTGTCGTTGCAATGTCTGCAAGACCAACGTGCATTGCCGCAACCCCGGAACCGGGTGCAGGATCAAATACTAGGCACTCACCGGTCAGGGAATCGACAGCGCGATCCCGTCGAGGATGTCGTGCTCGCTGACGAGGAGTTCATTGATCCCGGCCCGTCCGCCGATCACCGCGGCCAGTTCCTGGACGACGATCGCGCCGCCGATCACATCCACCCGGCCCTGGTGCATCGGCCCCAGTGCCGCGCGTTGCGCGCGGGTCATGCCGATCAACTCATCGCAGACCGCCAGCATGTCAATGAACCGGACCCGCGAAAGATGAATCGCGTCGGAGTCGTAAGTGGTCATGCCCCGTGCCAGTGCCGCGATCGTGGTGAAGGTGCCTGCCACACCGACCCAGGTTCGAGCCTGCTCCACCGGAACGACCCGCAGTGCCTCCGCGAGGCGTTCCCGCACCACCTCCCGGGCTGTCGCCACCTCGGCAGCGGTCGGCGGGTCGAATAGAAGACATCGCTCGGTCATCCGTACGCAGCCGATGTCTGCCGAGAAGCCGGCCTGCACACCGCGGCTGTCACCGAGCACCACTTCAGTGGATCCGCCGCCGAGGTCGACGACGACGAACGGCGCCGCAGCAGGATCTAAGTCGCCGACGGCGCCACTGAAGGACAACTCGGCTTCCTGCGACCCGGTGATGACCTCGGCGATGGACCCCGGTACCACCGCGCCCAAGACGGCGGCGGTCATCGCGAAGAACTCGTCACGGTTGGCGGCGTCCCGGGTGGCCGAGGTCGCCACCATCCGCAACTTAGGCACCGCATGACCCCGAAGCAGCGAGGCGAAGTCCACCAGAGCCGCCTCGGTTCGCGCCAGGGCGTCGGTCCCGAATCGGCCGGTGGCATCCCGACGCCCTCGCCGTCAGGTCGGACGTCCGCATCTCCCGATGCAGATCGAGGAGGCGGCCACCGACCCGATCAGCAATCAGCAACCGGATCGAATTCGTGCCACAGTCGATCGCGGCCACCCTGTCTTCGGCCACCTGAAGGCTCACGTCCATTCCTCTCGCACCAGGATCCCGGCCATCGCGGGGTCATCGGCCAGCATCGCCAGTGCTTCATCTCCGAAAGGGTTGACACCCCGGCCCTTTGCCAGTGCGTGCGCCATGACCACATGCAGACATTTGACCCGGTCCGGCATGCCGCCCCCGGAGAACGTCGTGCCCAGCGGTTCGATGGCATCGCGATCGGCGGTAGGACTCATGGGCGCGCCGATAGGCCTCAGCCAATGCCGGATCATCGCGCAACGCTGCGGTCATGGTCCGCATCACTCCCTCTGACTCCAGTCGGCTCGCGGCCGCTGTCAACGCCGGATGGGTCAGGTAGTACACCGTCGGGAACGGGGTGCCATCTGGCAGTCGCGGCGCCGTCTTCACCACTGGCCGGCTCACCGTTGGGGCAGCGGTAGGCGATCTCCAAAACACCGCGCGGTTCGCGTCCGAGTTGCTGCGCAACCGCGTCGAGATCGACGGGGTCAACCACCGGGTGCGGGTGCGGGCGGCGGGGGTCAGGCTCGGGTGCGCCGGGCGGGGCGGGCCGGGCGCCGGTGCACGGCCACGGACCGTGCGGGGTGTCGGCGATGGTATGCCACAGCGAGGAGTACCAGGGGTCGCCGTTGCGGACCACGCCCGCCCGGGGTTCGGTGTCGGAGGGCAGTGACGCTGACGGCGGAAGTTGAACCTGGTAGGGGAT
Organism: Mycobacterium sp.; assembly: GCA_018401645.1. Taxonomy (GTDB): domain Bacteria; phylum Actinomycetota; class Actinomycetes; order Mycobacteriales; family Mycobacteriaceae; genus Mycobacterium. The sequence continues at coordinate 84,368 of JAGYKK010000009.1, read as the reverse complement.
GTCTCCGGGCATGACGAATCCCAACCCCTCGCGGGCCTGAGCCGCGATGAACACGGGGTCGGCGAGTCGGGCCTTCTGGCCCTCCAACTCCTCGATCTGGGCGCGAAGAGCGGACTCGCTGGCCGTCAGTTGTTTCATCTCGGTGCGCTGCGCGAAATACAGGTTCGCACCGGGCCGGCGATGGTGAGGGTCAGGACGCACACCATCGCCGCGAAGATTGCGGCCCGGCGCGCTGTGAACCCGAGTCGCTGCTCACTCTGCTGCTCGATGGACGCCGCGATCACCCGCCGGATTGGAGCGGTCAGGCCGTGTCCGACCGATTCGGCCTGGGCGCGCACGCCAGTCGTACGGGCATCGGGCACCACCGCGGGTGGGACGCGATCGGCCACGACCGACGCGCTCGGCCGGGATGCCGGCGCGCGCCGTTTCGAATCAGGCCGTTTGCCTTCTGCCACAGTTTTTCCGTTCCCCGAGACCTACACGGGACCGACGAACCGCGGGAAGGCCAAGTCGCCCGCGTAACGGGCGGCGTCACCGAGTGCCTCCTCGATCCGCATCAGTTGGTTGTATTTGGCGACGCGTTCACTGCGGGCCGGTGCACCTGTCTTGATCTGGCCACTACCGACCGCGACCACCAGGTCGGCGATGGTGGTGTCCTCGGTCTCGCCGCTGCGGTGGCTCATCATCGTGCGGTAGCCGCTGTTATGTGCCAGCGCCACGGCGTCGAGCGTCTCGGTGAGCGTGCCGATCTGGTTGACCTTCACCAGAAGCGCGTTGGCGGCGCCACGATCAATACCCTCTTCAAGCCGCTCGGGGTTGGTGACGAACAAGTCGTCGCCGACGATCTGCACTCGGTCGCCGATAGCAGTGGTGAGATCGACCCAGCCGTCCCAGTCGTCCTCGTCCAGTGGGTCCTCGATCGACACCAGGGGGTAGGAGTCGAGCAGTGCGGTGTAGAACTCCGTCATCTGTGCAGAGGTGTAGGTCTGCTTCTCGAAGCTGTAACCCGATCCCTTGGTGAAGAACTCGGTAGCCGCCACGTCGAGGGCCAGTGCCACATCGACGCCCGGTTTGAAACCGGCCGACTCGATTGCCGAGCAGATCAGGTCCAACGCCGCGCGGGTTCCGGCGACATCGGGGGCGAAACCGCCCTCGTCACCCAGTCCGGTGGACAGACCCTTCTGTTTGAGAACCGCCTTCAACGCGTGGTAGACCTCAGCGCCCCAGCGCACCGCCTCCCTGAAGTTCGGTGCGCCGATCGGGGCGACCATGAACTCCTGGACGTCGACGCCGGTGTCGGCGTGGGCACCACCGTTGAGGATGTTGAACATCGGCACCGGCAGGATGTGCGCGTTGGGACCGCCCAGATAGCGGAACAGTGGCAGGCCGGCAGTTTCCGCGGCAGCCTTCGCCACCGCCAGGGAAACCCCGAGGATCGCGTTGGCACCCAGCCTGGACTTGCCCGGGGTGCCGTCGAGGTCCACCAGGGCCTGGTCGACGAGTCGCTGATCGTCGGCGGACATCCCGATCACCGCGGGGGCGATCTCGTCGAGAACGGCCTCGACTGCCTTCTGTACGCCCTTGCCGCCGTAGCGGGTGCCGCCGTCACGAAGTTCGACGGCCTCGTGGACGCCGGTCGACGCCCCGGACGGGACCGCAGCCCGCGCCATTGTGCCGTCGATCAGGGCCACCTCGACCTCGATCGTCGGATTGCCGCGCGAGTCGAGGATCTCGCGAGCGGCGACCTGCTCAATGATGGGCACGGGCTTCTCCTTGCTGATCTGAGGCTGCGACGGCCGGTCGCCATCAGCCTAGAGGGTCATCCCTGGCCGACGGGTCGTGTCACTCAGAGATGATGGCCCGCGGCGTAGGCGGTAGCCCAGTCCCGCACGGAACGGGCGTACACGTTGGACTGGTTGTAGGCCCAAAGAGCGCGCGTCCAGCCGCGGGCGGTGCCCAGATCGCCTCCGCGGGAACACAGGTAGCCTGCGGCCGCGAGCGCGGCGTCGTCGAGGTTGTCGGGGCTTGCGGTGCCGTCGTTGTTGGCGTCCACGCCGTACAGCCGCCAGGTTTCCGGGATGAACTGCATCGGGCCCATCGCCCGCGCGTATACCGGGTTGCCCCCGCCCGGGCCGTCCCCCGGGCCGTCCCCCGGGTCCACATCGTCCAGAATCGCACGGTTGCCCCTGGTGCCGTCGAGTTCCACGCCCCGGATCGGTGGACTGACGTCACCGTTCGGTGCGATAGCCGCCCCCCGGAAGTTTCCATGGCGGCTTTCCACCATGCCGATGCCGGCGAGTGTCGTCCAGGCGAGGTGACAACCCGGGTTCTGGACTTCGGCCGCCCGCGCCGCATAGGCGTAGGCCTCCAACGCGGGCACCGGAATATCCAGTGCCGGTGCGCGTTGCTCGGCCCACGCTCGCAACTGATCGGCGGGTCGGCCCGCGGCCTGGACACCGATCCGCGGGTCGATCCTGGGCACCGGATCACCGGCCGGCGGCGGCACCCCGTCCGGAACGGGGCTGCCGACCTGCCGCGAACAACCTGAGCCGAGCAGCATCGCCGCCGCCATGGCGACCACGACGGCGCCCCGCCCCAGGCGTGCGGCCATGACACTCCTATCAGCGCTCATCTACCCGACCATCGTCCCACGGCTGAAACCCTGCCGGCCGATCAAGCATTCACGGGGTCCAGAATCGACGCCATGCTCCCGGCCCTGTCGGCGCGCCGTGTTCTGTGGCCCCATGGTTCTTTTCGATGGCGCACTCCGCGACCCGCACGGCGTCCATGAAATCCAGGACGGCGGTGCGCAAGTCGTTCTCGGCGTCGCGATCAACACTGATCGACACCGACGTCAACGTCTCCGGGATCAGATCGGCCGGAAAACCGTTGGCCGTGGCACGGGCGATGACTTTCTGGGCAAGAGCCAACGCGGGTTGGCCGGTAGGAATACCGTCGACACACGACCTCGCCGTCGAATTCTGCCGTTCCAGTGCCTTGCGTTGCTCCCACTGAGCCAGCTGATCCTCGAGCGTGATCGGCTCCCCGGCCAGAACGGTGGGCACCCGATTCATCAGCTTGCGCACCAGCGCATCCGAGACGTCGTCGATGGTGAACGAATTCACCGGCGACTCTTGGGCGATGCGTGCATGGAAAAGGACCTGCAACAACACATCTCCAAGTTCATCGCGCACATCGTCGAGATTTCCGCCGTGCACCGCGTCGAAGAGTTCGTAGGTTTCCTCGAGCAGATATCGGCGCAGGGAGTCGTGCGTCTGCTCGCTCTCCCAAGGCCCTGAAGTACGAAGCCGATCCATGATCTCCACCGCGTCGACGAGTCGCTCACCGGGGCGGGCCACCGCGCCGGTGACTATCGGTTCTCCGGCCGCGATCCGCGCCCTGACCTGCTGATGTTCGAGGTTCGATGACAGCAGCACCGGGGCCGGCTCACCTGTCAGCACCAGCCGCCCCATGCGCAACGCCCCCGACACCACATCGGATATCTCCTCGGTGTACTCCACCTCGCCGCCGAGTAGCACGACGGCGTGTATCGAAACCAGAGTGGGGCGGCGGGGGTCGATCAGCACAACGGTCACCGGCCCGCCCCCCGCGTCGCCGGTGTAAACCTCGCGACATCCACGTCCCCGGCCGGTCGGCCGTCCAGTGCCAGCAGTAGATCGGCCACCATTCCCACCAACTCGAGATCCCGGATTCGCGGCGCGCCTATCCCGGCCCCGGTCCGCGGAATCGGCACCTGCACCGTCGAAGTGGTCGCCCGGTATCCGGCGGCTGGGTAGAGGCGTTTGAGACGCACCTGTGCCGAATCCGGCAATGGCAGCGGCATCACCCGAAGCGGCTCCTCGGGCTCGTATACTTACTCCGTTGCCGCGACTTCGGTGACGCCGTAGTGCCGACACAGCAGTCGCAGCCGGGCCACCGCCACCAGCCGCTGCGCGGTTCGGGCAGTGGGCCGTAGCGGTCGGTGAGTTCCTCCACTACCGCCGCGACGGCGGCCTCGTCCGCCGGCCAGTCGCCAGTAGGCCTCAAGCCGCAGCCGGTCGCTAGCGATGTAATCAGGCGGTAGATGGGCATCGACTGGCAGGTCGATACGAACGTCTCGAACTTCCTCTGCGATCGGTACCGCATCACCGTCGGCGGCCGCGCGATAGGCCGCAACCGCCTCGCCGACCAACCGGACGTAGCAGATCGAAACCCACCCCGGCGACGTGACCGGATTGCTCGGCCCCCAGGACGTTGCCGGCTCCGCGAATCTCCAAGTCCTTCAACGCAACCGCCATTCCCGCGCCAAGTTCGTTGTTTTGGGCGATGGTGGCCAGCCGGTCATAAGCGGTTTCGGTGAGCGGCGTCTCGCGCGGGTATAGGAAGTAGGCGTAGCCACGTTCCCTGCTGCGTCCCACCCGGCCGCGCAGCTGATGCAGTTGCGAAAGACCGAGAGCTTCGGCCCGTTCAACGATGAGGGTATTGGCGTTGGAGATGTCGAGCCCGGTCTCGATGATTGTGGTGCAGACCAGGATGTCGTAGTCACGGTTCCAGAACCCCTGCACCGTTTTCTCCAGCTGCTCCTCCGGCATCTGACCGTGCGCGACGACCACCCTGGCCTGTGGCACCAGTGCCCGCACCCGGGCTGCCGCAGCATCTATTGAATTGACCCGATTGTGCACATAAAAAGCCTGACCGTCGCGAAGGAGTTCACGGCGCAGTGCCGCGGCGACCTGCTTGTCATCGTCGGGGCCGACGTAGGTCAGCACCGGGTAGCGCTCTTCGGGCGGGGTCAGGATGGTCGACATCTCCCGGATACCGGCCAGGCTCATCTCCAAAGTCCGCGGAATCGGAGTGGCGCTCATGGTCAACACGTCAACAGCAGCGCGCAGGCTTTTGATGTGCTCCTTATGCTCGACGCCGAAGCGCTGTTCCTCATCGACAACCACCAGACCAAGGTCCTTCCATCGCACCCCGGTCTGCAGCAGCCGGTGGGTACCGATGACGATGTCGACGCTGCCGTCGGCCATTCCCTCAAGCACTGCCCGGGACTCGCCCGGATCGGTGAACCGGGACAACCCCTTGACGACGACCGGGAAGCCGGCAACTCGTTCGGTGAACGTCTGAAGGTGCTGGTCGGCCAGCAGGGTAGTCGGAACCAGCACGGCGACCTGCTTGCCGTCCTGCACCGCTTTGAATGCCGCCCGCACCGCGATCTCGGTCTTGCCGTAGCCCACGTCACCACAGACCACGCGGTCCATCGGAATCGGCTTCTCCATGTCAGCCTTGACCTCGGTGATCGCCGTGAGTTGGTCGGCGGTCTCGGTGAATCCGAACGCGTCCTCCATCTCGGCCTGCCACGGGCTGTCCGGTGCGAACGCGTGGCCCGGTGCGGCCTGTCGCTTGGCGTAAAGAGAAACAAGCTCACCGGCGATCTCGCGAACCGCCTTGCGCGCTTTCGTTTTCGTGTTTGCCCAGTCACTACCGCCGAGTCGGCTGAGCCCGGGCTGCTCGCCGCCAACGTAGCGGGACAGCTGATCGAGGGAGTCCATGGGAACGAACAATTTGTCGGACTGCTGGCTGCGCTTACTAGAGGCGTACTCCAACACCAGGTATTCCCGTCGGGCGCCACCGATCGTGCGCTCCACCATCTCAACGAACCGGCCAATGCCGTGCTGGTCGTGCACCACCAGGTCCCCGGCGGTCAACGCCAGCGGGTCCACGGTGTTACGCCGCTTGGCGGCCAGCCGCTTACCCTCGGGTCCGGTGGCCCGGTTCCCGGTCAGGTCGGTCTCGGTGATCACCACCAACTCTGCACCGGCAACGATGATTCCGTTGTGCAACGGACCCTTGAGTACGTTGACCACTCCGGGGCGGAGCGTCGCATCCGCCTCAAGCATCGCCGCGGGAGTATCGCGTTCACGAAGTTGCTCGACCACCCGGTGCGCGGTCCCGATTCCCGGCGCAACGACGGCAGCCTTTCCGCCGGTGAGCACATGGGCACGCAGCATCGCGAAGATCTCATCGGCGGAGCTCTGCTGGCCGCGCGCCGACGGCGCCGGCCGGACATCAAGATCAACCGCCCCGGTCCGGCCGAATTGGCCGATCGTCCACCACCGATGCCCGCTCCCGCGGGCGTGCTCGCGAACCTCATCGAGCTCGCGGAAACCAGAGCCGCCAAGCGCCTCGATATCGATCGGGGCATCACCGCCGATCGCCGCCACCGACCAGGAGGCCTCGAGGAACTCCTGTCCGGTCTTGATCAGGTCGGCGGCACGGGTTCGGACCTTCTCCGGATCGCACACCAGTAGCGGAGCTCCGGCCGGCAGATGATCAACGAGGAGGCCGAGGGGCTTTGGATGAAGAATCGGCGCCAACGCCTCCATCCCGTCGACCGGTATTCCCTCGGCGAGTTTGGCCAGCATATCGCCGACCCGGCCGAGGACGTGACCAGCGTCGCAGGGTGCGTCGGCTGCCAATTCCCGCAGCGCGGGGCGCACGTCGTGCGTCAGTAGCAGTTCCCGGCACGCCACGGCGGTGACCGCCGTGACCCTGATCTCGGGAATCGAGCGCTGATCGGCGACCGAGAACATTCGCATCTCGGTAATCTCGTCGCCCCAAAACTCCACCCGCACCGGGTGTTCGGCGGTGGGCGCGAAGATGTCCAGTATTCCGCCGCGAACCGCGAATTCGCCGCGACGGCCGACCATGTCCACTCGGGTGTAAGCGAGTTCGACCAGGCGTGCGGCCAGGTCGTCGAAGTTCAGTTCGGCGCCCCCCCGCAGGATCACCGGCTCGGTCTGCGCCAGATCGGCAGCCATCGGCTGCAGCAGCGAGCGCACCGTCGTTACCACCACCGCCAGCGGGGGGCCTAATTCGGCATCAGCGGGATGGGCCAGGCGGCGCAGCAACATCATCCTCGCGCCCACGGTGTCCACTCCCGGCGAGAGCCGTTCGTGCGGGAGGGTCTCCCAGGACGGGAAGAGTGCCGCGGCGTCACCGTGGACACCCCGCAGCTCCGCGGTGAGGTCGTCGGCTTCGCGGCCGGTCGCCGTCACCACCAGCAGTGGGCCATTGCGGGCCAGGGCACAGGCCACGAACAGCTGTACGCTCGCCGGCCCGACGATCGCCAACTCATCCGGGCGCTTCGCCGCCGCGGCCGTCAGCTCGTCGAAACTCGGCGCCCCCAGCACCGCAGCGACAAGGCTTCCCAACGGGGCGTGGACAGACGGGTGCCCCGGTGTGGTCATGATGGCACCATCCTAGGCAACGCGAGCAAAAAACTTTTTGGTGGAAAAAAACTCGATGGCGGGCAACGATTCGACAGGTGCTACTCACCCTGCAGGGCGGGGTCGGCCTCGAGATGGCTCAAACCGTTCCACATCAGATTTACCAAATGAGCGGCGACGACTTCCTTCTTGGGCTCCCGAGCGTCGAGCCACCACTGCGCGGTCATCGACACCGAACCCACCAGCGCCTGCGCGTACAGGGGCGCCAATTCCGGATCAAGCCCGCGGCGCGAGAAGTCACCGGCCAGAATTGACGAGACCTGGCTGACGGCGTCATTGAGCAGGCTGGAGTAGGTGCCCGAACTGATCGAGGCCGGAGAGTCGCGGATCATGATCCGGAATCCGTCGGTGCGCTCCTCAATGTAGGTCAGCAGCGCCAGTGCCACCCGCTCAACCCGAACCCGGGAGCGGTTGTTGGTCAGCGAGGAGGTGATGCGGTCCAGCAGCGCCGACATCTCCCGGTCGACCACCACCGCATACAGGCCCTCCTTGCCGCCGAAATGCTCGTAGACAACCGGCTTGGACACCCCTGCCCGCTGGGCGATCTCCTCGACAGAGGTGCCCTCATATCCGCGTTCGGCAAACAACGAACGGGCGATGTCGATGAGCTGGTGTCGGCGCTCGCTGCCGGTCATTCTGGCGCGCGGTACGCGCGTCTCCTTCTCAGATCCGGCCACGGCTACCAGGGTATCGGCCTGCGTTAAAGTCTCCTACGGGTAATCCGTCGTGGTGTAATCGGCAGCACCTCTGATTTTGGTTCAGATAGTTCAGGTTCGAGTCCTGGCGACGGAGCGAGGCTCGCCGAGCGACCATTTGGCGAGGGAGCGAGGCTCGCCGAGCGACCATTTGGCGAGGGAGCGAGGGAACTTATCCCGCGACTGTGCGGTTTTGTCCGGCGCAATCCGCGTGTCGCGCACGAAACCGCACTCTCAGGAGGTCCGCGTGACGATTACCAGCGAGTCGGCGGTTCTGGTGCTCGCGGCCGGGGCCGGTACCAGGATGCGTTCGGACACCCCGAAGGTACTGCACGCCCTTGGCGGTCGCAGCATGCTCGCGCACGCCCTGCACGCCGTCGCCAAAGTGGACCCACGTCATCTCGTGGTGGTGCTCGGCAAGGATCGCGACCAGATTTCCACTGCTGTCGGCCAACTGGCTGTCGAGTTGGGCCGGCCCATCGAGGTGGCTGTTCAGGACCAGCAGCTGGGCACCGGCCACGCCGCGCTGTGCGGATTGTCGGCATTGCCCGCGGACTTCGGCGGCGTAGTGGTGGTCACCTCGGGCGATATTCCACTACTCGATGCTGACACCCTCGCGGATCTCATCGCCGCCCACGCGGGTGCACCCGCTCATGTCCAATCAGCGGGCCCACCCGCGGCAGTCACGGTCCTCACCACGACGGTTCCCGACGGGAGGGGATACGGCCGCATTCTGCGGACCCAGGACGGCGAGGTGATCGCGATCGTCGAGGAGACCGACGCCACCCCGCAGCAACGGGCCATCCGGGAGATCAATGCCGGTGTCTACGCCTTCGACGTCGCCGCGCTGCGCTCGGCGCTCAATCGGCTGTCCAGCGATAACGCTCAACACGAGCTCTATCTCACCGACGTCATCGCAATCCTGCGCGCCGACGGACAGGTGGTGCACGCCAAGCACGTCGACGACGCGGCCCTGGTATCCGGGGTCAACGACCGAGTGCAGTTGGCCGATATCGGCCTGGAATTCAACCGGCGGATCGTCGCCGCTCACCAGCGGGCCGGCGTCACCATCATCGACCCGGCCACCACGTGGATCGACGTCGATGTCGAGATCGGCCGCGACACCGTCATCGCGCCCGGCACCCAGTTGCTCGGCGTCACCCGCATCGGAGCCGGCTGCCGGATCGGGCCCGACTCCACGCTCACCGACACCCACGTCGGGACTGGCGCCTCGGTGGTCCGCACCCACGCGCACGACGCGGTGATCAGCGATGATGCCGACGTCGGACCGTTTACCTACCTGCGCCCCGGCACCCACCTCGGTGCGGGGGGCAAACTCGGTGCTTTCGTCGAGACCAAGAACTCAGTCATCGGGGTCGGCAGCAAGGTGCCGCATCTGACGTACGTCGGTGACGCCGACATCGGCGACCACACCAACATCGGTGCCTCCAGTGTGTTCGTCAACTACGACGGTGTGGGCAAGCAGCGCACCACCGTGGGTTCCTACGTCCGCACCGGGAGCGACACCATGTTCGTCGCGCCGATCACCGTCGGCGACGGCGCTTACACCGGGGCCGGGACCGTGCTGCGCGACGACGTGCCACCCGGAGCCCTGGCAGTCTCGGCCGGTGAGCAGCGGATCATCGAGGACTGGGTACTGCGCAACCGCCCCGGCAGCGACTCCGCACGGGCCGCAGCCGAGGCGAAAGCCGATCCGGATCCCCCCTTACCCGACTCACCGCGCGACCCGCCCACGGGCGGGACCCCCAGCTACGTACGATGACTCCCGTATCCGATCCCCGATGGGCGAAAGCAGGGCACAGTGGGCACGGACTGGACCGACAACCGCAAGAACCTGATGCTGTTCTCCGGCCGCGCGCATCCGGAGCTGGCCGACCAGGTCGCCAAGGAACTCGATATCCATGTCACCGCTCAGACCGCCCGTGATTTCGCCAATGGGGAGATCTTCGTGCGATTCGACGAGTCGGTGCGTGGGTGCGACGCCTTCGTCCTGCAGTCTCATCCCGCTCCGCTGAACCAGTGGTTCATGGAACAGCTCATCATGATCGACGCGCTCAAGCGCGGCAGCGCCAAACGGATCACCGCAGTGCTGCCCTTCTATCCCTACGCCAGGCAGGACAAGAAGCATCGCGGTCGGGAGCCCATCTCGGCCCGATTGGTGGCCGACCTGCTCAAGACCGCCGGCGCCGACCGCATCGTCACGGTGGACCTGCATACCGACCAGATTCAAGGCTTCTTCGATGGTCCGGTGGATCACATGCGCGCGCAGAATCTGTTGACCGGCTACATCACCGACAACTACGCAACCGAGAACATTGTCGTGGTTTCACCGGACTCCGGTCGGGTGCGGGTCGCCGAGAAGTGGGCCGACGCACTGGGCGGGACCCCACTGGCCTTCATCCACAAGACCCGTGATCCGCGCGTGCCCAACCAGGTGGTGTCCAACCGGGTGGTCGGTGAGGTGGCGGGCAAAACCTGTGTGCTGACCGACGACATGATCGACACCGGCGGCACCATTGCCGGCGCGGTCAAGTTGCTGCGCGATGACGGAGCCACCGATGTCATCATCGCCGCCACCCACGGCGTGCTGTCCGACCCGGCGGCGGAGCGGCTTGCCGCCTGCGGCGCCCACGAGGTAATTGTCACCAACACCCTGCCGATCGACGAGTCCAAGCGCTTTCCCCAGCTGACGGTGCTGTCGATTGCCCCGCTGCTGGCCAGTACAATCCAGGCGGTGTTCGAAAACGGGTCGGTGACAGGACTTTTCGACGGGGACGCATAGTGGTCTCCGCGTCGACCGTCGCATCCGGCGTTACCCGAATGTCCGGTATCAAAGGTTTTGTCATGATTGCGGTAACTGTCGTCGCGGTCACCTGCGCCGTGGGTTGTGGCGCGCGCACCGCCGACTACTCGGCATTCGTGACCTCCAGCGCCACGAGTACCGAGACAGAAGAAGATTCGTCCGCCCCGCCGACGCCGATCGCCCAACATCTGGCCAGTGCCGGGGTGACCGGTCAACAGATCGCCCTAGACAAACTCACCGACCTCACGGTCACGCTGCCCCGGCCGGCTGGATGGACAACCTACGAGAACCCGAACTTCTCCCCCGGCACCGAGGCGATCGCCAAGAACAACAACTACCCGACTGCCCTGTTGATGGTCTTCAAGCTGGACGGGAATTTCGATGTGCCCGCCGCCCTCGAGCACGCCGATGATAGCGCTGAGATCTCGAAGAACTTCGCCAAGCTCAACTCCTCAAGCGCGGACTTCAAAGGGTTTCCATCCTCGATGATCGAGGGTACGTACGACCTCAACGAGACGCGACTGCATACCTACAACCGGGTCGTCATCCCGGCCACGCCCGCACCGGAGTTCCAGCGCTATCTGATCCAGTTGACCGTGACGACGCTGGCCAATCAGGCGGCGGCGCAGGCCCCCGACGTCGAAAAGATCATCAGCGGATTCGACGTGGCGGTGAAGTAGCCAGAGCTCTGTGGACCCTGTCCGGGCAGCTCATGGGCATTGAGTTTCCACTCTGGGGTGGCAGTCGGCTACTCTTGCCGGGCGTCACGGCGAGGGTGGTCCGGCCACCGTTATCGACGAGGCAGAAGCGTTTCTCAACGCCGCCTTCGCCGTGTGATTCCACCCTCGAAGGCAGGAGCAGTCCCATGGCCCAGAATGCCACCACCAACAAACTCAGCGTTGAGGTTCGTACCCGCACCGGCAAAGGTGCCTCGCGTCAGGCCCGCCGAGACGGCAAAGTGCCCGCAGTGCTCTACGGCCACGGCGCCGACCCGCAACACCTCGAACTCAACGCCCGCGACTACGCCGCCGTGCTGCGCAATTCCGGAACCAACGCCGTACTCAGCCTCGACCTCAACGGCACCGAGCAACTGGCCCTGACCAAGGCCATCGCGATCCACCCGGTGCGCCGCAACATCCAACACGTCGATCTGATCGTGATCCGCCGCGGCGAGAAGGTCACCGTCGAGGTGGCCGTCACCGTCGAAGGCGAGGCCGCCTCCGGCACGCTGGTCACCCTGGACGCCTCCACGATCGAGATCGAGGCCGAGGCGCTGTCGATTCCCGACGGCCTGACCGTTTCGGTGGAAGGCGTCGAGGAGGGCACCCAGATTCTTGCCAGCCAGGTGGTACTGCCAAGCGGCGTCATCTTGATCAGCGATCCAGACATGCTGGTGGTCAATGTCGTCGCGGCGCCGACCGCCGAAGATTTGGAGTCCGAGGGCGGCGGCGAGTCGGTGGAGGAGCAGGCGCCCGACGCCGAATCCGCGCCGGATTCGGGGGACGAGTCGGACCAAGCCGAGTAGACGGTTGCGGCCATGTCCGAGCCATTGCTGGTCATCGGCCTGGGCAACCCCGGACCGCAATACGCGAAAACCCGGCACAACATCGGCTTCATGGTCGCCGATCTGCTGGCCGATCGACTCGGTGCGACGTTCAAGGTGCACAAGCGTTCCGGGGCAGAGATTGTCACCAGCACAGTGGGACAGCGGCAGGTCGTGCTTGCCAAACCGCGGACCTACATGAACGAATCCGGTCGTCACGTGGGGCCGCTGGCGAAGTTCTACTCGGTGCCACCCGCCGACGTAATCGTCATTCACGACGAACTCGACATCGACTTCGGCCGGATCCGGCTCAAGCTGGGCGGCGGCGAGGGCGGCCACAACGGACTGCGCTCCGTGGCGAATGCCCTGGGAACCAAAGACTTTCAGCGAGTCCGGATCGGGATCGGGCGCCCACCCGGACGGAAGGACCCCGCAGCATTCGTACTGGAAGTGTTCACTGCGGCAGAGCGAAAAGAGGTGCCGGCGATCTGTGAACAGGCAGCCGACGCGACCGAGTTGCTCATCGAGACCGGATTGGAATCGGCGCAGAATCTGGTCCACGGCTGGTGACCGGCGCGACCGAGTTCACTCAGGTGACCAGCGCGACCGAGTTCGCACGGCGCAGTTTGCCCGAGGGAGTCTTCGGAATGGTGCCGGGCCCGAGCACGACCACGTTGCGCGGTCGGACGCCCACCTCGGCAACGACCCAGTGAGCGACCTGTTGCTCGATGCGGCGCACCTCGACGGGATCCTCCCATTCATTGGACTCGACAGCCACCGCGAAGGTCTCCCGGGAATGCCCGGCATCGAGGCGGACTGCAACGGCGCATCCTGGCCGCACTCCGGTGACGTTTCCCGCGGCGCGCTCGATGTCGGTGGGATAGATGTTGCGGCCAGCCATGATGATCACATCCTTGACCCGGCCACACACCACGACGTGGCCGTTCTCGGTCAGGTAGCCGAGATCACCGGTGTCGTACCAACCGTCCTCGTCCTGTGCGGCAACGAATCCGCCCATGGTGATGTAGCCCGGGGTCAGCGATTCGCCCCTCAATTCGATAACACCGACACCCCGGGCCGGCAACGTGACGCCGTCCTGGTCGACGATGCGGGCCTCGAGGTCCTTCAGTAGCGGGCCCAGCGTGGCCAGTCTGCGGGTGTTGCCCTTCGTCGCTGGGACGGCCCGGCGCAAAGCGGCCAGCAGGTCGGCGTCGACCTCGTCGACCACCAGGCCGGCACCACATTCGGAAAACGACACCGCCAGCGTCGTCTCAGCCATGCCATAGGCCGGAAGAATCGCGCCGGGCCGCAGCCCGAACGGCTTACCGGCCTCCAGCAAGTCCTCGACATCGGCGGGATCGACCGGCTCGGCGCCGGAAAGGGCGAACCGCAGCGTCGACAAATCGAACTGCCCCGGCTTGGCCTGTCGGCGCAGTCGCTTGCCGAAGAGTGCGTAGGCGAAGTTGGGCGCCGCCGTCATGGTGCCCGCGTACTTGTCGATGAGTTTGGCCCACAGCAGCGTGTCCCGAAGGAAGTCCAATGGGGTGACCTTGACGAGCTCGGCGCCGAAGTACATCGGGATGGTCAGGAAGCCGACCATGCCCATGTCGTGAAAGCAGGGCAGCCAGCTGACCATCACGTCGGTCTCGACGTCGTACTCCGCACCGACGAACATGGCCTCGGCATTGGAATGAATATTGCGGTGGGTGATCACCACGGCCTTGGGGGAGCCGGTGGAACCCGACGTCAATTGCATCAGCGCAACGTCGTCCTCCCCGGTCTCCACCGGGTCGACCGGTTCGGCGGCCAGTAACTCCTCCACCGTCAGAACGGTCAGCCCGCGCTCCTTCAAAATCGGGACGGCCACCAGGAAAGGATCGGAGACCACCACGGCCTTTGCCTCGATCATGTCGATGACGTTGGCGGTGTCCTTGGCCCAGTGCCCGAGGTCGGTGCGCGGGGTGGGCTGGTGCAGCATGGTCAGGCTGGCCCCGCGCATCCACAGCGCCTGAGCGGTCGGCGCGATCTCCACCGGCGCCCCGGCCAGCACCCCTACCGCGTCGCCGGGTCCGACGCCGGCGGCGGCCAATCCCCCGGCGATCCGCCGGGCGCGCTCATGGACCTCGAGCCAGGTGTGCCGGACCGGTTCCACCGGTTCCCCGGTCACCATGCCCTTGGTGCTGGTCTTAGCGCTGTTGAACATCTTCTCCGTGAAACGGCTCACGACGACCTCCTCTGCGTCCGACTCAACGTCGTCCTGCCCGGATATTCATGCCCCGTTCCTGCCCCGGCATTTCATGCTCCGCCTGATGCGCCGTCAGGCGGCTGCGGCGCGCCCAGCGGACTGTGGAGCTTTTCGGTCTCAAATGCACTTCATCTTAGGCTTCCCTTAAGAACATGCCAAACTCCCGGGCACCCGCGGCGCCGGGCCGTGACATCACCGAGCGGATGAGGGAACCACGCGTGCCCCGTGGACCGGCCCGCTGGCAACCCGCACCGTCCGACAAACCCCAGCTCCGGCCAGTTCCGCGCCGACGGTCACGGCGGCCTCGGCTGACGCGCACAAGAAAGCGCAGGTAGGTCCCGACCCGGACACAACACCGGCCAGGGCGCCGGCCTCGGTACCCGCGCGCAGTGTTCGGCGAAGGTTTGGCGCCAGACTCACGGCCGCCGGTTGCAGATCATTGCCCAGCAGTGGCGCGAGGTCGTGGGGATTACCGGCGGAAAGGGCGCTTAACAGCGGCTCGGGATCCGACAGTCGCGACGGTGTGCCCGCTTCGCGGAGGCGGTCGACCTCGGTGTAGACCGCGGCGGTGGACAAGCCGCCGACGCCGAAGGCGAGCACCCAGTGGTAGGGGGTGCGGGCCAACACGGTGGTGAGTTCCTCACCGCGGCCGGTGCCCAGCGCGGTCCCACCGTGCAACGCAAAGGGCACATCGCTGCCGAGTCGGGCGGCCAACGCGTGCAGATCGCGGCGTGGCACACCGAGTTCCCAGAGCGCGTTGATTCCGACCAGAACCGCGGCGGCGTCGGCGCTGCCGCCGGCCATGCCGCCGGCCACCGGGATCGCCTTGTTGATGGTGATGTCCACATCGGGTGCCCGACCGACATGCTCGGCCATCAACTCGGCGGCCTGCCAGGCAAGATTGCGGGCATCGGCGGGTAGTTCATCGGCGCCCTCCCCGACGAGGCGCAGCGAGAGCACGTCGGCGTCGCGCACAGTGACCTCGTCGGCGAGCGAGACGGCGTGAAATACCGTCGTCAATTCGTGGTAGCCGTCCCGTCGACGGTCACCGACTTCGAGGTAGAGGTTCACCTTCCCGGGAACCCGCACCGTGACCGATCCGTTCGGAACCCAATCCACGGCGGCGCTGCCATTGGTGGGCACGGCTGAAGGGTATCGCGCCGGTCAGCGCGACTCGGCCGAGTGCACCGCTTCCTGTCCGGAGATGGCTGTCGGGGTCGGATTGCCGGACCGCTGCAGGAGTCGCACGAAGTCTGCCACGCTCAGCGTCTCGCCACGGCGGGCCGGATCGATGCTGGCCGCCAACAGTCGCTCAGCGGAGGCATTGCCCGAGCCGGCCCAATCAAGGAAAACGTTGCGCAGGGTTTTGCGCCGCTGCCCGAAGGCGATATCGACCAGTTCGAACACCTGCGTCCGGAACGCCTCGTCGGTGGGCCACGGCGAAGTCTCGTAGCGATCGATGCGCACCAGGCCGGAGTAGACCCTCGGGATCGGCCAGAACACGGTCGGTGAGACCGTGCCGTAGCGGCGGACATTGCCGAAGAAACGGGCCTTCACGCCGGGCACTCCGTAGTCCTTGCCGCCAGGTTCGGCGCCGAGACGATCAGCGACCTCGGACTGCACCATCACCATGGTGGTACGGATCGACGGGAACTCGGCCAGCAGATGCAGCAGGGCAGGTACCGCGATGTTGTAGGGAAGATTCGCCACCAGCGCGGTGGGTTGGACGGCGAGGTCGGCGGGTCGGATGCCGAGGATGTCCCGGTTCACCACCGTCAGCCGATTGATCTCACTGTGCGAATGGGCAGCAATCGTCTTGGGCAGGCGTTCGGCGAGCACCGAGTCGATTTCGATGGCCGTGACCTCCGCGCCGCGGTCGAGCAGCGCCAAGGTCAGCGACCCGAGTCCGGGGCCGACCTCCAGAACGTGGTCGGCTTTGGTGATGCCGGAGGCCGATACGATCCGGCGCAGCGTGTTGGCATCGTGGACGAAATTCTGTCCCAGTGCCTTTCGCGGCCGGAAATCGAGTTCCTTAGCCAGGTTCCGAATCTCGGTACGCGTCAACAGACGGATGGTCATAAGTGCCCCTTCTGCGGACCGGTCACGCTCCCCGGTTCCGGCGGTGACGCAGCTCTTCGGCGAGTCAGCCGAATTCCGATACCGCTGATCCAGCAAATGCAGCGTACCCCAATCCCACGGTTTCGCCGTGGCATTCCGACCCGGTTCAGCCTGGCGGCGAACAACGGCGTCAAACCAGACCGTAGACCCGTCGGGCGGCCGCGGTGCAGTCCCGGGCGACCTGCTCGGCGGGCGCCGCCCGCAGTTCAGCCAACGCGCGGACGGTGTAAGGCAGGCAGTATGGCTCGTTGGGCGCGCCCCGGTACGGGTGCGGGGTCAGAAATGGCGCGTCGGTCTCCACCAGCAGTTGACCGGCCGGGATCAGGGCGGCGGCCTCCCGCAGTGCGTGCGAGTTCTTAAAGCTGACGGTTCCGGACAGGCTGAGGATCCAGCCGGCGTCGATGCACTCCCGGGCCATCTCCGCACCTGAGGAGAAGCAGTGGAAGATCACCGTTGCCGGGGCGCCTTCGGCCCGAAGCACGTCAAGCACCTCAGCGTCGGCATCCCGGTTGTGGATCATCAGCGGCTTGCCGGTTCGCTTGGCCAGGTCGATGTGCCATGCGAAGGCCTCCCGCTGGGTGGCGAGGTCGGCGCACCCATCGAGCTTGCCGGGCCAGTACAGGTCCAATCCGGTCTCACCGACGGCCACCACCCGCGGCCGCGTCGCCAGTTCCTCGATCTCGACGCGGGCGGCGCCGGTCAGTGCGTCGGCGCGAGTGGGGTGCAGTCCCACGGCGGCAAAGACCCGCCCGTCCCATCCCGCCGCGGCCGCCGCCCAGCGGGCCGATTTCGAGTATCGGGTCACGCGCCACACCATGACGGCCTCGGCACGGTCGACGATGGCGCGCACCTCCTGGGCGTGCGCTCCGCATCATCAGGTGTGTGGGCGTCGATCGGCGGCGTCAGCGGTTCCGGCGGCGGCAGGGGCGGGACGCCCCCGGCGCTGCGAACTCACCGTCACACCGTAAACGTCCACCCAACAGGGTGAGAAACGCCCGCCTAACAGGGTGAAACGTCCACCTAATAGGGTGGCGCGACATGAGCGAACCGTTCTACCTGACCACCGATCCGCCTACCCCAACGGCGCACCGCATGTCGGTCATGCCTACAATACGTCGCCGCCGACGCGATAGCCCGATTCAAGCGCCTCGACGGATTCGATGTGCGGTTCCTAACCGGCACCGACGAGCACGGCCTGAAAATGTCAGGCGGCGGTTGGATGGCATGCCGACCGCTGATTTCGCCCGCCACAACTCTGATCAGTTCCAGCGGCTTCAGGAGATGCTCAACATCTCCTTCGGCAGATTCATCGGACCACCGACCCCGATCGCACGCACGCATCGGCTGCAATCCTGGCAGATGGCCGATCACGGCGACATCTACCTCGACTCCTACGCCGGTTGGTACTCAGTGCGCGACGAACGTTTCTTCACCGAAGCCGAGACTGAAGTCACCGCCGACGGCACCAGGGTGGCCGCCGAAGCCGGCACGGCGGTCACCCTGGACCGAGGAGCAGACCTACTTCTTTCGGCTATCTGCCTACGCCAGACCCCTACTGGCGCACTACGCCGAGCATCCAGTTTTATCGCCCCCCGGTGCGTCGCAACGGTTATGGTTCACGTCCTCCGGGGGTTGCAGGTTTGTGGTGAGTCTCACGGACGTCGTTCAGCTGGGGTGTTCGGTACCCGGCGACGCAAGACCGTGATGTACGTATGATTATTTCTGCTATTATCTCACCGGTGCGGGCTTTCCGGAGACCGAATCGACTCTACCAACGGTACTGGCCTGCGAATCTACATTTAATCAGCAAAGACATCACATCGGTTCCACACCGTCTACTGGCCGGCATTCCTGATGTCGGCGGGAATTCCTCTACCGCGCAAATTGTTCGCACATGGATTTCTGTACAACCGTGGCGAGAAGATGAGTAAGTCAATAGGTAACGTCGTAGATCCGGTGTCGCTAGTCACCAACTGAGTGGACCCGGTTCGCTGCTTCCTGCTGCGCGGGTGCCCTTCCGGCCAAGACGGCAGCTACAGCGAAGACGGGATCATCAACCGGATCAATACCGATCTGGCCAACGAGTTGGGCAATCTCGCACAGCGCTCGCTGTCGATGGTGAACAGAACCTCAATGGCCAGGTTCCCCAACCAGGCGAATTCAGCCCGGGGACACCGAACTGCTTGGGGTGGCCGCCGGTCTGCTGGCGCAGGTACGCACCGCATTCGACACCCGGAGGCGATGCATCGGGGCCTGGAAGCCATCTGGCTGATGCTTGGTGCAGTGAACCGCCCGCTTCTCCGCCCAGGAACCCTGGGTGCACCGCAGAATCAGCATCGAGGCCGACAGATCCGCTTCCAGACCGTGCTCTACCACGTTGGAGGCGGTGCGGATCCGCGTCAGTTACTGTTTGCTCAGTGCCTGGACTCAGCTGAGACCCTGCTCCACCTGCTGGGCCAGCCCGCCGGGCCACTTGATTTCACCGCACTGAACACCCGACTGGTACCCAGGCACGGTCTTCTGGCACCCACCGGGTCTTTCCCCGCTACAGGCGCCCTAGACCTCCCGCGAGCAGACGCCAAGTCTTCCCTCCAGGCCCGGCGTGTCAGACCTTTTTAAATCTGCTCGCGCCAGACAGCAAGCTAGAGCAATGCTGACCGAACGGCTCGGCGACCTCGGCACCGCCGACGACGTCCTTCCTTTTGGTCGCGGCAGGCACCCGGCTGCACGGTCGGCCGCCGCCGGCTTTGTCGAAATTCGTTCGACTCGACGCGGTGATCGCGCCCAGTGTGGCGAAGCTGGCATGACCAGTGCCGGCGACGTCGCCCCGATTCCCGGGCGAGAATTCCACAGCACAAGTGCCGACCCGTCGGTGGCGGCTGGATCGGCTATTTGTCCTACCCGGATCAGGCGCCGACGGGGCCCTCACGAATTCCCGCAGCCGCCGGCGGCAGGACCGACACCGTGCTACGACGCGACCGAACCGGCTGCTGGTTCTTCGAAAGCCTTTCGGGGGAAGTTCTTCCCGAATGGCTGTCGACCGCCCTGAAGGTGCCCCCGATTCATGATCATTGCGCGATCGCCTGGACCCGGCCCGATGCCGACGAACACCGGACGGGTGTGCTGTCCTGCCTCGCGGCGATCGGCGCCGGCGAGGTCTATCAGGCGTGCGTCTGCACCCAGTTCACCGGCACCGTGACCGGTTCACCGTTGGACTTCTTCGCCGACGCGGCGGCCCGCACCAGCCCGGCACGCGGCGCCTACCTCGCCGGGGACTGGGGTGCGATTGCCTCGCTCTCACCGGAACTCTTTCTGCGCCGAACCGGCGGGCGGGTGAGCTCAAGTCCGATAAAGGGCACGCTGCCGCGGCACGCCGAACCTGAGCAGTTGCTCGCGTCGGCCAAGGACGTCGCCGAGAACATCATGATCGTCGATCTCGTCCGCAACGACTTGGGCCGGGTTGCGGTGACCGGAACGGTGACGGTGCCCGAACTGCTCGCCGTCTATCCCGCACCCGGAGTGTGGCATCTGGTGTCGACGGTGTCGGCGCAGGTGCCGGCCGATCTGCCGGCATCGGCGTTGTTGGCTGCGACTTTTCCACCGGCGTCGGTGACCGGCACGCCGAAAACCCGGGCACGGCAATTACTTGCGCAGTGGGAGCGGCATCGACGCGGGGTGTACTGCGGAACAATCGGTCTGGCGTCTCCGGTTGCGGGCTGTGAATTGAACGTCGCAATCCGCACCGTGGAGTTTGACGCATTTTCCGGTGCGATATTCGGCGTCGGCGGCGGCATCACCGCGGACTCGAACCCTGACGCCGAATGGCAGGAGTGCCTGCATAAGGCAGCGCCGATTATCGACGACGTTCAGTACTCCCGGGCCCGCAAGACGGCTTCATAGAGGGCGCGCCGTGACGGTGCGCCCGGGTGCGTTCCGATCACGCGGGCGCAGGCGTCTTTGACCCGCATTCCGTCGGCGACCAACATCTCGACCTCGGCGACCAGAGACTCCGCGTCGACGGCGGGCGTAGCGCCGGCCAGCACCACGGTGATCTCGCCGAGCACACCGGCTGCCGACCACTGTGCAAGTTCGGCGAGGGTGCCGCGCCGGATCTCCTCGTGGATCTTGGTCAGCTCCCGGCACACCACGGCGCGACGCTGTGCTCCCAGCTCCTCAACGGCATCGGCAAGGCAGCCCGCCAAGCGCCGCGGCGATTCGAAGAACACCACCGTGCGCTCCTCGGCGGCCAGAGTCGACAGCCACGCCCGCCGCGCCGAGGTTTTACGCGGCCCGAACCCCTCGAAGCAGAACCGGTCCGCCGGCAGCCCGGAGACGGCCAACGCCGTAGTCACCGCCGAGGGGCCGGGAAGACATGACACCGCCAGTCCGGCTGCCGCGCATGCACTGACCATCCGATAGCCGGGGTCGTTGATGAGCGGCATACCGGCATCGCTGACCACCAGCACCGTGGCACCGGCGGCGACGTCGGCGAGCAGGCCGGGCACCCGGGCCGCTTCGTTCTGGTCGAACAGACTCACCACCCGGCCGGTAATCTCAACACCCAGCGAACGGGCCAACATTCGGACCCGGCGGGTGTCCTCGGCGGCCACCACATCGACCGTTTCCAGCGCTTCGATCAGGCGTTTCGATGCGTCGCCCGGCTGCCCCAGCGGGGTGGCACCAAGCAGCAGGCGGCCGGGACTCACTCCCACACCCTACGATCGCAGGCGTGAGTGCCCCCGCCGATGAGCTGATCGCGGCGGATCCGGCCGTGCGCGTTGTCAGTCCCGGACCGTTGGTGCCCGCCGCCGATTTCGGACCGACCGACCGACTTGAGGGCTGGGCGGCAACGGCGGTCGTCACCGCCCTGGCGGCGGTCACGCGGATGATGAATCTCGGATCGCCCACCGACGCCGGCACACCGATCTTCGACGAGAAGCACTACGCGCCCCAGGCATGGCAGCTTTTACACAACTACGGGGTGGAGGACAACCCGGGATTCGGCCTGGTGGTGCACCCGCCGGTGGGTAAGCAGTTGATTGCATTCGGCGAAGCATTGTTCGGCTACACCGGCCTGGGCTGGCGGTTCACCAGTGCGCTGTTCGGTGTGATCCTGGTGGCGTTGGTGGTTCGCATCGTCCGCAGGATCAGTCGTTCCACCCTGATCGGCACCATCGCGGGTCTGCTCGTAGTGTGCGACGGGGTCAGCTTCGTGGCAGCCCGCACCGCCCTGCTGGACAATTTCATGACTGTCTTCGTGGTGGCGGCCTTCGGTGCACTGATGGTCGACCGTGATCAGGTCCGGGAGCGGATGCACGTCGCATTCCTCGAGGGCAGGATCACCGCAACCCCCTGGGGCCCGAGACTGGGCGTGCGGTGGTGGCGTTTCAGCGCCGGCGTGCTGCTCGGACTGGCCTGTGCCACGAAGTGGTCCGGGCTGTACTTCGTCGCGTTCTTCGGGTTGATGTCGCTGGCGCTGGATGTCGCCGTCCGTCGCGCCTACCGGGTCGACCGGCCATGGACCGGAGTGTTGCGGCGGGACCTCGGTCCGGCGTCCTGGGTTTTCGGACTCATCCCACCGGCGGTGTACCTGCTGGCCTACGCGCCCTGGTTCGCCTCCGAAACCGCGGTCAATCGCCACGAGGTGGGTCAGTCGATTGGCACCCGGCAGTGGTACCAGCCCCCGGACGCCGTCCGATCTCTGTGGCATTACACCTACAAGGTGTATCACTTCCATTCGACGCTGACGAATGCCGAGGGAAATCACCACCCGTGGGAGTCCAAGCCGTGGACGTGGCCGATGTCATTGCGACCGGTGTTGTACGCCATCGACGATCAGGACGTTCCCGGCTGCGGTGCGGCGTCGTGCGTCAAGTCCGTCATGCTCGTCGGTACCCCTGCGCTATGGTGGCTGGCCGTCCCGGTTTTGCTCTACGCAGCGTGGCGGGCGCTGGTGAGCCGGGACTGGCGGTACGCCGTTGTGCTGGTTGGGTATTGCGCTGGATGGCTGCCGTGGTTCGCCGCCATCGACCGCCAGATGTACTTCTTCTATGCGGTGACGATGGCACCTTTCCTGGCGATGCTGGTGGCCCTGATTCTCGGCGACATCCTGTTCAAACCAACCCGCAACGCCGAGCGCAGAACCCTCGGTGTGATCGTGGTCTGCTGTTACGTAGCGCTGGTGATCACCAACTTCGCGTGGCTGTTCCCGATCCTCACCGGGCTGCCGATCTCGCAATCCACCTGGAATATGCAGATCTGGTTACCCAGCTGGCGCTGAAGGACTAGCGCAGGACCGAATCGCGCGCAGCAGGGCAGGACATGCAGCGCGGTCCGCCGCGGCCGGTGCCCAACTCCGCCGCAGCGATGGGAAGCACCTCGATACCGGCGTCAGCGAGCCGGGCATTGGTCTCGGTGTTGCGCTCGTAGGCCACCACTACACCCGGCGCCAGGGCAAGGGTGTTGTTGCCGTCGTCCCACTGCTCACGTTCAGCGGTCACCGGGTCCAGTCCGGTGTCGATGACCCGCAGCCGTCCTATGCCCAACGCTGTGGCCGCGGCCCGCGCAAACGGCGCCTCGTCCGCGATCCGGACCCCTTCGGAGGTACGGGTGAGGGTGAACGCCGACAGTGAATCCGCGATCCCCGGGTACATGACCGCGGCATCGATGTCGACCATCGTGCACACGGTGTCCAGATGCATCGTTGCACGTTGCTGGGCAATCGGGACGGCCAGCACGGTATGGGCAAGATCGTCGTCGAAAAGGCTGCGGGCCAGGGCTTCCGCGCCGGCAGGAGTGGTGCGCTCCCCCACCCCCACCGCCACCACACCGGGCCCCATCAGCAGCACATCACCGCCTTCGACCGGCGCGGTATGGGACTCATACGCCCGGCGCACGCCGCGAAATCGCGGGTGATGGGCATAGACCAGATCAGTTAGCGAGGTCTCTCGCATCCGGGCCGGCAGTGCCAGCGAGGTGATCGCAACCCGGGAACCGATCCAAAATGATGAATCGCGGGTGAACATGAGATTGGGGAGTGGTTCGATGACGAAATCGTCGCTGTGTTGCATTCGCCGGACCAGCGAGGTCTCCACTCGGGCGCCGAGGGGAAGTTCGGTGAATGTTGCCCCAGCCACCAAAATACGCGCAAGTTCAACTGGTTGAAGCGTACGCAGATAAGCCGAGAGTTCCTGCGCCAGAGGACGACCCAACCGTTCAAGGTCAACGGCTGCGGCGATTCCCTGCATCCTGGCCGCTCCGCTTGCCAACGCCTCAGCAAGCAACTCAGCCAGCAGGAGTACCTCGATATCTCGCGAGCGCAGCAAAGCCGCAAACGCATCGTGCTCCTGCTGTGCCCGCGCTACCCAGGGCAGTCCGTCGAAGAGTAGGGCGTCGTTGTTTCGCGGGGTGAGCCGTTGGAGTTCAGCGCCGGGTCGGTGCAGGATAACCGCGCGCAATCGCCCCACCTCGGAGTCGACGCCAAAAACAGTCATGGCGCAACCGTATCGCTGGCACGCCGATCAGCGCCGAATCGCGTTCACACCGGCGACCAGCAGATCACGGGCTCTCTGGGTGTTCACCGCTACCACCGGTTGCCCCGGCAGCACCAACGGATTGGCAGAGACGATCACCTGGTAGTCGCCGAAGCGGGCAGAATAGTTGTACACCTCACCGGTGCGCGGCTTGCCGTCGAGCACCGTCTGGACGACACGGTGCACACCGATGGTCTCGGCCCCCGCGATAGTGGGCACCTCGACGACCTCCACAGAGCCCTGCACCCCACCACCGGTGAAAGTAACTCGGCGACAGTCGGATCCGGGTTCGACCAGCGGCACCGGTTCGTTGGTCTGGACTGCGATGACGATGAACCGGTTGCCCTCGCCCTCAGCCGATACCGCCGCCATGTTGCCCTCGGTGCCGGTCGGTACCAGCTGTCCGGAGGCGAACTGAACGCAGGCACCGGGCTCGAACTGAAGTCCCTCGGGCAATTTTTGGCCGCTGAGTACTCTCGGATCGATCCCGGACGGCGCCACGTCAGTGATTTTGAACTGCGGCCCGAAGCTGGCCCGGACCTCGGAGATACCAGCAATGTCGGCCGTGTTGCCCCGATCAGCACCGCAGCCGGTCAGCACCCCGGCGCCGACCAGCAACCCGACAACTCCGCGCCGCGTCACCGCCGTTGCCATTGCCACCGCCGCCAATCTACCCACCCGAGCCCGCTGCGCCCCGCAACTGCGCCACTGTGGCCTTGAGTAGCTTGGCAACGTAGACCGGTCCTAGTGGCGGGTGCGGCGAGCCGGGGTCGGTGACAACGGTGACGAAGGCTGCGTGCCGGTCCAGGTAGGCCACCGCTGTAGACACCTCCGAGTTGGTCTCGGCGCCGGACTCCACAATGGTGCGGGTGGCGGCGTCCCACGCTACGGTGACCGCGCCAGCGATCACTGGGGCGTCAGTACGCCGGACCTGGGCGCTCGTGTGGACGAAAAGCATTGTCCACTCCATACATTGGGCAAGGAGATCGGGTCCCGGTGGGGCGGCGGTGACGACCGCGACGTAGACCGTCCCGCCCGGCCCGGATGCTGACAGTCCGCGGGCACCGCGGTCCGACGGAGAAGGGTCGGCTAGGTCCACACACCGTCGAGGGTCAGCGGACCAGCCGGTTCCGAAGCCCCACAGCGACACCGCACTGAGCGGCCCCCTCAAGTCGGCGACCTCGTATCCCGGCGGTAGCTCCGAGTGGACTCTGACGACGTCGGCCGGGTTCAACTCCCGGGCCGGAGTGGCTGCATCCACCGGTGCCAGCGCCAGTGCGGACCGCACGCGGCCAGCCCGGCCCGTCATCGCCAGCCCACCACCAGTCGGCGCACGCCGCCAACGCCTACCATGCCCGGCGCCTTCTCGAGAAAATATCGTGACGGCCGTATGTGCCCGCGGGTAGATGAAGTTGTGAATTGTCAGCGGTTGAGGCGCCAGATATGGGTGGTCATCACCGTCGCGAATACACACCACAGCGGGTAGGGCGTGAGTGCGGCGCCGGTGAGATCAGCCGCTGCGGTGCGCCGGGTGAGATCGGCGCTGCTGGCCGTCAGCACCGCAGCCGCGGCGGCCGCCGCGCCGAGCTTGCGCTTGCCGAAGAAGATCCAACTCCAGCTGGCGTTAAGCACGAGGTTGACGCCGAGTGCGCCGATGTAGGCGCGTGCCCTCGTGTCGTCGCCATCGGCCCGGAACCGGTTGATGGCCGCGGCCGAGGTGGCTGCGATATCGGCGTAGAGCACCGTCCAGGCGATCGGGAACAGCGCGTTCGGCGGGACATAACGCGGTTTGTGGATCGTGGTGTACCAGCCGTCGATGCCGTTGCGACTGGCCGCGCCACCCGCGATCGCCGCACCCACAACCGCCAGGCCCGTGCCGATGATCGTCTTTCTCATTGTTTCCAGCCTAGCGCTGCGATCGCGGACACCCGGGCTCAGCCCACGGCGCGAACGACCTGCCGTGTCACCGATCTGATTTGGTCGGCCAACCCCGAGTCGATCCGCAGTTCATCGGGATTCGGCACGTCGAATTCCGCTGTCACCACACCGGGTTCGTCGCGCTTCCACTGGACATCGAACCGATCCAGGATGGCACGCATCGGCTGATTCTCGGCCAGCAACCTGGCGGTGAACCGGTGCACTCCTAAAACCTGGGCAGCGACGATGATGGTGTCCATCAGCAGGCTGCCGATGCCGCGGCCCTGATAGTCGTCGGCGACGATGAACGCCACCTCGGCAACACTCGCGTCGTTGACATCGCGGACGAAGCGCACGTCGGCCACCACTGATTCGTCCGCCTCGTCGGCGAGAACCCAGACGAAGTGGTCGACATAGTCGACCTCGAACAGATAGTGCATCAGCGCGGCACTCGGTGCTCGAGGCGACATGAACCGCCGATAGAGCGTCTCGTTGGAGAATTCCACCGACTGGTGGTTGGAACGTTCGCTGTCGCCGGGCAGCACCGGACGCAGCAACAGTTCACTGCTGTCAGAGAGCGTGACCGCGATCGGGGTGATGAACGCTGCCAGCCGCTGGCGGACTATGCGTAGCAACCGCTCGCTGACACCGGGCAGGTCGGCCATGGCCGCGAATACCTTGTCGTCGCCGATGTAGCCGGTCAGTGCCTCGGTGGCGGTGACGGTAGCGGTGCGCGGCTTGTCGCGCAGAAGCGCGATCTCACCAACGATCAGGCCGGCCGGCACCTCGTCGAACACCACCGAGTCGTCCTCGCCGGTCCGGCGGATCTCGGCTCGACCGGAGCGGATCAGGATGAACGACACGGCTTCCTCGCCCTGTTTCATCAGGACCTGACCGGCGGCGGCACGCAATGGCCGCATCCGCTGCGCCACGGCCTCCAACTGATTGGCCGAGCAGTCTTCGAACAAATCCATCTCGGCAAGACCGGCGGTGCGCATCTTCACCAGTTCAACACTGTCCACGAATGCGGACACCGGGTCGCGCCCGCCGTCGGCCATCGTCATGGCCTGAGCCTAGTGGGCGAGCAGATTGACGATTCCGCCGAACGCTGTCGGCAGCGCGCGGGCGGCCGGCACGATCAGGGACCGCACCGGCCGAACGCCACTTGCGTAGAGCAGTCCGGCGGTCAGCGCCCGATAGCGCCGAGACATCCGGCGCCACTGGCGGTCATAGTCGTCGACGGTGTCGGCCAGCACACAATTCACCAGGATCTCGGCACCACCGAAGGCGATACCGAGACCTTCCCCGGTGAGCGCATCGACGTACCCCGCAGCATCGCCAACGAGCATCACCCGTCCCGACGCCCGACTCTTCACCCGCTGCCGTAGTGGGCCCGCAGCCCGGTCAGAGCCGTGCGGCGCGCCAGCCAGTCGTGCCGCCAGGGTGGGGAACTTCGCGAGGTGGTCGCCGAGCCTGCCCTGCCGCGAGGTCAGCACGGCCACGCCCACGCTGTCCTCAGCGACCGGCGTCACATAGGCCTCGATGTCTCGCGCCCAGTAGACCTCGACGGTGTCACTCCAGGGGGCGATCTCAAAATGGCGCCGGATCCCCCACCGTCGCCGACCGCGACTGGGCAGGTCCAGGCCGAGGGACCGCCGGATGGGTGAGTGCAGACCGTCGGCGGCAGCAAGATAACGCGCCTGGAACTGTCCGCATCGGACCGAGGACGCATCCTGGGTCACCGTGTCGATGTCACCGTGGACCATCCGCACGCCGGCCGTGCGCGCAGCATCATGCAATGCCTCATACAGCGCGGTCCGGCGCATGCCCATTCCCTGCCCAGATCGGAAATCCGCCCGGACCGACCCCCTGGCATCCAGGTAGGTGATGCCGTGAAAAGCCCTGCCGCGCGGGCTGACACCAAGTTTCTCCAGGTGCCTGACAGTGTGAGGCATCAGGCCCTCACCACAGGCCTTGTCGATGGTTCCGCGGCGACGTTCCACGACGACCGCCTCCAACCCAGCTTGGGCGGCGTACGTCGCCGTGGCGAGCCCGCCGGGTCCGCCCCCGACTACCAAGAGGTCGATCATGCCAACCTCGCCAGTGCCGCGTTCTCCGTATTGATGCGCGTCGTCAGCAGAACGGCGTTGAGCACGGTGAACACGCATGCCGTGATCCAGGCGGAATGTACGAGGGGCAGGGCAATTCCCTCAACGATCACCGCAATGTAATTCGGGTGCGACATCAGCCGATACGGACCACCCGTGACGCGGGGTGCACCCGGAACCACCACCACCCGGGTGTTCCACTGTTGGCCCAGGGTGGCAATGCACCACCAGCGCAACGCCTGCGCAGCAATCACCACCGCCAGCATCGGCCAACCCAGCATCGGCAGGAATGGCCGGTCTAACCAGAACACTTCGGCCAGACAACCGAGAAGAAGGCCGGTGTGCAGGATGACCATCGCCGGATAATGACCGGATCCGAACTCGACACCCCCGCGTGCCCGACTCCACGCCAGGTTGCGCTTGGAAACCACCAACTCCGCGATCCGCTCGAGGCCGACCACGGCCACCAGCAGCGCGTACCACATCATGTGGGGGACGCCATCAATGCCATTGCAGCAGAACCAGTTCCGAGCAGAAACCGGGCCCCATCGCCATCATCAGGCCGGGCCCGGCAGCAGGACGTTTAGCGATGGTGTCGCGGAGCACGTGCAGCACCGAGGATGACGACAGGTTGCCGACATCGGCCAGCGAGCGCCACGTGAGCTCAAGAGCGTCATCAGGCAGATCAAGGCTCTCGACTATCGCGTCGATCACTTTGGGCCCGCCGGGGTGGCTGACCCAGGCGCCGACGTCGGAGATGTCGAGATCATGGACGCCAAGGAATCCGGTGACGTCCTCGCGCAGGTAACGACTGACCACCTCCGGCACATCGGGTGAAAGCACCAGTTGCAAACCGCTGGACCCGACGTCCCAGCCCATGGTGCGCAACGAATCCGGGTAGAGGTGACTGCGGGAGTCGATGACGTCGGGTCCGGCTGCGCCGATTTCGCGGGCCCGGCGTTCGCCGACCGCGACCACCGCGGCGGCACCATCGCCAAACAGCGCACTACCGACCCAGCCGGCGATCTCGGATTTGAGAGCGGGAAAGGTCAACGAACACAGTTCCACCGACAGCAGAACGGCCACGTCGTCGGGCGCGCCCCGCAGGTAATCATGAAGCCGGGCTACCCCGGCCGCGCCGGCCACGCAACCGAGGCCGAACATTGGCACCCTGCGCACGTCCGCGCGAAGCCCGACGCGGGCGGCCACCCGTGCCTCCAGGGACGGCACCATCAGCCCGGTCACCGTCGTCGAGACGATCAGATCGACGTCCGCGGGCCGCAGGCCGGCCTCGTCCAACGCCGCGGAGAGTGCCGCGGAGCCGAGATCAACCGCGTGTTCGATGAACAGATCATTGGCCGCGCCAAAATCGGTCAGTGCAGAATACGCGTCGATCGGTAACACGAGGTGCCGGTGATCGACCTTGGCGGCGCGGTGCAGGCTCCGCAGGATCGTTTCATGCTCGGCAAACACCGGAAAGGCCATGAACGCGTCGGTAATCTCATCCTGGCGATAGCGGTTCTTGGGCAGCGCACCCTGAACACCCACGATCCTGCTCTTTGCTGAAACCGCCGCGTGCTTACCCGACATGCCTCCAGTATGCCTTGCACTCAGGCGGCCGAATCTCCCGCGGCCAGTTATCGAACTCGTTGCCGCAGGTGGCTCACCGCGATTTCCGCGGCCAGGGGAACCAGTACGGCACCCGGCGGGCGTAATCGTCGAATGCGGAGCCGTAAATCCGCCGGTAGCGCACCTCTTTGAGCCGTGGCGCAACCAAGCAGTACGCCGTGAAGGTGACTGCGATCACAAGCTGATCGGGAGTCCACGTCGGAACCGTCCACAGCGTCAACGCGAAGGCAACGTAGATGGGTTGGCGGGTGAGCCGGAACAGCCCCGACTGAGGCATCGGGGGGTACACCGGCTTGCGCCCACGAAACAGAGCGACCCAACCGAGGCTACCGGTCTGCAGTGCCAGTCCGGCATCAGCCATCGCTTTGCCCAGCAACAACCAGGACACCGCATAAAGCCCGATCATCACCGCCAGAACGCCGCCGCCGGCCTGCCACCAGATCGTCGTCGTCGGTGTCCAGAATGCGAAGAGAATGAACACCTGCAGGGCGGCGATGGTGGCGTAGATCGTCGTCGCCAACGTCGATCCCGTTCCGCGCGGCCCGAGTCGCGCCATCAGCGCCCGGCCCCGAGTCGTGAGGAGCAGCGAGTGCACAAGCGGAAACTGCAGCAGGAGGGCGCCGTTGGCGATCCAGGTCCAGGGCGCGGGCACCGTACCCAGGGATCGGCTCATGCCGAAGAACATCGCGACCATCATGGTGCCCACCCCGAGCACGAAGGACACATGACACCCGACGCCGTAGCCCGCGGCGACGATGACGCTGCTGCGCCGACTCCTCTGCACCGGTTCCCCGATCGACACCGAACCTCCGCGCTGTGGATTCCTATCGCACCCGAGTACTGCCGTAGCGTAGTCGCATGGGGTTTGGTCGGCGCCTGCCGATGCTGCGCTGGTCGGTGTTGCGCGCGGGTATCGGCATCCGGAAATTCAACGCAAGCGGGCAGCTAGGTGACGGCCGAGAAGCAGCCGCCGCCGACTATGTGGTGGCCCATGCTCGCCCCGGCGACATCGCCGGCGTGCTGGCGACTATCGACGAATTCGCCTATGAGAAGTCGTTTCTGGTCAATGTCGGTGATCAGAAGGGCCAACTCCTTGATGCGGCGGTTCGCCGATCGGATCCTCGGTTGGCATTGGAGCTGGGTACCTACTGCGGCTACGGCGCGCTTCGGATCGCTGCCGCGGCACCGTCAGCGCGAGTGGTTTCGGTCGAACTCTGTGCTGCCAATGCCGATGTCGCACGGCGCATCTGGACCCACGCCGGCGTTGCCGACCGGATCACCTGCGTCGTCGGCACGATCGGTGACGGTGGATCGACATTGGACAGGTTGCAGCACGAGCACGGATTGGGCATCGGCGCCGTGGACCTACTATTCATCGATCACGACAAGAACGCGTACCTGTCCGACCTGCTTGCCATCGTCGGCCGTGGCTGGTTGCGCCGCGGCGCGATCGTGATGGCCGATAACGTCGGGTTCCCCGGATCGCCGAAGTACCGCGCCTACATGCGGGAGGAACAGGACAGGCACTGGCACACCGTCGAGCATCGCACCCATGTCGAGTATCAGACGCTGGTGCCAGACCTGGTCCTGGAGTCCGATTACCTCGGTTAGCGAGCGGTCTCGCTGATTCCCAGGCGATCGTGAATGCGCACAAGGGGCGCGGGGGCCCACCAGTTCCATTTGCCCATCACCTGCATGAACGCCGGCACCAGGACAACCCGAATCAAGGTGGCGTCGACCAGTATCGCAAGGGTGAGGCCCAAACCGAACAGTCGCATCACCGCCACCTGGGCCGCGATCAGGGCCGCGAATGAGATCGCCATAATCAACGCCGCCGCCGTGATCACCCGGCCGGTGTGAGCCAGGCCCAGAGCCACGCTCTCGGCGTTATCGGCACTGGTCCGTGAGGACTCCAGCCAGAACTCCCGAATCCGCGACACCAGGAATACCTCGTAATCCATCGACAGCCCGAAGGCTACGCAGAACAGCAGCACCGGCATGTTGGCCACCAGGGTGCCGGTGGTGGTGGTGCCCAAGCCGCCGAGATTTCCCTCCTGGAAAATCCACACCGTCGCCCCGAACGCCGCCGACAACGAGAGCACGTTGAGGATCAGTGCCTTGATCGGAAGCACCACGCTGCCGGTAAGGAGGAACAGCAACACCAGCATGATGACGGCGATCAAGCCCAGAACCAGTGGCAACCGCGAGGTGATGGCATCGACGCTGTCGCGGTTGGTTTGCGCCAACCCACCGAACTCGGTCGTCCTGCCGCCCGGGGTCGGCACCGCGTGCATCAGGCTGAGTTGTGATTCCGAGGCTTGGGAGAACAGCGGCAGCGAACTCCCGACGGTCAGCAAGGTGCTGCCGGATGCCTCCCCCGTGGCCGCCAACGGCGGCCCGGTAAGCACCCCGTTGACAAAGGTGCCCCGCGGAGCCGACACCGAGTTGACGTCGGGAATCTGAGACATCGCAGCGGCGTAGCGATCCACTTCGGCGGCGTCCAGACCTACCGAGTCGGTGATGACGATCGGCACCTCGGAATCGGAGTCGATGGCGAAATCCGATCGCAGCAGGTCACCAACCTGGTGGGCCGAGGCCGACTTCGGCAACACCCGATCGTCGGGGAAGCCGGGACGCACCCCGAGGAACGGGGCACCCAGGAAAACCAACAACACGACCACCGCGAGGCCGATAGGCCCGGCGTGCCGCATGACGAATTTCGTCGAGCGGTACCAGAACTGTTGCTCGAGGGGCAGGGTGGCCGTCGACGCCGGTCGGCCGAGCAGTCGGCGGATGGACAGCCGAACGTCCAGCGAATCGAGCCTGTCGCCCAGCATCATGATGGCCGCAGGAGTCACGGCCAAGGCCGCCACGGCGGCGAAGGCGACGGTGGCTACACCCGCGTAGGCGAACGAACGCAGGAAGTTCATCGGGAAGATCACCATCACCGCCATCGACAACGCGACGATCACCGCTGAGAAGATCACGGTACGACCGGCCGTGACCATCATGGTGCGCACCGCTTCCCCGCGACTGCGCCCGTCGGCCAGCTCCTCCCGAAAGCGACTGATCATTAGCAGTGTGTAGTCGATGGCCAGTGCCAAACCCATTGCCGTGGTGAGGTTCAGGGCGAAGATAGACACCTCGGTGAAGAAGGTGATGGCGCGCAAAACGGCCAGCGAGCCCAGGATCGCCATCACACCCACGGCGATCGGCAACGCTGCGGCGAAAAGTCCGCCGAACACCCAGATGAGAACGAGAAAGCTGAGCGGCACGACGATCGCCTCCAGCATCACCAGATCCCGCTTGGATTGCTCAGTGACTTGCAGGTTCACCATCGCCGCGCCGCCGGCGCGCACCGTGACGCCGTCGCGTTCCCCGACAACTGCGTCGGTGAGTTCCTTGGTGTAGGCCTGTTGTCGGTTCTCGGGGCCGACGATGCCCGTCACAATCAGACCCGACTTCTGGTCGGCGCTGACCAGAGCCGACGCCGCCGGTGGCGGCGAGGTCCAGGCCGAGTTGATGTCGGCCACGTGTCCGGAACTGGCGAGTCGGTCGATGACGCCGTCGGCCACCGCGCGAGCCCGCGGGCTGTCGTAGCGATCCGGTGCGGTGACCGCAATGACCAGTGAGACTCCGCCCCTCCCGAACTTTTCGGTGAGCAGGCCCGCAACCCTCGAAGACTCTGCCGTGGGGTCCTGGAACCCGCTCGGCGAGAGCTTCTGCGCAACCGGCACTCCGAAGACACCGACGGCCAGCATCAGCAGCACCGCCGCAATGATGATCCGTCGTGGCGCGGCGACGGCGAGGCGGGCGATGCCATTCAGCATCGGGCCAGTTTGACACGTCAGGGGCGGGTTGCAGTCAGGCCCAGGCGTGCTCGGCTGCGCGTTGTGCGCTCACCCGGCAACCATCCCCACGCTGGTTGCCAGGTGCGCCGCGGTCAAGTGAGTCCCGGACGCGGCATCGCCCGAGAGCACCTGTGGACGAGTGACTTGCGGCGGTCGCGGCGGCTGCTTATTTTCCCGGCACCTGATCGCTGCTACCGCCCGGAGGTCCGCTGCGTGCCCGAGTCGATGGACGTCTGCCCGGAATTGTTGATCGCCGCCGCAGTGCAGGCCGCGCAGTCTTGCGACGATCTGTTTGCGAGCCACGCAGGTGCCGACGCGACGGTCGAATCAGCCTTGTCCGGCTGGGTGGGTTCGTCCGCGGCGGCACTGTCGGCCAGAGCAGCCTTGTGGGCCACCGCGACGACGACGCTGTCAACCGCCGTCCAGGAACACGCCGAGGCCCTGCGCCAGAGTGCCCTGAACTTCGTGGAGATGGATCGCCGGAACGCCTCGGCGGTGGCCGAGGATTGGCCCCGGTGAACTCTCGCGATGACGCTGACGCCTGCTGACATCGACCGTTGGGATCCAGCGGACCTTCAGGCGGTCTCCCACGCCGCGACCGCCCGAGCCGAGGCGGCGCACGTGACGTCGATGGCGATGACGCAATTACCCGCAGTGGCGGCGTGGGACGGGGCGGCCGGCGACGCCGCACGGGCGGCGATGAGCTCGACGAGGGCGCGAACGCGGGGGGCTCGTGGCGGTGGCCCGCGCGGTTTGATTAGTTGTTGATGACGTCGCGCATCTGGTAAAGCGCACTACGCCGACTTCTGACGACGACGCCTAATCCGCCGGCCTGATGATTGATCGCGATAGCGGCACGGTTCTGCCCGGCGGCAGACTCCGCGGCACCGCCGGACAGTTCGCCGCCGAAGCGGGCCCGTTGATGGTGCGTCTCGAGCGGATAGTCGCTCAGGCCAACATCGTCGACACCACCTTGAACAGGTCATTTAATGGCCGATGCCAGGCGTTGCCGATGCCCTCGATCCCGGTCGAGACAGTCGGATCCCGTCGACACCGCGATATGGTGGCAGTCCCTGAGCATGATGGCTAAAAATCAACTGCTGGAGCATAACTGGAAGAATTGGGCAACCGTGTCGGCATTCCGGCACAGGATCGCAACACTGCGAACGTGGGTGTCGGCAGCCGGCGACATCGGTCGGATTGCCAACGCCGCGTCCGCCCACCGTGCCGGGATCGAACATCATCGCAGCGCCCCACCGTATGGGCTGAGCCACGACGACATCACCCGCCACGACAACGCGCAGAGAGAGTCAAGCAGGGCTCGAGTACAACGGCTCGCAGACTGGTAGCGAGGTCCCGCTGCTCACCTACCGCCTCATAGGTTTCAACGGTCAGGGAAGAGCCGCGATCGCGATCGGCGATCCACACCGCGCCCACACCGCGGTGCCATCCCGGGCACCGAGGCAGCGTGGCCAGCGGATGGCTTGGCCACAATGACGACGCCGCAGCTCTACAGCGAGACGGTGGCTGCCACCGGGCAACGGGGTGGCGGCGGACGCCGCGGTGTCGGTGGTGGCCTGATGTGGGTTACGACGCCCCTGATGCGATTGTCGACCCCTAGTGGCCCGACCGCCCTGGCTCGCGACGGCGGTGCCTTGCTCGCCGCCGACGTGAATGCGCTAGAGGTGACCCACCGCGGCCCCTCGCACGTGACGGTGATCGGACATTCCTACGGCGCCACCGCAGTGGCCGACGCCGCGGCCGGTTACGGAATGCGCAATCGACGACGTCATCCTTGTCGGATCGCGGGAACCGATTTGGCGCGCAATCGCCGACGATTTTCACTCGCCCGATGGCGGTCACTGCCGCTCCAGTCGGATCAGCGGCGACCGATCCGGTCACCAACCTGGCCGGTATTCCGGGGCGCTTACCGGCACCGAGATCCTGATCGAGGGGGTCGGACTGCGCTGACCCGGCGGCCGACGGATTCGGCTCGACCAGGTTCAAAGCCGAGTTCGGGGCTGGGACCCGCAGCCCTGACCGACCACGAACGCTATTGAAAGCGGTTCGAGTCCCTCTTCAGCATCGCTGGCATCGCCGCGGGCCACGGCGCCGCACTTGAGGAGCAGGGGCATGACCGCACCGCACCGTGACAGCGTCCTTGGCTCGGTCGCCGGACTGGGCCTGCCGAACTGGAGCGTCCCGCTGATTGATCCGGAGTTGTTGCGACCCGCGACGACGGGGCACCACCATGACGTCGCGCGAGGCCCTGGTCGGAGATTCCGACCAGTACCGCGATCGTTGCGGCGGTGTTATCCGGATGCGCCGCTCTTCAGGATGGTCAGTGATCATGACGGGGTTCCCAACTGATGAGACCCGCCCGATGACACCTGAGGAATCCAAAGTCAGGTCCCCGCGGCCCGAGAGGTGGTGGCGATCCTGGGCCTGATGTCGTCGAGAGGCCTCGTTTTGGCACTCGGCCTGCAACAGCCGCGGCGACCTGCCGTTTCGGGGCGGATGCGCATCGGCATATCCACCGGCCCAAAGCCCTGGGCCGCTGACGATCAGGATCGCGGCGATGCTCGACCTGTTACGGGCCGCAGGGTTCTCGGTCACCCGCTTTTTCCCAGTCACGCCCCGCGTTGAGGAAAACGACGTGGATCATCGCGCTGCGCCCGCAGGACCCCAACGCCACCGCCACCCGGGGGTCGATGTCATCGGTGAGTGTCGCGACGTCACCACCACTATCGAGGACCGGGGCCCGGTCCAGTCCGTCGTGTTGGACTGACGTCGCGATTCGTTCACCGCCCGGTTGCCTGAACTGGAGCGAAATCCCCGCCGGTGTGATACCTGCGCCACGGCGACACACAATCCGGGAGCGCGGAACCATGAGCGAGGTCATTCACACGTCGTCGGTCTGAAGTACCACCCGTCCCCGTCCGGCCGGTCACGAACGGACATGAAGATAACCGGACCGCGATGAGCCCGAACGGCCTGCGTCGTGGGATCGAGGACCACCTGCGCTACTCCTCGGTCGGCCCGACGCCCCTCCCTCGAGCAGCAGCACTACTATCAGGCCCTGGCCCTGGCGCAAGGATCGCATGCAGGGAACGCTGGGTCAAGACCACTGAGACCTACCTGCGGCAGTCCCTCGAAGGTGGCCTGCTACCTGTCCGCGGGAGTTTCCTGCTCGGGACCGCATCTGGGCAACAACCCGCTCAACCTGATATCGAGGACGAGGCGCGGGTCGCGCTGGCCGCGCTGGGCCAGGACTTGACGAGGTGCTGGCCTGCGAACAGGAACCGGGCCTGGGCAACGGCGGCCTGGGCCGACTGGCGGCGTGTTACCTGGAATCGCTGGCCACCCTGCAGCGACCGGCGATCGGCTACGGCATTCGCTACGAGTTCGGCACTGACCAGGAGATCCATGACGGTCGGCAAGTCGAGACCACTGACAATTGGCTGGCCGAGGCAACCCGTGGGAGATCGCCAAGCCCGAACTGGAACTATCAGGTCAAGTGGGGCGGCTACACTGAGCGCCAATTCTCGACGAGCAGGGCGTTGAGCGGGTCGAGTGGGATTCCGCAGCGCTCGGTCAAGGGCGTCTACTACGGCTCCCCGATCCAGGGCTACGGCGTGAACACCTGCAACACCCTGACCCTATGGAGCGCCCGGGCGATGAAAGAACTCGCTCGATGCGTTCAACGCCGGCGACTACTACCGCGTGGTCGAGGACGAGGTGGTCTCCGAGACCGTCACTAAGATCCTTTATCCCAACGACGAGCGCCGGCGGCGGGCAAGCAACTGCGGTTGCCGCAGCAGTACTTCTTCGTTCCCGTGCTCATTGCAGGACATCCCAAAATCTGATCGAGGACCCGCGGGCAGCCACGTGCGCTCGCTGCCCGATCGGGTGGCCGTCCAACTCAATGACACCCACCCGTCGATCGCCGTTGCCGAACTGGATGCGACTGCTGATGGACGAGCGCCACCTGGGCTGGGACGAGTCGGCGGATCACCGTGGCAACAATGTCACGACCAACCACACCCTGCTGCCGGAGGCCTGAGACCTGGCCGCTGTCGATGTTCGAGCAGTTCCTGCCCCGCGCCATCTTGAGATCATCTTCGAGATCAACCGCGCTTCCTCGACGAAGTCCGGGCCAGTTTCCCGGTGATGAGGCCCGGGTTCGACGGATGTCGATCATCGGCGAGGACGGTTCCAAGAGCGTCCGATACGACCGGCCACCGTCGGCAGCCACGCCGTCAACGGGGTCGCCGCGATGCACTGAACTGGTCAAGACCACGATCCTCAAGGACTTCTACGAGCTGTGGCCGGATCGGTTCAGCAACAAGACCAACGGCGTCACACCGCGGCGATTCGTGGGCCTGAGCAACCCCGACTGCGCGGGTTGCCTGACGAGACCATCGGCGAGGGTTGGATGGTCGATCTCGAAGTTGCGGCCCTGGCACCGGTGGACGACCCCGCATTCGGCCAGCGTTGGCGTGCCGTCAAGCGGGAGAACAAGGCGCGGCTGTCGACTACATCAGGCGCACACCGGAATCGTCTTGAATCCGGACTGGCTCTTCGACGTCCAGGTCAAACGAATTCATGAGTACAAGCGGCAGCACCAACGTCCCGTACATCATCACCGCCTACAACCGGATCAAGCAGAACCTGATCTCAAGATCGCCCCCTGGGCATATATTTCGCGGCAAAGCCGCCCCCGGCTACCATCGCCAAACTCATCATCAAGTTGATCAACCTGCGGGAGACGGTCAACTCCGACCCCGATGTCAACGATCGCATGAAGGTGGCGTTCATCCCGAACTTCAATGCTCAGAACGGCCAGTTGATTTATCCGGCCGCGGACCTCTCGGAGCAGATTTCACCGCCGGAAAGGAAGCCCCGGAACCGGCAGCGAAGTTCATGATGAATGGAGCCCTGACCATCGGCACCGACGCAGGCGCCAACGCCGAGATGCGGCCGAGGCCGGTCCGGAGAACTTCTTCCTGTTCGACTCACGGTCGAGGAGGTGACGCAACTCCATCGTGGAGGGCTACTGGCCCCGCGACCATGTCTCCGGTGAACTGGCGACCGCCCTGGACTGCATCGCCGAGGGTCGCTTCTCCGGCGGTGACACCGAGGTATTTGCACCGCTGCTGGGCAACCTTCGCAACCACGACCACTTCCCGGTGCTGGCGGATTACGCCGACTACATCCGAAGCCAGAACGAGGTCGGCAATACCTGGCTGGACGCCCTGACCGACTCGAAGTCGATCCTCAACTCTGCGCGGGAGTGCCTTCCTGACCGACCGATCACCGAGTACTGGGCGATGAACTGGAAACGTCGGCCCGGCCCTGTCCTGACTAGGGGATCCTGAACTGGGGATCTCGGGACTGGGGATCCCGAACTGGGGACCCCGGACTGGCCTGATCGACGGGCCCGGCACCACGATGGATTGGAGACGCCATGACCGCGACACCTCCCACCGCCTGGCAGGCCTCCCAGCATCGGCGCTGGCCACGAGATGATCGCCCGGATCGACGGGGTGGTGGCGCGCCACCAACTACCTCCGTCGGCCAGATCTACCTCCTCGACAACCCGCTGCTGCGGACCCCACTGTCACGCGAGGACGTCAAACCACGACTGCTCGACACTGGGGGCACCACGCCGGGGCTCAATTTCCTTTACGCCCACCTCACCGGATGATCTGCGAACGCGCCCAGTCCACGGTCACATCACCGGTCCCGGCCACGGCGGTCCCGGCCTATGGGCCAGCGCTCCACCGACGGCACCTACACCGAGACCCATCCCGACATCACCACCGACACCGAGGTGGCCTGCGACGGTTGTTCCGGCAGTTTCCTCCTTCCCGGGCGGAATTCCCTCCCACGTCGCCCCGGAAACTCCCGGTTCCATCCATGAGGGCGGCGAACTCTGGCTACGCCCTTCCGCACGCCTACGGTGCGGCGTTCGACAATCCCGATCTTCCCGTCGCGCCGCGGTCATCGGCGATGGCGAGGCTGAGACCGGAGCCTTGGCGACCAGCTTGCATTCCAACAAGTTCATGCACCCCTTCAAAGACGGTGTCGTCCTACCAATCCTGCACCAACGGCTACAAGATCGCCAACTGGACTGTGCTGGATCGTATCCTGCCCGATGAGCTGCGAAGCCTGATGATCGGTTACGGCCATAATCCGTATTTCTTCGAGGTTGCCGACGACAACTCCCGACCACCGATGCCCACCGCCGCTTCGCCGCGTTACT
Organism: Mycobacterium sp.; assembly: GCA_018401645.1. Taxonomy (GTDB): domain Bacteria; phylum Actinomycetota; class Actinomycetes; order Mycobacteriales; family Mycobacteriaceae; genus Mycobacterium. The sequence goes on along the minus strand of JAGYKK010000009.1, from coordinate 44,352 downwards.
CGACGAGGTCCCCACAGGTCGCCACCATCAGGCCAATGCCGCCGCCGGGGATGAGACCCGGCTGCGTGGTGGCCGATGATCGTCTTCCGCACCCTGAAGGGCTGGACTGGCCCCGCTTCATCGATGGGTGTAAGAAGACCACCGCCGTGGCGAGCGCATCAGGTCCCGCTGGCCAGTGCGCGACACACCGGAGCACCGCAGCTCGCCGACTGGTTGGCCTCCTACCGACCGGGAGGAATTATTTGATCCGACAGGCAAACTCTTAACTCCGGACATCGCCGCATTGGCTCCACGGGGCACGCTGCGGATGAGCGACAACCCACATGCCAATGGCGGGTTACTCCTGAAGGACTCCGACTCCCCCGTCTTCCGCGACTATGCCGTCGAGGTACTCCGCGCCGGGGCCACCGCCGAAGCGACCAAGGTGCTCGGCCAGCGGTTGACCGACGTCGTTCGGCTCAACTCGACAACTTCCGGATCTTCGGACTCGACGAAACCGCCTCCAATCGGCTACAACCCGTGTTCGAGGCGACCGATAAACAGTGGAATGCGGAGTTCTTCGTCCTGAGGTCGATGACCACCTCGCCCAGCCGGCCGGGTGGTCGAGATGCTGTCTGAACACCAGTGCCAGGGCTGGCTCGAGGGTTATCTGCCACCGGCCGGCACGGCTTGTTCAACTGCTACGAGGCACCATCCACATCATCATCGACTCGATGTTCAACCAGCACGCGAAGTGGCTCAAGGTCACAACTACATCCCGTGGCGCCGTCCCATCGCGAGCCTGAACTACCTGTTGTCCAGTCAGCGTGGCGCCAAGACCACAACGGCTTCTCTCACCAGACCCGGGTTTCATCGATCACGTCGTGAACAAGAGCGCCGGGGAGGTGGTGCGGGTGTATCTGCCGCCGGACGCCAACACACTGCTCTCCACCTACGACCATTGCCTGCGGTCGCGGCAGTACGTCAACGTCGTCGTTTCAGCAACCGCACCCGAAACTTCCTAACCATGGACGAGGCGATCGCGCACCGCACCCGCGGGGTGGGAATTCCGGGAATGGGCCGGCACCGAGGAGTACGGCTGCGAACTGACGTCGTGCTGGCCTCAGCCGGGTGACGTGCCGACGCTGGAGGCGCTGGCCGGGCGGCGGACCTACTGCGCCAGCACGTTCCGGAACTCGGGGTGCGCTTCGTCAACGTGGTGGATCTGATGCGCCTGCAGGATTCCAGCGAGCACCCGCACGGGCTGTCCAACCGTGAGTTCGACATGGTCTTCACCGAGGCCGTGGTCATCTTCGTCATCACGGCTACCCGTGGCTAATCCACCGCCTGGTACCGCCGCAGCAACGATGCGCTTAAATCCACGTCCGGGGATACAAGGAGGAGGGCACCACCACCACTCCTTTCGACATGGTGATGCTCAACGATCTGGACCGCTTCCATCTCGTGATCGACGTCATCGACCGAGTGCCGAAACTCGGTTCCCGGTATGCCGTTGCGCCAGCAGATGGTGGACAACCGGAATCCACGCCCGGGAATACACCCGCGAACACGGCGACGATCTCCCCTGCAAAGTGCAACTGGGTGTGGCCGGCCGCCCGCGGATTAATTGCCGACTCGTCGGTCGCCGCGACACTGGCCACGGTGGCGACAACGAGTAGGCGGCCGAGGAACTCGAGTGGAAGCTTCCGGAGCGCTGTTAGACTGAACTTCCGTCCCGGATCGCTTGAGGTGTCATGGCATCGGACTAAGCGCCGCCTGAAGTCGGTCCTCGATCCGACACCGCAACTGAGATTCGCGATGATCCACGGCTATCGCCGGCGTTTCCGATCGCCGGTCATGGCCCGACGCTGATCCTGATCCACGGTGTCGGGGACAACTCGACCACCTGGGCAAACAGTGCACAGCAGCCTGGCACGGCGGTTCACCGTGATCGCTCCGGATCTGTTGGGGCACGGTCAGTCGGATAAACCGGGCGGACTATTCGCGGTTGCCGCCTACGCGAACGGGATGCGCGACTCGCTGAGCGTCCTCGGTATCGAACGGGCCACCGTCGTCGCACTGGCGCGGTGGGGTGGCGATGCAATTCGCCTATCAGTTTCCACACCTGCGGGAACGCCTGATCCTGGTGGGTTCCGGTGGTGTCACCAGGGACGTCAATATCGCACCGCGGATTGCATCGTTGCCGGTCGGCGCGGAGGCCCTGGCATTACTCGACCTCTGGTGCTGCCGACCCCAGGCGTTCGGGCGTTTATTGGGCACGGTCGTCGGTTCCATGGACTGGGCCGACATCCTACGATGCTGCGAATTGGCCGATCTGGGTTCGAACCCACCGCCTCGTCGGCATTCACCCGTGACGCTGCGCGCGCTGTTGTGGACTGGCGCGGACAGGTAGCACTATGCTGGACCGCTGTTATTTGACGGAATCCGTTCCGGTGCAACTGATCTGGGGAGCAGACGATGCCGTCATACCGGTTGGTCACGCCCAGATGGCTCACGCCGCCATGCCCGGTTCCCGGTTGGAGATCTTCAGAACCCGGGCCATTTCCCTTCCACGACGATCCGGCGAGGTTCGTCGAGTCGGTGACGGTGTTCATCGACACCACCACGCCTGCCGAGCACAATCCGGCCGCGCTCAGTGACCTGCCCGCAGGGGCGGCGGCGGACCCTCCGTTACCGAACGCCTGACACTCGCGCAGCAGTGCTGAATGCCCTGGAGGCCGACGAACGAAGCGCGACCTGAACAACTGCACCACCGGCGTGGCCGCGGTGGGATGCTGAGACATGCTCGAGGTATCCGAGGTCGGTAACAAAATTGGCAAGACCGAATTGAGGAGGCGATCGGAGACCTGCGGGTCGGTCTGATCAACGCCCAGTACGACCTGCGCGACGCCGACTTCCCGGTGGTCATCTGGATCGCCGGGAGAGATCGGCTGGCGTCAACGCGCGGTCGACCCAACTCAACGCGGATGGACTCGCTACGCCGACACCCGGGTGTTCGCTGATCCCACCGAGGAGGGAATCACAGCGCCCCAACTGTGGCGACTATGGCGGTCATTGCCTCCCCGTGGCCGCCTCCTTCGTCGGCGGCCTGATGCGGGCGAATAAATTGCGCGCCGAGGGTGATATCGACGAACCCGAATTCTCCATCTGGCTTCGTCATACGCCACCATGCAACACGCACTGGTCACCGATGGTGCCCTGATCCTGAAATTCTCCTGCACACCCCGGCGAAAATTCAGAAGAAGAACCAAGGCGGCAGAGAAGCATCCCGGAAACGGGCTGGCAGGTGGACCAACGCGACCGGGCGGTTCTGGATGCACTCGGTCCGGTGCTTCCCATCGCCGAGCGGATACTGCGGAGACAGCGGCCCGGTGCACCCTGACGATTGTCGAGTCCAGATGTCGGTACCGCGACCTGACCGTCGCTCGAACGATCCCCCGGCGCTGTCGACCCGGCTGGCTGAGAAATCCCGATCCCCGGGACTCTCGGTGCTGAACCGGTGTTCGGAGATACCGACGCCGCCTCCGATGTGCTCGTGCTCGATCTTCCGGGACGCTGAGTAGGAGGACTACCGGGCGAAGCTTGCCAAACAGCAGTCCCGGCTGCACTGACTGGCGATTGAGGCGCGAAAACGCGGGGTGGGAACAGTTTTGGCCTTCGAGGGTGGGATGCCGCCGGAAAAGGCGGGCTCATCCGGCGGATCACCGGCGCCATGGAGGCCGGTGACTACGGGTGATCCCGGTGGCCGCCCCCACCGAGGAGGAGCGCAAGTTCCACTACCCGTGGCGCTTCTGGCGCGATCTGCCGCCGTGGCGGCAAGGTCGTGATCTTCGACCGGAACCTGGTACGGCTGCTCCCCGAACGGGTCGAAGGCTCCGCCGCTCCCGCGGAATGGCAGCGGGCCTACGACGATCAATGACTTCGAAAGTCAACTTGTCGAACGCGGCTACTATGTCGCGAAGTTCTGGCTGCACGTGTCCCCGAGGAACAACTCGCTCGCTTTACAGCGCGCGAGCAGACCGCTTACAAGTCCCACAAGATCACCGAAGAGGACTACCGCAACCGCGAGCGATGGACGACTACGTCAAGGCGGTCGATCAGACGATTTTGCGTACCACCTCTGATGCCGCACCATGGCACGTCATCCCCGCCAACGACAAGCGACTAGCGCGGGTGACGGCACTACAGGTCAATAAGGTCTGGCGCGGGTACTGCGCCAAACCTGAGGCGGTACGTCGCCCGCGAAATCAGCTGGCCGGGTACTCTTCCCCGCCGTTCGGAAACCCACCGCCGACGGTGGTGATGTGCAATGTGGTCGTGGTGGCCGTAGCCGGACCCGCTGGCAATTGCCACCCGGTGTGTAGTACGTTCCTCGCCAAATCACGTCCTGCACCTCGAATCGGCCCGCGTTATCCATCACGAACGCGAGGATCGAGTCGCCGAGTGCGATGCCCTCGGCACTGCCAGGGTTCGGGATCATCAGATCAATCGCCCGCCCGCTGGGGTGCCACGGCTTATGTCCGGCTGACCCCGATCGCGTTGGTGGATCTGTGGGAAAGCAGCGCTGACACCAGTGCGCTGCGAGGATGGTCTTGACCTGCAGACCCTGTTCCGGAGCAACCCTGCGGTGGAACGGGCGCCCGCCACGTGGGCGGCTGGTACCACCACCGCCGCCGCGGCGCGGCGGCTATTTGAGCTCCCGGGGCCGGGGCCCCAGCCACTGGCAATTCGGGGGCCGGGGCCACCTCCGGCAGCACACGCGCATGGTCGCCGGCCGGAGCGGCGACCTCCCCCGGGCCGGGATTCGCACCGGCCACGGCGGCGAAGAGCCAACGGCGGCCGGCAGGACGATCGTCGGAGCCCACGACCCGGCACCGATCAGCGCCGACCACTTTTTCGCTCATCAATCCGTACAAACATCACGAAACGATAACGTACGAGCGGCTCGCCGGGTGGCCGCGGCACGCCGACTACGGCGCCGGGCTGAGAAAAGGCAGGAACAAATGGTGGAGCTAAGGGGAATCGGAACCCCGACCTTCTCGATGCGAACGAGACGCGCTACCAACTGCGCTATAGCCCTTGGTCGTATGCAGGCTACCAGCCCGAACGCCCGAAAGTCCTACTCACGCCAGCCGCCCTCGGCAGGTCATAAGCCGACTGTAGGCGACCCGTCGAGATGCCTGAAGACGGGATCCTCGTCGTCGATATCGAGCACCGCCGCGCCGGGCCGCCGGAGCCGGGCCGGGAACCTCGGCCTCGCTGATAGTCGACGCTCCATTCGGGGGCGCGTTCCATCGGTCGTGGTGCGCGCCATGCGCTGTCGGCGGCGGCGAACCTGGGCCTCGATCCGCGCCCAATGGCGCAGGTAGGCCAGGTAGAGCACGGTGACCGTCGCGGTGGCACCACCGACTCACCAAAGGCCGTTGAGGGTGCCACGACGCCACGGCGGACGCCACCATGATGGCCGACATGGCGACAACACCCGGGTGCGGAACCGGTACTTGCGGCAAGGCGCTCACCGCGGCCGTGGTCGTGGTCTCCAGGCGCCGCTGACGGTTGCCGGGCCGCGATGCGGACGTCGGCGGTTCGCCGATGACGCCTCCGAGGCCGTCCACCCGCTCATCCGCGGGCGCCCATAGCCTCGGCGATCGCCTCGGTCTCCAGGCCGGACGTGTCGTCGATGTACTCGTACTCGTCGAGACCGTCCCGCGGATCGTCCTGGTCCACCGGCTCCGCGATCGGATCGAACGCTGTCTCCTCAGAAATGGCGGATTCCGCCGATGGCTCAGCACTGACGAACCCTCGCGCGCCGGACTCGTCCGGCGCCGGCGGATCCGTCGCAAACAGGCTGGGCTCTCCTGGCCGTCGGAGCCAACCGGCAGTGCCCGAGGTCCCGTCGACGACATCGACATCGAGGTAGACGGGTTCGCTAGATCCTCCCCGCAGCGCGGACCGACCCGACATGGCAACGACCATCACCGACGTCGCTCGCGGCGGCCACCAGCACGTGCGGCGCACAGCCCTCGTCGTTCCCCGACTTCGTCGTGCTCATCGGTGGGGTCGGCGTCGCGCTGCCAGTCCGGACCATGGCGGTGGCCCGTCGCCGGCCACGGCGCCTGACCAGGCGAGCCTTGGGCATCGCCCAGCACCCGGGTGGTAAGGGCGACATCGCTCGTCCGGCGGACCGTCTCACGCTTTGCTGATGAGCATCGGCACCAAAACGAAGAGCCATAGCACCACTAGTGAGATCCACAGCAGTGACTGGGGGATGCTTGGCATGTGGCCTGTCTTTCCCGACCAGGCTAGGGTTCAGACGGCCGCCCGTGCTACGCGCGCCGAGGCAATTACACACGTGTAATTCCAGGATGACAAGCACCACAGTCACAATTGTCACATTGGTAACAAAAAGGGTCGGCGGGCGCAACGAACGGGTTCCTCTCAGTAGCGGCGGGCGAGTCCCTGGCGGACAAGTTGGGCGGCTGCCGAACCCTCGATCTCCTCGGCGGTGACTGCAACCAGGGAGGTGGTCACGCCAGGCCCGGTCGACGTCGAGATAACGCTTGAGTAGGCCTCTCACGAAAACCCACCTTGGTCAACACCCGGCGACTTGCCGTGTTCTCGACGGACCGTGGCCCTACGCGATGGAGCATCACTGTCCGGAAGCAGTGGTCCACGCCCAGTGCCAACGCCCTGGTGGCTACGCCGCCACCGGTGAATTCACTCGCCACCCAGTACCTGATCCAGGCGGACCGCAGCGCGCCATGGGTAACGTTGCCGATCGTCAGCTGGCCGCAGAAACTGCCGTCGACCTCAATCACATACGGCAACATTCGCCCTTGCGGGCCTCCTGAACGCAAAACCCGAATACATCGCGGGCCAAGCCGAAAACAGTATGTCGGCAACCTAACCCAGCTCCGCTGTGGGGCTCCAGCCTGAGGTTGTCACGTTCGGCCAGTTCGGGTTCGGCTCCACTGCGCACCATCGCACTGGGCACCGGCCGCAACCGACGGCTCCGGCGGCACCGCAGCGGGCCTACCCGAGCCGGCCACCCCGGATGAGCGGCCCCGCCCGCCCAACGATTCATCAGGGACTGTCAGCCGCGTTGGGCCAGGAAGGCGACGTCCACGAACTCTCCGGCATCGATTTCGGCGACCTCGCTGGGCACCATCACCAGACAGTTCGCCTCGGCCAGAGACGCCAGCAGGTGCGACGACCCATTCGGGTTGTCACCGATTGCTTCCACCAGGTATTCGCCACTGTCCTGGTCCCTGAGCAGTTGACCGCGAAGGAATCCCTTACGGCCGGGCACGGACGCAATCGGGGCGAGCGAGCGAGCGCGAATCACCCTGCGAATCGCCTGCCGCTTACCCAACGACAGCCGGATTAACGGGCGCACCATCACCTCGAACACCACCAGCGCACTGACCGGGTTGGTCGGCAACAAGAAGGTGGGGACACCTTCGGCGCCGAGTTGACCGAAACCCTGCACCGAGCCGGGATGCATCGCGACCCGGGTGACCTCCATGTCGCCGAGCTCGGAGAGCACCGCGCGCAGACTCTCGGCCGCGGCCCCACCGACCGCGCCGGCGATCACCACCACCTCGGCGCGGTTGAGTTGGCTCTCGACGACGTCGCGCAGTTCCTTGCCGTCGGCGCTGACGATACCGATCCGGCTCACCTCCGCACCGGCGTCACGGGCGGCCGCGGCCAACGCGTAGGAATTCACGTCATATACCTGGCCATGCCCCGGGGTTCGGGCGATGTCGACGAGTTCCCCGCCCACGCTCATCACCGTCACCCGAGGCCGCGGGTGGACGAGTACCCGCTCGCGGCCGACCGCGGCCAACAGTCCGACCTGTGCGGCGCCGATGATCGAACCAGCCCGTACCGCAACGTCTCCGGGCTGCACGTCGTCGCCCGCGCGACGCACGTAGGCCCCCGGACGCACCCCGCGCAACACCCGCACCCGCGACTGTCCGCCGTCGGTCCACCGCAACGGCAAGACCGCGTCGGCAAGGGTGGGCATCGGCGCACCGGTTTGGACCCGCGCCGCCTGCTTGGGCTGCAACCGGCTCGGAGTACGGGTGCCGGCCTCGATGACCGCCATCACCGGCAGCACGATCTCGCCGTCGACGCCATCGTTGACGTCGACGCTGCGCACCGCGTACCCGTCGATCGCGGCCTGATCGAAGCCGGGGAGGGGCTGCTCGGTGAGCACTTCCTCCGCACACATCAGGCCCTGAGACTCCGCGATCGGAACTCGCACCGGCCTCGGCGCCACTGCGGCAGCCATGACCCTGGCCTGTTGCTCCTCCACCGAACGCACAGCGCGCCTTTCCGCCTCGAGACACTTACGCGGGACCGCCGCCAGTCCTACGTTTCGGCCCGGCCCAGCCGTTCAACCAGCCACCGCCGCAAGTCCGGGCCATAGTCGTCACGATCCAGGGCAAAGTCAACCGCAGCCTTGAGATACCCGCCGGGATTTCCCAGGTCGTGTCGAGACCCACGATGCACCACGACGTGCACGGGGTGGCCTTCGGCGATCAGCAGCGCGATCGCGTCGGTGAGCTGAATTTCGCCGCCGGCACCTCGTTTCACCCGCCGTAGCGCGTCGAAAATCGCCCGGTCAAGGAGGTAGCGCCCGGCCGCCGCGAAAAGCGAGGGAGCCTTATCAGCCGACGGTTTTTCCACCATGCCCTTGACCCTCAGTACGTTCGGGTTGACGGCGTCGGGCACGATCTCGACATCGAACACGCCGTAGGCGCTGACCTCAGACGGCGACACCTCGATGGCGCACAGCACCGTGCCACCCCGCTTGGCACGTACTTTGGCCATGGTTTCCAGCACTCCGATAGGCAGCACCAGATCGTCGGGCAACAGCACCGACACCGCATCTTCGTCGGGGGAAAGCACCGGTTCCACGCAGCCCACCGCATGGCCCAGTCCCAGCGGTTCGGCTTGGATCACCGACTCCACCTTGATCAAGTCCGGCGCTCGACGGACCTTTGCGAGCATGGCTTTCTTGCCGCGGGCCTCCAGTGTGCCTTCCAGCACCAGATCCTCAACGAAGTGGGCGACGACACTGTCTTTGCCCGCGGAGGTAACGATCACCAGTCGCTCAGCCCCGGCCTCGGCGGCTTCCTCGGCCACCAGCTCGATACCGGGGGTGTCGACCACCGGCAACAATTCCTTGGGGATCGTCTTGGTCGCCGGAAGGAAGCGAGTGCCCAGACCCGCGGCCGGCACAATGGCCGTTCGGGGAAACGGAACCCGCGGCACAGTGGACACGTTCCACACCTTAACGCGCAGGCCTCGCCCCCAGCTATGGCGCGACCGGGGTCCGCGCTGAAAGGGTGAGGCCGTGACCACCGCGACCAAAGCCGGGCTACGCAGCGCCCTGCTGGCGGCCCGTCGGGCCGTGCCCCTTGACGTACACCGCGCGGAGGCCGAGCAATTGTGCAGCCGCCTCGGCGATCTCGTGGTCGGATTCCAGACGGTCTGCGCCTACCTTCCGGTGGGCGCCGAGCCCGGCTCGCCGGAGATGGTGGACCGGTTGCACGAGTTGGGTGCGACGGTGTTGCTGCCGGTGACTCGGACCGGTGCCGACAACGAGCACCTGGCACTGCGATGGGCTCGATATGTCCCGGGTGACCTCGTTTCGGCCCGCTTCGGCCTGCGCGAGCCTGCCCAGGGCTGGCTGGAACCGTCGGCGGTGGCCCAAGCCGGCGTGGTGCTGGTTCCCGCCCTCGCCGTCGACCACGCCGGCGTCCGCCTCGGCCGCGGCGGGGGCTTCTACGACCGGTCGCTGGCACTGTGTGCTCCCGGTACCCGGCTGGTCGCCGTGGTGCGCGACGAAGAGGTCGTCAAGTCGCTGCCGGCCGAACCCCACGATATTCCGATGACGCACGCCCTGACCCCCGGGAACGGCCTGATCGCCCTGGCGACAACCCGGGCGAGGAATAGCGGTGCTGGCACTTGACGCGATAGAGTGCTAAAAATTCAGTCTTCACCGGAGGGTTCACGTGCCGACCTACAGCTACGCATGCACCGAGTGCGATAACAGGTTCGACGCGGTGCAAGCTTTTTCCGAGGATGCGCTGACGACCTGCCCCAAGTGCTCGGGACGGTTGCGCAAAATGTTCAACTCGGTCGGCGTGGTGTTCAAGGGCAGCGGCTTCTACCGAAATGACAGTCGCGAAGCCGCCAAGGGTCCGGCCGCGAGTGATTCGGGGACCCCGTCGGCCTCGGAGATGGCGAATCCTGGTAAATCCGAGTCGAACAAATCCGAGTCGAACAAATCTGAGCCGAACAAATCTGAGCCGAACAAATCTGAGCCGAACAACAAGTCTGAGTCGAACAACAAGTCTGAGTCGAACAAGTCCAGTTCAAGCCCGGCGGCGACGAGTTCGGGACCTTCGCCGACGAAAGGCTCAACTCCAGCCGCCACCTCCGGCTAGGTTATCCACAAGCTGCGCTGAGTTCGCCGACTCGGCGCTGGGCCGCGCCTTACCGTGGCGGTATGGCGACATCATTGAATCCCACTCTGCTGGACAGGGTTTCGCGCAGTCTACGCCCCGATTTCACCCGAACGGTATTGGCGCGTCGTATCGCGGCGGGGGTCCTGGTGGTGCTGGCGGGTATCGCTTCGCTTCGTCCCGATCCGGGCGCGGCGGCCCGAGATGTGGCGGTCGCGGTCCGGGATCTCAGCCCGGGCACGCCATTGACCGCCAACGACGTTCGCCTGGAGAGACGTTCCGCGGCAACCCTTCCCGACGGCGCCCACACCGATCTGTCGATCGCCGGGGCGACCCTCGCCGGGCCGGTCCGGCGCGGCGAGATACTGACCGACGCCCGGGTACTGGGCCCCCGACTGGCCGGGGCTCAACGCTGACCCGACGCGGTTGGTGCCACTGCATGTCACCGACGCCGCGGTTCTTGACTTGATCCGCACCGGCGACATCGTCGACGTGCTGGGCCCCGGCCGGGGCGGATGCTCGGCCTGAAGTGGTGGCCAGAAACGCCGTGGTGGTTTTGGTATCAGCCGCACCGACGTCGGTCGGAGCCGGCAACGAACGGGTGGTGCTGGTCGCGCTTCCGGCACCTGCGGCCAACGTGCTCGCGGGCGCCACCCTGGTGCAAACGGTCACTTTGACGATTCATTGAAACGCGAGCCAGGTGCGCTACGCTGGCCACGCCAGCAGGCAATTACAGCAAAGAAAGGCTTACCGTGTTAAAGGGATTCAAGGAGTTCCTCGCCGGAGGCAACATCGTCGACCTCGCGGTCGCGGTGGTCATCGGCACCGCGTTCACCGGATTAGTCACCAAATTCACCGACAGCATCATCCAACCGCTGATCAACCGGATCGGGGCCGGGAAGGAAGCCTCCTACGGCATCCTTCAGATCGGCATCGGCGGCGGCCAGACGATCGACCTCAACGTCCTCTGACGGCACCATCAACTTCGTTTGGTGGCGGCCGTCGTCTACTTCCTCATCGTCGTGCCTTACAACAAGATGCGGACGAGCGACGCTGCGGAGGACGCGGCCGACAAGCAGGCCCGCCTGCTGACCGAGATCCGCGACGCCCTCGGCGGCAAGGACACCTTGCCGGGACGTCCGCGGGCGAAGAACTTCACGCTCGACGAATAACCGACGAGGGACTGACCCGGACAGGGATGGGCTCTAGTTCATGTCCCAGGGTTCGCCGTAGGTGGTGACGTTGTCACCGGCCTGGGAGATCAGTCGGGCGAAGGGGCGCAGCAGCACCCCGCCGGCCGCGCCGGTGACCATGCCGTGGGCGTTGGCCACGGCCACCGCACCCTCCGGGCCTTCCACGTCCACGGAGAAGGTCGCAACCTCTGGATGCCGGGGCCGTTGCCCAGATCCGAACTGATCGAGGCGCCCGGGAACAGGTTCGGAGTGACGACCGAGCCGATCGGGTCAAAGCCCAGCGGGGAGATGCTCGCGTCGGAGAGGAAGATGTTGGGTGTGGTGTGCTGAAGTTCAGGCCCACGTTCAGCGACCACGGAAGCCCACCTGGTAACCCACCTAAGGTGCCGACGAACTCTTCGGCCCCGGGCCCGACACGTTGTAGACGGACCGCCCGGAATGAAACCACTCGCGGGTCAACCGGTTGCGGTCCAGCGCGTACACCCCGTTGAGCACGGTGTCCCACTGCTGGATCGTCATGGTGCGGCCCTTGCCGTCAACCAGGCTCATTTGATCGTCCATACCCGCATGGGCGGTCCCCGCCCCGACGAACAGGGCCGAGGACGCCGCAACCAGTGCCACCAGAACACGCATTGCCTTCATGGACTCCCCAGGGTCTCCGTGATGAACCCCGAAGGTCCACCGGCCACGACGAAGATATCGGTTCGGCAACGATGCAAGCAACGCGAACCGGCAGGCCCGACGATCAGATCTCTTAAATGGCTGGCGGTAAGCCGGCACGGCCGAGGGCGAAACGGCCAACGCGGTCGCGCGCGCCGAGACGTTCTAAGGACGGCACTACCGATGCCGGTGGGCGAGAAAATTGTCCCCAAAGTTTCCCTTAGAAACCGATTAGAAACGTCAAAGGCTGTGTGGCGGAACGTTTTCCCGCAACCAGCGTTCCCGCTCCGCATCCTCGGCAGCGACGTCCGTAGATGGTTCCGCGAAGGGGGTCTGGTCAGTCGGGGTTCCGAATACCTGGTCGATCTCGGCCCTGGAAGGGCGCTGGACGGTCACCGGGGGGCCCCGCTGCTGTGATCAAGGCCACATTCCGGACATTTTCCGACGTCACAGCCCCGAAACACGGTGTTCACAGTTCTCAGGCTTCGAGGTTGGACAACTCGGCGATCACATGAGCGGCCAGTGGCCCCAGGGTCGCCATGCCATCCCGGACCGCCGCACGGGAGTCGGCGAGATTGACCACCAGCGTGCTGCCCGAAATCCCTGCCAGGCCGCGAGAAAGGCCGGCCTCGGTGCTACCGGCCGCCACTCCCGAGGCACGCAAGGCCTCGGCGATGCCCGGCAGTTCCCGATCGAGGAGCGCCTCGGTGGCCTCCGGGGCCACGTCGCGGGGTGTGACACCCGTTCCGCCGACCGAGATCACCAGGTCGACTCCGCCGATGACCGCCGTGTTCAGAGCATTGCGAATTTCGATCTCATCGGCCGACACCACGACGACCCCATCGACGACGAAACCCGCCTCGGCGAGTAACTCGGTCACCAAAGGACCGCTACTGTCCTCTTCGACCCCCCGTGCTCTGCGGTCGTCGACGACCACCACCAGGGCACGACCGGTTGACCCATCAGGCTGTTCCATGAGTGACACCGTATCGCCGTCCACCACCGTACGGGCGGAGTCCCGGACAGCCGCCAGCGGGCGCTCGCTCATGTCCGACCGGGTCACTGCTCCGCTTTCCCAAGCGTCACCTGAACCGTCTGGTTTCCTCCCGAAGGATCGACGTAGGTCAGCGTCAGCTTGTCGCCCGGCGCCCGTGACCGGACCGCAGCCACCAGAGCGTTGGCGCTTCCGACGACGCGATCGTCGACTTTGGTGACGACCACCCCGTTCGGTAGGCCGGCGACCGAGGCCGGACCGCCTTTGACCACATCGACGATCTTCGCGCCGTTGGCGATCACGTCGTTGCTGACCTGCACGCCCAGCGATGCATGCGACGCGGTCCCGGTGCTTATCAGTTCATCGGCGATACGTTTGGCCTGATCCACCGGAATCGCGAAACCCAATCCGATGGATCCACTCCGGGCGGCGCCCGAATCGCCGCCGAGGGTGGCGATCGCCGAGTTCACACCCACCAGTTCACCGCTCATGTTGACCAGCGCTCCCCCGGAGTTTCCCGGGTTGATCGCGGCGTCAGTCTGGATTGCGTCGAGCACCGTGTTTTGGTTATTGGCATCGCCACCGGCGGCAACCGGCCGGTTCAGTGCGCTGATGATGCCGGTGGTCACCGTGCCCTCCAGTCCGAGCGGCGAACCGACGGCCACCACGTCCTGGCCCACCCGCAGGCTGGCCGAGGAGCCCAGGTTGATCGGAGTCAGACCAGAGACGCCCTGCGCCCGCACCACCGCGATGTCGCTGGACGGGTCGGCGCCGACGACGGTGAACGGCGCGGTAGTGCCGTCAGCGAAGGTGACCATCGCGTCCATCGCCGATCCCGGGGTCGCACCGGGGGCGCCGGGGGCGCCGGGGGCGCGATCTTTCGCCCCCGCGACGACATGGCTGTTGGTCAGGATGAGCCCGTCCGAGGAGAGCACGATGCCCGATCCCTCCTCGGATGCGCGTCCCATCTTCGTCTCCAGCTTGACCACACTGGGGACTACCTTGGCGGCAACCTGCTCGACCGTTCCGATTGGCACGTTGGCGGCCGGGACGTTTCGTCCATTCGGAGCGGGAGTGGCAATGGTCGTGACGGGGGCATTGGCGGGCCGCGCCGTCATCGCGACCATGCCGCCAACTCCGGCGGAGAGACCGGCAATCGCCAGCGCCCCAGCGTCAGTGCCACTGGGCGGAAACTCTTCTGCGCGCCGGCGGCGGCAACGTCGCGCCGCCCGCACCCATCGCCGGGTACGGGTCGGCCAACGGGCCCGTGGTACCCGGGGCCAGTCGGGTAGCGCCAGTCGTAAGGCGGCTGAAACCCGGGCTGGTTGTAGCCCGGGGTCCCTTGCTGATTCGGCCGCCGGCCGGACTGCTGCGGTGGCGAGTAGCGCGGATCCTCTGTCATGGTCGCTTGTTTGCTCTTTCTCGATGAAGACGCACGAAGGCGCGGTTGTGATGACAACAGCTTGCCGTGTACTACTAAGAATCGACTGAGATGACACTCGGTAAGGGCGATCTGGAATCGCCGATCGGCCCGAAATCACGCTTTCTCGGCGGGTTTTCGCTGTGGGCAGACTCCGGTCGGTACACCGACACGGTCCGCTGCCCCGGAAGCAGGACGTGAAACGCGGTTCCGGGGGGCTGACCGCCGGGGAAGGTCTCCCCGATGCGAATCATTCCGCCGTGCTTGACCACAACCTGTTTGACGATCGCCAGGCCCAGTCCGGAGCCGGGCATGGCCCGCGCCGACGTCGACCGGTAAAAACGCTCGAACACCAGGCCCCGCTCCTCCGGGGAGATGCCCGGCCCCTGATCGGAGACGACCAGTTCGGCGTGCGCAGCGTCCACCTGACCCAATCGCAGCCCGACCGTTCCGCCTGGCGGACTCCACTTCGCGGCATTGTCAAGCAAATTGAGCACCGCGCGGGACAAGCCCGCGGCGTCACCGTGAACCTGCCAGCCGATGATGTCCACGTCGAAGTGAATATCGTTGCGGCGGCGCCGAACCCGCTCGAGGCTGCGCTCGACAACCTCGGTCATCTCGACGTCCTCCAGCAGCCGGCCGTGGGCGTTGTCCTCGCGGGTGAGGTCCACCAGGTCGCCCACCAGCGTCGACAACTCCTCGATCTGGCCGATCACGTCGGAGCGCAACTCGGCCAACTCGCTCTCCGGGATCGGCGGTGCACCCGGGGTGCTGCAGGCCATCAGCAACTCGACGTTGGTGCGCAGCGACGTCAGCGGAGTCTTGAGTTCATGGCCGGCATCCGCCACCAGCCTGGCCTGCCGGTCCCGCGACTCCGCCAGCCCGCGCAGCATCGCGTTGAAGGCCTCGGTGAGCCGCGCCAACTCGTCGCTGCCGATCACCGGAATGGGCCGAAGGTCATCGGTGCGGGCCACCCGTTCGGCAGCCTCGGTGAGGCGACCCACCGGTCGCAGGCCGGTCCGAGCCACCATGCCGCCGGCCACGGCGGCGATCACCACGCCGATGCCGCCGACCGCGAGCAGCACCCACTTGAGCTTGTTCATCACCTCGTTGGTGGGTTGCAGGCTCTTGGAGATCAGCAGCGAACTGGCGTTGGGCAGATGGATCGCCAACACCCGCTGGTCGCCAACGGTGCGGCGCGACATGAACAGATCACCGCGGATCACCGCCTTCTCGGGTTGACCCACCGGAAGCGTCTGACCCTGCTGGTTGGCGGTGTAGATGGATCGGCCCGGATTGACCAGCATGGCGTTGACGTCGGAGTAGGCGGTGCCCTCGATGGCCTTGGCCGGATCGGCGGCCAGTGAACCGCTGGCGATCAGCAACTGGGCCCGGCTCTGCAGTTGGTTGTCGATGTCGGTGTACAGCGCCGCGGACACCACCGCGTACACCGCGACTGCCATGAGGACCACGACCATCGCCACCATCGACATGGCCAGCAGCATCACCCGCCACCGCAGGGACAGCGACGTTGTCGCCCGGGCCGGCACCGCCGACTTCTTTCGCAGTTGCTTCAATCCGGGCATTAGGGCGGGGTCTCACGCAGCACGTAACCCACACCACGAACGGTGTGGATCAGCCGCGATTCTCCTTCTGCTTCGGTCTTACGCCGCAGATAGCCGACATACACCTCAAGTGCGTTACCGGACGTCGGAAAGTCGAAGCCCCACACCTCTTCGAGGATGCGACTGCGGGTGAGTACCCGCCGCGGGTTCGCGATGAGCATCTCCAGCAGCGAGAACTCGGTGCGCGTCAGACTGATCGGGCGGTTGCCCCGGTGGACTTCGCGGGTCGAAGGGTCCAGGGTCAGGTCGGCGAAGGTCAGGACGGCGCCATCGCCGGCATCCTCCGGTCCGGTGCGACGCAGAAGTGCACGCAACCTGGCCAGTAACTCCTCAAGCGCAAATGGCTTGGGCAGGTAGTCGTCGGCGCCCGCGTCGAGACCCGACACCCGTTCGGATACCGAGTCGCGAGCGGTGAGTACCAGGATCGGCAGATCGTCTCCGGTACTGCGCAACTGCCGACAGACCTCGAGACCGTCCAGACGGGGCATCATCACATCGAGGACAACCGCGTCAGGCCGTTCACTGGCGATCGCCTCCAGTGCCTCGACACCATCCTCGGCGAGGTCGACGGTGTACCCGTTGAAAGCCAGGGAGCGCCGCAGCGACTCCCGCACCGCTCGGTCGTCGTCAACTACAAGTATGCGCACGGTAATCAGTGTCAACCCATCGACTTAGATTCGTCTGAGAGACGCGCCGCGCGAGACGCCGATCCGCTCGTGGCTGAAACGTTCAGCGCTTGTCGAAATCGATCAGACCGAGGCGGGCGGCCTTGAGCAGGCGTCGCGGCACCTTGCGCTGCCGACCGCCGACGGACACCGAGACCAGCCCGACTGCCTCGGTCTTCCACTGCGAGCGCCGACTACGGGTGTTTGAGCGCGACATCCGGCGCTTGGGCACAGCCATGACGAAGATCTCCTTGTGAGCCGCCGCGCAGATCGTCAACGCAGCCGAAGGGTTGATAATAGCCGCAGAACGTCGGCTTCTCCAAAGCGGGCGAACCTGGACGCCCCGGCAGCGCGCGACCGCTGAACAGCCCGGTTGGTTGATCGGATTCTCGCCCTGGCGGTCGACGAGGGAGGACACGCACGTGACTGCTGCCATCGCAACGGTCCGGATCGGCAACTGTTCGGGCTTCTACGGCGACCGGGCGTCTGCGATGCGCGAGATGCTCACCGGGGGCGAACTGGACTACCTGACCGGGGACTACCTGGCTGAATTGACCATGCTGATCCTCGGCCGCGACCGGATCAAGAATCCCGACCGCGGCTATGCCAAGACCTTCCTGGCCCAACTCGAACAGTGCCTGGGTATCGCCGGAGATCGCGGGGTGCGCATCGTCGTCAACGCCGGTGGCCTCAACCCGGCCGGCCTCGCGCAGGCGGTGCGCACTCTGGCCGGCACGCTCGGCGTACCGACAACCGTGGCCCACGTCGAGGGGGACGATCTGCTGCCGCGGGCCGCTGAACTCGGCTTCGGTGCACCGCTGACCGCCAACGCCTACCTCGGAGCCTGGGGCATCGTCGACTGTCTGAACGCCGGGGCCGACATCGTCGTCACCGGCCGGGTCACCGACGCTTCGGTGGTGGTCGGGCCGGCCGCCGCACACTTCGGCTGGAACCGTTCCGACTACGACCGCCTGGCCGGCGCCGTGGTGGCCGGACACGTCATCGAATGCGGCACCCAGGCCACCGGAGGTAACTACGCCTTCTTCACCGAGGTACCCGACCTCGGCCATGGGGGCTTCCCACTGGCCGAAATTCATGATGACGGCTCGTCGGTGATCACCAAGCATCCCGGTACCGGCGGACAGGTCAGCATCGGCACCGTCACCGCACAACTGCTCTACGAGATCACCGGTGCCCGCTACGCCAACCCGGACGCGACCGCCCGGTTCGACAGCATTGAGTTGAGCGACGACGGCCCGGACCGGGTGCGCATCTCCGGCGTGCGCGGCGAACCGCCACCGGCCTCGCTAAAGGTTTCGTTGAACGCCATCGGGGGCTTCCGAAATTCCGCAACCTTCGTGTTGACCGGACTGGACATCGACGCCAAGGCCGACCTACTGCGCCGCCAACTCGAGGCCGGGCTGACCGTCGATCCGGCTGAACTGCAGTGGACTCTGGCGCGTACCGATCAGCCCGACTCCGACACCGAACAAACGGCCAGTGCCTTGCTGACCTGCACGGTGCGCGATCCGGATCCCGATACCGTGGGCCGTCGATTCTCCTCTGCCGCAGTTGAACTCGCGCTGGCGAGCTATCCGGGCTTCCACACCACCGCACCCCCCTCCGACGGTGCGGTCTACGGCGTTTTCACCGCCGGCTACGTGCCGGCAGCCGACGTCGCGCACGTCGCCGTACACGCCGATGGCACCCGCGCCTCGATCCCGCCGGCAACCGAGACACAGGCCCTCGCCGAGGTCGACGCACCCGCGTTGCCCGCCGCGGCGCGATCCGGACCAACGAGGCGCCTGCCCCTCGGGGCCGTCGCGGGCGCCCGCAGTGGCGACAAGGGCGGTAGCGCCAATATCGGACTATGGGTCCGCACCGACGCCCAATGGCGATGGCTGGCCAATGCCGTCACGGTGGAACTGCTGCGAGAGTTGTTGCCCGAGGCGAAGGACCTGCCCGTCACTTGCCACCTGCTGCCCAACCTGCGCGCGCTCAACTTCGTCATCGACGGCATCCTTGGCAAAGGCGTCGCCTACCAGGCGAGGTTCGACCCGCAGGCGAAGGGACTGGGCGAATGGTTGCGCAGCCGTCATGTCGATATCCCCGAGGAGATCCTGCCGTGAGCACCGCCATCGACCCGCACTCGCCGGCCTACATCGAGGCCGTGGCGGCGATGCGGACCAAACTCGCCGAACTGGATACCGAACTGGCGAAGGCGCTTGCCGGCGGCGGGCCGAAATATGTTCAGCGTCATCACGCCCGCGGCAAGCTGACCGCCCGTGAACGTATCGAGCTGCTCATCGACGAAGATTCACCGTTCCTGGAACTGTGCGCGCTGGCCGGCTACGGCACCGAGTTCCATGTTGGCGCGAGCGTGGTGACCGGGATCGGCGTGATCGAAGACACCGAGTGCATGCTCGTCGCCCACGATCCCACCGTCAAGGGCGGCACCTCCAACCCATGGACGCTCAAAAAGGTGTTGCGGGCCAACCAGATTGCGCTGGAAAACCAGCTGCCGGTGATCTCACTGGTCGAGTCCGGCGGAGCCGATCTGCCCACCCAGAAGGAGATCTTCATCCCGGGCGGCCGGATGTTCCGCGATCTGACCCGACTGTCGGCGGCCGGAATCCCCACCATTGCGCTGGTGTTCGGCAACTCCACGGCCGGCGGTGCCTACATTCCAGGGATGTCGGACCACGTGGTGATGATCAAGGAACGCTCGAAGGTGTTCCTCGCGGGCCCGCCCCTGGTGAAGATGGCCACCGGCGAGGAGTCCGACGACGAATCCCTCGGGGGGGCCGAAATGCACTCCCGCATCTCGGGTCTAGCCGACTACTTCGCCGCCGACGAACTCGACGCCATCCGGATCGGCCGCCGGATCGTCGCGCGCCTGAACCGGGTCAAGCCGCACCCGGCATCGAAGCCCGCGGCCGAACCAACGGCCGACCCCAAGGAACTCCTCGGCATCGTGGGGCCCGACTTGCGGATTCCTTTTGACCCGCGCGAGGTGATCGCTCGCATCGTCGACGGATCGGACTTCGATGAGTTCAAAGGGCTCTACGGGGGATCACTGGTCACCGGTTGGGCGACCCTGCACGGCTATCCGATAGGCATTCTCGCCAACGCCCGCGGCGTGCTGTTCAGCGAGGAGTCACAGAAGGCCACCCAGTTCATCCAGTTGGCCAACCAGGCGAACACGCCGCTGTTGTTCCTGCACAACACCACCGGCTACATGGTGGGCCGGGCGTACGAGGAAGGCGGGATGATCAAGCACGGCGCGATGATGATCAATGCCGTGTCCAACTCGACGGTGCCGCACATCACCCTGCTGATCGGCTCCTCCTACGGCGCCGGTCACTACGGCATGTGCGGGCGCGCCTACGACCCCCGATTCCTGTTCGCCTGGCCCAGCGCGAAGTCCGCGGTGATGGGCGGGGCGCAGTTGGCCGGGGTGCTGTCCATCGTCAACCGGGCCGCGACCGAGGCCCGCGGACAGCCCTTCGATGAGGATGCCGACGCGGCGTTGCGAGCCGCGGTCGAGGCGCAGATCGAAGCGGAATCGCTGCCGATGTTCCTTTCCGGTCGGCTCTACGACGACGGGGTCATCGATCCCCGCGACACTCGCACCGTGTTGGGGATGTGCCTGTCCGCCATCGCCAACGCCCCGATCGAGGGGACGTCGACATTCGGCGTCTTCCGGATGTAGCGGAGTCCCATGTGATCACCAGTGTTCTGGTTGCCAACCGCGGCGAGATCGCCCGGCGGGTCTTTTCCACCTGCCGCCGCCTCGGCATCGGTACCGTCGCGGTCTATACCGACCCCGATGCCGGTTCTCCGCACGTGGCCGAGGCTGACGCCCGGGTTCGCATCGACAGTTACCTCGACGGCCCGGAACTCATTGAGGCAGCGCTCTGCGCCGGTGCCGACGCGGTGCATCCCGGCTATGGGTTCCTCTCCGAGAACGCCGGTTTCGCCCGTGCGGTCAACGATGCCGGACTCCGGTGGATCGGCCCGCCGCCCGCCGCGGTCGAGGCGATGGGTTCGAAGATCGAGGCCAAGAAGTTGATGGCCGCAGCCGGGGTCCCGGTACTCGCCGAGCTCGACGCCGCCGAGGTTACCCAGGAGCAGTTACCGGTGCTGGTCAAGGCATCGGCAGGCGGGGGCGGTCGGGGCATGCGGGTGGTGGAAACCCTCGCCGAACTCGCCGAACAGGTGCTGGCCGCTCAACGGGAAGCGCAGTCCTTCTTCGGCGACCCGACGGTGTTCTGTGAGCGTTACCTGCCACGAGGCCGCCACATCGAAGTGCAGGTGATGGCCGACCTGCACGGCACGGTCTGGGCCGTCGGCGAACGGGAGTGCTCAATCCAGCGACGCCACCAGAAGATCATCGAAGAGGCGCCCTCACCACTGGTGCAGCGCATTCCGGCCATGCGGGAACGGTTGTTCACCGCAGCGCGTCTGGCCGCAACCGCCGTCGGATACACCGGCGCCGGCACCGTCGAGTTTCTCGCCGACGAGGACGGCGAGTTCTTCTTCTTGGAGATGAACACCCGTCTCCAGGTGGAGCACCCGGTCACCGAACTCACCACCGGACTGGACCTCGTCGAGCTTCAACTCGGGGTCGCCGACGGCGAAGCACTGCCCGCAACTCCCCCGCAAACGACCGGGCATTCCATCGAAGCCAGGTTGTACGCCGAGGATCCGGCACGATCGTGGCAACCCCAGGCCGGCCAGATCCATCACTTCGACGTACCCGGTACCGCAACGCATTTCGGTCCACTGACCCAGATCGGTATCCGGCTGGACTCCGGCGTCATCGACGGCTCGGAGGTCTCGATTCACTATGACCCCATGCTGGCAAAGGTGATCTCCTTCGCACCGACCCGGTCCCGCGCTGTGCAAGTACTCGCCGACACCCTGGCCCGCACCCGCGTGCACGGTCTGCGTACCAACCGCGACCTACTGGTCAATGTGTTGCGCCATCCCGGCTTCCTGGCCGGCGACATCGACACCGCGTTTTTCGACACCCATGGCCTCGACCGGTTGGCCGCCCCCCTGGCCGGGGAACGCGAGGTTCGCCTCGCGGTGATCGCCGCGGCCGTCGCCGCTGCGGCCCACAACCGGGCCACCGCCGGGGTGATGGCCCACTTTCCCAGTGGGTGGCGCAACGTGATCTCGGCCGACCAACGCAGGGTGTTTCGCGACGCCGACGGCACCGAACATCGGGTTTCCTACCGGGTCACCCGCACCGGAACAAGCCTGCCCGAGGACGCCGGCATCGTCGTGGTCTCGGCGACACCGGACCGGGTCAATCTCGAACACGAGGCCGTGATGACGTCCTTCATGGTGGCCCGGTACGGCGAGAACGTGTACGTCGATTCGCCGCTGGGTTCGGTGTCGTTCACCTCGGTGCCCCGCTTCCCCGTGCCCGGCTCAGAGATCCGGCAGGGATCCCTGCTGGCGCCGATGCCCGGATCAGTGATCCGACTCGGTGCGGACCTCGGCGACACCGTCGCGGCCGGACAGCCGCTGATCTGGTTGGAGGCGATGAAGATGGAACACACCATCACCGCCCCGGCCGGCGGTGTACTCACGCAAATCTGTGTCGCCGTCGGCCAGCAGGTCGAGGTGGGTGCAGTCCTGGCCCGAGTCGAGACGCAAGGTGATGGCGATGACTGAGAACCTGGTTCACTACTCCACCGAGGGTCCCGTCGCCCGGCTGACGCTGGACTCCCCGCATAACCGCAACGCGCTGTCGTCGATGCTGGTCGCCCAACTCCGGGATGGTTTACGGCGGGCGGCCGATGACGCCGCGGTCCGGGCCGTTGTGCTGGGTCATACCGGCGGCACATTCTGCGCCGGCGCGGATCTCTCCGAGGCGACCGGCGGTGACCCCTGGGACGCGGCGGTCGCCCGCGGGCGCGAACTGGCGGCGTTGCTTCGCGCGATCGTCGAGTGCCCCGCGCCGGTGATCGGCGCCATCGATGGTCATGTGCGGGCCGGAGGTATGGGCTTGGTCGGGGCGTGCGACATCGTGATCGCCGGGCCGCGCAGCACGTTCGCCCTGACTGAGGCCCGGATCGGGGTGGCACCGGCGATCATCTCGCTGACCCTGCTGCCCAAACTGGCACCGCGGGCGGCCGCCCGCTACTACCTGACCGGAGAAACCTTCAGCGCCCGACGAGCCGCCGCCATCGGACTGGTCACCACGACCGCCGACGACGTCGGCTTCGCGGTCGACGCGATGACCGCCGACCTCGCCAAGGCCTCGCCCCAGGGACTGGCCGCCGCCAAGGCATTGACAACCGGGACCGTGCTGGCCGGTTTTGACCGCGACGCGGATCGCCTTGCCGAGGAGTCGGCCCGGTTGTTCGTCTCCGAGGAAGCCCGCGAGGGCATGCTGGCGTTCCTGGAGAAACGGCCGCCGCGATGGGCGCGCACGTTGTGACGGTTCGGTGAACGCACTGTCGCGGGAACCTCGACTGGTCGTACGCTGGAAAGGCTATGAGCAATCCGACGCCACCCGACGCCTCGCGACAGGCTTCGAACGGCGACCAAGCATCAGATGACGACCGGATCCACGTCGCGCAGTTGCTCTCCGAGGCCGCCGCGCACAACCGACTGACCCTCGCCGAATACGAGACGCGGCTGTCAAAAGCCTATGCGGCCACCAGCTACGACGAACTCGAACGGCTCACCGACGACCTGCCTGAGGCGATCGAGTACCGGCGAAGCAAGAGTCGGCCCGCTCCCTCCACGATGCTGATGGCCATCCTCAGCGGGTTTGAGCGCCGTGGCCGCTGGTACGTGCCCGGCCGGATGACGACCTTCACCCTCTTCGGCGGCGGCGTGGTCGATCTGCGCTATGCGAATTTCACCTGCGCCGACGTGGAGATCCACGCCTACTCGATTCTGGGCGGGCAGAGCATTCTGCTTCCCCCGGAGGTCAACGTGGAAGTGCACGGCGTGGGGGTGATGGGTGGATTCGACCAGAAGGTCGAGGGCACCGGGACACCCGGCGCCCCCACGGTGACAATCAGGGGCTTTTCCCTGTGGGGCGGGGTGGGGATCAAACGCCGCAAACGTACTTCCGGCGGCTCGGGCTGACCCGGAAAACGTGATGGCCCCCTCCCGCGGGAGGGGGCCATCACGTTTCGAAGGATTAGCCTTCGCTGTCCGCCGAGCCGGCGTCGCTGCTCGCTGAGCCCGCGTCGCTGCTCGCTGAGCCCGCGTCGCTGCTCGCGCTCCCGGCGGCGGTGCTCCCAGAGCCCACAGAGCCCGCAGGGCTCCCAGGGCCCGCAGAGCCCGTGGCGCGACCGGGCGAGACCGTGTTACTGCCCGCGGTGTCCGCCTTCGTCGCCCCGAGTGCGGACCGAACGGACTTGGCAGCCCGCTCCACCGCGCTGCGAACCGGCCGCTTGGGGGCCTTGACCGCAGCGATGTCGGCCACCTCAACGGCCGGCAGATCCGCCGCCGACGTGGCGACGCTCTCCGGCGCTTCGGCGACTGGGCCGGCATCGGCAACCTCGACCGGGGCAACCTCCACCGCGGGGGTGGCTTCGGCAACCTCGACCGGGGCAACCTCCACTGGGGCAACCTCAACCGGGGCAACCTCAACCGCCGGGCTGGCTTCGGCAACCTCCACCGCCGGGCTGGCTTCGGGTGCGGCTGCCTCGGTGGCCTGGGCAATGTCGCTCTTCAGCGCCGCCGACGTGGCCGACGCGGTGGCCGACGCCAGTGCTGTCGCCGCCTCGGCGGGCACCGCCGCCACCGACGCCGCAGGGGGCACCGATCCGGTCGGGAATGGCACCGCGCCGGTCGCGATGTCGACCCAGTAGTTCAGCGTGCCGGACAGGCCGAACTGGTAGAACAATTCGTTCGGTTGCACGGTGCCCGGGATCTGCAGGTCACCGAGATACGCCAGGACGCTGTTACCGAGGAAGGGGCCGATCAGCGGCACCGCACTCAGCGCCAGGGCAGCCACCGAGAGAGCAAGATTGTAGGCGACTGAGATGTTGGTCGGACCCCAGAATAAGCTCGCGATCGGGACCGTCAGTTCCGGGAAAGCCTGCCCGATCGTACCCTGCAGCACGAACCACGTCGCCGAACTCAAGCCGGGATTGACGATCTGCAGGCCTGGTGACGAACCGCCGCCGATTAGAAAGGCCGCAACGGGCTCGAACAGGTAATTGACAAAGCCGATCGGCCAATTCTCGCTATTGTCGTAGCCGGAGCCGTCACCGTTGATCAGGGCATCAAAAAACAGGTACGCAGCCCCCGAGATACCCGACTCGAAACACTCACCGTTGCAGAAGCCGGCCCAGGGGTTGACGTACCCGGGTTGCAAAAACACTGTCTGGGGTGCCGCCCACTCCGGACCGAAAGTGCCTGAGCTGAGGGTACCCCCCCATGCTGTGTTGCTGAAAAGAAGGTCGGTCCACACCTCGGCCGGGACGGACATCACGTCGGCGAAGTTCGCCAGTTGCACCTCGGCCGTGGCCAGGGCGTGGGTGGGCACGTCGAGTGTGGGCATGATCGCCGGCGTGGCGGCCGCAATGGCTGCGGCACTGGCCAACGCCACGCCCTTATTCATCAACGGCCGTGATTGAGTCGCCATGATGGTGGTTCCCCTCTGCTGCTCGGTTCGCGCTGATCGCAGCGAACTCGGTGGTTTGCTGGCACCCGTCTTGGGTGGACGCTCCAATGGTACGGGCAAGTTTGCCATCCGGCAAACCGAAGCGCTATTTTCCCCGCCCTCCCCGGAGGCCTCCGTGACGCTGCCGGCCACTGATTTGCCACCAACCTGCGATAGCAGCGTTGCTGATCATGGCCTACCAGCTGATATTAATCGGATTCTCAGTTTGCTATCAGGGACTTTTGGCCCTAAGCGAGTTTGCCAGAGATCCGCCCGGGCGCTTCGCGCACAGCGAAATCGCGATCGCGCTCGCGGGCCGTTAGCAAATCCTAATCGACCCGCGCTTTCGTAATGACCTTTGCATAACAGGTCCGTAACGGCGGCCGAGCAATCGTCGTTGGCATTCTGGTGCCGAATCACCGCCCTGCGAGGCGGTGCCCCGCTACCCCGATCCGGCGTCCGGGTCCCGCGGTTTGGCCTTAGCGGCGACTACCGCGCATCCCCGGTCGGCGACGTTGCTCGTCGGATCCGATCACCGCCGCCGGCGTCGCGACCGCAGGCACTGGCAAGTCCCGTCACCGCGCCCCCAGGCCGTCGAGATCGGGCACCACCACCCGGCCCTCGACCCGCCGGGCCACCTGGTCGATGAACCGTGCGAGTCCGGGGTCGTCGCCGAGTCGGAAAATCGTCACCTGCGCCCCGAGGCGGGCCACCTCGTCGAAGCCTCGCACGGTGTGGGCGATGGTCCGCGGGTGCGGTGGGTAGTCGAAGAACACCGGAGGTTCCGCCTGGCCCCACGAGCCTTCCCCGCCGTGGCCGCCGAAGTTCTCCAGGTGGGCGGTCGGCTCACCATCGGTGACCACCAGCACCACGGGTTGGGCGTTGGGGTGCCGCCGAAGATGCCGGCCCGCCAGTTCCAGGGCGTGATGCAGGTTGGTGCCCTGTTCGTAGACGCCCTCGAGTCCGGTCAATTCGGCAGCGCTCACAGTGCGGGCGTAGCGACCGAAGGCGATGATCTGCAACGCGTCCGAGCGGAACCGGGTGCTCACCAGGTGACTGACGGCCAGCGCGGTCCGCTTCATCGGCAGCCACCGGTTCTCCATCACCATCGAGAACGAGGTGTCGACGAGCAACGCGACGACGGCCTGGGTACGGCTCTCGGTCTCGGATATCTCGACGTCGTCGACGGCGATCCGGATCGGGCCGTCGATCCGGTCGGTGCCGGCGCGGCGCAGAACCGCGTTGACCACGGTACGGGTGACGTTCCACGGCTCGGTGTCACCGAACGCCCATGGCCGCGTCGCTCCGGTCAGCTCACCGGCCGCCCCGGAACGGCGGGTCTCCCGTTCGCCGTGCCGCTGGAAAGCTGTTGGGCGACATCGCGAAGCGCCGCCTGACCGAGCTGCCGCATGGCCTTCGGGGACAGCCGCCACTGTCCGTCGGAGTCGCGGTCCAGGAAGCCCTGGTTCATCAGCGCGCGCTCCAACTCGGCCAGGGTCCGGGCGTCGATGGCGGCCTCGTCGCCGAGTTGACGAGCCAGTGCGTCGAGGTCGACGTCGTCCATGGTGGCCCCGGCATAACTTTGCGACAGCTGTTCGGCCAACGCTTCGAGTTCGCCGATGTCGGCCAGTGCCTGCGCGCCCTGCCCCATACCGAGGGGGTTGTCGCCGGAGAACTCCGAGGAGCCGTTCCAGTCCTCCCCCGGCCGGGCCGCCTGCAGGTGGCCGTCGAGGCGGCTCAGGGCGTTCATCAACTGCGGTGACCCGAACGCCTGCTGGGCCAGCGCGTCGAGTTCGGCGCGCTGCTCGGCGGAGAGGCTGTTGCGGAACCGCTGCGCCGCCGCGGCCCGCTTGGCCAGTGAGTCCAGCAGTTCATCGACGTTGCGCGGATTCTCCGGGAAGTACTGGCCGTGTTTGGCCATGAAGTTCTCGAAGTCCGAACTTGTGTCCTGGCCACCGGCGTGCTTGTCGAGTAGATCGTTGAGGTCATCGAGCATCTCGTTGACCGCTTGCCGATCTTCGTCACTGGCGTTCTCCAGTGCCTGCTTCATGCCAGCGAAACGCTGATCGAGCATCTCGCGGCCAAGTAGATCCTTGATCTGGTCGTACTTCTGCCTCGCCTCGTCGCTGCGCCACTGGTATTCCGAGAGTTCTTGAACGGCTTTGGCCGGTGATGGCGGCAGCGACGCGATCTGCATCTCGGCGAAGCGCGCGTCATCGTCCAAGGCCCGGGCCAATTCCTTGCGCTCGGCCAGCACGGCTTCATCGAGCAGCTTTTTGATTTCCTGCAGCGTGCCGTCGAGGTTGTTGCGCGTCAGCAGTTCCCGCCGTCGTCGATTGATCTCGGCAGCCAACCGGTCGGCGCCCTTCATGTTCTTGTTGCCCCGGCGCAGCAACTCGGCCAGCGCCCGACGCGGCGAGGTGCCCTCCATGACGTCCTGGCCGATCTGTTCGAGAGCCTCGCGTAGATCCACCGGTGGCGCCAGTGGGTCCGGGCCACCGGTGTAGGTCGAGTACCGCGAATCGTGCGGGTGCGGGCGTTTAGCCATAGGTGGTCTCGCCGTCGCCGGTGGTCTTGTCGAGTTTCTTGGCCAGGTAGAGCGCTTCGAGCGCAAGCTCGAGCGCCGCGGCGCGTTCGCCATCGGTCCGGGCGCCAAGCCGTTCGGCGATCGTGTCGATCACCGGTAGCCCGGGTAGGGCGGCCAGGACGTCCTTGTCGTAATGCTCGGCGCCGGTCACCGCCGACCCGGCCTCGACGGCCGCCAGGCAACGGGGCCACGTCGATGCCACCGGAGGGCCTTTCTGTGCCGGCGTCGGCGGTGGCCCGGCGCAGCAAATGCTCCAGCACCGCCTGCTCGCGGCCCTCCTCGCCGGACTCAAACTCCAACTTTCCGTGCAGCACGTCGGATCACGGTGCCCAGACGACCACCCGAGCCACCGGGTCTGCCCCACCGGAGCAGCGCGCCGCGGGTGCCGCGCGGAGGCCGCCACGGTCTCGGCGGGCCGCGATGGCGAAGCGTGCCGAAACCCCGGAGCGTTGATCCACCGAGGTGGACCCCGCAGGTAACGGGCGAAGCGGGCGACGATCTGCAGGAGATAGTCGGGGACCCGCGCGGTGAGGTGGGCCTCCTGGCTGATGACGCCCACCTCCGCTTCGAGTTCGCGCGGATAGTGGGTGCGGATTTCCGCGCCGAAGCGATCCTTGAGGGGGGTGATGATGCGGCCGCGGTTGGTGTAGTCCTCCGGGTTGGCGCTGGCGACGACGAGGACGTCCAAGGGCAGGCGCAAGGTGTATCCGCGGACCTGGATGTCGCGTTCCTCCATGACGTTGAGCATGGAGACCTGGATGCGCTCGGCGAGATCGGGCAGTTCGTTGATCGCGACGATGCCGCGGTGTGCACGCGGGATCAGCCCGAAGGCGATGGTCTCGGGATCACCGAGGGTGCGCCCTTCGGCGACCTTGATCGGGTCGATGTCGCCGACGAGATCGGCGACGCTGGTGTCGGGCGTGGCCAACTTCTCGGTGTAGCGCTGGCTGCGGTGGCGCCACTGCACCGGTAACTCGTCGCCGAGTTCGGCCGCCCGCCGAATCGACTCCGGGGTGATCGGCGTGTACGGGTGCTCGCCGAGTTCGACCCGCCGATCACCGGGGTCCATTCGTCGAGCAGATTCACCAGTGACCGCAGCAGGCGGGTCTTGCCCTGGCCGCGTTCACCGAGCAGGACGAAGTCGTGGCCGGCGATCAGCGCCCGTTCCAGTTGCGGCAGCACGGTGTCGTCGAATCCGAGGATGCCGGGCCAGATGTCACCCCCGTCGGCGAGGGCGGCCAGCAGGTTCTCCCGGAGTTCCGCTTTGACGCTGCGCTCCACCTGGCCGGACGCCCGTAACTCGCCGAGGGTGCGGGGAAGGTCTTCAGAGCCGGTTCGGGTTGCAGTCACCCCCCCACGCTACGACGAGTGTCGCGTCGGTGCCGCCGGGGTCAGCGTTCCGTCACACCCGCGAGCAGACGCGAAGGTCTCCGGATTGCGCCGTGTCGCGGACATTACGCGTCTGCTCACCCAAAAAACTCGCCCAAAAACCGGCCTAGAAAACTCCGGCCCGGTCAGTGGGCGAAGTGGCGCGCACCGGTGAGGTAGAGCGTGATCCTGCCGCGGCGGCCGCCGCGGTGACTTCGCCGTCTCGCACCGAACCGCCGTGCACGACGGCCTTCACACCTGCCGTGGTCAGGGTCAGCAGACCATCGGGGAACGGGAAGAACGCATCGGAAGCGGCGACCGCACCGGGAACGCGATCACCGCCGCGTTCGACCGCCAGCCTGGCCGCCGACCCGGTTCACCTGTCCCATCCCCACCCCGACGGTGGCGCCGTCGGCGGCGATGACGATGGCGTTGGACTTCACCGCGCGGCAGGTACGCCAGGCGAACCTGAGGTCGGCCAGGGTGGCCTGTCGGCAACCGGGCCGCGGCCACGTCCACCTGCCGGATCGTCGCCGGCGCCGATCGCGTCGCGCTCCTGCATCAGCAGTCCGCCGCCGATCTGGCGGATCTCCATCCCGCCGATCGCCGGTTCGCCGGCGACGAGCACCCGGATGTTCTTCTTGCCCGCCAGTATTGCAACCGCGCCCTCTTCGTAGGCCGGTGCGATGATCACCTCGGTGAAGATCTCCGACACCTGCCGGGCCATCTCAACGCTCACCTCGGTGTTGGTCGCGATGACGCCGCCGAAGGCACTCAGCGGGTCGCACTCGTGGGCCTTGCGGTGAGCATCGGCGACCGACGCCGCGGAGATCGCGATACCGCAGGGGTTGGCGTGCTTGACGATGGCCACACAGATCTGCTGGTGATCAAACGTCGCTCGCCAGGCCGCGTCGGCGTCGGTGAAGTTGTTGTAGCTCATCTCTTTTCCGTGCAACTGCTCAGCCTGAGCAAGCCCGGGCCAACCGCCGTCGTCACTGTAGAGCGCAGCCTGCTGGTGAGGATTCTCGCCGTAGCGCAGCACCGAGGTGCGCCGCCACTCACGGCCGATCCACGGTGGCAGGTTCGACGGAGATCCGGCTTCGTCCGGCCCCTTGCTCCGGTGCCAATGTCGAGCCCATCCAGCCCGCCACCGCAACGTCGTAGGAGGCGGTATGCCGAAAGGCCAGCGAAGCCAGCTTCTTGCGTTCCGCCAGCGTGAAACCACCGTGTCGCACCGCTGCCAGCACGCCGTCGTAGCCCAGCGGTTCCACCACCACAGCCACGCTGGCGTGGTTTTTAGCGGCGGCCCGAACGCATGAGCGCCGGGCCGCCGATGTCGATCTGCTCGACGCACTCGTCGATCTCGGCGCCGGAGTCGACCGTCTCACTGAACGGATACAGGTTGACCACGACGAGATCGAAGGGCTCGATCTTCAGTCGCTGAAGGGCCGCGAGGTGCTCGGGGTTGCGGGTGTCGGCCAGCAGTCCGGCGTGAATGTGGGGATGCAGCGTCTTGACGCGACCGTCGAGCACCTCGGGGAACCCGGTGACGAACTCCACCGGCGTCACCGGAATGCCCTTGTCGGCAATCGTTTTCGCGGTAGACCCGGTGGACACGATGTCGACCCCGGCCTCGTGTAAGCCCTTGGCCAGCGGAATCAAACCACTCTTGTCGTACACGCTGATCAATGCACGGCGGATCGGCCTGCGCCCGATCAATGTCTGCGGAGTCATACTTCCACCATTCCGAAGGTCGCCTTTCTCCCACTCCAGGTCACTCCGTGCGTCGCCAGTTCGGCTAGCACGTCCACCAGAAGTCGTCGCTCAACAATCTTGATTCGTTCGTGCAGTGCCTGTTCGTCGTCAGCGTCCAAAACCTCGACGGCCCGCTGGGCCAGAATCGGCCCCGTATCAACTCCGGCGTCCACCAAATGGACGGTACAGCCGGTGATCTTGACTCCGTGTTCGAGCGCCTCAGGCACTGCGTGGGCACCGGGGAACGCCGGCAGGAGCGCGGGATGAGTGTTTACCACGCGGCCGGGAAACCGCGAAAGAAATTCCGGGCCAAGGATTTTCATGAAACCTGCTGAAACGATTAAGTCGGGTGTGTGCTGGGCGGTCGCCTCGGCAATCGCGGTGTCCCAGGCAGCACGATCCGGGTAATCCGACAGGCGGACGCGATAGCACGCAATCTGTGCGGCCGCGGCGATGCGTGCGGCCGGGCAGTCCCGGTCCACTCCGACGGCGACCACCCGTGCCGGATAGTCCCCGACCGCGGCGCCGAGCAGCGACTCGAGCAACGAACCGGTTCCCGAAGCCAGCACCACCAGGCGGGCCGGCACACTAGGCGGCACGCGGATCGGAGCTGGCACGCCGATGAGCCTAGCGGGGTCGCTCTAGCGTGGTCGCTCTAGCGGGGCGGCCTGCGGCGGTCCGCTTCGATGTCGGCGTCGACGAACATCAGGTCCTCGACATCCTCGAGGTCGGGCGCGGGCTTGACCGGCGGCGGGGGCGGACCAGGTTCAGGTTCAGGTTCGGGCTCAGGTTCGGGCTCGGGTTCGGGCTCAGGTTCCGGCTCGGACTCAGACTCAGACTCGGACTCAGACTCGGACCCAGGTTCCGGCACGGGTCCCGGCTCCGACGCCGGCTCCGACGCCGACCCGAACTCCGGCTCATCGGATTCGCTCACGCTCTCGGCCGCGTCCACCGGTTCGTCCACCGGTTCGTCCACCGGTTCGGCCACGGTCTTGGCCACGGTCTTGGCCACGGCCTTGGGTTGCGCACTGATACCGCCCGCCATCACCACCGTGAGTCCACCGATCGTGAGGAACCAGAAAAGCACCCCCGGTATCAACGTCGCCTGATCGACGCCGACATTCCCGAAGTTTCCCAACGCGCCGCCGGCCGCGACGGCCAGCAATGCCAAGCTCACCGCCGCCAGAACCGAAGCGACGGCCAATTTCGCGAATGCGGTGGACAGCGGGAGCGGTCGGCGGGCGCATTGCTGCCCGATCGCCACTGCCGAGGCGGCGCCGATGATCAGCAGGGCCACCCACACCGGCCCCAACGGCGGAGTGGGTACGGCCGCCAGGATCGGCAACGCCGGGATATCGCCGCCGAACACCGTGAATGCACTGAACGTGGCGAACCCGATATGTGCGCTGGAACCAACCGCCATCGCGGCGGCGCCGACCACCACATTGGGCAGGTACAGCAGCGACAACAGAGCCAGGCTCAGCTGCCCGATGAACGAGTCGGTGATCCCGAACAGGTCGTGCATGGTGCCCCAGTGCACGATCAGAGACACCGCGACAACCGCACACGACAACGACAGCAGTGCGGCGAGCCCGATCATCGCGGGCCGGACGCTGTCGGCGAGCCAATTCGGCAGACCGAACCCCTCCAACGCACGGGGGCCCACTCGCGATCCAACCCCGATGAGCACGCCAAGTCCTTGCACCGCGAGTACGCCGCCGAAGGCGCGCAGCGCATTCGGCGTCTGCAGAGCCGTGATCACCGAGGCTGCGTCGTGCACGACAGCCAGCGCGATCGCCGCGATCAGTAGCGGACCGCCGAGTGCGGAGCCGATGATCCAGCGGATGACGAACCAGGAACCCCGCGGCGATGTGATGCGGGCGGTTCCGCGGGCCGTCGCCCACACCATCAGCGCTGCCGGCACCAGTGGCAGCACACCCAACTGCTGGCCGGCGATCGAGATCGGCACCAGGTGGACGGCCAGCCACATGCTGGCAACCGCACCCAGAGTTCCGGTCAGGTCGCTGTTGGCGACGACCAGTTGAACGAGAGTGACCGCGGCAATGATGACCAGGGCCACCAGCGAAGGGCCGAAGGCGACCCGCATCAGGTCCCTGGGTTGCGGGGCGTCAGCCGTCGCCGGCTGCTTGCCCTGGATCCGTGTCACTCGTCGCGCTGTTCAGGCGAGTGGCGTGCAACGCCCGGTCAGGACGACGACGCCGGACCCGACGGCGGCTCCGAGGACAGTTGTTGGCCCGGACCCGACGAAGATGACGCCGGGTAGCTGGGGAAGCCGGTCGGCGGAGTGTCCAGTGCGCCATCGGCCGATCCGGCCGGCGGTCGTGTCGAGCTGACCGTAACCACCCGACGTCGCGGCTCGGTGCAGCCGCTCTGACGCCGCATGACGTCGGCAGCCCGGACGCTGAAGAGGCGCACCGGGTACGCCCGGCTGTCCGTAGTAACCACCGGGTGGCGGCCCGTACTGGCCGTGCTGCTCGTAGCGGGGCCGGTGTGGCGGCGGGGCCAACACACCGTTCGTATACAGCAGTGCTGCGACCGCCGCGATCGCCTGAAGCAGGGTGAACGCCAAAACAAGCCACAGTGCCCAACCGACGGAGAATCCATTGGGTCGGTTGATCGCCTGGCCGAGAACCAGAAGTACGCCGAGTACCGCGGTGACCGCGACGATGGCGGTGTAGTCCTTGGCCTTGGGCAACAGTCCCGCGGCGGCCAGCAGGGAGGCGACGAGCGCGGCGACGGTCCAGTAACTCAGACCGCTGGCGGTGAATTCAGCGCCGCCGAAGGGCCCGATATCGGTGTTGATACTCAGTAGCGGGCCGAAACTGGCCAGGTAGGCGGCCAGTCCCAGCACTACCACCCCCACGGTGAGGAACATCGGCATCTTGTTCGACCCGGTTGCTGCCGCCGCATACGGCCCCGCCGCGGGTGCACCGTAACCGCCGGGTTGCTGCGGCGCCGGGTAACCCGGGTTCAGGGGTGGGTAAGTCATAGGCCTCACGCTAGCGCACCGGGTAGGGCCGATGGCCGACCGCGGGCGTGTCAGCGCAGGCCCGCCCTTGCCCCTATTACTGGAACACGTTCTAATCTCAGGATGGAATACGGGCTCGTCCTTTTCACCAGCGACCGCGGAATCACCCCGGCAGCCGCCGCCAAGCTTGCCGACGACCATGGCTTCACCACCTTCTACGTGCCCGAGCACACCCATATCCCGGTCAAGCGGGAGGCAGCTCACCCGACCACCGGGGACGAGTCGCTGCCCGATGACCGTTACATGCGCACCCTGGATCCCTGGGTCAGCCTGGCTACCGCGGCCGCCGTCACCTCCCGGGTGCGGCTGTCCACGGCGGTTTCACTGCCGGTTGAACACGATCCGATTAGCCTTGCGAAAACCATTGCCACACTTGACCATCTGTCCGGTGGTCGAGTCAGCGTCGGTGTCGGATTCGGTTGGAACACCGATGAGCTCGCCAACCATAAGGTGCCGCCGAAACGGCGCCGAACCATGCTGCGCGAGTACATCGAGGCGATGCGCGCCCTGTGGACCGAGGAGGAAGCGGCCTATGACGGCGAGTTCGTCTCGTTCGGACCCAGCTGGTCATGGCCTAAACCGGTGCAGCAGCACATCCCGGTGCTCGTCGGTGCGGCGGGCAATGAAAAAAACTTCACCTGGATCGCCCGCTCCGCGGACGGCTGGATCACCACCCCCCGCGACTTCGACATCGACGCTCCGGTGAAACTGCTCCAACAGATCTGGGCGGACGCCGGCCGCACCGGCGCACCGCAGATCGTGGCACTGGACTTCAAACCGGTCGCCGAAAAGCTTGACCACTGGGCCCGAATCGGTGTCACCGAGGTGCTCTTCGGGTTGCCTGACAAAACAGCCGACGAGGTAGCCGCCTACGTCGAACGGCTGGCCGGCAAGCTCGCGGCGATGACTTAGAGACTCACGCCGGTACGGCCCGATTCCCTTTCTCGGTGGGCAGCACTGTGATCCGCGCTCCGAGCGGTTCACCATGACTGAGCAATTCGACGAGGTTCTCGTCATCGACCAGCGCCAAGAAGCGGCTGTTGTCGGAATCCAGTCGACCCACGACGATGCCGGTGCGTACCGGCCAGTCGTAGCGGACCGTATAGGTCTCGATCGTGGCGGTACCGTCAGGACGCACCGACACCGGCGTCGCGGGCTTGGCATTGACCTGCGCGCACAACTCCGCGCTGTTATCCGGCACCCAGTCGGTCGCCGACGTGGAGTACACCCCGACCGAGTACTTACTCATGATTCCCCCGTTGGCCGCCACGAGTCCGAATGCACCTGGCGCCGCCCGCATTCGGCCAACGGTTTCGGCGATCCCGTGCAGCGAGTAGCCGTTGCCCGGCCCGCCGAAGTACGGCAAACCACCGGTCAGCGTGAGCCCGCGCGGGTCGTCGGTGGCAAGGCCCATGCCGTCGCAGAAGTTGAAGACCGGCACCGGGAAGCAGCTGTACAGGTCGAAGGTCGCGATGTCGTCCAGCCCGATTCCGGCCACGGTGAGCGCCTCGTGCACCGCCAGGATCGACGCGGAGTTGAAGCCCAGATCATCGCGGTCCAGCAGCGACTGGTCGATAAGGTCCGCATGCCCGCGTAGGTACACCCACTTCTCCGGTGGCACGCCGAGGCGCCGGGCGGCCTCCACCGACATCAACACGGCCGCGGCACCCTGGTTGACCTGGTCGCGGGCCACCAGCAGCCGCGGATACGGGTCGCAGATCATCCGGTTGTCGGAGTCGACGGTCAGGATTTCCTCGACGGTGCGTTCCGCCGCTGATGCCGAGAATGGGTTCTTGGCAGCGACTTTGGCGAAGGGTGCGAACAGTTCGGCCATCGAGCGCCGGTAGTCGGACACGGTGAGGCCCACCTTGGCGCGGCGCGCGTTCTCCAGCAACCCGTACTGGGCCGGTGCACCGAGTAGTCCGTGCGCGACGGTGTAGTCGTCGAACAACCCCTCGTAGCCGTAACCGCGGTCTTCCAGTTGACCCTCAATGGTCTCGGAGTGATCGGGTTTGTCGTCGCGATTGGCGAAGTACCGCAGCGTGGATCCATTCTCCGAACCCACCACCAGCACGACGTCTGCCGCGCCCGCGGCGATCGCACCGGCGAATTCGGTGAGTACGTGCTGAGGCCCCTGTCCCCCAATGGGTTCCAGCACCGCGCGAGCCGGTGCGGCGCCGACTCGGCTGGCCACCGAGCGCGGGTAGTTGGTGGAACAGCCCAACGGGGGCGCCTGATGGCCGGAGATCTCGAACTGGCGGATGCCGACGATGTGTCGACGGCCTGCCCGACCGACGCGGATGCCGCGGTATCCGCCAGCGCCGCAGCGGCCCCGCGACCGCCAAGTCCACCGGACGACATACCGCGGCTGGGTCGTCGATCCGTTCGGTGAACTGACCGACGCCGACGAGCACCGGCGTGCGCGGACTGATGGGGATCAGAGGCTCTTTCAGGATTTGCCGGGCCAGTTCGGCTGCGGCTGAGGGTGTTTGTTGACCTTGACACCGGCCGCCTCGAGCGCCTCCTGTTTCGCTGCGGCGGTGCCCGACGAGCCGGACACGATGGCGCTGGCATGGCCCATGGTCTTGCCCTCCGGGCGGTGAAGCCTGCCACGTAGCCGACGACCGGCTTGGTCACGTTCGCCTTGATGTAGTCGGCCGCGCGTTCTTCGGCGTCGCCGCCGATCTCTCCGATCATCACGATGACCTTGGTCTCCGGGTCCTTCTCGAACGCGGCGATGGCGTCGATGTGGGTGGTACCGATCACCGGGTCGCCGCCGATGCCGATCGCCGTGGAGAATCCCAGATCCCGCAACTCGTACATCATCTGGTAGGTCAGCGTGCCCGACTTCGACACCAGACCGATCGGGCCCTTACCGGTGATGTTGGCCGGGGTGATGCCGACCAGCGCCTCACCCGGGGTGATGATGCCCGGGCAGTTCGGGCCGATAATGCGGGTCTTGTTCCCGTGGTCGACGTTGTAGGCCCAGGCATAAGCGGTGTCCTGCACCGGAATTCCCTCGGTGATGACGACCAGAAGCCCAATCTCGGCGTCGATGGCCTCGATGACGGCATCCTTGGCGAACTTCGGTGGCACGAAGGCGATCGAGGTGTCGGCGCCGGTCTTCTCCATCGCCTCGGACACCGAACCGAAAACCGGCAACTCGACGTCGTTGCCGTCGGCGTCCTTGTGCGACACGGTGGTTCCAGCCTTGCGGGCGTTCACACCACCGACCACCTGGGTGCCGGCCTTGAGCATGAGTGCGGTGTGTTTGGTGGCTTCACCGCCGGTGATGCCTTGGACGATGACCTTGGAGTCCTTGTTCAGAAAGATGGACATGGCTATGCGTCCTTTCCGGCGGCAGCCAGTTGTGCAGCTTTGTCGGCACCGGAATCCATCGTGTCCGCCACAGTGACCAGGGGATGGTTTGCCGCGGCAAGGATGCGACGGCCCTCATCGACGTTGTTGCCGTCCAAGCGCACCACGAGAGGCTTGTTCGCCGCTGAACCGAGTGTCTCAAGCGCCTTCACGATGCCGGTGGCGACCGCATCGCAGGCCGTGATTCCGCCGAACACGTTCACGAACACGCTTTTCACCTGGCTGTCACCGAGGATGACGTCCAACCCGGCCGCCATCACCTCGGCCGAGGCTCCACCGCCGATGTCGAGGAAGTTCGCCGGCTTGACGCCGCCATGCTTCTCACCCGCATAGGCCACCACGTCCAGCGTCGACATCACCAGGCCGGCACCGTTGCCGATCACACCCACCGCGCCGTCGAGTTTCACGTAGTTCAGGTCGTGCTGCTTGGCCTTGAGTTCCAGCGGATCGGTCGCGTCGTGATCCTCGAACTGGGCATGGTCGGGATGGCGGAAGCCGGCGTTGCCGTCGAGGGTGACCTTGCCGTCCAGCGCAAGAATCCGATCGTCGGGGGTGCGCACCAGCGGATTGACCTCGACCAGGGTGGCGTCCTCGGCGACGAACACCTCCCAAAGCTTGGAAATGGTCACTGCCGCGGCATCGAGGACCTCGGCGGGCAGGTGGCCCTGCTCGGCGATCGAACGAGCGAAGGCCACGTCGACCCCCTTGACGGCGTCCACCGGGACTTTGGCCAGCCGATCCGGTTTCGTGGCGGCCACCTCCTCGATCTCCATGCCGCCCTCCACTGAGCACATCGCGAGGTAGGTGCGGTTGGCACGGTCGAGCAGGAAGGAGACGTAGTACTCCTCGGCGATGTCACTGGCCTCGGCAACCAGCAACTTCTTCACGACGTGGCCCTTGATATCGAGGCCCAGGATGTTCGAGGCGTGGGTGAAGGCCTCCTCGGGCGTGGCCGCGTATTTGACGCCGCCCGCCTTACCTCGGCCACCGGCCTTGACCTGGGCCTTGACCATCACTGGTCGGCCGATCTCGGTCGCAATCGCCTCCGCGTCGGCGGCTGAGGTAGTCACCCGTCCCGGCGTGGTCGGCACTGCGTGCTTAGCGAACAATTCCTTCGCCTGGTACTCAAAAAGATCCATCGGCTCACTGTCTGTCGGGTGTCCTGTGACCTGCCGTGCGTCGTGTGACGGAGTCGCTCCGTGGGGAACTGTATATACAGCCAACCGGCCCGCGAGACGCGCCCACCCCGCGCCGGTTGACCCCAAACGGGACAGGGTGATTCAAGTCACAATCCCGGGCGTTATTTGAGGACGGGTTGCCACGTTGGTCTCATTTTGGTTACCGTCAGGCGGTCTAGATAACGCTTTGGTCACGACTCAAGGACTTGGTTTTGACGCAGCTGAATTCGATTCCCTCCCCTGACCCGGCAACGGTCCAGGTAGCGGGCTCGCCGGTAGCAGATGAAGCGATCGCCGCGACCGAGCGCCACGAGGAGCGCCCGATGTTCTCCAGCACCGAGAACACCGACATCCTGCCGCGCACCCCACAGCATCGTCGGCAGCCGACTGGCCGCCCGCGGGCGCGTGCTCATCGCGGCAATGGCCGCCAGCGCCGCCGCCGCCGCCGCGTACACGATGACCGGCTCCCCGAGCAGACCGTCACCCGGACCGTTCTGGCCTCTTCGCTGACCGCGCCGCAGGCCGCACCGGCGTCCCGCGGCGTGGAACTGGTCGCGGTCAAACCCGCGGCCGCCGCAGCAGTGGACGCCGAGGAACTCGCCAGGGGCGTGGCCTTCGCGGCCGAACGCGCCGAACGCGAAGCACGTTTGCAACTTCCGCTGTTCGTGCTGCCGACCAGGGGGCTCTTCACCTCGGGCTTCGGTTATCGCTGGGGCGCACTGCACGACGGCATCGACCTGGCCGGACCGGTCGGCACCCCGATCTACGCCGCCTCCGACGGCATCGTCATCGACGCCGGACCCACCAACTCCGGATACGGCGCCTGGGTCAAGATCCGGCACGCGGACGGCACCGTGACGCGCTACGGCCACATCAACAGCTGGACCGTCCAGATCGGCCAACGGGTCTTCGCCGGCGACCAGATCGCCACCATCGGGAATCGCGGTAACTCCACCGGGCCCCACCTGCACCTCTCGGTGCTACTCGACGGCGTCAATCCCACCGACCCGGTGTCGTGGATGGCAGCCCGCGGCGTATCGCTGGGCGGTTAAGCGCGGTCCCCTGGCCCGTCCAGCGATAGCGCGACTACAACTTCTGCACCGGGGCGTGGTTGTGCATGAGCTTGACACGGCCGGCGCTGCCGAAGTCGATCAGCGACATTGCCGTCTCCCCGGCACCGGAGACCTCCTCGACCCGACCCAGCCCGTACTTGTCGTGGTTGACCCGGTCGCCCGCCGAAAGCACCACGATGACCCGCTTGCCCCCTCCACCGGACGGGGACGGCCGGGGCGACCCAAAACGGCCGGCCATCGGGGCACTCGGCGACAGCGCCGACGGTGCGGTGTCGGTGCGGCGCCAGTCGATCAGGTCTTCGGGAATCTCCCGCAGGAAACGCGACTCCGGGTTGAGCATCGGCTGGCCCCACGACGATCGAACCTTGGCGCGGCTGAGGTACAGCCGTTCCCGGGCCCTCGTGATGCCGACGTAGGCCAGACGACGCTCCTCATTCAGTTCAGCCGGGTCGCCGAGCGCCCGCATGTGCGGGAACATGCCGTCCTCCCAGCCGGTGACGAACACCACCGGGAATTCCAGGCCCTTGGCAGTGTGCAACGTCATCAGGGTCACCACACCGGTGTCCTGGTCGGGCAACTCGTCGGAGTCGGCAACCAGGGAAACCCGTTCCAGGAACTCCGCGAGCGCGCCGGCCGGGGCGATTTCGTCGTCCTCGGTGTCGAGTTCGGTCGCCAGCGCTTCGGCATTGGCCCGGTCAATGCTGAATTCGTGCGCGACGCTGACTAGTTCGTTGAGATTGTCCAGTCGCGCCAGATCCTGCGGATCGTTGGAGGACTCCAACTCGGTGCGGTAGCCGGTACGGTCCAGGACGGCCTCGACCAGGTTCCCGAGTTCCTCCTCGAGGCACCCACGCAGACCGTCGAGCAGGTTGACGAAACCGGCGATCGCCTTCTCCGCGCGGTTGTTGAGCATCGGCACCCGGCCGGCGGCCGCTGCGGTGAGTGCATCGGCGAAGGTACAACCGGCACTCTCGGCGTAGACCGCCACGCAGGCCTCGGCGCGATCGCCGATGCCACGGCGCGGGGTATTGAGGATGCGGCGAAGACTCACCGTGTCGCCGGGGTTGCTGAGCACCCTCAGGTAGGCGACGATGTCCCGAATCTCACGACGTTCGTAGAACCGGACGCCGCCGACCACCTTGTATGGGATACCGGCGCGAATAAACACCTCCTCCACCGACCGGGACGAATTGTTGGTCCGGTAGAAGACAGCGACGTCGTTATAGCTGATATCGCCACGGTCGGCGAGCGCATCGATCTCCCCGGCGACGAATCGGGCCTCGTCGTGCTCGTTATCGGCGACGTAACCGACGATCGGCTCTCCGTTGCCGGCATCGGTCCAGAGTCTTTTTTCCCGGCGCCCACTATTGCGGGCTATCACCGAGTTGGCCGCAGATAAAATATTTTGCGTCGACCGATAGTTCTGCTCGAGGAGAATTGTTGTGGCGCTTGGGAAGTCGCGCTCAAAGTCTTCGATGTTACGGATCGTGGCGCCCCGGAATGCGTAAATGGATTGATCGGCATCCCCAACGACGCACAACTCGGCGGGCGGCACGGTGTCCACGTCGGATGCGGCGACCCCGACGAGTTCGCGCACCAATACGTACTGGGCGTGGTTGGTGTCCTGGTACTCATCGACCAGGATGTGGCGGAACCGTCGACGGTAATACTGCGCGATCTGCGGATAGTTCTGCAGCACCGCCACCGCCTCACCGATCAGATCGTCGAAGTCGAAAGCATTCGCGGATCGCAAGCGTCGCTGATACTCCCCATAGACCTCGGCCACGATGCGAACGAGGTCATCGCAACCCGACTCCAGATCGAGCACCGCCTGCTCGGGAGTGATCAACTCGTTCTTGAGATTGGAGATCGAAGTGGACAACAGTCGCGGCGAGTACCGCTTGACGTCGATGCCCATGTCGCGGCCGATCATCAGCAATAGTCGACGTGAGTCATCGGCGTCGTAGATCGAGAAGTTGGAGTTGCGTCCCGGCAGTAGGGAGGCCTGACTCCGCAGGATTCGCACACAGGTGGAATGAAATGTCGACACCCACATGTTGCGAGCCCGCGGTCCAATGAGTTGGGCCACCCGATCGCGCATCTCGGCCGCAGCCTTGTTGGTGAACGTGATAGCCAGCACCTGACCCGGGCCGACATCACGGGCGGCGAGCAGGTAGGCGATCCGGCGGGTCAGCACCGCCGTTTTGCCCGACCCGGCGCCGGCGACGATCAGTAGCGGGGATCCCTCATGCAGTACGGCTCGCCGTTGCTGGTCGTTGAGACCGTCCAGCAGTTCGCCGGACCCGGCGGGGGCCGCTGAGTTGGTTGGGTGAGCACTCATGTCAGCATCAACCTACCGCCGTTCAGCGACGTTTTTTTTGCGTACGCGCCGCTCGGAGTGGCACACTCGGGGGGTGCTCGAGCCCGACATCGACGCCCTTCGGGCCGAGATCGACCGCCTCGACGCCGAGATCCTGGCCGCGGTGCAGCGGCGCACCGAGGTCTCCCAGGTGATCGGCCGGGTCCGGATGGCCTCGGGCGGCACCCGGCTGGTGCACAGTCGTGAGATGAAGGTCATCGAGCGCTACAGCGCGCTCGGGGTCGACGGCAAGGACCTGGCCATGCTGCTGCTGCGGATGGGCCGCGGCCGGCTCGGGCACTGACGCCGGCTATCAGGCCACGCCGGCTCGGGCACTGAGGTTCCTTAGCGCGAGCGTGCGTGTCGGTGCGTCGACATGCCGCCATAATGTGGCGTTCGCGCACCCTCGCCGGGTCCAGCGGGCCGGTTGACTACTTCGTCAGGGCGATGTACTTGACGTCGAGGTACTCCTCGATGCCTTCGAAGCCGCCCTCGCGGCCGAACCCCGACGCCTTGACGCCACCGAACGGCGCGGCCGGATCCGAGATCACCCCGCGGTTGACCCCCACCATGCCGGCCTGGACGGCCTCGGCCACCCGCAGCGCCCGGTCCAGTGACTCGGTGAAGATGTAGGCCGCGAGACCGTATTCGGTGTCGTTGGCCGCGGCGATGCCCTGCTCCTCGGTGTCGAAGCCGACAATCGGGGCGACCGGACCAAACACCTCCTCCTTGAGGATGCGGGCGTCAGCGGGGACGCCGGTCAGCACGGTGGCCGGGTAGAAGTTGCCCGGACCGCCCGGTGAGCGGCCGCCGAGCGCGACGGTGGCGCCCTTCTCCACGGCGTCGTCCACCAGTTCCTGCACGGAGGCGACCTGCTTTGGGTTGATCAGTGGACCCAATTTAGACGCCGGATCAAGTCCGTTGCCGAGCGTCAACTCCCCCATCTTCTTGACGAACTTGTCGGTGAAGTCATCGAGCAGGTCGTTGGCGACATAGAGCCGGTTGGCGGCCGTGCAGGCCTCCCCGCCGTTGCGCATCTTGGCCAGCATCGCGGCTTCCACAGCGGTGTCGACATCGGCGTCGTCGAACACCACGAACGGTGCGTTGCCGCCGAGTTCCATCGAGGTCCGCAGCAGCGCGTCGGCGGACTGCCTCAACAGCGCCTTGCCCACCCCGGTCGAACCGGTGAAACTCATCTTGCGCAAACGACCGTCCTCGATCAGCGCGGTGGTGACCTCACGCGGCTGATTGCTCGGGAGCACCGACAGCACCCCCTTGGGCAGTCCGGCTTCGTCGATGAGCTTAGCCAGCAGCATCATGGTCAGCGGCGTCTCCTGGGCCGGCTTGACGATCATGGTGCAACCCGCCGCCAGTGCCGGGCCGATCTTGCGAGTGCCCATGGCCAGCGGGAAGTTCCACGGGGTGATCGCGTAGCAGGGGCCCACGGGCTGTTTGGTGACCACAATGCGGCCGGTCCCGGCCGGGCTAGGGGCGTACCGGCCGTGGATGCGGACGGCCTCCTCAGCAAACCAGCGGAAGAATTCAGCGCCATACCTGACCTCGCCCATGCTTTCAGTGAGGACCTTGCCCATCTCCAGGGTCATCAAGGTCGCGAAGTCGTCGGCACGGTCGATGATCATCTCGAACACCGACCGAAGAATCTCGCCGCGCTCTCGGGCCGGGGTGGCGGCCCATTCGTGTTGCACCGCGCAGGCCGTGTCGAGGGCGGCGACCGCGTCGGCGGCGTCAGCATTGGCCAGCGTCGCGAGCACCTCGTCACTGGCCGGGTTGAGCACCTCGAA
The DNA here is from genome assembly GCA_018401645.1 of Mycobacterium sp. GTDB lineage: Bacteria > Actinomycetota > Actinomycetes > Mycobacteriales > Mycobacteriaceae > Mycobacterium. The sequence continues at coordinate 130 of JAGYKK010000009.1, read as the reverse complement.
GGTGGAGGCCGCAGGACGCTCCTCCCCGCCGATCCACAGGCCGGTGGGTACCGACGCCAACAACCGCGAGACATCTGAATTAGCCATAGCTCAATGATCTACCCCATCACGCCGTAACGCCGCATAGGGT
>JAGYKK010000089.1 GCA_018401645.1 Mycobacterium sp. | reverse complement strand
GATCTGCAGGCCCACCGGCAGGTTGTCATCCGGACTTAATCCCGAGGGTACCGACATTCCGCAGTGCCCGGCAAGGTTCAGTGGCAGCGTGCACAGGTCGAACAGGTACATCGCCAGCGGGTCATCGACCTTCTCTCCCAATCGGAATGCGGTGGTCGGTGTCGCCGGAGACACCAGCACGTCGACCTTTGTATAGGCCTCATCGAGGTCACGGGCGATCAGCGTGCGGACCTTCTGCGCCTGGTTGTAGTAAGCGTCGTAGTAGCCGGCCGACAACGCGTAGGTGCCGATCATGATGCGCCGCTTGACTTCCGGACCGAAGCCCGCGGCGCGGGTCAGTGCCATCACCTCCTCGGCGCTCCTGCTGCCCTCGTCGCCGACCCGCACACCGGCGCCACTTTCTCCGCTGGACACCGGCGTGCCGTCGGGCAGGGTGACCGCGGCGTGACCGCTGTTCCAGCCGATCACCACCGAACCGGGCGCCGAGCCGTAGTGGAATCCACGTGCCAGGAGAGCCGACTCGATGTTTCCGGTATTGAATCGGCTACCGAACGCCGGCCTGCCGGAGGCCACATTGGCCACCCAGGAGGCTAGGCCGGAGCAGTCCGTTCCGGCCGGCGAGTCGCCACCGGGAATGTACGGAGTTCCGGATACCTGTGTAATTAGCGACAGCAATGCCGCGAGACCAAACATTTAAAGGACGCTAACAGAATCAATTTCGCGAACCCGATATCGATTAACCCAAAATCCTGTGGTGTCGGTCACTTAGTCAGCAATACTGTGGCATGGAACACGTCTTGAACTGGGGATTCTCTTTCGCTAATCATTATGCAATTTGCTGTTGTATTTGATTGCGGCGTCCGTTCCGCTATTCGTAGAACGGCGCATCCTCGCCGATCGGTAATTTGCTCAATGGCGAATTCATTCGCATCCGTCTCGCTGGAATCGGGCAATATCGGCCGCGAACTGGCAGCATCGGCGCGTATGCGAGTCCTGGTGCAACGCGTCACGTCGGCGTCGGTGTCGGTGCTCGGCGAGGTGGTCGGCGCCATCCGCCCGGCGGGTCAGGGTCTGCTGGCACTCGTCGGCGTGACCCACTCCGACGATACGGAAACTGCGGCGCGGATGGCCGTCAAACTCTGGCAGTTACGAATCCTGGACGACCAGTGCTGCGCCGCCGACATCGGTGCCCCGATCCTGGTGGTCAGCCAGTTCACGCTCTACGCCAACACGGCCAAGGGGCGTCGGCCGACTTGGAACGCGGCGGCGCCGCGGTCTCATGCCGAACCGCTGGTGAAACACTTCATCGAAGTGTTGCGGGGGATGGGCGCGGAGGTGCAGACCGGTGTGTTCGGCGCCCATATGCAGGTTGATTCGGTCAACGACGGCCCGGTCACGGTTCTGCTGGAATCCCCCGTGAGTCGACCGTGAGTACCCCCGGGAGCCCTCAGGTGCCGCCGATTCGTTACCGGTTCGATCTCCACCCTGGGCGTCACGACGTGAGACCCTGAGAGCCTGATGAAGACCCAGAGCCTGCTCGACTTCGACTACGTCACCTACGAGGATTTCGGTAGACGTTTCTTCGAGTTGGCGGTGACCGAGGAACGTGTCGCGGCGGCGTTCGCCGAGATCGCCGGCGATGAGTTCGAGATGGGACCGATGGCCCAGGGTCCGGCAGGCCTGGCGCGGGTCACTGCGAAGGTCAAGATCCAGCAACCGCATGTGCGGCGGACACTCGGCGACACCATTACCTTCGCCATTCGCATCCCCCTCATCATCGAACTGGTCATCGACCTCTGGCTGGACAAACAGCGCTTCGTCATCGACGGCGACATCGCCCTGCGGGCCACCGCGCGGGCCGCTCAACCGTTGCTCATCGTCATCGACGTCGCCAAGCCCCGGCCGTCCGATATCGCCGTCCACGTGACCTCACGGTCGGTGCGCGGCGAGATTTTGCGGATCCTGGCCGGGGTCGACGGCGAGATCAAGCGATTCGTCGCGGCTTACGTCGCCGAGGAGATCGACAGCCCGGCTTCCCAGCAGGCCAAGATCATCGACGTGGCCGAACAAACCGTGTCCGCCTGGGATGCCGGCTGAGGCGCGCAAAGGTCCCGCCCGGAATCATCCGACCGGTGTAGCGATGACGGTCACCACCCCCGGGGCGCCCGGCGTCGG
>JAGYKK010000088.1 GCA_018401645.1 Mycobacterium sp. | reverse complement strand
CGGGCCGAAGGCGCCACCGGAGAGGGTGTAGGCGCCGCCGATGTGGGCGCCTTCACCTCCCGGCGCACCCTGGTGGCACGGCGATTCGCGCGCAACAGGTTGGCGGTCGCCGCACTGGCCACGCTGGTGATCCTGTTCATCAGCTGCTACGCGTTGCCGCCACTGTTGCCCTACTCCTACTCCGAACTGGACTTCAACGCACTGCAGTCTCCGCCGAGTCCCGAGCACTGGTTCGGCACCAACGCCCTGGGACAGGACATCCTGGCTCAGGTGCTCCGCGGGATGCAGAAGTCGATGCTGATCGGCGTCTGCGTCGCGGTGATCTCGACGCTGATCGCCGCAACGGTAGGCGCGATCGCCGGGTACTTCGGCGGCTGGCGCGACCGCGCCCTGATGTGGATCGTGGACCTGCTGCTGGTGGTGCCCAGCTTCATCCTGATCGCGATCATCACGCCACGGACCAAGAACTCGGCCAACATCGCCCTGCTGATCGTGCTGCTGGCCGGCTTCAGTTGGATGATCAGTTCACGGATGGTGCGCGGCCTGACGATGAGCCTCCGGGAACGCGAATACGTTCAGGCCGCCAGGTATATGGGCGTACCGAATCGCACGATCATCGCCCGCCACATCCTGCCGAACGTGGCCTCGATCCTCATCATCGACACCGCCCTGATGGTCGGCGGGGCGATCCTGGCCGAAACCGGTTTAAGTTTCCTGGGGTTCGGTGTGCAACCACCGGACGTCTCACTGGGCACCCTGATCGCCGACGGAACGAAATCGGCCACCACCTTCCCGTGGGTTTTCCTCTTCCCGGCCGGTGTGCTGGTGCTGATTCTGATGTGCGCCAACCTCACCGGCGACGGACTTCGCGACGCCTTCGACCCGAGCAGTGCCAATTTGCACGCACGCCGCAAGCCGAAGCCAACGTGAACGGTCCACTCCTGCAGGTTCAAAACCTGACCGTCACCTTTCCCACCGAAGCCGGCGAGTTGGCCGCCGTGCGGGGACTGAGTTACCACGTCGCGCCGGGTGAGGTAGTGGCGATGGTCGGCGAATCCGGATCGGGCAAATCGGCGGCTGCGATGGCGGTCATCGGCTTACTGCCGGAGTACGCGGAGGTGTCGGGTTCGGTCCGCCTGGGGGGCGCGGAACTGCTGGGCATGTCCGATGCCGACCTGTCACGGATCCGCGGCGCGCGGATCGGCACGGTGTTCCAGGATCCGATGTCGGCCCTGACTCCGGTCTACACCGTCGGTGACCAGATCGCCGAGGCGATCACCGTGCATCACCGACAGGTGAGCAAGGCGGAGGCGAGGCGGCGTGCCGTCGAACTGATGGATCTGGTCGGCATCGACCGAGCCGAGACGCGGGCCCGATCCTTCCCGCACGAACTCTCCGGCGGTGAGCGTCAGCGCGTGGTGATCGCCATCGCGATCTCCTGCGATCCAGACCTGATCATCTGCGACGAACCCACCACCGCCCTCGACGTCACGGTGCAGGCCCAGATCCTCGAGGTGCTCAAGACCGCCCGCGACGTGACCGGCGCCGGCGTGCTGATCATCACCCACGACCTGGGCGTGGTTGCGGAGTTCGCCGACCGGGCGCTGGTGATGTACGCCGGTCGCGCGGTCGAGGCAGCCGGCGTGGAGAGCCTCTACGCCGATCGCCGGATGCCCTACACGGCCGGGCTTTTGGGCTCGGTGCCGCGCCTGGACTCCCCGCGCGGCACCCGACTGGTGCCGATACCCGGAGCGCCCCCGTCGTTGGTGATGATGGGGCCGGGTTGCCCGTTCGCGCCGCGCTGCCCACTGGCAATCCCGGCCTGTGGCGAGTCCGAACCTGATCTTGGGGCGGTCGCACCCGGACATTCGGCAGCCTGTTTCCGCTCCGATCAGGTGGCCGGACGCAGTGCCGCCGAAATCTTCGGGGTCAACACCGCAGCACCTGACGTCGACGCCGAATCCTCCGGCGAGGTCGTCGTCCGGGTCAAGGATCTGTCCAAGACCTACCGGCTCACCAAGGGTGTGGTGCTGCGCCGCCAGATCGGTGAGGTCCGCGCCGTCGACGGCATCAGTTTCGAGTTGCCCCGGGGCCGGACCCTGGGCATCGTCGGGGAATCCGGATCCGGGAAATCCACCACGCTGCACGAGATCCTGGAACTGCGCGCCCCGCAGTCCGGCTCGATCGAGGTGTTGGGAAACGATGTCGCGACCCTGAACGCCGGGCGCCGCCGCGAGGTGCGCCGCGACCTGCAGGTGGTGTTCCAGGACCCGGTGGCCGCCCTGGATCCGCGGCTGCCAGTCTTCGACATCCTCGCCGAACCGCTGAGTGCCAACGGATTCGGCAAGGATGCGACCGATGCCAGAGTGTCGGAATTGCTGGAGATCGTCGGACTCTCCCGCGCCGACGCGGGCATCGCGGCAGCGAGGAGGACAGGGAAAAA
>JAGYKK010000087.1 GCA_018401645.1 Mycobacterium sp. | reverse complement strand
GGCGTTGATCCGCGCCATCCATTCACGCGTTGACGAGACCCGATGGTCACAGACTGCTGCCGCCCAGAACTTGGGCATCCGACCAGGCAGAACGCCAGGACATTCAAACTGGACAACCGTCAGTTCTCGGGTTCGCCACAACACGCTTAAAAACGCTTACGCCACCGCAGCCGGAAAAGCCGCCAATGCGCAGCTCAGTAGTGACGCGCATTCGCCATCGGAAAATGGGACCCACAGTGAATTTGACAGCAATGTAAGGCAGCAATGGATTGTTCCGCCGAAGACACTGGGTGCCTCGTTCGCCGCCGACCCGTTCCCTGGTGAGTCTAAGGACACCAGTCACGTCCACACTTGCTGCTCCCAGCGCCATGCGCTGTCGCTGAGGAACTGCTCAAGGGTGCGCGGCGGTCGGCCCAGCAGCTGCTGCACCTCGGCGGTGATCGGCTGGTTCTGACGCCCGCCCAGGTTGGCTTGCGTGGTATCAGCGAACGCCAACGGTTTCGTGAGCATCGCGGCCATAACGCGTATCCGGCGCCCCCCTCACCGCACTAGTGTGACAACCGTCCTGTTGCGACGTTCACTGGAATCTGCCCTGGAATCTGCCCGACGGCAAGTGGGGCCAACTCACTTGACGAAACGCAGTTGTCGCTGTCAGGCGTTAGCATCCCGCACATGGGGGCGAAGAAGACCGATGACGGCGCAGGCATGGCGTGGGCAATTCTGTTGTTTCTTCTCTTTCTCGTCGTCGCCTGGCCCTACTTTCTGGGGACCTGGCTGGCCGTGCAACTGGGGGCGGACAACCCGTCCACAGCGAGGTCGGTGACCGGCTGGGTCCTGGAATTGCTGTGGCTGGGCCTCTGGGTGTGGTTCGCCGGGTGGTCGTGGCTTGAAAAGAAGCGGAAGGAGGACGAAGCCCGCCGTCTGGAGCTTCTCGCACAGCAACGCAAGCGGGAGTTCGGGTCGGCCGGCGCGCGTCTCTACGAGAAGGCAGACGCCTCGGTGGCGGAGATCGCCGCATCCGAGGCCGCCAGGACGGGATGGCTCGGGGACCCCGCTGATTTCGACTTCCGTGCCGATCTGGAGGCGATCGCCGCCAATCTGCGCCGGGCCGGGAACATCCGCGCCGTCACCGCGGACGCCGCGTCGATCCGCGACTTCAGCCAGGCCGACAAGCAGATGCTGCACGACGCGAAGGTCGAGATTGCCAAGCTGGAGAACTCGGTGAACCAGCGGGTCGAGCTGATTGGCTAAATGCGCACAGTCCGCCGACATCGACCGTGCCTTGCGTGAGGAACGTGAAAGCGTTGTCATGGCCAAGCGGCGCGAGGAACTGCGCGGACGCCTCGGTCCGATCCTCTACGGATCCCAGAAGCTGCCGATCGACAGCCCTTCAGAGTCTGCTGACGTGGTGACGGCCCGTGCCGCCGCCTTCCATGAACTCAAGGCCCTCATCGACAAGCATCGACTCGACGCGGCCAGCGACTGAGCGAGGCGGCGCAGCGGACAAGGTGCTTAACCATCCTGGCCCCACTCAGATGCGCCCCTAGGCCACTCATCGCCTCAACCTCGGTGTCCGGGAAAGCGGGAACAAGTCATTTGGAGTCGATTGTCATCACCAGCGACGACTACGAGAAGCTCCGCAGGGACCGCGGTGCTCTTCAAGCCATCGTGGAGTCCCTAATGCTGACGAGCCACATTATGTTTGTGGGGTTCAGCATGGGCGATCCGACCTTCGTTCATGCGGCGGGGAAGGTCCAGGACGTGCGGAAGATCACCCGCCAAAAGCGCCCGACCAGCGTGGGCACAGTTTTGGCGCTCGATGAGAGAGCGGTCGCGATACACGCAGATTTCAAAGTCGTTCCCATGCTCGATCACGAGGATCCTCGTGAAGCGGCGCGGCCGCTGGAGATCTTCCTCGATCGCGTCGCCTGGAGAGCCACAACAGAGGGTCCGGCGTCGAGCACTTATCTGCTGGACCGCAGTTACCGCGGTCTTTTTCCCAAGGCCGGGCCGACCAGCAAGCTTCGCGCAGAGACTCGATGATCTCGTCGAAGAGTTCGGCCAAGTCGACCCGGTGTGGAAGGAACCGGGGTGGCGGCAGATCGCCGAATTGCTTTCCCAACTCGGTGATCACCGCTTCGGGCGCCAGGCTCACCAAGAAGGAAAGTTTCCTGCGAAGGCCAAACGGTCCGGGCGTACCTTCACCTCTGTTTCTCGCCGAGCCAACCGGTCGACTCCGCCCCTGTAGCGGCACCCAAGGGCGGAAGCTGAAGGTGTAGGCAAACTGACACTCTCTGTCCATCCAGAAGTGCTGGGAAGCATTGGGAACTCACCCCAGCCGGCCTTAGAGAATTTTTAGTCAATCCTGCTGGGGTACGTCGCTATCAGGCGGATCGTGCCCGAGGGTTGGAGGTGAGACCGGTCGAAGTAGCCGGTCCGACATCATCTCGGAGGGAACACCCATGAACGACGAAGATGAGCGGCCAGCAAACCTGATTTCCGCCCGTTTACGGAGTCATCGTTTATTCATCGAATATGTCCAGGAAACGACCGGAACCAGACGGGTTCAACAGGTTCTCACTGCTGCTTGATTCCATTGGGGCACAGCACTATTCGGACTACTAGGGCATCGACCG
>JAGYKK010000086.1 GCA_018401645.1 Mycobacterium sp. | reverse complement strand
GGTAATCGGCCGCGCGGGATTCACCGACTTCCTGTCCGGGTTCCACCTCGTCGACCGGCACTTCGCCACCGCACCGCTGGAATCCAACGCGCCGGTACTACTGGGCCTGATTGGTCTGTGGTACTCCGATTTCTTCGGCGCCGAGACTCGAGCCGTGCTGCCGTACTCCAACGACCTGGCCCGCTTCGCCGCCTACCTTCAGCAGTTGACCATGGAGTCCAACGGTAAGTCCGTGCGGGCCGATGGCACCCCGGTCAGTACCAACACCGGCGAAATCTTTTGGGGTGAGCCGGGAACCAACGGCCAGCACGCGTTTTACCAACTACTTCATCAGGGCACCCGTTTGGTGCCGGCCGACTTCATCGGATTCAGCCAACCCGTCGATGACCTGCCAACCGCCGATGGCTCAGGAAGCATGCACGACCTGCTGATGAGCAACTTCTTCGCCCAGACCCAGGTGCTGGCTTTCGGCAAGACCGCCGATGAGATCGCAGCCGAGGGCACACCGGCCAACGTGGTTCCGCACAAGGTGATGCCGGGCAACAAGCCGTCGACGTCGATCCTGGCCACCCGGCTGACACCGTCGGTGCTGGGCCAGTTGATCGCTCTCTATGAGCACCAGGTGTTCACCGAGGGAGTCATCTGGGGCGTCGACTCCTTCGACCAGTGGGGGGTGGAGTTGGGCAAGACCCAAGCCATGGCACTGCTGCCGGTGCTCACCGAGGAATCCCCACCGGCTCAGCAGTCGGACAGTTCCACCGACGCGCTGGTGCGCCGCTACCGGGAAGAACGCGGCCGCGCGAGCTAGCCTCGGGCGCGTTTTGCGGCTGCTCGCGGACAGAGCAGTTGCGTCATTTCAGCAACTTCGACATTCTGCGGTCTGCGAGCACCTTGCCGCCGGTCTGGCAGCGCGGACAGTACTGAAACGACTTGTCCACGAACGACACCTCGCGGACTGTGTCGCCGCAAGCCGGGCACGGCAGGCCGGTACGGCCGTGCACCGCAAGCCCCGCACGCTTCTCACCTTTCAGCGTCGCCGCCTGCTGGCCGACCGAGCGTTTGACGGCATCGGTGAGGACCGAGGCGATGGCCTCCTGTAGCACCGCTAGTTGCGCCTCGGTGAGTTTCGACGCCGTGGCAAACGGCGAGAGTCCCGCGACGTGCAGAATCTCGTCGCTGTAGGCATTTCCGATGCCGGCGATCACCCTCTGGTTGGTGATCACCGTCTTGATCCGTCCGCCGTTGTTCGCCAACAACTTCCCCAACTCGTCTCGCGTCACGCTCAACGCGTCCGGACCAAGTTCGGCGATGGCGGCCACTTTCATCGGATCGTCGACCAGCCAGACCGCTAGACGTTTCTGGGTTCCGGCCTCCGTCAGGTCGAACCCACACCCGTCGCCGAGAGTCACCCGCAACGCGATCGGTCCCTTGCCCGGCTTCAGCGGCGCCGTGCTGAGTTTGTCCGACCAGCGCAGCCAGCCGGCCCGGGACAGGTGAGTGATGAGGTAGAAGTCACCGATCCGCAGACTCAGGAACTTGCCCCGGCGAAGGGCCTCGGTGATACCTCCCCCGTGCAGCGACGACGTCGGTGGATCGAATGTCTTGAGCGCCGACAGCGAAGCGACCTCGACCCGGGCCACGGTCCTACCAACCGCGTGGCGACGCAGATGATCGGCGAGCGCCTCGACTTCAGGGAGTTCAGGCATCGGGCGGTGCGCTCAGCCGAGGGTGCGCTCAGCGCTTCGGAACGGCAGCGAAAACAGCCAGCCGACAATGGAAAGCAGAATCGCCGCCCATACGGCGGTCCACCAGAAGTGGTCGATCTGCAGGCCCCAGTGCGTGGTGTGCTCGGTGATCCACGCGGTGATCCACAACATGAAGGCGTTGATCACGACATGGAACAGGCCGAGCGTGAGGATGTACAGCGGGATCGACAGCAGTTGGACGATCGGTTTGATGAACGCGTTGACCAACCCGAAGATCAACGCGACGACGGCGATGATGCCTACGCGCTGCACATCGGTCTGGCCGCCGACGAAGCTGATGCCCGGCACGATGAGCGTGACCACCCACAGTGCCAGCCCGGTGACCGCGACCCGCAGCAGGAAGCCCATGTTTCGATGATGTCACGCACGCAGCAGAGTCAGGCACGCAGCAGATAGGTGTCCATGATCCAGCCGTGCCGGGACCGGGCGTCGGCACGCAGTTTGGCGATGCGCTCACCGACCTCGCCGACGGTTCCGGCCACCAGCAGCTCATCGGGTGACCCGAGGTAGGCGCCCCACCAGATCCTGGTCTGCGGCGCGCAGCCGAGGAAAGCACAGTCCCCATCGAGCAGCACCACCGCCGACCCGGATAGGCCGTGGCTGCGCAACTGCCGTCCGGTGGTGATGAGCACCGGTTCCCCCACGTCGTTGAGCGGGATGCGGTGTCGCGCCGTCAACGCCTGCACGGCGGTGATCCCGGGAATGACGTCATAGCGCAACTCGACGTGGCGGGCCACGTCGTCGAGGATCCGCAGAGTGCTGTCGTAGAGCGACGGATCGCCCCACGCCAGGAAAGCCCCGACGCCGCCGGGCGCGAGTTCGGTCTCGATGGCCTCGGCCCGGAAAGAGAGGAGGGAGGCGTCGGGGGCCAGGG
>JAGYKK010000085.1 GCA_018401645.1 Mycobacterium sp. | reverse complement strand
GCGGCTGACCCAGTCCCCTGTCGGCGGACATGAAAAACTGCCCGTAGGCGGACATGAAAGTGCCCATTCGTGGCCAATAAGTTCTGCCCACTGGCGGACACGTAAGTGCCCGCTGGCGGCCATGAATCTGCCCGGACCTACCTGATCCCGCCCGGCGCGTCAGCGCCGTGGCGGCCTCTCCTGCGGTTTCGATGTCGATGCCTAGTCGACTCGACAATCACAGGAGAGACCTACGTGAAGTCTGATGGAGAACTCATGGAAATACTCAATGCCTACGACCTGACCGGGTCCTATCGCGCCGCCGGGGAGCTGTGCGGCTGTTCGCACCACACGGTGAAGAAAGCAGTCGAGGACCGCGATGCGGGGCTGTCGCCAGCGACCCGGCGGGCCCAGATGATCGACGACTGGCGCGACCTGCTGGAGACCTGGGTCACCGATTCGAACGGCAAGATCCGCGGCGACAAGGCCCACGACAAGCTCGTCGCGCTGGGATACACCGGCACCGATCGGACCACCCGGCGGGCAGTGGCTGAAGTGAAAGCGCAATGGCGACTGGGTAACACGCGCGTGCACCGGCCGTGGATCACCGAGCCGGGGCTGTGGTTGCAGTACGACTTCGCCGACGGCCCCCGGGTCGGCGGCGCCAAGGTCGTGCTGTTGGTGGCGTGGCTGGCGTGGAGTCGCTACCGGGTGGTGATCGCGCTGCGCGACCGCACCGCCCCCAGTGTGTTCGCCGGCCTGGACCGGATCTTCCGCATCATCGGGGGCGCACCGACCTACCTGCTGACCGATAACGAGAAGACCGTCACCACCGGGCACATCGCCGGAGTCCCGGTCCGCAACCGCGCCGCGGTCACCTTCGGTCGCTATTACGGCATCTCGGTGCTGACCTGCGAACCGGCCGACCCGGCCAGCAAAGGCGGAGTGGAGAACGCCGTCAAGCTCGCCAAGGCCGACATCGTGCCCACCGATGCCAACCTGCTGGGCCAGTACGACTCGTTCGCCGAAGTCGAGGCGGCATGTGCGGCGTTCACCGCCGAGATCAACGCCCGCGTGCACCGCACCACCGGCCGCCGACCAGCCGAGATGCTCACCGCCGAGCGCCCCGCCCTGCACGCGATCCCTGACCTGCCGCACACCGCCGCGTTGGGGGTGACCCGCCGGGTGCCCGACAACACCCCCATGGTGACCTTCGAGCACTGCCAATACTCCCTTCCTGCAACGCTATTGGGCCAGAGCGTGTGGATCCGCCATCACGGTGGCACCGACGAGGTGGTGATTTGCGCCCTCGATGACGGCGGTCCGGTCGAGGTGGCCCGGCACCGGCGCACCACCCCGGGCAGCCCCGCTATCGACGACGCCCATTTCCCCGACCACCACGACAAGATCCCCGGGGACTACCGTGTGCGAGCCCGGACCGCCAGTGAGCAGTCCTTCCTGGCACTGGGGCCCGGAGCGGCGGTATGGCTCAAAGAAGCCGCCGCCGTGGGCACCGAACGCATCGTGCAGAAGATGGCCCACGCCGTGGAACTGTCGGTCCTGGCCGACCGCGCTGATGTCGACTGGGCGCTCGGACATGCGGCCGTGCACGGCCGCTTCGCCACCGGCGATCTCGATTCCATCCTGGCCGCCAAAGGCATGGACCCCACCCGCCGCGGCGCCGCCGAGAACACCTCCCTGGCCCAGGGCACCAGCGGGTGGAACCTGTTTGGCCGCAGCATTATCGACACCGACGAGGCGGGCATCGCATGAGCGCCACCACAATCACCCCGCAGCTGCCCGCCGACGTCGAATCGCTGATGCGGGGGCTGCGGTTGCCCCATGCCCGGGCGATCGCCGCGGACGTGCTGGCCACCGCCCGATCCCAACGCTGGGACCCCACCGAAGTCATCAAGGCGCTACTGGTCGAGGAAGCCGCCGGGCGCGCGCGTTCCATGCTGGCCTCCCGGCGCAAAGCCGCCGGATTCCCGACCGGCAAGACCTTCGATGCCTGGGATCCCGGCTCCTCATCGATCCCGCTGCCCACCCAACAGGCCCTGCAAACCCTGGAATGGGTTCACCGCCGGGAGAACCTGGTGGTCTGCGGGCCCGCCGGCACCGGCAAAACCTTCTTCCTGGAAGCGCTGGGGCAAAGGGTCATCGAAGCCGGGATGCCAGTGGCGTGGTTCACCCTCGAACAGATCGGAGTCCTCGTCCGAGCCCATCGCGCCGATGATTCGCTGGGCAAAGCGGTGGCCAAGATCGTGCGTGCCGAACTCGTCGTGATCGATGACGTCGGACTGCTTCCCGTCGGAGCCGATGCCGCCGAAGGGCTCTACCGCATCGTCGAAGCCGCCTACGAACGCAAGTCGGTGGCGGTCTCGTCGAACCTGCACCCCAGCGGCTTCGATGAACTGATGCCCAAAACGCTGGCCACCGCCACCGTCGATCGACTGCTGCATCACGCCCACCTGTGCCAAACCAGCGGCGACTCCGTCCGCCTGGCCCAAGCCCTCCATGGGAAAGGAGTCAAACCCCTGACCTGACCAGATCCACCCCGGTGGCGGACACCCCCTCATGGGCAGATTCATGTCCGCCACTGGGCAGTTCTTATTGGCCACCTACAGGCAGTTCCCATGTCCGCCCACGGGCAGTTTCAGATGTCCATTGACAGTCCCCAC
>JAGYKK010000084.1 GCA_018401645.1 Mycobacterium sp. | reverse complement strand
ACAAGGGAATACCTATCTCTAGGCACGTCCTGTGCATGTCAAACCCAGGTAAGGTTCTTCGCGTTGCATCGAATTAATCCACATGCTCCGCCGCTTGTGCGGGCCCCCGTCAATTTCTTTGAGTTTTAGCCTTGCGGCCGTACTCCCCAGGCGGGGTACTTAATGCGTTAGCTACGGCACGGATCCCAAGGAAGGAAACCCACACCTAGTACCCACCGTTTACGGCGTGGACTACCAGGGTATCTAATCCTGTTCGCTCCCCACGCTTTCGCTCCTCAGCGTCAGTTACTGCCCAGAGACCCGCCTTCGCCACCGGTGTTCCTCCTGATATCTGCGCATTCCACCGCTACACCAGGAATTCCAGTCTCCCCTGCAGTACTCCAGTCTGCCCGTATCGCCCGCACGCCCACAGTTGAGCTGTGAGATTTCACGAACAACGCGACAAACCACCTACGAGCTCTTTACGCCCAGTAATTCCGGACAACGCTCGCACCCTACGTATTACCGCGGCTGCTGGCACGTAGTTGGCCGGTGCTTCTTCTCCAGGTACCGTCACTTGCGCTTCGTCCCTGGTGAAAGAGGTTTACAACCCGAAGGCCGTCATCCCCCACGCGGCGTCGCTGCATCAGGCTTGCGCCCATTGTGCAATATTCCCCACTGCTGCCTCCCGTAGGAGTCTGGGCCGTATCTCAGTCCCAGTGTGGCCGGACACCCTCTCAGGCCGGCTACCCGTCGTCGCCTTGGTAGGCCTTAACCCCACCAACAAGCTGATAGGCCGCGGGCCCATCCCACACCGCAAAAGCTTTCCACCCCCACCCATGCAGGCAGAGGTCATATCCGGTATTAGACCCAGTTTCCCAGGCTTATCCCGAAGTGCAGGGCAGATCACCCACGTGTTACTCACCCGTTCGCCACTCGTGTACCCCGAAGGGCCTTACCGTTCGACTTGCATGTGTTAAGCACGCCGCCAGCGTTCGTCCTGAGCCAGAATCAAACTCTCCAAACAAAAACAACCCAACCAACAGGCCAGGCGAATCCGAATCAGAAAAATCTGACCAAGCAACCAAGAAAAACCTTGGCAAAAAAAGTCACACCCTGACCCGGGGGAGCCAAAGCACAACAAAAACAAACAACAAACAAAAACCACCAAACACACTATTGAGTTCTCAAACAACACACCTGACATCCATGCCCGGCCGCGCAACCAACCCGCGGTGAAAACCGCGTATTCGTAGTACGGACAGTAAGAACGATCCGAAACCCGGATTCATTCCCTAGGGATGCCGCCGCGCTCTGCGGACGAACCGCGTCGCAACGACCTCCATAAGCTACGTCACGGTGGACAGCGAGTCAAATCCACTGCTGTTCCAGGTTTTTGACACCGGACCAAACCCCGCTATCCGACCCGGTGCACCCCGGCGACGTTGCGCTTACCGCGCCGCAGGACCAGCCAACGCCCGTGCAGGAAGTCCGCCGCGTCGGCCGCCCAGGTCTCACTGTCAACCCGGACATTGTTGACCGACACCCCGCCCTCGCCGACGGTGCGCCGCGCTTCGCCCCTGCTGGCGGACAGACCGGTCGCCACCAGCAGGTCGATGATGCCGTCCGGGTGGCCCGGCGCCAGTTCGGCGACCGAGGTCTCCCGCAGTGCCGACGCCAGCGTCGCCTCGTCGAGCAGGCTGAGTTCCCCGCGCCCGAACAAGGCGCCAGAGGCATGTTGCACGGCCTCGGTGGCGGCCGCGCCGTGGACCAGGGTGGTGAGTTCACGGGCCAGGCGGCGCTGCGCGGACCGTTCGTGCGGACGCAGGGCGGTGGCGTCAGCCAACTCGGCGACCTCCTCGGCACTCAGGAAGGTGAACCACTGCAGATACCGCACGACGTCGGCGTCGGCGGTATTGATGAAGTACTGATACCAGGCGTACGGACTGGTCATCTCGGGGTCCAGCCAGAGGCTGCCACCCCCGGTGGACTTGCCGAACTTGGTGCCGTCGGCGGAGGTGACCAACGGGACCGTCAGGGCGTGCACGCTCGCCCCGAGCTTCTGACGCACCAGACGCACACCGGCGATGATGTTGCCCCACTGATCGGAACCGCCGATCTGCAGCGAGCAGCCGTGCCGCCGGTGCAGTTCCACGTAATCGTTGGCCTGCAGCAGCAGGTAGCTGAATTCGGTGTAGGAGATGCCTTCGCCGTCCAGGCGCCGGCGAATGGTGTCGCGGTCGAGCATCACGTTGACCGAGAAGTGCCGACCGACCTCGCGCAGGAAATCGATCGCGCTCAGCGGCGCCGTCCAGGTCAGGTTGTTCTCCACGATGGCCCCGGCCGGTGAATCGTCGAAATCGACGAACCGCTCGAGTTGACCGCGAATCCGTTCCGACCACGCCGCGACGGTGTCGGCACTGCTGACGGCCCGCTCGCCGGACTCGCGTGGATCCCCGATCAGGCCCGTCGCCCCGCCGGCCAGCACGATCGGCCGGTGACCGGCACGCTGGAAGCGTCGCAGGGTCAGCAGCGGCACCAGATTTCCGGCGTGCAGGCTCGGCGCCGTCGGGTCGAACCCGGCGTAGACGGTCATCGGGGGTTGCGCGGCCGCCGCGGCGAGTGCGTCGATATCGGTGGACTGAGCGATGAGATCACGCTGAGCCAGATCGTCGAGGATCGTCGTGGCCATCAGCTGATCTTCACATCACCGGGACGCGGCTGCGGCCGCGGGGAGTCCGAGGTCGACGCCGAGACAGT
>JAGYKK010000083.1 GCA_018401645.1 Mycobacterium sp. | reverse complement strand
GATGACGCTGAGCGACCCCTCGACAGACCCTCGACCGGCCGGGGTTCGGCATCACGCGAGCGGGACACGAGTTGCTGATCGGGTTGCCTGAGATCCACGGTCTGGACGGGGAGCGGATCGGCACCCGCGGGATCGGTGCGGTGATCGGCGATCAGACCGGAGCCGGCAAGGTTGAGAAGCTGGCGAGGCTGCCGGAGCGCATGGAACTAGCTGACATTCTTCGCAGTCACTCCACCACCGATGGGGAGGCCGAGGCGCTCAACATTCCGTTCGCGATCGGGGAGAATGCCTTACAACCTGTGGTGCTGGAGACCGGCCGGGTACCGAATCTGCTGGTTGTCGGGCGGCAGGGCTGTGGCAAGACCACCGCGCTGGCCGCTCTGGGTCAGGCGATTGCGGCGCGGTTAGCCCCTGAACAGGCCCAGATCACGATCATCGATCCGAAGACCACTCTGATCGGCAGGATCACGGGTCCCAGTGTGCGTGCTTACGCCTACACGCCGGACGGCATCGATGAGACGTTGGCAGAGGTGGCAGAGATCGTCCGCGACCGGCTGCCGCCGTCGGGCCTGACGCAGGACGAGTTGCTGATCCGGCCGGCATGGACCGGTCCGCATCATTTCGTTCTCATCGACGACGAGCACGAACTGCGGGCCAACGGAGTACTGGGACGCCCGGCTGCCACCGCTGTGCTGTGGGACCTGATCGAACGGGGGCGCGAGACGGGCCTGCATATCTTCGCCACCCGACTCCCGGGCAACTGGGCAGGCGTCGCGGCGATGAATCCCTTTATTCAAAAGCTCACCGGTTCCCGCGCGCCGACGCTCTTCATGGACAACGATCCGCAGGCGGTCAAGGTATTCGGAAGGACCAGCGCTGCCCAATTGCCGCCCGGACGTGGGCTTCTGGTCGCCAATGATGGTGCGATGGAAGGGGTCCTCGTTGGCGCGCCGCTCGCTGTGACCCCCGGTAGCGGGTCGATGGGCGTCACGGGACTGTCAGCTGATGGGCCGGACGGGGCTGAAACGCTCTAACTGCGTCGGCGGTCCCTCGAGAGGTGTGGGTGGCATCAGCAGGGTGACGCCGTCGATGACCCGAACGACGTTGCGGGTGTGCCGATCGAAGTTCAGGGTGCCGTGCTGGAAGTTCTGCACGATCCATTCGGGCTCGGCGATCTCGCCACTGGTCGGCAGACCGAGGACGCCGAGCTCATACCCCAGCGAAGCCCACGCCTCGTAAATGGCGCCGGTAAGCGGTTGGGCGCCGGTCGGCGGTGACCAGTACACGGCGCCGCGTTCGAAGGTCGCATACCGCGTACCGCCCTGACCGAAGGCCTCCGGCGAGGTGGGCAGGCCCAGAGGGCTGACGGGGCCGCCGTCGGCTTCCCAGCGATCCAGGATGGCGCCGCCCCGGAGGGCTTCCATGACGTCGGGCGGGCGGTCGAATCCGGCGGCCAGCAGGCGGATTTCATCGAGTGCGGCATAGGCGGCTCTACCCGGGCACTCGGTGTTTCCAACATCACGGTGAGCGAAGATCTCGGGCAGGGTCACTGAGTTGCCGCCGGGAACCACGGTGTGCTGTCCGCCGGCGGACTTCAGTTGAACGGTGCTCAGGGGATTCACGCGGTCAAGGCTCATCCGCCAGCCGAGTAAACGGCCAGCCGTTTTGACCATAATGTCAGTCGGAGGATCTTCTTCGAAGTCACCAATCAGAGACACCCCCCACACGTCGCGATTGAAACCGCCCGTGTGGGAGCCCAGCACATCTTTGGTGATCCCGCCGGCTCTGCCCTCGAAAACTTGACCGTATTTGTCCACCAGGGCGTTGTAGGCGATGTCGCACCATCCCAACGTCATGGTGTGATAGGCGTAGATCGACCTGATGATCGCCGCCGAGTCCTGTGGCGCGTAGTCGTTTCCGGTCGCGGTGTGGTGCACGACCGCCGCGCGGATACCGTCGCCGTACGAGGGTCCACCGCACCGCATGCTGGTACCCGCACCCCATTGGGCGCGGCTGATGATGTTGGGCGGTTGCCCTGGGCCGAGGGTCGCAGTAGGGGGTGTCCACTGAGTGTCGACCGGAGACTGCGGGGGCGTAATCAGCACGGCGGACAGATTCTGCGCGATCGACCACTCGGTGTTCGCCGGTACGTAGCCGAGTTCCCGGCCCGCGTCGAGGCCGGTCTCCGTCGGGGCCACCGTCACCGGGGCATCACTGGGTCTAATCACCGCGATCTGAACGGAGGTGGTGCTGCCGACGAACACGGGATCCGTGCCGTGCGGCCCGGTGGCGGTGGTGCCGTTGGTGTTCGGGTGCATGTTGTGTGCGTGGTACCAGGCCCCCCACGATCCATCGGGGCGCTTGGCCCGCACCCGTGCCGCGGTGCCGGAGAGATCGTTGCCGGTTAACGCGACCATCGAGAATGGGGTCGCCTGACTGATTTCGCGAATGGTTTCCCCGCCACCCACTCCGGCCAGCGGTTGCTGAACCAGGATGGTGTCGTCGGCGGTGGGCGCCTGGTGTTGCTCGGTACTGCCGTTGACAGCCAGCGGCACCAGCATCGTGGTCGCCGCGATGGCGGTGAAGAGAATCGTCGGTACTGGTCGACGGGACGGCACACCGCGATGTTACGTATGCGACGGCTGATGCCAGCGTTGCGACACGGACTATTGGGAGCAATGTGACTATTGGGTTCCTGCAACGACACCGCAGGGGTCTTCCGGTATCTCGGCCAACCGGCCGGACCCACCCTGCGGTGCCGT
>JAGYKK010000082.1 GCA_018401645.1 Mycobacterium sp. | reverse complement strand
AGTAGGTCGCGACCCGGCGGCCGGCCGCTTTCTCCAGATCGAACTCGCCGAGGAGTTGACGTGCTCGCGCCTGAGCGGGGGCCTTCTTGAGTCCCTGGAGCCGCCCGAACATCACCAGGTTCTCGTATCCGGTCAACATGTCGTCGAGCGCGACATGCTGGCCGGTAAGCATGATCGATCGGCGCACCATCGCCGGGTCGGAGACCACGTCATGACCCGCGACCAAGGCACGGCCACGGTCCGGTTTGGTCAGCGTCGACAAGATTTCCACCGTTGTCGTCTTGCCGGCACCGTTGGGGCCCAGCAGCGCCACCACCTCACCGCGGCCCACATCGAAGGAGATGTCGCGCAGTGCGGCCACTGAACCGAATGACTTGCCGACGCCTTGGACGTCCACGCCTTTGCCGGACTCCGACATCGCTTCCTTACCTACTCGTCGTCGTCGAGAACGGCTGCCGACAGATCCACCAGGGCGAGAGCCTCGTCCTCATCCTCGTCGTCGCTGCTGTCCTCACCACCCGCAACCGCTTCACCGATCAATTCGATCAGGATGGCGGGGAACTGTTCGGCGAGCGCCTCGGCCGTGCCGCTGCGCACTCGCCGACAGTCGTACCACCAGTCCATGTGCAGTTCGCCACCGTGCCGGTAAGCCCTCAATTCGAGCGGGTGGCCCAGTCCGGGCAGGGTCTCCCGGATCGCCAGCCCGTTTTCGCCGTCGAACTGCACCGGCGCATCGCTCTCCTGCCATTCAGGAATCATGCCCAGGTAGGAGACGAAGATATCCGAAGGGCTGGCGGCCGCAAGCACCTCCGCGGTCGGTGCGTGCAGATACCGCAGCAGTCCGTACCCGATGCCGTGGTGGGGTACGGCATCGAGGGTCCGGCTGACTTCGCTGAGCAGTTGTGGCGCGCTGGCTCCCGCAGAATCCATACAGGGCAGCGCAATCGGATAGATCGTGGAGGACCAGCCGATTGTCCTGCGCAAGTCGAGATCTGGGCGCAAGACCGCTCGCCCTGTGCCGGCAAGGTCGACGGAAACCAGGCCATCGCCAACGGTCACCGCGATGGTGCGTGCCAGCGCAGCCAACAGGATCTCGTCGATGGAGGATTGCAACAGTCTGCGGGCATTGTCGAACTGCGAGGTCTGCTCGGGGGTCAGCGCAGTCGCCAGTTTCCTCAGATCGCCCGCATGCGGCGCACCGGCGGTATCGGCACCAGTGTCGAGGCCAGCCAGTCGCACAGTCGCCTTTGCGGCGTTATCCATCCAGTAGTTCCGGCTGTCGAGCACTGCAGGATGTGTGGCCAGGGCGGCACATCGCTGTGACCACTCCCGCCAGGTCGCGGTGGCCGGTTCCAATGCGATGTCCTGACCGGCGAGCCGTTGGCCGAATGCGGTCAACAGGTCGGTGGCCAACACATCACGCGAGGTTGCGTCGTAGATCATCTGGTGCACCGTGAGAACCAGGAATCGTGATTCGCCCTGGGCGTCTACGACGCGGGTGGCCGTCAACGGCAAACTGCTGAGGTCTTGTCCTGCAACCGTTTCGGCGATCATTGCAGTGAGCGCGTCATGCTCCTGCGGCGTGCCTGGTCCGACACCGGCAGGCAACGAGGCTTCCTTTAGAGCAGTGAATTCACCCGGCTCGCTAATCTGCTGTTCCCAGATCCCCGCCCGTTTGCTGACCCGCATCCGTAGAACGTCATGATGGTTGATCACGGTGGTCAGCACAGCCCGAATATCGTCCGAACTCACGCTCGACCCGGTCCGCAAGACCAGTGGCACCCGCCAGCTGCCCGCCTCGACCAACCCGCCCTCGAGGAATCGCAGGATGTTCGGTGGAACCGGAGGACTCAGATCGCTCGTGTCCTGACTTGCCAGGCTGCCGGATCCGTACCGGGCGACAAGGGTGTCGGCGAGTGCGGCCAGGCTGGCGTGGTCGTAGAGGTCCTGCGGCGTGAGCTCCAGGCCTTGATGGGATGCGGTCATCGCCACGCCGATCGCCAGCAGTGAGTCACCGCCGAGCTCGAAGAAGTTGTCGCCCGGTGCCACCGACGCGACGCCCAGACACTGCGTCCAGATCCCCGCCAGTGTCGCCTGCATCTGAGAGCGGGCGTCCGCGGCGCTCCCGCTTTTGCGGTCCGCTGCCTGCGATTCGCCGGTTGCGATGCGGGTCGGCGCATCAGCGGCGGACGGCCGCGCAAAGGCGACAGGGTCGATCCAGTGGCGTTGCCGCGCGAAGGAGTAACCGGGCAGCGTCACACGCTGGGCATGATCGCCGTGCAGGACCGTCCAGTCGACGTCGATACCGGCCGACCACAGCTGGCCCAGCGCGAGCAGAAAGGCGTCGCGATCATCTCTGCTCTGCAACGGATGCCGCATCATGCGCACCGCGCGATGCGTTTCGGACCAACCCGGCTGACGAACGGCGGATCCGGTCAGGCTCCCACCGGGGCCCACCTCGACGAGCACCCGGAGCGAATCACCGAGGAGTGCGTCAAGTTCGTCGGCGAACCGCACGGTGGAACGGATGTGCTGGGCCCACCGACTGGGATCTGTGGCCTCCGCGTCGGTCATCCAGGTGCCGGTCACGTTGGACAGCATCGGAATCTTCGGCGCGTGCAGTGTGACGGTCGCGAGGTACTCCGAGAACGGTGCGAGGACCGCGTCCATCGACTGTGAGTGGAATCCGTGCGACGTGCGCACTCGCCGGGCCAGGATGCCCTGGGCCGCCACCCGATCGGTGAATTCCCGAATCGCGTCCTGCGGCCCGGCTACCACGCAGCCACCGGGTTCGTTGATGGCGGCGAGGTCG
>JAGYKK010000081.1 GCA_018401645.1 Mycobacterium sp. | reverse complement strand
CAAAGAAGGCCGGTCTGGCCGGCAACCGCGCCTGGTACGGGCCGGATCCGGCCTGGTGGGCGGAGCGCTTCGGGATCCAAGCCGACCTGGCCGAGGCGCTGGTGTGCGCGGCCGCCCGGGAGACCTTCGAGGAGTCCGGCGTCCTGTTCGCCGGCCCGGCGAACGACCCCGACGGAATCGTCAGCGACGCCTCGGCCTATCACCAGGCCCGCGCAGCACTGGAAGATCGCAGCCTGTCCTTCGCTGACTTCCTGCGTAGCGAGAGTCTGGTGCTGCGGGCGGATCTGTTGCGGCCGTGGTCGAACTGGGTCACGCCCGAGGAGGAGCGCACCCGCCGCTACGACACCTATTTCTTCGTCGGGGCTCTGCCACAGGGTCAGCGGGCTGATGGAGAGAATACTGAGTCCGACCACGCGGCGTGGGCCAGCCCGGAGGCGGCGATCGAGGATTTCGCCGAGGGTCGGGCACTCCTGTTGCCGCCGACCTGGAGTCAACTTGACTCACTGACCGGGCACACTGTCGCAGAGGTGCTCTCGCTGGATCGGCAGATCGCCCGGGTGCAGCCGAAAATGACGGTGGTGCAGGATAATTGGGAGATCGAGTTCTTTGATAGCGAGCGCTACAACGAGGCTCGGCGCCGGACCAACAAGCTGGAATGGGAGGGCTGAGAGTGCCCGAGTTCATCGGCGTCCACCTCAGCGAGCGCCATCTGGGTGTCGCCACCGTGACTTTGACCCGCGAGCCGACCAACGCACTTACCCGGCAGGCCTGGCGTGAGCTGGCTGCCGCCGCTGCCGAGGTGTCCCGGCGCGCTGACATCGCATCGGTCATTATTTTCGGTGGTCACGAGATTTTCTGCGCCGGTGACGACATGGGCGAGTTGCGTACGTTGGATCGCGCCGAGGCCGAGGCGGCCGACCGGGTGCGTCGCGAGGCCGTCGACGCCATCGCCGCGATCCCGAAGCCGACCGTCGCCGCGCTGACCGGATATGCCCTCGGCGCGGGACTGACGCTGGCTCTGGCCGCCGACTGGCGGGTGTGCGGCGACAACGCCAAGTTGGGCGCCACCGAGATCCTTGCGGCACTGGTGCCCGGTGGCGGTGGTTGTGCCCGCCTGGCTCGGGCGGTCGGCACCGGGCGAGCCAAGGAGTTGGTGTTCAGCGGCCGCTTCGTCGGTGCCGAGGAGGCATTGGAACTGGGTCTGGTCGACGAACTGGTGGCACCCGATGGCGTCTATGACGCCGCACTGGCCTGGGCGGTCCGGTTCGTCGAGACCCCGGCTGCGGCGATGGCCGCCGCCAAGGCGCTCATCGATTCCGGTCTCGATGCGCAAGCGCAGACCCGGTGCTACGGCGAGGTGTTTGCCGCCGGCGGCGGGCCGTTAGGCTGCCCTGCATGACCGATCTAGACCCGGCCCCGAATCCACATGCCACTGCCGAGCAGGTCGCGGCGGCGCTCAAGGACACCAAGTTGGCCCAGGTGCTCTACCACGACTGGGAGGCCGAGAGCTACGACGACAAGTGGTCCATCTCCTACGACCAGCGCTGCATCGACTACGCCCGCGGCCGATTCGACGCCATCGCCGGCGATGACGCGAACGGTGAACTGCCCTACGACCGCGCCCTGGAACTGGGCTGCGGCACCGGATTTTTCCTGCTCAATCTCATCCAGGCCGGGGTGGCCCGACGCGGATCGGTGACCGATCTGTCGCCGGGCATGGTGAAGGTCGCCACCCGCAATGGGTTATCGCTGGGCCTCGACGTCGACGGCCGGGTCGCTGATGCCGAGAGAATCCCCTACGAGGACGACACCTTTGATCTGGTGGTCGGCCACGCGGTGTTGCACCACATCCCCGATGTGGAGAAGTCGTTGCGGGAGGTGATCCGGGTGCTCAAACCCGGCGGCCGACTCGTATTCGCCGGTGAGCCGACCACCGTCGGCAACGCCTACGCACGCAGGCTTGCCAACCTGACCTTCAAGGCCACCGTGGCCGCGATGAAGGTGCCCGGGTTACAGAGTTGGCGACGCCCTCAGGCCGAACTCGATGAGAACTCCCGGGCCGCGGGTCTGGAGTGGATCGTCGATCTGCACACCTTCGATCCCGCCGACCTGGAGCGCACGGCGCGGGCCGCCGGTGCAGTCGAGGTCCGGACCGTCAGCGAGGAGTTCACCGCCGCGATGCTGGGTTGGCCGGTCCGCACCTTCGAGTCGACGGTGCCGCCTGGGAAACTCGGCTGGAAATGGGCTCAATTCGCATTCAAGAGTTGGACGACGCTGTCGTGGGTCGACTCCCACGTCTGGCGGCGCGTAGTGCCCAAGGGCTGGTTCTACAACGTCATGATCACCGGGGTCAAACCGTCCTGAGCTTCACCCGCGCCGATGTCGACTACCTGACCAGCGGGGTGGGTGCGGCGGCGTTGGCCGAGGTGGCCGGCTACAGCCTCACGGATGCCAGCCTGCTCTCTGATGTGGCCGCGATTCGGGAGCGGTTCGGGCAACGCGCAGCCCCCCTTGTCGAGACCGCGCGACTGCGTCGCCGGGCGCTGAGCAAGTTCGCCGGTCTGGCTGAGGTATCCGACTGGTTGTTCACCGACGAGGCCCTGCAGCAGGCCACGACCGCCGCCGTCGCCCGGCACCGGGCGGGTCGTCTGGCCGGTGCGGTCGTCCATGACGCGACCTGCTCAATCGGCACTGAACTTGCCGCGCTGCGGGATACCGCGGACGTGGTGGTGGGCAGCGATACCGACGAGGTTCGGCTGGCGATGGCACGGCACAACCTGGCCGACAGCGTCACGGTGTGCCGCGCGGATGCGCTGCATCCGATTACCGGAGGGCCGCGC
>JAGYKK010000080.1 GCA_018401645.1 Mycobacterium sp. | reverse complement strand
GCCCGCCGTCACCGGCGAAGTTCTTCTGCGGCGCGAAGTAGTAGGCGTCGCAATCGGCGATGTCTACGGGCAGCCCGCCGGCACCGGAGGTGGCATCGATGAGTATAAGCGCATCCCCGGCTCCCTCGGGGCGTCGCACGCCGACCGCGACCCCGGTCGAGGTCTCGTTATGGGCCCAGGCGATGGCGTCCACCGACGGGTCGGACTGCGGTTCGGGTGCGCTGCCGGCGTCGGCCTTGATGATGATCGGCTCGCCCACGAAGGGATTGGCCGCCACCGCCGAGGCGAACTTCGCGCTGAACTCGCCAAAAGTCAGGTGTAGAGACCTCTGATCGATGAGGCCGAACGCCGCGGCGTCCCAGAACGCAGTGGCGCCCCCGTTGCCCAGAATCACCTCGTAACCTTCGGGCGCGCGGAACAACTCGCGGAGCCCGGTGCGGACCCTGCCCACCAGGTTTTTCACCGGTGGCTGCCGGTGAGAGGTGCCGAACAGGGCGGCGGCACTGGTGCTCAGCGCCGCCAACTGCTCGGGGCGAACCTTCGACGGGCCGCAACCGAAGCGGCCGTCGGCCGGTGAGAGGTCGGCGGGAATCCTGAGCCCCGAGATGTCAGCCATTCGGCAAGCCTAGGAGTTGGGGTCCCGGCTCCCGAAATCGAGTCGGCCACAGTCTGCGTGGGGCGTCGCCGAAAGGGATGGACAGGCGCGAAAGCCGAGAGTACTGTTTTGGACATTAACCACCCTGATGTAAACCTCAATGGGAGGCTGGTCATGGCGAGAACACGGTTGGTCCGGCGCTGGCGCCGCAACATGGACGTGCAGGATGACACCGCCTACGTCGACCTGCTGAGCACGCTCTCGGAAGGCTCGGTACGACGCAACTTCAATCCCTATACCGATATCAACTGGGATGCGCCGGAGTTCGCCGTCATCGCCGCGGACGAGCGGTGGATTCTTCCCGCGACCGACCCCCTGGGCCGGCACCCTTGGTATCGCGCACAGTCGGTGTCACGGCAGATCGAGATCGGTCAGTGGCGCCAGGCGAACGTCGCCAAGGTCGGCCTGCAATTCGAATCGATTCTCATCCGTGGCTTGATGAACTACTCGTTCTGGGTGCCCAACGGCTCCCCGGAATACCGGTACCTGCTGCATGAATCCGTCGAAGAGTGCAACCACACCATGATGTTTCAGGAGATGGTGAACCGCATCGGTGCCGATGTGCCCGGAATGCCCCGACTGCTGCGTTGGCTTTCGCCGTTGGTCCCATTGTTCGCCGGACCGCTGCCGATCCCGTTCTTCTTTGGTGTCCTCGCCGGTGAGGAACCCATCGACCACACCCAGAAAGAGGTGTTGCGCGAGAGTGGCGACGGCCGGTCCCTGCACCCCATCATGGAACAGGTGATGGCCATCCATGTGGCCGAGGAGGCCCGGCACATCTCCTTTGCGCATGAGTATCTGCGCAAGCGGCTTCCCCGCCTGAGTCGGCGCCAACGGTTCTGGCTGTCGCTGCACGTTCCGCTCATCATGCGGGTGCTGAGCCAGGCGATCCTGGTCCCGCCGCGCAGCTTCTTCCGCCATTTCGGGATACCACGTCAGGTCCGCAAGGAATTGTTCTTCCGCGCACCGGAATCCCGGGAACTACTTCGGGACATTTTCGCCGACGTGCGCATGCTCTGCTACGACACCGAGTTGATGAGCCCGCCGGCCCGGTTGGTCTGGCGTATCTGCAGGATCGGTGGCCCGCCAAGCCGGTTCGCAGTGAGCCGCAACGGCGGCACGCCGTGACCGCCGCCTGAGGCAGGCGTGCCCCACGTCATCACGCAGTCTTGCTGCGGCGACGGCTCGTGCGTGTACGCGTGTCCGGTGAACTGCATCCACCCCAGTCCGGACGAACCGGGATTCGCAACGGCCGAGATGTTGCACATCGACCCGGTGGCATGCGTGGACTGCGGGGCCTGCGTGAGTGCCTGCCCGGTCTCCGCGATCCTGCCCGACACCCGCCTGACGGTCGAGCAGTTGCCGTTCATCGAGGTCAACGCCGCCTACTATCCGAATCGCCCGGAAGGCAAGCTGCCGCTCATCCCCAAGCTTGCTCCGGTACTGCCAGCACCACGGGTACGCGATGGCAGGGCACCGCTGACCGTCGCGATCGTTGGATCTGGGCCGGCCGGAATGTACGCGGCCGACGAACTGCTCACCCAGCGTGGCGTGCGGGTCAACGTGTTCGACAAGCTGCCGAGCCCATACGGACTGGTGCGTGCCGGTGTGGCTCCGGACCATCAGGGCACCAAGTCAATAACCCGGCTGTTCGACAGGGTGAGCCGCCAGGCCGGATTTTTTTACTATCTCAACGTCGAAGTTGGGCAACAGGTGTCACACGCGGAATTGCTGGATCACCATCACGCCGTACTCTACGCCGTCGGTGCCTCGGGGGACCGCAGACTCGATATCGACGGCATGGGTATGCCGGGAACCGGTAGCGCCACCGATTTCGTGGCCTGGATCAACGGCCATCCGCACTTTTCCCGGCGCGATGTCGAAATGGGGCACCACCGAGTGGTGGTCATCGGCAATGGGAACGTCGCGCTTGACGTCGCCCGGATCCTGACCGCCGACCCGGCAAGCCTCGCCCATACGGACATCTGCGATATCGCACTGCAGGAGTTGAGCCACTGCGCTGTAGGTGAGGTGGTTGTCGCCGCACGCCGCGATCCCAGGGCGTCCGCGTTCACCCTGCCGGAGCTGATCGGGCTGACCTGCAGCGCGAATGTGGTGCTCAGCGCCGAAGACCGCGATCTGGTCCACCGCGATCTCGCGATCACCCCCGATCCCGTCACGCTTGCCAAACTGCGGATCCTTGCCGCGCTGCCGGATGCTGCGGCGGCGACGGGCGGTCCACGTATCCGGCTGGCCTATCGGCTGACACCGCAGCGCATCATCGGGACCGACCGGGCGCGCCGGGTTGAGTTCATCCGGACCGGCACCGATGAGACGGTCGGCCTCGACGCCGGCTGGGTGCTGACTGC
>JAGYKK010000008.1 GCA_018401645.1 Mycobacterium sp. | reverse complement strand
GATCGCAGAATGCCCACCAGTCGCTGCGGTCCTGACGTCACGGTGTCGTCCGCTGAGCGGGGGCGTCGGGCCACGGTTAGTGATCCTACGGGCGGACGTCGGCGGTCAAATCCGTGGAGAGGTCCCACAGTTCCACCCGATCGCCGGCATCGAGTGCGGTGACCTCGGCGGCGATGTCGAGCAGGCAGTTGGCCGACGCCAGCCAGCGCAGGTGATGGGAGGCGGGCGGACCGTAGCTGAGGACGATTCCGGTGTCAGGGTCGTAGACGCCGCGGCGGAACTGACGTTTACCGGCCGGTGAGGTGATGGGCTCGGCCAGCACGCCGAAGCGAAGCGGCCGGTTCGGCTGCGGGAAACCCATCGCGGCGCGCAGCGCCGGACGGATCAAGACCTCGAAGGACACCAGCGCGCTGACCGGGTTGCCGGGCAGCGTCACGATGGCGGTGTCGTGGACCGTTCCCGCGCCCTGCGGCATCCCGGGCTGCATCGCGACCTTGATGAACTCCACCCGCCCGTCGTCGCCTTCGAGTGCGTCCTTGACCACCTCGTAGGCGCCCGCGCTGACCCCGCCGGAGGTGATGATCAGATCGGCGCGGTCGGCGTAGGAGTCGAGCATCGCCGTGAACCGTTCGATGTCGTCGTCGCAGGTGAGTACCGCCACCACCTCGGCGCCGGCCTCCCGTGCGGCCGCAGCGAGCATGATCGCATTGGACTCGTAGATCTGTCCGGGCAGCAGTGCGGCCCCGGGCGCCACCAGTTCCGAACCGGTGGAGATCACCAACACCCGCTGGCGTCCGATGACCGGGAGTTCCCCGAGCCCGAGGGCTGCCACCAAACCCAGCACGGCCGGCGTCACGACGCGGCCGGCGTCGAGCACCCTGGTGCCGACAGCGACGTCCTCACCAGCCCGGCGGATGTGCTGTCCGGGCGTCGCGCTCGCCGAGATCGTGACCGTGTCGACTCTGCCGTCGGTGCGCTCAACCGGAACCACCGCCGTCGCACCGGGGGGCATCGGGGCACCGGTCATGATCCGGTGCGCTGTTCCCGGCACCAGGATGGGGGAGTCGATGCGACCCGCCGGGATATCCTCGGCCACCACCAGTTTGACCGGCTCAGAGGCGCTGGCCCCGGCGACATCCTCGACCCGTACCGCGTAGCCGTCCATCGCGGAGTTGTCGAAGACCGGCAGGGACAGTCCGGCGATGACGTCGTCGGCCAACACCAGGCCCAGCGCGTCGGCCAACGGCGCGCCACCGGCCTGCCGCGGTGAGATCAGCCGGGCGATGACACGCTGGTGCTCCTCGACGCTACGCATCCGACCCCTTCATTCGACCCCCGCATTCGACCCCCGCATCCGACCCCCGCCGCTACACCGGATAGGTGACGCCGGTGAGCTTCTCGGACACCGACCACAGCCGTTCCTGCACGGCCTTGTCATTGGACTGCGCGTTGGAGGTGACCAGGACCGGGTAGCCGCGCAGTTCCTTGAATCCGTCCGGACCGTAGTACTGCCCGCCGCGCACGGCAGGATCGGTGGCAGCTCGCAGGGTCGGCAGTGCGCCGAGTTCGGAGGTATTCAGCAGTCGGCCGGACAGCCAACTGACACCGGGCAGGCTGGCTCCGGGGACGTGGCGCACCAGTTCGGTGGCCGCGACGCCGGGATGGGCGGCCACCGCGATGGTCTTGGCTCCGTTCGTCTTTGCGGCC
This sequence comes from Mycobacterium sp., assembly GCA_018401645.1. GTDB lineage: Bacteria > Actinomycetota > Actinomycetes > Mycobacteriales > Mycobacteriaceae > Mycobacterium. Next base: position 98,608 of record JAGYKK010000008.1, on the reverse strand, counting down.
GCTGCCAACCGGCGCTGAAGGTCGTAGGTGAACATCAGGTTGGCCAGTTTGGACTGGCCGTAGGCGGCCACCCGGTCATAGCGGCGGCTCTCCCACTGGAGGTCGTCGAAGTCGATCTTGGCCCGGATGTTGTGCGCGATGCTCGCCACCGCGACCACCCGTGAACCCTCCACGTTGAGCATGTTGTCCAGCAGCAATCCGGTGAGGGCGAAATGGCCCAGGTGATTGGTGCCGAACTGCAGTTCGAATCCGTCTGCGGTGGCCTGCTTCGGCGGGTACATCACCCCGGCATTGTTGATTAGTAGGTCGATCCGCGGGTAGGCGTCTCCTAGTTCGGCGGCAGCCGTGCGCACCGAGGCTAGCGAGCCCAGATCCAGTTTGTGCACCGTCACCTCTGCGCCCGCGGACAACCCCCGGATGCGGGCGGCTGCCTGTTCACCCTTGGCGGTATCGCGTACCGCCAGTATCACCCGGGCCCCGCGGGCCGCTAGCACCCGCGCGGTGTCATAGCCCAGGCCGGTGTTGGAGCCCGTGACGATCGCCACCCGACCGCTCTCATCGGGAACGTCTTTCTCATTCCAAGTCATGGGTACGAACATACGCACCCTCCCGGTGGGCCTAATCTCTGCACATGGCCGTCGGCGGGGTGCTGTTCGACATCGACGGAGTTCTGGTGACGTCCTGGCGGCCCATTGACGGTGCCGCCCAGGCGGTGCGGGCCCTCGACGAGCATCGGGTCGCACGTTCGTACCTCACCAACACCACGACCCTGACCCGCGCGCAGATCGCCGCCGCGCTGTCAGCCGCCGGGATGACCGTGCGCCCCGATGAGGTGATCACCGCCGCGTCACTGACCGCAGACCATGTCCGAGCGAATTATCCCGGTGCGCGCTGCTTTCTGGTCAACAGCGGCGATATCACGGCCGACATGCCAGGCGTGGACATCATCAGCGACCCGGTACCTGGCGAGATGCCGGATGTGATCCTGCTCGGCGGCGCCGGAAGGGAATACGACCACCGGACGCTGAGCCTGGTTTATGAATGGATGACGCGCGGGGTACCGGTGGTGGCGATGCACCGCAGCGCCGCCTGGGAGACCGATGAAGGCCTGCGGGTTGACACCGGGATGTATGTGATCGGATTGGAAGGGGCGTCGGGGCGCCCGGTGACTGCGGTCGGCAAGCCCGCACCGGCGGGCTTCCTGGCGGCCGCCGCTCGACTCGGCGTGGATCCCGAGGAGATGTTCATGGTCGGCGATGATCTCAACAACGATGTCCTGGCGGCTCAGGTGGTCGGAATGACGGGTGTGTTGGTTCGCACCGGCAAGTTCCGCCAAGAGGCCGTGGATCGTTGGGCCGCTGATCAATTCGCGATGCAGCCCGATCACGTCATCGACTCGGTAGCCGGCCTGCCCGGGCTGCTGGGGTTGTAGCGGCCGGCGCGACGTTCACGGGCTCCGCCAGGTGCGGAGATTTTCGATGCGCTTGGCCAATTGCTCACCGTTGGCGGCCGCGACCGCCGGACCGCCGCACACCCGGCGCAACTCATTGTGAATCCAGCCGTGGGACTTGCCGGTGCGATGGTGAATCGCCGAGACCAGGGTATTGAGTTCGCGGCGTAGATCCCGCAGTTGACCGTGGGTGGACACCGGTGCGGGTAGTCCCGCCGCAGAGCGCGTCGCGAGTTGCTCGTTTTGGCGGCGGCGTAACAGGTCTCGCATCTGAGCGGTGTCGAGTAGGCCGGGAATGCCCAGATAGTCAGCCTCCTCGTCACTGCCGGCCGGCGTCGCGGTACCGAACGACGAGCCGTCGAAGATGACCTGATCGAGTTCGGCGTCGGCGCCGAGAAACTCAAAGCCGTTGTCGGCCTCGCAGGGCTCGCTGCGACGGGGTTCGGCCAGGTCCTCGAAACCCAGTGACTCGCGGTGCGGCTTGCCCAGCACATGATTGCGTTGCGCCTCGAGTTCGCTGGCCAATTGCAGCAGCGACGGCACCGACGGCAGGAAGATGCTCGCCGTCTCCCCGGCCGTCCGAGAGCGCACGAACCGACCGATCGCCTGGGCGAAGAACAACGGCGTGGATGCACTGGTGGCGTAGACGCCGACCGCCAGTCGGGGCACGTCCACTCCCTCGGAGACCATCCGCACCGCCACCAGCCAGCGACTCGAGCCGGTGGTGAACTCGTCGATCCGCGCCGAGGATCCTGGATCATCGGAGAGCACCAACGTCGGCGTCTCGCCGGTGATGGTCGTAAGCAACGCGGCGTAGGCCCGGGCGGAGGTCTGGTCGGAGGCGATCACCATGGCGCCGGCATCCGGCATTCCGCCGTCGCGCAGTTGGCTCAACCGGGTGTCGGCGGCACCGAAAACCGCAGGCATCCACTCACCTTCGGGATCCAGTGCCGTCCGCCAGGCCCGCGCCGTCTGCTCGACGCTCAATGGCTCACCGAGTCGGGCGGCGAACTCCTCGCCGGCGTTGTTACGCCAGCGGGCCTCCCCGGAGTAGGCCAGGAAGATCACCGGGCGCACCACCCCGTCGGCCAGGGCTTCGGAGTAGCCGTAGGTGTGGTCGGCCGTCGAGCGCAACAGGCCCTGCTCGTCGGGGGAGTAGGTGACGAATGGGATCGCACTGTCGTCGCTGCGGAACGGGGTTCCGGTGAGTCCGAGCCGACGGGTCGCGTCGGCGAAGGCCTCTCGGATGCCCTCGCCCCAGCTTTTGGCGTCGCCCCCGTGGTGAATCTCGTCGAAGATCACGAACGTTCGCCGGTTCTCGGTGCGCACCCGGTGCCGCATCGGATGGCTGGCGACCTGGGCATAGGTGACCACGACGCCGTGGTAGTCGTCCGATGTGGTGGCGTTGGAATTGGAAAAACGCGGATCCAACGAGATTCCGGCGGTCGCGTCGGCCGCCGCCCACTGGATCTTGAGGTGTTCGGTGGGCACCACGACGGTGATTCGCTCCACGGTGCCGTCGGCGAGTCCCTCGGCGGCGACCCGCAGGGCGAACGCCGTTTTGCCTGCTCCCGGGGTGGCGACCAGTAAAAAGTCCCGGGGCTTGGCGGTCAGATAACGCACCAGAGCCCGCCGTTGCCAGCCCCGCATCACCCGGGTGGCGGGTGCCTCGACTGCCTGCACCCGCGGCCCTCACTTTCAGATCGAGACGGACTCTAATGCAACCCGATCCGGTGGACCGCGCCGCGGACGCGTGTCGAGGAGGGGGCACACCGTCGGTGAACAATCTTGCACTCGGCATGGTCGAGTGCTAAGAATGAGGTTGGCACTCACGACCGGTGAGTGCTAGGTCGGGACGGTGAGACCGCAGTCCGAACACAACTGCAGTCGTCCGTCGCGGGCACTGGGCCCGACCCAAGAACGTGTCACCGCCTAATCGGAGGAATCACCTCGCAATGTCCAAGATAATTGCGTACGACGAAGAGGCCCGCCGCGGCCTTGAGCGGGGCCTCAATGCCCTCGCTGACGCGGTCAAGGTCACGTTGGGCCCCAAGGGTCGCAACGTCGTTCTTGAGAAGAAGTGGGGCGCCCCCACGATCACCAACGACGGTGTCTCCATCGCCAAGGAGATCGAGCTCGAGGATCCGTACGAGAAGATTGGCGCCGAGCTGGTCAAAGAGGTCGCCAAGAAGACCGACGACGTCGCCGGCGACGGCACCACCACCGCCACCGTGTTGGCCCAGGCCCTGGTTCGCGAGGGTTTGCGCAACGTCGCGGCCGGTGCCAACCCGCTCGGACTCAAGCGCGGCATCGAGAAGGCCGTGGAGAAGATCACCGAGACGCTGCTGAAGTCGGCCAAGGAGGTCGAGACCAAGGAGCAGATCGCGGCGACCGCGGGCATCTCCGCCGGTGACCAGACCATCGGCGACTTGATCGCCGAGGCCATGGACAAGGTCGGCAACGAGGGCGTCATCACCGTCGAGGAGTCCAACACCTTCGGACTGCAGCTCGAGCTCACCGAGGGTATGCGCTTCGACAAGGGGTACATCTCGGGATACTTCGTCACCGATCCCGAGCGGCAGGAAGCCATCCTGGAGGACCCCTACATCCTGCTGGTCAGCTCGAAGATCTCCACGGTCAAGGATCTGCTACCCCTGCTGGAGAAGGTCATTCAGTCGGGTAAGCCGCTGCTGATCATCGCCGAGGACGTCGAGGGCGAGGCGTTGTCCACCCTGGTCGTCAACAAGATCCGCGGCACCTTCAAGTCCGTCGCCGTCAAGGCCCCGGGTTTCGGAGACCGTCGCAAGGCGATGCTGCAGGACATGGCCATCCTCACCGGTGGTCAGGTCGTCAGCGAGGAGGTCGGGCTCTCGTTGGAGACCGCCGACATCTCACTGCTCGGTCAGGCCCGCAAGATCGTGGTCACCAAGGACGAGACCACCATCGTCGAGGGTTCCGGTGACTCGGAGGCCATCGCCGGCCGCGTCGCCCAGATCCGCAGCGAGATCGAGAACAGCGACTCGGACTACGACCGCGAGAAGCTCCAGGAGCGTCTCGCCAAGTTGGCCGGTGGTGTTGCCGTCATCAAGGCTGGTGCCGCCACTGAGGTCGAACTCAAGGAGCGCAAGCACCGCATTGAGGACGCCGTGCGTAACGCCAAGGCGGCCGTCGAAGAGGGAATCGTCGCCGGTGGTGGCGTAGCTCTGCTGCAGGCGGCCCCGGCGCTCGATGAGCTCACGCTCGTCGGCGACGAGGCCACCGGTGCCAACATCGTGCGCGTCGCGCTCGAGGCACCGCTGAAGCAGATCGCTTTCAACGCCGGCCTGGAGCCGGGCGTTGTCGCCGAGAAGGTGCGCAACTCCCCGTCCGGAACCGGCCTGAATGCCGCCACGAACGAGTACGAGGACCTGCTCAAGGCCGGCGTCGCCGACCCGGTCAAGGTCACCCGCTCGGCGCTGCAGAATGCGGCGAGTATCGCGGCGTTGTTCCTGACGACCGAGGCCGTCGTCGCCGACAAGCCGGAGAAGGCGTCCGCACCCGCGGGCGACCCGACCGGTGGCATGGGCGGCATGGACTTCTAAGTCCCCCGACGAAAAGTGCCCGGCCCCAACAGGGCCGGGCGCTCATTGTCCCCAGTGTGGGGACTATGCACAGATCGGCGTGAACTTCCGCGCACAGCACCCACGTTCGTCAGACTTCCTGGCGAGCTTGTCCGCATGGAACCCTTCATCGGCAGTGCTGCGGTGCAACGCGGCGAACTCACCCGGCGCGGACTTGCCCGGCATCACAGGGCGATTTACCGGGACGTGTACCTGCACCGCGACGTCGAGTTGACTGCGCGGTTAAGGGCGCGGGCCGCATGGCTATCCACGGGCGCTACCTTGGGCGGCCTCTCGGCTGCGGCAGTGCTGGGCACGAAGTGGCTGGATGCCGGGGATCCGGCCGAGATCATTCGAGCAGATCGCCACGCCCCCGCTATCATCATCGTTCATTCTTGGGATCTGGAAGCCGACGAAGTGCGTGAAGTCGACGGGTTGAACGCGACGACACCGGCTCGGACGGCGTTCGATATCGGCCCGGAATCGCCCAATTCCGCAGGCCGTCCCAATTATTGACGCTCTCCTCCATGCCACCGGCGTCACTCTCGGCGAGGTTTGCATGCTGGCCGATCGGCATCGGGGTGCACGCGGTGTCTCGCGCCTGCGCACCGCCTCGATGTGACTGACAGCGGTGCCGAATCTCCGCAGGAGAGCAAGCTGAGGTGATCCTTGTCCGTGGTGGACTTCGCCCCCGAAACTCAGATCGAGTTTCGCGATCTCCACATCCGCGTCGATATGGGATGGCGGGAATGGAAGGTAGCTGTCGAATACGACGGCGTTCAGCATTGGACTGATGCCAAGCAACGGGCGTGGGACATCGAACGTACCGAATTGCTGGAGACGGCTGGCTGGGTAGTCGTGCGCGTCAGCGCTGCGATGCTGGCCCGGCCAGTGATCCTCGTTGAGCGCATCCGAGGCAAACTTCGCGCCGCCGGCTGCCCGATCTGATGCCGACCGTGGGCCGCATGCACGAATTTCTTCGTTGTTGCGTGCACAGAGCCCACAATCGGGGGTGGACGCTAGACCGCAGGCGCAGGCTGCCGCCCGCGGATCAAACGTCCCGGGCGGGCCGACGTCGGCACACCGTTGGCTGAGATGACTTCGCCGGAGACTATCGTCGCGACGTAGCCGTCGGCGGTCTGGTCGAGGCGGCGGCCCCCAGCCGGCAGATCAAAGGTGATCACCGGCTTATGAAGGGTCAGCCCGGCATGGTCGATGACATTGAGATCGGCCTTGTAGCCCACAGCGATTCGCCCGCGGTCGGCCAGTCCGGATACCCGGGCCGGCACCGAGGTCATCAGGCGGACCGCCTCGGCGACGCTCAGTCGCCCCGACGGCCGATCCCGCGCCCAGTGCGCGAGCACGAACGTCGGGTAGCTCGCATCGCAGATCATCCCGTAGTGCGCGCCGCCGTCGCCGAGTCCGAGCACCACATCGTCGCGGCGGATCAACTCTCCGACGGTATCCAGCGAGTTGTTCTCGAAGTTGGCCAATGCGACCAGCATCATGGCCCGACCGTCGTCGTCGAGTAACCGGTCGTAGGCCTCTTCCAATGGGCTGACCCCGCGGGCCGCCGCCCGGGCCAGAATGCTGTCCTGGGCGGCCGGCTCGTAGTTCGCCGGCTCGGTGAGCGGGAACATCCACTCCCAGGCCTGCGCGAAGTACATGAACGGGTGTCCCTCGCCCGGCTTGTCGGCCAGGATGCGCGCCCGGACATCGGCTTTGCGCATCTGGGCCACCCGCTCATCGAGCGGCAGGTCTGCGATCTCCTGGTAGCTGGGGTAGAGCACGAACGGGTTGGCGGTCAGTTCCAGGCCGATCACCAGCCCGATGGGCCGGGCGAAAACCTGAGCGTGGATCTCCGCGCCGGCGGCGTTGTACTTTTCGATCAGGTTGACCGCCCCCGGCCAGATCGGATCCCCGGAGTTACCGGTGGTCAGAGTGAACGTGACCGGAACTCCCGCGTCGGTGGCCGCCTCGAACACCTGCTGCAGGACGCGCTCATAGCCGCCCGCCGGAATGTCCGGGATGAACTGCAGGAGGCCGCCACCGGCGTCGGCCACCCCGCCGACGATCGCCGAGATCTCCTCGTAGGCGGCGTCGTAGGTCGGGATCGGCGCGCCGCTGCCGGTCTTGTGGAACGCGAACCGGGACGACGACACTCCCAGCGCGCCGACCTCGATCGCCTCGGCCGCCAGCTTGCGCATCAACGCCAGGTCCTCACCGGTGGCGGGTTCGCAGTCCGCGCCCCGCCGGCCCATCACGTACACCCGCAGTGGGGAGTGTGGGAGATAGGCCGCGATGTCGATATCCCGGCGCCGCGCCTCCAGAGCGTCGAGATACTGCGGGAACGTCTCCCAGTCCCACGGCAGTCCGTCGGTCATCACCACGCCGGGAATGTCTTCGACCCCGGCCATTACGTCGACGAGCACCTCGTGATCCTCGGCGCGGCAGGGGGCGAAGCCGACGCCGCAGTTGCCCATGAGCGCGGTGGTCACCCCGTGCGATGACGACGGTGACATTCGCTCCGACCAGATCGCCTGGCCGTCGTAATGGGTGTGCAGGTCGACGAATCCGGGCGTGACGAGCAGTCCGGTGGCGTCGATCTCGCGGACGCCCGGCGCATCAACGGTTCCCACCGCGACGATGACGCCGTCCGACACCGCGACATCGCCCCTGCTTGGTTCACCGCCCAGTCCATCGACGACGGTACCGTTGCGGATGACGAGGTCATAGCTCATAGGAGCACATTACGTCGCGAGTGTGGATGACGCCGAAGGGATCACAAGCTGATCGACAGGACCTTGCTGGGCTGGCCGTTCGTGGGTATGCCGCTGATGGTGCTGCTCGGTTTCGTTGCCCAGGGGGGCACATTCGGTTTCGTTGCCCACGAGGGCACGGTGCCGACTGGCCCATGGTCGCCGCCCAGCCAGGGTTCTGCATTGCACTGGTTGCAGTCGTTGACCGACCCGCGCACCGCCACCGCCCTGCTGATCGCGGCGGTGGGTGCCGCGCTGTACCGCAGATTGTGGGCGCTGCTGCCGCTGATCATGGTGGTTCCCCTGGTGTCGGTCGGGGCGACGGAGAATCTTCAGCGGTTCTTCGGTGGACTGGCGGGACAGGGTGCGGCGGCGTATCCCAGCAGTCCGACCACGTTGATGGTGGTGGGACTGGGCCTCGGGATCTTTCTCGCAGCCTTGGTTGCCCTGCGGCGGTGGCTGATGGTGGCGGCGGGGTTGTTTCGTGCTTCTCGGGGTCGCGGGGCAGTCCGTCGATGTGGGCTACTTCACCGATTCGCTGGGGGCACTATTGCTGGGGACGTCACTGGTGGCTGTGGCCGCGGTGATTCTGCGTCGACTCGGTCTGCGCTTGTAAACCGTGCGTTCACCGACCGGTAACCCCCGCGTCGCCGCGGGCGGCTAGGTTCCCGGGCGTGACCACACAGTTCGAGAACTTCACCGTCTATGACGATGACGATGACGACCCCATCCTGATCGACCCCGAGGGAACCTCGGTCGACACCTGGCGGGAGAACTACCCGTATGACCACCGGATGTCCCGCGACGAGTACGAGGAGCAGAAGCGGCGACTGCAGATCGAACTGCTGAAGTTGCAGAAGTGGTCCCAAAGCAATGATCTTCGCCATGTCATCGTGTTCGAGGGCCGCGACGCCGCGGGCAAGGGTGGCACCATCAAACGTTTCATGGAGCACCTGAACCCGCGCGGTGCCCGGGTCGTGGCATTGGAGAAGCCGACCGAGAAGGAACGCACCCAGTGGTACTTCCAGCGCTACGTCAATCATCTGCCCGCGGCCGGCGAGATCGTTCTCTTCGACCGTTCTTGGTATAACCGGGCCGGTGTTGAGCGCGTCATGGGCTACTGCACCGGCAAGCAGCACGCCGAATTCGTCCGGCAGGCTCCACTTTTTGAGCAGATGCTGGTCAACGACGGCATCAGCCTGACGAAACTGTGGTTCTCGGTGTCGGTATCCGAGCAGCGCACCCGCTTCGCCATCCGGCACGTCGATCCGGTCCGGCAGTGGAAACTCTCGCCAACCGATCTGGCCTCGCTGGACAAGTGGGCCGACTACACCGCCGCCAAGGAAGACATGTTCACCTGGACCGACACCGAGGCTGCTCCGTGGACGGTCATCAAGAGCAACGACAAGAAGCGGGCCCGCATCAACGCCATGCGCCACGTGCTGGGTAAGTTCGACTACGACAACAAGGATCATGCGGTGGTCGGTACGGCCGACCCCTTGATCGTGGGGCGCGCACACTCATCCGACTGAGGCACGTCCCGGTGGGAGGTCCCAGTAGGAGGTCCCAGTAGGAGGTCCCGGTAGGAGGACGTGGTGCGGGTCGCGGCGACTGGGCTGATGTGGTTATTCACGACGGTTGCTCTCGCGCTCGCGATACCGGCACTGTGGGCGCAGAGCAATCTCGTTGACGGCGCGGGGTATGCCGGACTTGCCCGTACCGCCGCCGCGGATCCTGATCTCCAAGCAGCGATGGCGGCGGAGTTGACCGCTCAGGTCGGCAGACTTGGTTCGGGAGCCGACCCGGCGTTCGTCAGCGCGATTGCCGCCGCCTACACCGCAAGTTCGTCGTTTCCCGCACAGTTCGCCCGTGCCAACGGGTTCGCTCACCAGTGGTTGTTCACCGACACCGTCTCCTCCGGTGTCGATTCCCGGGGGCGTCTATTCATTGACCTTGCCCCGATGCTGTCCGATTCCGCTTTTGCACAGACCATGCGCGACTACAACATCACCGTGCCGAAGTCACTACCGATTCCGTTGGCGAGCAACGTATCTGAGACCCTACGGCCAGGATCTCTGCGGGTTGCGGGACTGTGGTCGCCCTGGATCAGTGTGGGATTGGCGGTGTTGGCCGCTGCGGGTGCCCTGATGACGTTCATCCTCGCGCGGCGCCGGGGCAGGATCATGGTCGCACTGGGAGCTAGCGGTTTGGTGGTCGGTGTCGCAGGTTGGTTAGCAATCGAAGTCGGCCAACGGCACCTGGTGGCCACCCTTGACGAGAGCTCGGAAAATCTCCGCCGCATTGCCGATGTGATGCTGGCGACCGCGCGGAGCAGTATGCATCAGTGGCTCAACGTCACCCTGATCGTCGGCGGTGGACTGGTGATAGTCGGTGTGATCGTGGGCTTGCTCTCCGGTCTGGCAAGTGCGGGTGAGCGTTGACGGCTCTCACAACGTCCGGTGCAAAAACGAGTAACACAGCGCAGCTTTGAATGCCGTCTGGGCGTTGTCTGCCGCGCCTGCGTGGCCGCCCTCGATGTTCTCGTAGTACCAGACCGGCTGTCCGGTCTGCTCCAGTGCCGCGGTCATCTTGCGCGCATGACCCGGGTGCACCCGGTCGTCCCTGGTCGACGTCGTGACCAGTACGGGCGGGTACCGTTTGGTAGCGCCGATGTTCTGATACGGCGAGTACTCGGAGATGAACTCCCAGTCACCGGGGTTGTCCGGATCGCCGTACTCCGCAACCCAGGAGGCGCCGGCGAGCAGCAGGTGGAAGCGCTTCATGTCGAGCAGGGGAACCTGACACACCAGGGCGCCGAACAACTCCGGGAACTTCGTGAGCATGATCCCCATCAATAGGCCGCCATTGCTACCGCCCTGTGCTCCCAGTCGCGCAACGTCGGTGATTCCCCGCGTGACCAGGTCGGCGGCGACGGCGGCGAAATCCTCCGCGACCCTGTGCCGGCCCTCCCGCATCGCCTGGGTGTGCCACTTCGGCCCGTACTCTCCGCCGCCGCGGATGTTGGCCAGCACGTAGGTGCCGCCACGGGCGAGCCACAGTCGACCCAGTAGGCCGTCGTAACCCGGCGTCCGCGACACCTTGAATCCCCCGTATCCGCCTAGCAGGGTCGGCCCGCGCTTCTGCTCGCCGGTGGTCTGCCCGACCGGTGCCGGTCCAACGACGAAGTACGGAACGGAGGTTCCGTCGGCGGATGTCGCGAAGTGTTGGGAGGCGGTCATGTTGGTTGAGTCGAAGAATGCAGGTGCCCGTTTGATCTCGGTCACTTCCTCGCTCGCATTGCCGTGCAGCAGTCGGGAAGGTGTGAGGAATCCGCTGGAGTCCAGAAAAATCTCATTACCGGTGTGGTCGGCAGCGACGATCACCGTGCTGGCGAAGGCATCGGCGTCACCGGCCCCCCGGATTGCCTCGCGGACCCACGTTCCGGGGGTGACGACCTCGACTTGGCTGGCCACGTCGGCCAGTGTCACCATCACCAACCGGTCGAGCGTCCACGCGTACTGGTGCAGGCAGGTGTGCTCGTCCGGGGAGAAGACCACGCTCAACTCAGCTGTGCCGTCAAGGAATTGCTCGTAATCGGCGGCGAGTAGCGAGCCGGCCGGATACACATCGGAACCGGTGTACCAGTCGGTGCGCAACTCGATCAACAGCCACCCGCGATGGACTGACAGGCTGGAGTCGGTCGGCGCGTCGATCCGTACCAGCTCCCCGGAACGCAGTTGGTAGACCTCGTCGTTGAAGAAATCGATGGCGCGGTAGACCAGGGTGCGCTCGTAGCCGGGTGTCCGGTCCACGGCGGCGGAGACGATCACATCCGTCGGCGATCCGGTGAACAGCGTCGTCGCCTCGCTCAGCGACTGTCCGCGTCGCCAGCGCTTCAATACCCTCGGATACCCGGAGTCCGTCAATGAGCCGGCACCGAAATCCGTTCCCACCAGGACGGAGTCGGGGTCTTCCCACGACATCCGGGATTTCGCCTCGGCAAGCTCAAAGCCCCCCACCACGAATGACCGTGTCGCCATGTCGAATTCCCGCACCACCGTCGCATCCGAGCCGCCGCGGGAGAGAGAGATCAGCGCGTGGGTGTGGTCGGGGTCGATGACGTCGGCCCCGGACCACACCCAGTTCTCTTCGTCGGTGGCGGCTAAGGCGTCGACGTCGATGATCACGTCCCAGGCTGTAGCCGCGCTGCGGTAGCTGTCTAGGGTCGTGCGCCGCCAGAGCCCGCGGGGATTGGTTGCATCGCGCCAGAAGTTGTAGAGGAACTCGCCCCGGCGCCGCACATAGGGGATGCGGGTATCGGTGTCCAGCACCTCCAGCGCCTCGGTGCGCATCTGCTCGAAGCGGGCGTCGGTGAACTCGGTGACGGTGGTCTCGTTACGCGCGCGAACCCAGGTGAGCGCTTCGACACCGTCGATGTCTTCCAGCCAAAGATGCGGGTCGTCGACCATGTCGGACACGGTACTGTGACGCGGAGTTCCACGTTCGCACGGCAGGAGGCGGATCGCCCATGCCCGCCACGCAGGCTCCACCACCCCGCGTGTTGATCACCCCTGCGGCGGCTGAGCTGCTTGGTAGCCTGCGGTCCCGGCACGGTCCGGTGATGTTCCATCAGTCTGGCGGCTGCTGCGACGGGTCCGCGCCGATGTGCTACCCCGACGGCGAGTTCATCGTGGGCGATCGCGACATACTGCTCGGCGTTCTCGGCGATGCCCCGGTATGGATCTCTGGCTCGCAGTTCGAGACCTGGCGGCACACCCAACTGGTGATCGATGTGGTTCCGGGGCGCGGGGGCGGGTTCAGCCTGGAGGCTCCCGACGGCCTGCGATTCCTGACCCGGGGTCGGGTTTTCACCGCCGCGGAGCTGGAATTGCTGGCCGGAACCGCCCTGCTGACCGGCGCGGACTACGAGCGGGGCGCACGTCCGCCGGTCTGACAATTACTTGTTCGGCGCGCCGAGGTCGCTGCACCTCAGATGGCGAACCGCGCCGTATCGTTTTGTATGTGATACCCCTGCCTCGGGCATGGCTGCTCACAAGCGCGCTACTCCTCGGCTGCGTAGCCGGGCAGAGTGCCGCCTTAGTCGCCAAGTTAATGGTCGACGGCAATATCCGCCCCGATCTGGTGGTGGCGCTCGTCGTCGGGATTCCGAGCCTGACCGGGATACTGCTGGTGTTGGCCTCCGGTCGGCGCTGGGTCACCGCACTGGGCGCCTTCATCCTCGCGATGGCGCCGGGTTGGTTGTCGGTGCTGCTGCTGATCCAGGTGGTCTCCGGTGACTGACACCACCTCCGCCCCCAGCACCTCCGCCCCCAGCACGTCCGCGCCCAGCACCTCCGCGCCCAGCACGTCCGCGCCCAGCACCGGGTCTGACCTGGAGCCGATGTTCACCACCGGTTCCCAGGCCGCACTGACGCCGAACAACACCGAGCCGCACCCAGCCCCGATCTTCGACACCGGCCCGCATCCGAATCCACTGCGGGCCGTCGAGGCCGAGCCCGTGGTGACCGAGTCTGTGGTGGAGCCCGTGGTGTACGAGCCCGCGTGGCCGAGCCCGCGGTGGCCGAGCCCGTGGTGTACGAGTCCGTGGCCGAGCCCGTGGTGTACGAGTCCGTGGCCGAGCCTTCGTGCTGAGCCGCGGTGCAGCGTGGTGGCCGAGCCCGTGGTGGCCGAGCCCGTGGTGTACGAGCCCGTGGTGTACGAGCCCGTGGTGTACGAGCCCGTGGTGGCCGAGCCCGCGGTGTGCGAGTCCGACCACGCCGATGAGAATGCGGTCGAGGATGCCCCGGAGCCGTCCGTGCCGCAGGCTTTCAGCGAGATGGAACGTGAGGACACCGACGCGTTTCTGCGTTCGGTCAACCCGGATCCCGTGCCGGTGCTCGCGGACTGGCCGTCCGCGCACCCCGTGCCGGTGCTCGCGCAACGGCCGTCTGCTCAAACTGCTTCAGTACCCGCGCAACCCGTCGTAGTACCGGGAACGTTCGAGTTCGTGAAGCGCTGGAGGTTCGCCCTCATCCTGGTCGGGGTTTGGGCGGTGTCCGCGGTGGCGGGGCTGGGTTTCTACTACTGGTGGTATTCCGCCCTGGAGAAAACCGTGCCGGTACTCGGCATCCTGGGATACCTGGTTATCTGCATGGTGGCGAGCCTGCTCGTCTCGCTGGTACCCCATCGTCCGCAGGTGACGGCGTTGGCGATCGCCCTGATGGCGGCTCCGCTCGCGTCGACTGCGGCGGCCGCCGTACTGCACGGCGCCTACTACTTCGAATGGATCGCTCGCCCGGTGATTGGGCCGGTAATAGGCTAGGTCCGTGACTCACTATGACGTCGTCGTCCTCGGCGCCGGCCCCGGCGGTTATGTTGCCGCCATCCGCGCCTCCCAACTCGGCCTGAACGCCGCCATCGTCGAACCCCAGTACTGGGGCGGGGTGTGCCTCAACGTCGGCTGCATCCCATCCAAGGCCCTGCTGCGTAACGCGGAGTTGGCACACATCTTCGCCAAGGAGGCTGAGACTTTCGGCATCAGCGGTCAGGCGAGTTTCGATTTCGGTGCCGCCTTCGACCGCAGCCGCAAAGTCGCTGACGGCCGGGTGGCCGGCGTGCACTTCCTGATGAAGAAGAACAAGATCACCGAGGTGCACGGCTACGGGCGGTTCACCGACGCCGGCACCATCGCCGTGGAACTCAACGCCGGTGGTACCGAGACCCTTACCTTCTCCCACGCGATCATCGCGACCGGCAGCAGCACCCGGCTTATTCCCGGCACCGCACTGTCGGCCAATGTGGTCACCTATGAGGAGCAGATCCTGACCCGGGAACTGCCCGGATCCATCATCATCGCCGGGGCCGGTGCGATCGGCATGGAGTTCGCCTATTTCATGGCCAACTACGGTGTCGATGTCACCATCGTCGAATTCCTGCCCCGTGCTCTGCCCAACGAGGACGTCGAGATATCCAAGGAGATCGAGAAGCAGTACAAGAAACTCGGCGTGAAGATCCGCACCGGAACCAAGGTCGAGTCGATCACCGACGACGGCACGCAAGTCACCGTCGTCGTCAGCAAGGACGGGGTGACCGAGGAACTGAAGGCAGACAAGGTGATGCAGGCTATCGGCTTCTCGCCCAATGTAGAGGGCTTCGGACTGGAGACGACGGGCGTGGCCCTCACCGACCGCGGGGCCATCGCGGTTGACGACCACATGCGAACCAGTGTGGCGAACATCTATGCGATCGGCGACGTCACCGCTAAGTTGCAACTCGCCCATGTCGCCGAGGCGATGGGTGTCGTGGCCGCCGAGACCATCGGTGGCGCCGAGACACTGACACTGGGTGACTACCGGATGATGCCCCGGGCCACGTTCTGCCAGCCTCAGGTAGCCAGTTTCGGGCTCACCGAACAACAGGCCCGCGACGAGGGACACGACGTGAAGATCGCCAAATTCCCCTTCAGCGCCAACGGTAAGGCGCACGGACTGGCCGACCCGGTCGGCTTCGTCAAAGTGATCGCCGACGCCAAGTACGGCGAACTCCTGGGCGCACACCTGATCGGACCGGATGTGTCCGAATTGCTTCCCGAACTGACGCTGGCGCAGAAGTGGGATCTGACCGTCAACGAACTCGCGCGCAATGTCCATACCCACCCAACGCTGTCGGAGGCACTCCAGGAGTGCTTCCACGGCCTCACCGGCCACATGATCAATTTCTGATGCGGATTCCGTGAGATCGGCGGTTGTCGCCGGTGTCGGCGGAGCATTGGTCGGCCACATCCTGTGGCTCATCGGTATCTCGATCGCGATCGGATCATCCTCGGTGTCCACGGCGGTCCTGGTCGTCTCGGTGGTCTTTCTGCTCACCGCGGGTCTGCTGGGCTACCTGGGTTGGCGGTCGTATCGAAGCGGGCAGCTGACCCGGGCGGCATTTCTGGGCGGACTGGCGTTCTCGCCGGTGTTCTTCACCCTGATCGTGCTTGGCGTCACGTACCTGTGAGCCTTCCGCCACCCTGGTTGGCATTCACTAGGCCGTTTGGCATGATCCGGATTCATGGGAATCGACGCGCCGGGCGGCGAAGGTCTGGCCAAGGCGCTAATGCCGGTTCCCGACCCGCACCCCGATGTCTTCGAACTCCAGTGGCCACTGCGGATGGCCGACGTCGATCGCGCTGGTCGACTCCGATTCGACGGTGCCTGCCGCCACATCCAGGACATCGGTCAGGATCAGTTGCGGGAGATGGGTTACGAGGCCACCCACCCCCTCTGGATCGTCCGGCGCACCATGGTGGACCTGATCCGACCGGTCGAGTGGCAGGACATGCTGCGGATGCGCCGGTGGTGCTCGGGTACGTCCAACCGCTGGTGCGAGATGCGGGTGCGGATCGATGGACGCCGGGGAGGGCTGATGGAGTCGGAGGCCTTCTGGATCAATTTCAATCAGGAGACCCAGGGTCCCAGCCGCATCGCCGATGACTTCATGGAGGGTCTGCAACGCACCACCGACGTGAACCGGCTGCGCTGGAAGGCCTATCTCAAGGCCGGATCACGCGAGGACGCCACGCAGATTCGCGAGTTCGGTATCCGCGTCACCGATATCGACATGTTCGATCACGTGAACAATTCGGTCTACTGGGGTGCCGTCGAGGACTACCTTGCGGCCGCAGCCCCGGAGCTGCTGGCGGGTCCGACCCGGGTGACCATCGAGCACGACTCCGCGGTCGCCCTCGGCGACAAGCTGGAGATCCTCGCGCACGTGTACCCGCCCGGTTCCACGGACAAGTTCGGACCTGATCTGATCGACCGCACCGTCAGAACCCTCACCTACCTGGTGGGAGACGAAACCAAAGCGGTCGCGGCGATCTTCGCCCTCCCAGACCCGTGACGGGTTGCTCCACCCGAAGGCGGCCCATGAGAGGTTGCCCCGCGAAAGGTGAAACGTGACTGAATCAACGATCCACCGCGTCGGTGTCATCGGTGCCGGACAGATGGGCGGCGGCATCGCCGAGGTGTGCGCCCGGGCCGGCGTTGACGTCATCGTCTTCGATACCGGCGAGGCGCTGATCGCCGCCGGCCGCGAACGCCTCGTCAAGTCCCTGGAGCGCGGTGTCGGCGCGGGCAGGATCACCGAGGGTGAGCGCGACGGCGCGATCGACAAGCTGCGATTCACCACATCATTGACCGACCTGGCCGACCGCCAATTGGTCATCGAGGCGGTTATCGAGGACGAGTCGATCAAAGCCGGCATCTTCAGCCGACTCGACGAGATCGTCACCGACCCGGATGCGGTGCTGGCGACAAACACCTCCAGCATCCCGGTCATGAAGATCGCCGCCGCCACCGGTAATCCCGGCCGCGTGCTGGGCCTGCATTTCTTCAATCCGGTGCCGGTCCTGCCGTTAGTTGAGTTGGTGACCACGCTGGTCACCGATGAGGCCGCTGCCGCGCGTACCGAGCACTTCGCCGCCACAGTGCTCGGCAAGCAGGTGGTGCGGTGTTCGGATCGTTCCGGCTTCGTCGTCAACGCCCTGCTGGTGCCCTACCTGTTGTCCGCGGTCCGGATGGTCGAGTCCGGGCTCGCCACGGTGGCCGATGTCGACAAGGCCGTCGTCGCGGGGCTCTCCCATCCGATGGGACCGCTTCGGTTGTCCGACCTCATCGGCCTCGATACCCTCAAGCTGATCGCTGACAAGATGTACGAGGAATTCAAGGAGCCGCTCTACGGGCCGCCGCCGCTGCTGCTCAGGATGGTCGAAGCGGGCTGGTTGGGCAGGAAATCGGGCCGGGGTTTCTACACCTACTAGACTTGTGCACGCCGTGTTATCGCGAAGCAGGTGAAGGGTAGTTGTTGATGGCCAACGTCGAATCGGACTTGACGCCCTACTACGACGAGTCGCAGTCGATTTACGACATCTCGAATGATTTCTTTGCGCTGTTCCTGGGCCCGACCATGGGCTACACCTGCTCGTACTTCGAGAACGACGATATGACCCTCGATGAGGCCCAGGTCGCCAAGTTCGACCTGGCCCTGGGGAAGCTCCACCTGGAGCCCGGGATGACCCTGCTCGACGTCGGCTGCGGGTGGGGTGGCGCGATGGAGGTTGCCGTCCAGAAGTACGACGTCAACGTTATCGGCATTACTTTGAGCAAGGCTCAGTCGGAGTTTGCCCGGGAACGTCTGGCGAAGCTGGACACCGATCGTTCAATCGAGGTGCGTCTGCAGGGCTGGGAGGAGTTCAACGAGCCGGTGGACCGCATTGTCAGCATCGGTGCCTTCGAGGCGTTCAAGGCCGAGCGCTACCCGCTGTTCTTCGAACGCGCCCACTCACTGCTTCCCAGCGACGGCCGGATGCTGCTGCACACGATTTTGGCCCACACCCAGAAGTTCTTCCGCGACAACGGAATCAAGCTCACCATCAGTGACCTCAAGTTCATGCGGTTCATCGCCGCCGAGATCTTTCCCGGCGGACAACTCCCGGCCGTGGAGGACATCGAGACGCTGGCCGAGGGGTCCGGGTTCACCCTCGAGCGCACTCACCTCCTGCAGCAACACTATGCCCGGACGTTGGACATGTGGTCGGACAACCTGATCGCCAACCGGGAACAGGCGATCTCGTTGACCTCCCAGGAGGTCTACGACCGCTACCTGAAATACCTCACCGGATGCGCAGACTTCTTCAAGCGGGGCATTACCAATGTCGGCCAGTTCACCCTGGTCAAGGCCTGACCAGTCCGGGACCGCTCACGCTTGGGCCAGTTTGGCCTGTTCGGCCTCGACATCGAAGGCTGCCGGTGGCCAGGTGAGTTTCATACCCTTGAGTGCCTCGATGAGTAGTTCGGTGACCGCTAATTGGCTATACCACTTCTTGTCGCACGGCACCACGAACCACGGCGCATGATCGGTGGAGGTTCGGTCCAGCACCGCTTGGTAGGCATCCTGGTAGGCCGGCCACAGTTTGCGCTCGTCGAGATCGCGCGGATTGTACTTCCAGTACCGGTCGGGCCGTTCGAGACGCTCGGCCAGGCGCTTTTTCTGCTCGTCGAGTGAGACGAACATCGCGACCTTCACCACCGTGGTGCCCGACTCGACAAGTTCTCGTTCAAAGGTGTTGATCTCGTCGTAACGGCCCTCCCAGACCTCCCGGGTTACCAACTCGCGGACCCGGACCACCAGAACGTCCTCGTAATGTGAGCGGTCGAAGACCCCGATGTGACCGGCCGGCGGCAACGCGTTGTTGATCCGCCACAGGAAGTGGTGCGCGCGCTCGTCTTCGGTAGGTGGCCCGAACCCGGTGTAGCGGATTCCCATCGGGTTACTGCCTCCAACAACGTTTTTGACGATGCTGCCCTTGCCGGCGGTGTCCATTCCCTGCAGCACGAGGAGCAGAGAACGATTGTCGCCGGACTTGCCGTTGGCGTAGAGCATCTCCTGCAGGCCGGCGAAGCGCTCGTTGCGCTCGGCCTGGATCTGGGCCGCGGCGGCGCGATTACCGGTGAAACCGGGGCTGGAATCGGTGTCGATGTCGGCGATCCGCTCGCCGGCGCGGAAGCGCAAAATGGAGTGCGGTTCGTGAGTCCACTGCGATGGAAGATCGTTCATGGTCGAAGGTTAGGGGGTGGGTGGCAGTACCGGGGCGGGGTGCGGCACGGAGTTGAAGATCTGCAACGAGCCCCCGGCTTCGACGATTCCGCACAGCGAACCCCAACACATCATGGTCAGGTAGTCGATCAGCTCCCCGCTGGCCATCCGGGGGTTCGACATCCAGGAGTGGGTGGCCAGTTGCACTCCGCCGACGATCATGAATGCCCAGGGTTCCACCCCGCTGGTGTCCATGCCGACCGCCCGCATGCGCTGGCGAAGCACCAGGGCCAGCATCCGGGCGATGATCTGTTCGGAATCGGCGATGACCTTGTTCTTGCTGACCGAACTGTTCGCCATCACGAACCGGTAGGGCTCGGGTTCGGCTGCGACCGTCTCGACGTACACCCGGATGATCTCGCGGGTCAGGTCGAACCCGTCGAGGTCGGTGGACAGCGCGGCGGCCAGGTTTGGCATCAGCGTTGTCTGTGCGAACCGCATCATGACGGCGGTGGTCAGGTCGTTCTTGTCGACGAAGTACCGGTACAGCACGGTTTTGGACACGCCGATGTCGGTGGCTATCTCATCCATACTGACGTCGCGACCCCGGCGCCGAATCGCGTCGAGGGTACCGTCCACCAGTTCGGTACGCCGTTCCACCTTGTGCCGGTGCCACCGGCGTTTGCGGCCATCGGTCTTCGTCACGGTTTTGGCCACGGTAGGGCTGATCTGGTTCGTCACGATCGTCTGATCCGTCCCATTTCCAGGTGCAGTCTACGGGCACGTGGATGATGGACGGGTGGTTGCTAAACATCGCGTCCGGGACACCCCGGCGCAACCGGATACCTCGTTTGCCGAATCGTTCGCTGCCTCGTTCGCCGGGGCCGATCCCGAGGCGGACGCCCAACGCCTCCGCGAACTGCGCCGCATGAAGGCCGTGGCGCTGGGTTTCCTGGTCGGTGCGACGGTGATCTTCCTGGCCTGCCGGTGGGGTCAGGCCCAGGGTGGGCCGGGTTGGCTGGGCTACGTGGGCGCGGCCGCCGAGGCCGGCATGATCGGTGCGCTGGCCGACTGGTTTGCCGTCACCGCACTGTTCCGGCACCCACTTGGGCTCAAGATTCCGCACACCGCGATCATCCCGCGCAAGAAGGATCAACTCGGTGAGGGGCTCGGCAACTTCGTGCGGGAAAACTTCCTCTCGCCGGACATCATCGAGGCCAAGTTGCGTGATGCCGAGGTCGGCGGCCGGGTGGGCAAGTGGCTTTCCGAACCGCGGCATGCCGCCCGCGTCGCTGCCGAGGCGTCCACTGCGCTGCGCGCCGTGGTGGAGTTGCTCAATGACGAGGATATCCAGCAGGTCATCGACCGCACCATCGTCAAGAGGCTCGCTGAACCGCAGTGGGGCCCGCCGGCCGGACGGGTGTTGGCCTCGCTGCTGGCCGAGAACCGTCAGGAGGCGCTCATCCAGTTGCTGGCCGACCGTGCCTTCGAGTGGTCGCTGAATGCCGGCGAGACGATTGAACGGGTGGTCACTCGAGACTCACCCACCTGGTCACCACGGTTCGTCGACAACCTGGTGGGAGATCGCATCCATCGCGAGCTGATGGATTTCACCGACAAGGTGCGACGTAACCCCAACCATGAGCTGAGGCAGTCGGCCAATCGGTTCCTGTTCGAGTTCGCCGACGACCTGCAGAACGACGAGGCGACGATCGCCCGTGCCGACGCGATCAAGGATCAGTTGATGGCCCGCGACGAGGTCACCCGGGCCGCTGAGACTGCGTGGAAGACGCTCAAGCGACTGGTCCTTGACGGCGTCGATGATCCCTCGAGCGCTTTGCGCGGCCGCGTCACCGATTCAGTGGTGCGGATCGGGGAGTCGCTGTGCGATGACGCCGAACTGCGCGACAAGGTGGATGACTGGATCACCCGTGGCGCCCGCCATCTCGTCGAGCAGTACGGCGGCGAGGCGACCGCGATCATCACCGACACGATCGAACGCTGGGACGCCGAAGAGGCCAGTCGCCGCATCGAACTGCATGTCGGCCGCGATCTTCAGTTCATCAGGATCAATGGCACGGTGGTGGGTGCCCTGGCTGGCCTCGTCATCTATGTGATCGCCAAATTCCTCTTCTGACCTGCGCTAGCAAGTGCTTGCAATAGCTAGCACTTCCGGGTATCGTGGTAACGGTCCGATACCGACAGCGCAATCATGAGGAGGCGAGCCATGGCACAGGAAGCTGATATCACCGCCGTGGTGAGCAACGCCGCCCAGGACATCGGCGGCTTCATCAGAACCCAGCGTGAGTCCGCCCAGGTGTCGGTGCGACAACTCGCCCAACGGGCGGGAGTAAGCAACCCGTACCTGAGCCAGATTGAACGAGGGCTACGCAAGCCCTCCGCCGAGGTGCTCAGCCAGATCGCCAAGGCGCTACGACTCTCAGCTGAGGTCCTCTACGTCCGAGCGGGCTTCCTGGAATCCGGGCAGCAGAGCCAGGTACCGGACGCCATCGTCACGGATTCGGCGATAAGTGAGCGCCAGAAGCGGGTCCTGCTCGATATTTATGCATCGTTCTGTCAGCAGAACGGGGCTGCGCGTGAGGAGTCGCCGACTGACGACTGAGCAGCTTTCCTGATCAACCAATCATGAAATCCCATCGAGAAATCACAGTGAAAATCGAAAGGAGCCAGTGAAATGGCCGAATACAACACCGTTGAAGAACTCAAGGCCCCGCTGTTGGCCGCGGTCGGCGCTGCCGACCTCGCCCTTGCGACGGTCAACGAGATCCTGAGCAATCTGCGGGACCGGGCCGAGGTGGCCGGCGACCGGATGGACGATCGTCGCGCCGCGCTGACCCGGTTGCAGGAGAAGCTGCCCCGGCGTTCGGAGGACCTGCGCGGCAAGTTGACCACCGAGGAGTTGCGCAAGGCCGCGGAGGAGTTCTTGGATGACGCTACCGAGACGTACAACTCCCTCGTCGTGCGCGGCGAAGCCGCTCTCGAGCGGCTGATGGGCCAGCAGGACTTCAAGGAGGCTGCCGACCGCGTCGAGGGTTACGTCGACCAGGCCGTCGAATTGACCCAGGAAGCCCTCGGCAGTGTCTCGGCGCAGACCCGCGCCGTCGGCGAGCGGGCGGCGAAGCTGGTCGGTGTCGACATCCCGGTCAAGAAGGCCCCGGCCCGCTCGACCATCAAGAAGGCCGTCAAGCAGGTCACCAAGAAGGCTCCGGCCCGCAAGGCTCCGGCCAAGAAGGTCGTCGCTCGTAAGGCTCCGGCCAAGAAGGCTCCGGCCCGCAAGGCTCCGGCCAAGAAGGCTCCGGTCAAGCGGGCCGTCGCTCGTAAGGCGCCGGTCAAGGCCGCCAAGAAGGCCGTTAAGAAGACCGTCAAGCGGGCCCCGGCCAAGCGGGTCACCCAGAAGTAACCCGGACGATTAGCACCGGGTTCGACGTCAAGGACGACACCCGCCTACTCTGGAAGCCGTGAGGCTTGAAGGTGTGGCGGGTGTCGTTCTTGTTGTCCTTTCCTGGGCGGTCCTCGCGGTGACTGCCTACGCGTTCGTCAACGCCGCGAGGCAACGACCCGACGCCTACCCCGCCGCGAACAAGCTGACCAAGCCGGCGTGGCTGGCGATCCTTGGGGTATCGGGCCTGCTGTCCTTCGTGCTGGGTGTCATGGGAATGGTCATTGCAGCAGTCGCCGCCGGTGTCTACCTGGTGGATGTCCGTCCCAAACTGCTCGAGGTCCAGGGGAAATCCCGCTGATCACGCGGTGGCTGTCGGCAACGGCCTTGATGATCGCCCTTCCCATGGCGCCCGCCGCGACCGCTGAGGCCGTCAGCGGGCTCTACATCGACAACGCCACGTGGGCGCGCTATCGCGACCTGTCCAGCCTGCGTGTCTACCCGACCAGTACGGGCCGGGAGGTCGCCGGTCAGTTCGGTAAGAGCGCTGCGGAGTCCGAGCGGGCATGGCTCGAGGTACTGGCCCTGGTACCCGAAGCTGACACCCCGGGAATGCGGGCCCAGTTCGTCTGCCACTGGCACTTCGCCGAATTGGCCGAGCCGGGCAAGGTCAGTTGGAATCTCGAGGCGTGGCGGCCGTCGGTGGATGAGGACGTGATGGTGGCATCCCGGTGCAACCCCGGCGGCGCCGAAGAAGCCGTTTAACCGACCTGATTAACCAACCCCGGCGAAGCAGGCGTCCTGTTGCCCGTTGGGAATCGTCGCGTCCCGTGTCACGAAACGGGCGCTGACCCCGGTGTCGGTGACTGCGACGCGGTCGGCGCGAATGCCCATCGGGAGGTTCGCGGTCAACGCAGTGGTGAAGACATCCAGCGCGGGTTGAACGCTCTCGCGCGGCAGTGTGAAGCCCAATCCGCTTACCCTGACCACTTCCAGGGTCAGACCACCATCGGCGACTTGAGGCTTCACCGTCACGGTGCCCAGAGTGGCCTGGATCTCCAGGGTCCCGTCGGACGGGTCGGCGGTGACGTTGTTGACCAGCCCGCCGAGTAGCGGGATGACCCCCTGCACGGTTTGTTTGATGCCCTCGGTGGACCAGGTGATGTCGGCGTCGAGGGTTCCCAGTGTGCCGGCCGAGTCGGCGGTCGGTTTGATCCGGACATCGTCGAGGGTGAGCGTGAGTTTCATGCCCTTGGCCTCGCGGATCTGGTTACCGGCGGTCTCCACTGTCATGTCGCGATAGGAATGGGTGAAGTGCTGCACGAGGAACGGCCGCAGTCCGAATGATGCGGTCGCATTGTCCTTGACCACACAGCTGACGGCCTTGGCCACGATCGAGTTCGCGGTGTGGCGGGCGTACAACTCCGCGCCCAGCAGCTGCCAGGGCGACGCGGCGGCGATGACCAGAATGAGGATCATCGACAACGGGTCGCGCCGCGCCGGTTCCTCCGCCGGCGGCGGTGGGCCCCGACGGGGCGTAGCCGGTGCCCGACGGCGGTGGGCCGACGGTGCCCGGCGGCTGGGCCGTAGCCGGTGCCCGGCGGCGGTGGGCCGTAGCCGGGCACCGGTGGGGTGCGGTATTCGCTGGGTGGGGGCTCGGAAGGGCGGACGGGGCGGCTGGCCCGGGGGGGAAGGGCTGGCCCAGCGGCGGGATCGTCACCTCGATTCTGCCGTACTGCTCCGGCGAACTCCGAGCGGTTGCGGAGCACGGCAGCGCATCGCGCACTGCCGCAAGCTTTCGACGTCGATGTCGCAGGACCAGAAGTTGCGGATCCGGAACCGGCAGATGCGAGCACTCGCCCGGGGCGCGATCAGCTGCCGCCCACCCCGGTGGGTACCGTCGCCGCCGTCGGTGCTGCCGCCAGACGCACCCAGGCACGCGCCAGGCGCGCCCGGGCACGCGCCAGCAGGCCCCACTGGTCCAGCTTGCCCGGCCCCGCGCCCCACGATGCGCTGACCGTGATCAGCGATGCGCCGCGCCGCGCCAGTTCGGTGTAGAGCCCGGGGAAGCGGATGTCGTAGCACAGCGTCACCCCGACACCAACGCCGTCGACGGTCACCACGACGGGCGTGCGGCCCGGCGCGACCGTCGTCGACTCGGTGAATCCGAACGCGTCGTAGAGGTGGATCTTGTCGTAGTGGTCCTCGGCACCGCCGCCGGTGATCAGCAGCGTGTTGGTGATGCGGCCGTCGGAGGACGGGGTGAACATGCCGACGACGACGGTGACGCCGGCCGCGGCGGCAATCCCGCGGACCGCGTCCGCCCAGCGGCCGTCGAGGGGTTCGGCGATCGGCGCCAGCGGCGTCCCGAGTCGACACATCGTGGCTTCCGGGAAGATCACCAACCGGGCACCGGCGTCGGCCCCGCGGCGGGTGTGGTCCTCCACCAGTTGCAGATTTGCGCCCGGAACGGTGCCCGAGAGAATCTGCGCGCACGCAATCCGCATGCCGATCAGCCTAACGGCGGAGCCACGGTTGCCCAGGGCACCGTCAGCACCGCGTCGCGTAGGCTACGCCGCTGCGACTCGACCGGCACACCGGCAGTGTGCAACGCCGTCAGCATGGCGCGCCACCGGGTACGTGGCCCGAACACCGATTGCCCGGCTGCCGCGGCCCAGGCGTGGTCGGCGGCAGCAAGCAGAGTGTGGATCGGCTGGCCCGGAACATTGTCGTGGATAAGCACTTTTGGTAATCGTTCGGCCAAATCCGAGGGGACGGTGATCGAGTGCGGGTCACACGACAGGGTCAGGCTCACCGGGCGCGTCGCGGTCCAGCAGCACCCAGCAGCAGCGCCGGCCCAACTCGTCGCAGGTGCCGTCGACGATCAGCCCGCCCGGTGCGAGTTGGGATTGCATGCGGTGCCAGGCGTCGGCGACGGCGTCCGGTGGATACTGCCGCAGTACGTTGAATGCCCGGACCAGGACCGGGCTCAGCCCCGCTAATTCGAAGCCGCCCAGGGCGAATTCGACGCGGTGGTCTCCGGCTTGGCGGGCAGCCGCAACCCGGTCCGGATCGATCTCCAGGCCGACGACCCGCAGGTCTGGGCGCAGGGTTCGCAGTCGGGCCGCAAGCTCCAGTGTGGTGACCGGCAGTCGTCCGTAGCCGAGGTCAACGGCCACCGGGTCGAGACCGGACTGCAGGACCGATCGGACTCGCGGTGATCCGGTAAGCCACCTGTCGGCGCGGCGCAACCGGTTGACTCCGGTCGTCCCCCGGGTCGCCATACCCACGGGACGTGGTCTAGCGATGGCCGCCGATCCGATCGGCCGTGAACTCCCCCTCTTTGGTGAACAGCGTCCGAAGGCCGTTGACGAGCAACTGCTCGATTTGTCCGCCGATGATGGGAACTCTTGCCGTGCAGAGTGTTTCCAGCCGCATCTGGCTGCCCGGCGTGGCGTCCAGCAGGGTGTAGTCACCCGTCACCTGGACCGGCACCGCGGGAATCACTGCTCGGTACCGACCGTAGGCCCGCTGGGTGGCCTCCTGGAACGGATCGAAATGCTGCTCGCGGGTGATAACGAAGGTCCCCGGCAGCACCGGCCGGGCCACCGGCGGAAGATCTAGCGCCGACAAGATGTGGGAGAACGCGACGTCGGTTCCGTTCTCGTCGGTGGCGAAGTTCGCGATCTCGGTCTGGGAGCCGTTCTCGCGGTAGAACTCGACGAGGTCCTGCCAATAACCGATGCCGGTGAAGTTCCGGTACATCTCAGCGGCCGGCACGTCGACATCGACGGTATGGACCATGCTGCGGGGCATGGCCTCACGGTACCGGTGGCCTCAGCGCTCGCCGGCGAGCCACCGGGTGGTGAATCGTTGCTCAGCATTGAGTAGCTCGACCAATTGGTTACTGATGAAGGTTTCCAGCTTGCCGCCAACCAACGGCACCCGGACCGTGACTTTTGCGGCGAAGGCCAGGTGGGCACCGGCATCGGAGGGAGTCAGTTCCGCCCCTCCGGTCACCGACACCGGAGCCCCGGCGATGCCACCGGTGATCGCCGCGGTGGCCTGGCCGTCGACCAGCGGGGTCCACAGTTCCTCCCGCCGGATCTCCAGGTCGCCGCGATGGAACTGGGAGACGAACCCGGGCAGCCGGGAGGACAGCAGCACCTGGGTGGTCACCACGTCGACACCACCGTCTTGGCCGAGCGTGATCGAGTCGAGCCTGGCTTCATCGACGCCGGAATCGGCCAGTCGGGCTTGCCAGTACTGCTTCGTGCGAAGGGCGCGGTGCACTTTGGCGACGGTGCTGTCGTAGTCGCTGGCCATGTCGAATGAACGCGGCATAGCCGATGACGTTACGTTAGCGGGCGTGAGGACGCGGGAGGAATTCGGCGGCGCGCAGGTCGACGTGAATGTTCCGTTGGCCGGCCTGACCACGTTGCGGGTCGGACCGGTCGCCCGCCGGGTCATCAGCTGTGAGACCAGTGATCAGATCATCACGACACTGCGGGTATTGGACGGCGGTGATGACCCGGTCCTGGTGCTGGGCGGTGGATCTAACGTGGTGGTCGCCGACGATCTGAGCGGTCTCACCGTTGTTCTGTTGACCAGCGCCGCGGTCACCGTTGCGTCCGGGTTGTTGCGAGCCGAGGCCGGCGCCGACTGGGACCACGTCGTCAGCACAGCCGTGGAGTCGAATTTGGGTGGCCTGGAGTGTCTTTCGGGCATACCGGGGTCGACGGGCGCGACACCGGTTCAAAACGTTGGTGCCTACGGCGTGGAGGTGGCCGACACTTTGACCCGGGTGAAACTGCTGGATCGCCCGACCGGCGACGTGCGCTGGGTGCCCGCGTCGGAACTGGGATTCGGCTACCGGCGCAGCGTGCTCAAAGGTTCCCCGGCCACGGTCGTGCTTGAGGTGGAGTTCGCCTTGGACGAAGCGGGACGCTCGGCGCCGCTTCGCTACGCCGAACTCGCGACCACACTCGGCATGCCCGTCGGGTCCCAGGCCGATCCGGCTCAGGTGCGCGCGGCCGTGCTGGCGTTGCGGGCGCGCAAGGGCATGGTGCTCGACGCGGCCGACCACGACACCGTCAGCGTCGGATCGTTCTTCACCAATCCGGTGGTTCCCCTCGAGCGGTTCCAGCGGTTGCAGGCCGACGTCTCCTCGCCGATTCCGCACTACCCGGCCCCGGACGGTGTGAAGATCGCCGCGGGGTGGCTGGTGGAACGGGCCGGCTTCGGCAAGGGATTCCCGGGGGAAGGGCCGTGCCGGCTGTCGATGAAGCACGCGTTGGCGTTGACCAACCGCGGCGGGGCGACGACCGCCGACGTGCTGGCACTGGCCCGCACCGTGCGCGACGGGGTGCACGCGGCATTCGGCGTAACCCTGGTTGAAGAACCGGTGCTCGTCGGCTGCGCGTTATAACGCGATCAGACCCGGCGGCTGAACCGGCTTGCGCTGGCCTGATCGCGCGGACGGACGACGATCTGATCGATGTTGACATGGGCGGGACGGGCGGCCACGAAACCGATCACCTCGGCGACGTCCTCGGCGCGCAAAGGGGTGATTCCGGCGTAGACGGCTTGGGCGCGCGTCTCGTCGCCGTCGAAGCGCACCAGCGAGAACTCGGTCTGCACGGCACCCGGTGCGATCTCGGTCAGCCGGACGGGCTTTCCCAGCAGTTCACCCCGCAGTGTGCGGTGCAGGGCGCCCTGAGCGTGCTTGGCCGCGGTGTACCCCGCGCCGCCGTCGTAGACCTCCAGTGCTGCGACGGAGGTCACCGTCACGATCAGTCCGTCGCCTGAGGCGATCAGAGCGGGCAGCAGGGCGCGGGTCACCCGCAGCGTGCCCAGCACGTTGGTCTCCCACATCCAGCGCCAGTCGTCGAGGTCGGCCTCCGCCACGGTGTTCAGGCCCTTGGCCCCGCCGGCATTGTTCACCAGAACGTCCACTCGGGTCAGGCCCGCGGCGAGGGCGCGCACCGCAGCATCATCGGTGACGTCAGCCACCACCGCGGTGCCGCCGATCTGCTCGGCCAGACGCTGAACGGCCTCGCCTCGACGGGCCAGGGCGACCACATGGAAGCCCTGTGCCGCGAGTGTTCGCGCGGTCGCCGCACCGATGCCCGAACTGGCACCGGTGACCACCGCGACACGTGAGTGGGCATCCGGGTGTGTGGTCATCGCCTCTGACTCTAAGTCAGCGACGCCCGTCGTCGGAGGCGGTGTGGCATGGGCGGTGTGGACATGGGCGGTGTAGAAATACAAGAGTGCGGCATCCCCGGGATCTGACCGACGTGCCTGTGCTGCCCCGGCGGGTGGCGGTGTTGTCGGTCCACACGTCGCCGCTGGCACAGCCCGGAACCGGCGACGCCGGCGGGATGAACGTCTACGTGCTGCAGACGGCCCTGGGTATGGCACGCCGTGGCGTCGAGGTGGAGATCTTCACCAGGGCCACGTCCTCGGCCGACCCGTCGGTGGTCCCGGTGGCGCCCGGGGTGCTGGTGCGCAACGTGGTCGCGGGTCCGTTTGAGGGCCTCGACAAATACGATCTGCCGACCCAACTGTGCGCATTCACCGCCGGCGTGCTGCGCGCCGAGGCCAGCCATGAACCGGGGTACTACGACGTGGTGCACTCGCACTACTGGCTGTCCGGTCAGGTCGGCTGGCTTGTCCGGGATCGCTGGGCGGTACCCCTGGTGCATACCGCCCACACGCTGGCCGCGGTCAAGAACGCCGCGCTGGCAAACGGGGATGCCGCGGAGCCCGCACTGCGCGCCGTTGGCGAACAGCAGGTGGTCGATGAGGCTGATCGCTTGATCGTCAACACCGAAGAGGAAGCACGTCAGCTTGTTTCACTGCATCACGCCGATCCCAGCCGCATCGATATCGTTCATCCCGGTGTCGATCTGCAAAACTTCACCCCCGGAGATAGGGGACAGGCTCGCGCGGCGCTCGGCCTGTCGGCGACGGAACGCATTGTGGCCTTCGTCGGCCGCATCCAACCCCTCAAAGCCCCCGATGTGTTGTTGCGTGCCATTGCGCGGCTTGACTCGGGGACACCCCCGGTCCGGGTGCTCGTCGTCGGTGGGCCCTCCGGCAGCGGACTGGTGGCCCCCGACGCCCTGGCGCGGTTGGCAGCCGAACTCGGTATCGCCGACCGGGTGAGTTTTCTGCCGCCACAAACTCGCGAGCAACTCGCCAACGTGTACCGGGCGGCCGACCTGCTGGCGGTCCCCAGCTATTCGGAATCTTTCGGCCTCGTCGCCGTCGAGGCCCAGGCCTGCGGCACTCCGGTGGTGGCGGCCGCGGTCGGCGGTCTGCCGGTCGCGGTGGCCGACGGGCGCAGCGGAACCCTTGTCGCCGGCCACGACCCGGATCAGTGGGCCCGAGCCATCGCGGGGTTGCTCGACTCCGACGCGGCGGGGCTGCGGCAGGCGGCGATCGCCCATGCCGCGGGCTTCTCCTGGGACCACACCGTCGCGGGGTTGCTGGACAGCTATGGCCGGGCGATCAACCAGTACGGCAGCACTGATCAGCGCGGCGGGACCCGTGACGCGCTGGCTCGCCGCAACACCCGGCGCTGGACGATGCGAAGGGGAGTTCGGGCGTGACCGATCCGCGGCAGGCGGCGGCCAGGATTCGGCAGGTGATCGAGGACACCCTGATCGAGCATGGGCTGGCCTATACCAGTCATGACGGTGCCCACGGGGGCCTGCCCGGTCTCATCGTGGAGTTGCCCGGTGAGCGCAAGCTCAGCACCAACACCCTGCTCAGCATTGGTGAGCATTCGGTGCGTCGAGGCCTTCGTCTGCCGTAAACCCGACGAGAACCATGAGGGCGTCTACCGATTCCTGCTCAAGCGCAACCGCCGCCTCTACGGCGTTGCCTACACCCTGGACAACATCGGCGACATCTATCTCATCGGGCGCATCGCGCTCGACGTGGTCAACGCCGACGAGATCGACCGCGTGCTCGGGCAGGTGCTCGAGGCTGCCAACAACGACTTCAACACGCTGCTGGAACTCGGCTTCGCCACTTCGATTCGAAAAGAGTGGGCTTGGCGCCTGGCCCGCGGTGAGTCGCTGAAGAATCTGAAGGCCTTCGAGCATCTGATCGACGATGCTCCCCCACGGGATGCTCCCCCACGGGATGGCTCCGCGTGAGAGACTTTCCATCATGGCTGAGTCCACGCTTATTCTGCTGCGCCACGGTCAGAGCCAGTGGAACGCGAGCAATCAGTTCACCGGCTGGGTCGACGTCGATCCTGACCGACAAGGGCAGAGCTGAAGCGGCCCGGGCGGGCGAACTCATCGCCGCCGGCGATCGCCAACCCGACGTGCTCTACACCTCGCTGCTGCGACGGGCGATCACCACCGCCCACCTGGCACTGGAGGCCGCCGACCGGCTTTGGATTCCGGTGCAGCGCAATTGGCGACTCAATGAGCGCCACTACGGCGCGCTGCAGGGTCTCGACAAGGCCGCGACCAAGGCCAAATACGGCGACGAGCAGTTCATGTTGTGGCGGCGCAGTTATGACACCCCGCCGCCGCCGATCGAAAGGGCAGCACCTACAGCCAGGACGCCGATCCGCGGTACGCCGACATCGGCGGCGGGCCGTTGACCGAGTGTCTGGCCGATGTGGTGGCCCGGTTCGTGCCGTATTACGAGCAGACGATCACCGGCGACCTCAAGGCTGGCAAGACCGTGTTGATCGTCGCGCACGGCAACTCCCTGCGGGCCCTGGTGAAGTACCTCGACGGCATGTCCGACGCCGACGTCGTCGGGTTGAACATCCCGACCGGGATCCCGTTGCGCTACGACCTGAACGCGGAGGGCATGCCGGTGGTGCCCGGGGGGACCTACCTCGACCCCGAGGCCGCCGCCGCCGGCGCGGCAGCGGTCGCCAAGCAGGGTGCGAAATAGAACATCCGGTTAACAACGGTCGAACTCCTCTTGCGGTAGTTGTGACGTTGTTCGGTTCGGCCTCATGGTGTTTCCGTGACGTTCGCCCAATGCGTACGCTTTGGGCGTGAGCGTTGGGGCGGTGGTCTTTGGTACCGTCGCGGGATTGTCGGGCCTGGGTCTGGGCGCGGTCCTCGGCGCAGCGGTCATGGCGCGCCGCCGCGATCGCGGTCAACCCCATGCTGGAACAGATGCCGGTGCACCAATGTCTGATGTTCTGCAACGCACGGTCTGGGCCGCTCCGATCGGCGTGGTGGTCATCGGCACCGCCCGCGACATTCTGGTCAGCAATCAGCGTGCCGCCGAATTGGGACTGGTGCGTGACCGGGTGCTCGACGACCGGGTATGGGCGGCGGCGCAGCGAACGCTGATGAGCGGGGCCGACGGTGACATCGACCTGCTTGCCCCGACCGGTGCTCCGGCGGGCCGTCGGGGCGTCTCGGTGCGCGGGCACGTGCGACTCCTCTGCGCTGAGCATCCGCGGCTTGCGGTTATCTATCTCGACGACCAGTCCGAGCAGGCCCGTATGGAGGCCAGTCGCCGCGACTTCGTGGCCAACGTCAGCCATGAACTGAAGACTCCGGTTGCGGCGATGGGGGTTCTTGCCGAGGCACTGCTGGAGACCGCCGACGATCCCGAGAGCGCGCAGCGATTCGGGCGCCAGCTGTACAACGAATCCCAGCGGTTGGCCGCAATGATCGGTGAGCTTATCGAGTTGTCCCGGTTGCAGGGTGCCGAGAGGCTGCCTGACTTATCGATGGTGGACGTCGACACCGTTGTCCAGGAGGCGATGTCGCGCCATAAGGTCGCTGCAGACAGCGCCGACATCACCATGAACACAGATGCCCCGACGGGCTATTCGGTGCTGGGCGATCAGCCGCTACTGGTCACTGCCGTGGCCAATCTCGTCTCTAATGCAATCGCCTATTCGCCGGATGGATCGTCGGTGTCGATAAGCCGTCGGCGCTGTCGCGACGACATCGAGATCGCCGTGACCGATCGGGGCATCGGAATCGCGCGCGCCGATCAGGAGCGGGTGTTCGAGCGTTTCTTCCGAGTGGATAAGGCGCGCGCCCGCACCACCGGGGGAACCGGTCTCGGGCTGGCCATCGTCAAACACGTCGCCGCCAATCACAACGGCACGATCCGGTTGTGGAGCCGGCCCGGCACGGGGTCGACGTTCACCCTGTCGATCCCGGCCTACCCCGATGACCCCGCCAGTCCCGACGACCCCGCCAATACCGATGATTTTGACGACGCCGACGGTCACGTCGGGGAGAAGGAGCAGCAGTGATCCGGGTGTTGATCGTCGAGGATGAGGAATCGTTGGCCGATCCACTCGCCTACCTGCTCCGCAAGGAGGGCTTTCACGCCACGGTGGCCACCGACGGACCTGCCGCGCTGACCGAGTTCGACGAGTCCGGTGCCGACATCGTGCTGCTGGACCTGATGCTTCCCGGGATGAGCGGGACCGATGTGTGTAAACAACTGCGGTTGCGGTCCAGCGTTCCGGTGATCATGCTCACGGCCCGTGACAGCGAACTCGACAAGGTGCTCGGCCTGGAACTCGGCGCCGATGACTACGTCACCAAGCCGTACTCGGCCCGTGAACTGATCGCCCGGATCCGGGCGGTGTTGCGCCGTGGCACCGACGCCGACGAGGTTGGATACGGTGAGGCGCTGTTGGAGTCCGGGCCGGTACGTATGGATGTTGAGCGGCATGTCGTCAGCGTGCACGGAGATCAGATTGCGTTGCCACTCAAGGAGTTTGATCTGTTGGAGTACCTGTTGCGGAACAAGGGCCGGGTATTGACGCGCGGCCAATTGATCGACCGGGTCTGGGGTTCGGATTACGTGGGGGACACGAAGACGCTGGACGTGCACGTGAAGCGGCTGCGATCCAAGATTGAGTCCGACCCGGCCAATCCGGCTCGCCTTATCACGGTCCGCGGGCTTGGCTACAAGTTGGAGGGTTGACTCAGCCCCGACCGGCCAATTAGCCCTGGTCGGCAATTAGCCCCGGCCGCCACTTAGCCCCGAGCAGCCCTGGTCGCCGGATGCACCGCGATTAATCCCAGGCCCCCGCGCCGCCTGCACATCGCGGCCAGTTCCGCATAGGCCTTCTCACCCAGTAACTCGGTGAGTTCGGCGGCGAGGGACTTCCACACCGGTTCGGTGCCGACATGGGCCGCCGGGTCGGCGGTGCAGTACCAGTGCAGGTCCTGTCCACCTTCACCCCACCCGCGCCGGTCGTACTCGGTGATGGTGGATTTGAGGATCTCGCTGCCGTCGGGCCGGGTGACCCACTCCTGGCTGCGCCGGATTGGTAACTGCCAGCACACCTCGGGCTTCATCGTCAGCGGTTCGACGCCGAGTTTGAGCGCCTTGCTGTGCAGCGCGCAGCCGATACCGCCTTCGAATCCCGCGCGGTTGAGAAAGATGCAGGCCCCCTTGTACTTGCGGGTACGCAGGTTGGGTTCGTCCTCGTAGGAGTCCATCTCCAGATAGCCCTTGCGGCCTATGCCCTTGTCGTGGAACTGCCAGTCCTCGGCCGTCAAGTTGGCCACCGCGGCGTCGAGCTTCGCCCGGTCGTCGTCGTCGGAGAGGAACGCCCCGTGGGAACAGCACCCGTCGTCGGGACGTCCGGCGACGGTGCCCTGGCAGGCCGGCGTGCCGTAGACGCACGTCCAGTGCGACAGCAGCCAAGTCAGATCGGCGGCGATCAGATGTTCGCCGTTGGCCGGGTCGTAGAACTCCACCCATTCGCGGGCGAAGTCCAGTTCGACCTCCCCGGGGTGCTTGCTCGTCACGAGGTCAAACGGTAACCGATGATCCGCTGCGGCACCTCCCGCGCGATGGTGTCGGTTCCAGCTAGGTTGAACGGGTGCGATTGGGCGTTCTCGACGTGGGCAGTAACACGGTTCACCTGCTCGTGGTGGATGCGCACCGTGGCGGGCATCCGACCCCGATGAGTTCGACGAAGGCCGCCCTACGACTTGCCGAGTCGATTGACGATTCCGGCCGACTCACCCGGCGTGGCGCCGACAAGCTGGTCGACACCGTCGACGAGTTCGCCAAGATCGCGGCGAGTTCGGGTTGCGCCGAGTTGATGGCGTTCGCCACGTCAGCGGTACGGGACGCGAAGAATTCCGACGAGGTGCTGGCCCGGGTGCGGTCGCAGACCGGTGTGGACCTGCGGGCGCTCACCGGTGTGGATGAGTCACGGTTGACGTTCCTGGCTGTGCGGCGCTGGTATGGCTGGAGTGCCGGCCGCATCATCAACCTCGACATCGGCGGCGGGTCGCTGGAGCTGTCCACCGGGGTCGACGAGGCACCTGACGTCGCCCTGTCGCTGCCGCTGGGAGCCGGCCGGCTTACCCGGGAGTGGCTGCCCGACGACCCGCCCGGACGGCGGCGGGTGGCGATGCTGCGCGACTGGCTCGATACCGAACTGACCCAGTCCGCTAAGACGGTCCTGCGCGCTGGGGCTCCCGACCTTGCGGTGGGTAGCTCAAAGACGTTCCGCTCGCTGGCCCGTCTCACCGGCGCCGCGCCGTCGGCCGACGGCCCGCGGGCCAAGCGGACCCTCACCGCCAACGGTTTGCGGCAACTCATTGCCTTCATCTCTAGAATGACGGCTGCAGATCGTGCCGAATTGGAAGGGGTGAGCGCCGAGCGGGCGCCACAGATCGTGGCAGGCGCGCTGGTTGCCGAAGCGAGCATGCGAGCTATGTCATTGGAATCGGTTGACATTTGTCCCTGGGCCCTGCGCGAGGGCGTCATCCTGCGCCGACTCGACCGCGAGGCCGACGGTACTGCCTTCCCCGGCGGTGATCCCGCGAACCGGCACCCCGATCGGCTTGTGACCGGCCCATCGAGAGGCGAGAAATCATGAGCCCGTCGCAGGACAGCACCCGGCCGATCACGGTGGCGGAGTTACTGGCCCGCAACGGCACCATCGGTGCGCCGCCGGTCAGCGGCCGCCGGCGGCGGCGCCGCGGCAACGACCGCGCCGTCAGTGTCGCGGAACTCACCGGCGAGATTCCGGTCATCGTCGACCCGGCGGTCGAGGAGACGGTCGCTGAGGTGGAAGTCGCCGACCCGGCGGTCGAGGAGACGGTCGCTGAGGTGGAAGTCGCGGAGTGGACTGTCGAGGAGACGGTCGCTGAGGTGGAAGTCGCGGAGTGGACTGTCGAGGAGACGGTCGCTGAAGCCGAAGTTGAGGAGTGGAAGTTTGACGGCGTCTCGTCGTCCGCCGAGACCGTGGTGATCTATCCCGTCTACGCCGAGCCCGTGTCCCCCGTCTACGTCGAGGACCCCGCTGACGTGGAGGACCCCGTCGACGTGGAGGACCCCGTCGACGTCGATTACGCCGACTACCCCGACTACACCGGCCAAAGCGACTACACCGGTTCCGCCGCCATGGTGGAGTCGGCGCCTCCGCTCTCCAGTGAACCGCTACCGAGCCTGGAGCGCGCGCCCGAACTGAGCCACGATCCCCGCGTCCTGCGCCGGCCGTCGGGGGCCGAGCAGATGACCTTCGATCCGGTCGATGACTCCGTTGACCTTGCCAATCTCATCGATGAGCAGACCGATGACGTCGAGGAGTTGCGCTCCTATCTGCGGTCCTCCCAGGGTGCGCTATTCAGCGGTGAGACTATCGCCGACGACCTCGCCCGTCGCGGTCTCAACGATCTCGACGACATCGCCGGCCCCACCGAGGCGCCCGCGCCGCGATCCCGGCCCCGCGAGGACCGGTTGACCTCGCTACGGCATGGGTTGGTGGCGGTCTTGCAGTCGGTGTTAGCCGTCGTCCTCGGAGCCGGGCTTTTCATTGCCTTCGATCAGTTGTGGCGGTGGAACAACATTGTGGCCCTGGTGCTTTCGGTACTGGTCATCCTGGGCCTGGTGGTGGCGGTGCGACTGGTTCGAAAGACCGAGGACATCGGGAGCACCCTGATCGCGGTGGCGGTGGGCGCGTTGATCACGCTCGGACCGTTGGCCCTGTTGCAGACGAACTGATCCGGCTCGTGCGCCCAGCCATCAAGGTCGGTCTCTCGACGGCTTCGGTCTATCCTCTACGGACCGAGGCGGCCTTCGAGTGCGCCGCGGAATTGGGCTTCGACGGCGTCGAACTGATGGTCTGGGCGGAATCGGCCAGCCAGGACGTCGGCGCGATCTCCCAACTGTCGCGTCGCTACGACATGCCGGTGCTGTCGGTGCACGCGCCCTGCCTGCTGATCTCTCAGCGGGTGTGGGGCGCGGATCCCATCCCGAAGCTCAACCGCAGTGTGCAGGCCGCCGAGCGACTCGGCGCGCAGACCGTTGTCGTGCACCCGCCGTTCCGGTGGCAGCGGCGCTACGCGGAGGGATTCAGTGAGCAGGTGGCCTGGCTGGAGGAACGCAGCGCCGTGCACGTCGCGGTGGAGAACATGTTTCCGTTCCGCGCTGATCGTTTCTTCGGCTCCGGGGTGCCGTCGATCGAGCGGATGCGCCGTCGCGGCGGACGACCGGGTCCGGCTGTTTCGGCGTTCGCACCCTCCTACGACCCATTGGACGGCGATCACGCGCATTACACGTTGGATCTGTCCCACACCGCGACGGCGGGAACCGATGCTCTCGACATGGCCCGCCGGATGGGCTCGGGTCTGGCGCACCTGCACCTGTGCGACGGCAGTGGCGCCTCGACTGACGAGCATCTGGTTCCCGGTCGCGGCACACAACCGGCTGTCGAGGTGTGTCAGATGCTGGCCGGCAGTGACTTCACCGGGCATGTGATTCTCGAGGTGACGACCTCGGGTGCCCGCTCTAAGGCCGAACGCGACGAGTTGCTGACGGAATCGCTGCAGTTCGCCCGGACAAACCTGCTGCGGTGAGTCCGGGAATACCTGCCGACCGGAACCGTGGTTACGGTGAGCCGGTGAACTCCGGGACGACACCCCTGTTCTCCGATGCGATGATCCTGCGACCGATTGCCGGCCACACTGGTCAGTTTGAGGCAAACCTGAACGAACACTGGACAATTGGGCCCAAGGTTCACGGCGGGGTCATGGTGGCGCTGTGTGCCAAAGCGGCTCGCGAGGCCTACCGTGAGCCAGGCGGCGATGCCGTTCAACCGGTGGCGGTGTCGGCGAACTTCCTGTCGGCTCCGGATCCGGGACCGGTGCGATTGGTCACCTCCATTCGCAAGCGGGGCCGGCGGATCGGTCTGGTCGATGTCGAACTACTCGCCGGTGACCGGGCGTGCGTGCACGCGGTGGTCACCCTCGGTGAACTCGAGGGCACCGCCGAGTCGTTGCTGTCGGCCAACCCGGTGACCCCGTTGATGAGTTCGGAACCCCCGGCGGACGTGGGGCCCATCGGACCCGGTCACCCCGGCGCCGAGATCAACAACCTGGCCCGGGGTTGCGACATCCGGCCTGCGCCGGTGGGGACCGTGGTCGGCGACACGGCGCCGGTGTTCAGGATCTGGGTCCGGCCCAGACACGACCGGGTCGATGAGTTGTTCGCGCTGATGGCCGGCGACATCTCGATGCCCGTCACCTATGCGGTGGGGCGTCGGGGCTGGGCGCCCACCGTGCAACTGACCGCCTACCTGCGCTGCCTTCCTGCCGAGGGTTGGTTGCGGGTGCTGTGC
Organism: Mycobacterium sp.; assembly: GCA_018401645.1. Taxonomy (GTDB): domain Bacteria; phylum Actinomycetota; class Actinomycetes; order Mycobacteriales; family Mycobacteriaceae; genus Mycobacterium. Next base: position 60,216 of record JAGYKK010000008.1, on the reverse strand, counting down.
ACCGCCACGCAGATCGGGCAGGACTTCTTCGACGAGGATCACACGGTCGTCGACTCCGCCGGTCGCATCGTGGTGCAAACCCGGCAACTGGCGCTGGTGCCCGGTCGGTAGGGTTTTGCCATGTCCAGAATCGCGATCATCGGTGGCGGCCACATGGGGGAAGCACTGCTTGGCGGCCTGCTTCGGGCCGGGCATCAGGTCAAGGATCTGGTGCTGGCGGAAAGGGCGCCGGAACGGGCCGACTACCTGTCGAAAACCTTCTCCGTGCGGATCGCGCCGATCGCCGACGCGGTGGAGAACGTCGCGGTCGTGATCCTGGCGGTCAAGCCGGCCGATGTGGAGGCGGTCACCATCGAGATTGGCGAGGCCGCGGGAAGAGCCGACGGCAATGCCGTCGAACAGGTCATCGTCAGCGTCGTCGCCGGCATCACCACCGGTTTCTTCGAGTCGCGGCTGCCCGCCGGGTCCCCGGTGATCAGGGTCATGGCCAACGCCCCGGCCCTGGTTGGTGCCGGAGTCACCGCGCTGGCGAAGGGGCGCTTCGCCTCCGCCGAACAACTTTCCGAGGCTGCGGCGCTGTTCGGCTGTGTCGGAGGCGTGCTGACCGTTCCGGAGGCCCAACTCGACGCGGTGACGGCGGTCTCGGGTTCGGGACCGGCCTACTTCTTTCTCTTCGTTGAGGCACTGGTGGATGCTGCGGTCGCCAGTGGCCTGAGTCGCCCGGTCGCCACCGAACTGGCGGTGCAGACCATGGCCGGCTCGGCAGCGATGCTGCTCGAGCGCACCGATGCCGAGCATGTCGACCCGGCAGGCCGACCCGACACCACGGCTGCCGAACTTCGGGCGTTGATCACATCGCCGGGCGGTACAACGGCGGCTGGCCTGCGCGAACTGGAGCGCGGAGGGGTGCGCGCCGCCGTCGCCGCCGCTGTCGACGCCGCAAAAACCCGCTCTGAGCAGCTGGGAATTACAACAGAGTAGTTCAAGTTTTTTCAGACGGATTAACCAACACCCGTCGCAGGAACCCCATTGGCCACGCTATTGTCCTCCTGTAAGCCCGGGTCGGTGCCAGCGGTGGGGAAGCCGCTGGACCTCCCGGGCCTGACGGATTGGGTAGCGATGACGTCTACGAACGGGCCATCGGCGCGGGATTCAGCCGCCGCGAAATCGGCGCGCGACGCCGGTGCGGCGGATGGCCAGCCGATCACCAGAACTCAGTTTCTCACCGTCGCCGAGGTGGCCGCGCTGATGCGGGTCAGCAAGATGACCGTGTACCGCCTGGTGCACAACGGAGAACTACCCGCCGTCCGGGTGGGCCGGTCCTTCCGCGTTCACGCCAAAGCCGTCCACGATCTGTTGGAGACGTCGTACTTCGACGCCGGCTAGGGCACCCGGGGGTTCCTGGCGGTTTCGTTCCACCCGTCGGCTTGGGTAAGGTGGGCCGTTCACAGGCAGGCCCGTCTTGGTGCGGGCGTTCGGTACTTAGGCAGCGGAGTCCATGGGTTCAGTAATCAAGAAGCGGCGCAAGCGCATGTCCAAGAAGAAGCACCGCAAGTTGTTGCGTCGAACCCGGGTCCAGCGCAGAAAACTCGGCAAGTAGCGCCGCGCCTCACCGCGCCCGGATCGGTGTCGGCCGATAAGCTGCGGTGATGGAACCCAACGGGCCCGGCACCGCTGATCACCCCAGGGTGGTCTTGGTGACCGGTGCCTGCCGCTTCCTCGGCGGTTACCTCACCGCCCGACTGGCGCAGGACCCGCTGATTGAGAAGATCATCGCCGTCGACGCGATCGCTCCCAGCAAGGACCTGCAGCGACGGATGGGCCGGGCCGATTTCGTTCGCGCCGACATCCGCAACCCCCTCATCGCCAAGGTGATCCGCAACAGTGACGTCGACACCGTGGTACACGCCGCCGCCGCCTCCTACGTGCCGCGTTCGGGTGGGCGCGCCACCCTCAAGGAACTCAACGTCATGGGTGCCATGCAACTGTTCGCGGCCTGCCAGAAGGCGCCGTCGGTACGCCGCGTCGTGCTCAAGTCCACCTCCGAGGTCTACGGGTCGCACCCGCACGACCCCGTGGTCTTCACCGAGGACGGCACCAGCAGACGGCCGCCCCGAGACGGATTCGCTCGAGACAGCGTCGACATCGAGGGCTATGCCCGCGGTCTGGGCCGACGCCGGCCCGATGTGGCGCTGACCATCGTGCGACTGGCGAACATGATCGGACCGGCGATGGACACCGCGCTGGCCCGTTACCTTTCCGGCCCGGTGGTGCCCACCGTGCTCGGCCATGACGCGCGACTGCAGTTGCTCCACGAGCAGGACGCTCTCGGGGCACTGGAACGGGCCACCCTGGCCGGTACGCCGGGCACCTTCAACGTCGGTGCCAGCGGCATCATCATGATGTCGCAGGCGATCCGTCGGGCCGGCCGACTGTCGTTGCCGATGCCCACATTCGGGGTGGGCGTGGTGGATTCGGTGCGCAAAGCCACCATGAACAGCGAGGTCAACCGGGATCAACTGGAGTACTTCACATTCGGCCGCGTCATGGATACCACCCGGATGCGGACGGAATTGGGTTTCGAACCCAGGTGGACGACGCTGGCGGCCTTCGACGACTTCGTCCGAGGCCGTGGCCTCACTCCGATTATCGACCCGGACTGGGTAAGCTCAGTAGAGCGTCGCGCTCTCGCGGTGGCGCAGCGGTGGGGGAGGTGAGCGGCGTGGCCGGCGAATCGAAGGCCAAAGTCATTCCCCTGCATACCCGTTCGCGTCGCGACGGAACCCGCGTGCGCGCCTCGGGGTCCCGCAGACCCGGATCGGCGCTGCCGAAGCCACCCACCGGATCCGACGAGGAGATTCGGGCCGTCATCCGCGAGTTCGAACAGCGCCGGGCTGAGACGACCGAAGCAGCGCCCGGTGACCTGGCGCGGCGTATCTCCGGAGTTGCCGACTTCCTCCGCAAGCGCCTCACCGGCGACTACGCGGTCGATGAGTTCGGCTTCGATCCGCAGTACAACGACGCCGTGGTGCTGCCGGCGCTGCGGTTCTTCTACGACAAGTGGTTCCGGGTCGAGGTCAGCGGCATCGAGAATCTCCCGGACACCGGCCCCGGCCTGCTCGTCGCCAACCACGCCGGCACGCTGCCCTTCGACGGTCCAATGCTGTCGGTGGCGGTACGCGATCATCACCCGGCCCACCGTGATCTGCGACTGCTGGCCGCCGACATCGTTTTCGACATGCCGGTGGTTGGTCCAGTCGCCCGCAAAGCCGGGCACACCATGGCCTGCACGGCCGACGCCAATCGACTGCTGGCCGCCGGCGAGCTCACCGCGGTGTTTCCCGAGGGGTACAAGGGGCTGGGTAAGCCGTTCCGTGACCGCTACAAGCTGCAGCGCTTCGGCCGCGGCGGCTTCGTCTCGGCGGCGTTGCGCGCCCGCGCGCCGATCATCCCGTGTTCGATCATCGGTTCCGAGGAGATCTACCCGATGCTCGCCGACGTCACGCTGCTGGCACGGGTGCTCGGCATGCCGTACTTCCCGATCACACCGCTGTTCCCACTGGCCGGTCCGCTGGGTCTGGTGCCGCTGCCGTCGAAGTGGCACATCGCGTTCGGCACGCCCGTCGACACCGCCGACTACGACGATGCCGCGGCCGATGACCCGATGGTCACCTTCGAGATCACCGATCAGGTGCGCGAGACCATCCAGCAGACGTTGTTCGGGCTGCTGAATCAGCGGCGCAACACCTTCCTGGGCTAAAAACCCTCGGCGCAGACCGCGGCGGCGTCAGTCGGCCTGTCGGCGTTGCAGTGCGCGGGCCGCGATGGCGGCCACCTGGGCGTTGTCCTCTGCGCCGGCGGCCTCGCCGATCATCGTCACGATCGTCGTGATCACCGGTTGGCCCTGGGCATCGGTAACCTCACTGCGCATTTCGGTGATCACCGTGCCGTGTGACTCCAGCACCGAGTCCAGCCAAGAATCGAAGTACAACTTGTCGCCGACCACTATCGGCCGGTGAAACAGGATCTTCTGGTCGCGATGAATGACCCGGGACAGGTTGATGCCGACATCGAACTGTTTGAAGATCTCCAGTTGCACCTGGCGGCCGGCCACCGCGATGAAGGTCAGCGGCGCGACGACGTCCGGATAACCGGCGGCGCGGGCGGCGTCTGCACTGGAGTGCAACGGGTCCTCGGATTGGACCGCGGCCGCGTATTCGCGGACCTTCTCTCGCCCGACCAGGAAGTAGTCGTGGTAGCGGTAGTGGGTACCGATGATGTCGCTGGCGAATGACATTGCGCGAGCCTATCGCGTGTGACGTCGGCGCTCGGGCTACTCCTGTTCGTGGCGGCGTGATACCGCCGCGGCAACCGCCCCGCCGACCGCCCGAGCGCCAGCGCGGACGGCACACCGATCTTGGCCGCCTTTCGCGCGGTGCGGAAATCCTTGATCTCCCAGCCTCGTTCGCGGGCCACGTCGCGCAGATCGGAGTCCGGGTTGACCGCGACCGCGGTCCCCACCAAAGACAGCATCGGCACGTCGTTGATGCTGTCGGAGTAGGCGGTGCAGCGCTTGAGGTTGAGCCCCTCGCGGATCGCCAGCGCGCGCACCGCGTGTGCCTTACCCGGGCCGTGCAGGATGTCGCCCACCAGTCGGCCGGTGAACACCCCGTCGACCGATTCCGCGACAGTGCCCATCGCACCGGTGAACCCGAGTCGCTCGGCGATCACCGCAGCCAACTCGTAGGGGGTGGCGGTCACCAGCCAGACCTGCTGCCCGGCGTCGAGGTGCGCCTGGGCCAATGTCCGGGTGCCGGCCCAGATCTTGTCCGCGATGATCTCGTCGTAGATCTCCTCGCCCAGCGTGCTCAGTTCCGTCGTCGAGCGACCCTCGATGAAGTCCAGCGCCTTGCGTCGGCCTTCCGCCACGTCCTCGCTGTTCTCCCGGCCGGTCACCTGGAACTTGGCCTGGGCGTAGATGAACTTCCAGACCTCGCCGTAGCGGAAGTACTTGCGGGCGGCCAGGCCGCGACCGAAGTGCACCAGCGAAGAGCCCTGCACCAGGGTGTTGTCGACGTCGAAGAAGGCGGCGGCGGTCAGGTCGGCCGGTCCGCGCTCCGCTTCACGCTCGCCCATGCCAACAAGCCTATCCAGTCGGTGGGATACTGGCCGGGATGACTCGGGCACACGTGAAATTGCTCACCCGCCGCGGTTGTGGGCTGTGTGCCCAGGTGTACCAACGGCTGGCCGATTTGGCCGACGAACTCGACTTCGAGCTGTCCAGCACCGATGTCGACGTGGCGGCGGACGCCGGCGACGTGCAGTTGCGGGTTGAGTTCGGCGATCGACTGCCGGTGGTGTTGCTCGACGGACGCGAACACAGCTACTGGGATCTCGATGAGCCACGACTGCGGGCCGACGTCACGAACCGGTGAAGACCCGAGAAGATTTGGCCAGCTCGCTGCGCTCCCACTATCGTCGGTAGTACTTTGGGGCCTCCGGGGATGAGCAGCGAGGGAGCGGGCCAGGTGATCGTGCCGTGAGCATCCTGGTGTTCGGGGTTTCCCACCGCAGCGCCCCGGTTTCGGTTCTCGAACAACTCGTCGCCGATGAGTCTGACCAGTACAAGTTGATTGAGCGGGTGCTCCAGTCGCCCCTGGTGACCGAGGCGATGATCCTGGCGACCTGTAACCGGGTCGAGGTCTATGCGGTCGTTGATGCTTTTCACGGTGGCCTCTCCGCGATCGGTCAGGTGTTGGCCGAGCACTCCGGCATGTCGATGGGTGAGCTCACCAAGCATGCCTACGTCCGCTACAGCGAGGCTGCAGTCGAACATCTTTTCTCGGTGACCAGCGGTCTGGACAGTGCCGTGGTCGGCGAGCAGCAGGTGCTCGGACAGGTCCGTCGGGCATACGCGGCCGCCGAGACCCAGCAGAGCGTCGGCCGGGTGATGCACGATCTGGCCCAGCGGGCGTTGGCCGCCGGCAAGCGGGTGCACGCCGAGACCGGCATCGCCGCCGCCGGGGCCAGTGTGGTGTCGGTGGCACTGCATGCCGCCGCAGAGCGGCTCTACCGGCCCGAGTTGGGGCCCTCCTACACCGCACTGGCGGGCCGGACGGTGACCGTGATCGGCGCCGGCTCCATGGGCAGCCTCGCGGCCGCACTTCTGGTGCGACTCGGCGTCGGCCACATCAACGTCGTCAACCGCTCTCTGCCCCGGGCGCAGCGACTCGTGGAGATCATCGCCGGACAGGGGGTCAGCGCAGCGGCGATGACCCTCGACCAGCTTCCTGCGGCGCTGGCCACCGCCGACCTGGCGGTCAGCTGCACCGGGGCGGTACGGCCGGTGGTGACGCTGGCCGACGTCCACCACGCGCTGACTACCACCCAGCGTGACGCAGTCGATGAACCGCTGGTGTTGTGCGACCTGGGAATGCCGCGCGATATCGACCCCGCCGTCGCCGGGTTGCCTGGCGTCTGGGTCATCGACATGGAACGTCTCCAGCGTGAGCCGGCCGCACGGGCCGCAGCCACTCACGCCGAGACGGCACGCCAGATCATCGCGGTCGAGGTGGCCTCCTTCCTGGCCGGCCAGCGGGTGGCCGAGGTCACCCCGACCGTCACCGCGCTGCGGCAGCGCGCAGCCGACGTGGTGGACACCGAATTGCTTCGGTTGGAGCACCGTCTACCGGGACTCGATGACGCCCAGCGTGGCGAGGTCGCCCGGACCGTCCGGCGGGTAGTGGACAAACTGCTGCACACTCCCACGGTGCGGATCAAGCAGTTGGCCGGAGCCCCCGGAGGGGACGCCTACGCTGAGGCGCTGCGGGAGTTGTTCGAACTCGACCCGCAGACGGTGGATGCGGTTGCCGCCGGCGAGATCACGGTGCCGGCGACCGAACCCGATACCGGTCACCTCGACGGCACCGAGTAGCGCGCTTGGCGGTCAACGACGATTCGGTGATCCGAATCGGAACCCGGGGCAGTCTGCTGGCCACCACCCAGGCCGGAACGGTCCGAGACCAACTCATCGCGCTCGGTCACCGGGCCGAGTTGGTCATCATCGCCACCGCGGGTGATCGTTCCGCCCTGCCGGTCGCCGAGATCGGGGTGGGCGTCTTCACCGCCGCTCTGCGTGAGGCCATCGCCGCGGGCCGCGTCGACATGGCCGTGCACTCCTACAAGGATCTGCCGACCGCCGCCGATGCCCGCTTCGTCATCGCCGCGGTGCCGCGTCGCGAGGACGCCCGCGATGCCCTGGTGGCCCGCGATGGTCTGGTGCTCGGCGAGTTGCCGTCCGGATCGGTGATCGGCACCTCCTCGGTGCGCAGAGCGGCGCAGCTTAGAGCACTGGGTCTCGGTTTGGAAATCCGCCCCCTACGAGGCAACCTTGACACCAGGTTGAACAGGGTAAGCAGAGGTGATCTTGACGCCATCGTGGTGGCTCGTGCGGGTCTGGCCCGCATCGGTCGACTCGGTGACATCACAGAGACACTGGAGCCGGTGCAGATGTTGCCGGCGCCGGCCCAGGGAGCGCTCGCGATTGAGTGTCGCGCGGGTGATTCCGGGCTCGCGGCGCTGTTGGCGGGGTTCGATGACCCCGACACGCGCGCCGCGGTCACTGCCGAGCGAACCCTTTTGGCCGACCTGGAGGCGGGTTGCTCCGCACCGGTGGGCGCGATCGCCGAAGTGGTCGAGTCCATCGATGAGGATGGCCGCGTCTTCGACGAACTGTCGTTGCGCGGATGCGTGGCGGCGGTGGACGGGTCCGACGTGATCCGGGCGTCCGGCATCGGTGACCCCGATCGCCCGGCAGCCCTCGGGTTGCGGGTGGCTGCGGAGTTGGTCGAGTTGGGTGCGCGCGAGGTCATGTCGGTCGGACGCGACGAACGGTAGAGCGGGAGTGGAGATGACGGGTAGCGGGAGCGGCCGGGGGCGCAAGCTGAAGCCGGGACGCATCACCTTCGTTGGTTCGGGACCCGGGGACCCCGGTCTGCTGACGACTCGTGCGCGCACCGTACTGGCCAACGCCACGTGCGTGTTCACCGATCCCGACGTGCGCTTTTTCAAGAACCGCGGTGCTCAGCGTCGTCGGTAGCGCACTCGGCCCCGCCGTGGTCGGCCCCGGCACCGAGCGCGAACGTCGACGGCGCCGACCCCGCCGCGACGACGACACCGGTCGGCCCCGACATCCGGCCCGCGCTTGGAGAGCCCGCCGAGGTGGCCAAGACATTGGTGGCCGAGGCCAAGGCCGGTGCCGACGTCGTTCGCCTGGTCGCCGGGGATCCGCTGTCGGTGGATTCGGTCATCACCGAGGTCAACGCGGTGTCCCGGACCAGCCTGGCCTTCGACATCGTGCCCGGTCTGCCGGCCACCGTGGCCGTGCCGACCTACGCCGGACTGCCGCTGGGGTCCACCCACACCGTCGCCGACGTGCGCGGCGAGGTGGATTGGGCGGCACTGGCCGCCGCGCCCGGCCCGCTGATCCTCACCGCGACGGTGTCCCACCTGCCCGAGGCGGCCCGCACCCTGATCGAGTTCGGTCTGGCCGAGGCGACGCCGTGCGTCGTGACCGCCGAGGGAACGAGTTGCGCGCAGCGTTCGGTGGAGTCGACGCTGCGTGGCCTAACCGATCGCGCCGTGCCCGGCGCCGGTGACCCCGGTGGCCCGCTGGCCGGTCCACTGGTCGTCACCATCGGCCGCACGGTCACCCACCGGAGCAAGCTGAACTGGTGGGAGAGCCGGGCCCTGTACGGCTGGACGGTGTTGGTTCCGCGAACCAAGGACCAGGCCGGAGAGATGAGCGAGCGACTCGCCGCCCACGGTGCGTTGCCGATCGAGGTGCCCACCATCGCCGTCGAACCGCCGCGCAGCCCGGCTCAGATGGAACGCGCCGTCAAGGGACTGGTCGACGGCCGGTTCCAGTGGGTCGTGTTCACCTCGACCAACGCCGTCCGAGCGGTCTGGGACAAGTTCGCGGAGTTCGGTCTCGACGCCCGGGCCTTCTCCGGAGTCAAGATCGCCTGCGTGGGTGAAGCCACGGCCGACCGGGTCCGCGCCTTTGGTATCACCCCTGAGTTGGTGCCCTCCGGTGAGCAGTCATCGCTGGGCCTGCTCGATGAATTCCCCGACTACGACAGCATTTTCGACCCGGTCAACCGGGTGCTGCTACCGCGTGCCGATATCGCCACCGAGACGCTGTCGGAAGGCCTCAGGGAACGCGGCTGGGAGATCGAGGATGTCACGGCCTACCGCACGGTGCGTGCGGCGCCGCCGCCGGCTGAAACCCGGGAGATGATCAAGACCGGCGGATTCGACGCGGTCTGCTTCACCTCTTCTTCGACGGTGCGTAATCTCGTCGGAATCGCGGGCAAGCCGCACTCCCGCACCATCGTCGCCTGCATCGGGCCCAAAACCGTCGAAACCGCCGCGGAATTCGGCCTGCGCGTCGACGTTCAGCCTGAGACCGCCGCGGTCGGCCCACTGGTCGACGCGCTGGCCGAACACGCCGCCCGGCTGCGTGCCGAGGGCGCGCTGCCGCCGCCGCGCAAGAAGAGTCGGCGCCGGTAGGGCGGACGACCCCCGCCATGTCGTTTCCCGCCCAACGCCCGCGTCGGCTGCGGTCCAGTCCGGCCATGCGCCGTCATGGTGGCGCAGACCTCCGTGCAGCCCAGGCACCTGGGTGCTGCCGATGTTCATCGCCGACGGCATCGATGAACCGCGTCCGATTTCGGCCATGCCCGGCGTCGTGCAACACACCCGGGACTCGTTGCGTGCCGCCAGGCCGCCGTAGCGGTCGCGGCCGGTGTCGGCGGTCTGATGATTTTCGGCGTACCTCGCGCCGCGGACAGGACGCCACCGGCTCGTCAGGACTGCGTCCCGACGGGATCCCTCAACGTGGCATTGCGGGATCTGGCCTCAGATCTCGGCGATGCCACGGTGCTGATGGCCGACACCTGTCTCGATGAGTTCACCGACCACGGTCACTGTGGCATCCTGAACGACTCGGGTCGCGTCGACAACGACTCCACCAACTCCCAGTACGTCAAACTTGCTGTTGCCCAAGCGAAAGCGGGCGCTCACGTGGTCGGCCTCAGCGGCATGATGGACGGCCAGGTGGCCGCCGTCCGGAGTGGACTCGACGCGGCCGGCTCACCGAGGCGGTGATCCTGGCCTACGCGGCGAAGTTCGCCTCGGCTTTCTACGGGCCGTTTCGGGAAGCGGTGGCCAGCGCGCTGACCGGGGACCGCCGGACCTACCAGCAGGACGGCGGCAATGCCCGGGAGGCGATGCGCGAGATCGTTCTCGACATCGAGGAGGGCGCCGACATCATCATGGTCAAGCCCGCGATGGCCTACCTCGATATCGTGCGTGACGGCCGCGAATCTCGCCGGTTCCGGTGGCGGCCTACCAGGTGTCCGGCGAGTACGCCATGATCGCCGCGGCCGCGGCCAACGGCTGGGTGGACGGCCCGGCCGCCGCGTTGGAGTCGCTTGACCGGCATCCGCCGGCCGGCACCGATATCGTGCTGACCTATTTTGCGGTCGACGCCGCGGGTTGGCTGTCGTGACTCGGCCGTCCGCGGCAGGGGCACCGCCACGCCCCGCCGACGTCGACACCGGCTTGGCTGTGGCTGGTGGCGCTGCCTCTGCCGCTGATCGGACAGGTCGTCGACATCTTCACCGCCGGTTTACACAGGCACCGGCACCGCCGCGGGTTCCTCGATGTACGTCGCCATCGCCACCACCGCGATCGTGCTCGCGGTGGGCGCCGTGGTGGCGACCTTCCTGTGGCTCATGCGGTCGGGGTACCGCTGGACCCGCACACTGCTGACCGGCGGTGGGCTGGCCACGATTTTCTACACTCTGGCCAGTCTGTTCGGTGCCGTACGTGAGCCGATGGCGGCCGTAGTGTTCGCGGTCACCGGCATTGTCGGGTCGGTGCTCATCGCCGGCGGCGTATACCTGCTGCACCGCCCCGAGTCGACCCGGTTCTTCACCCGTTGACCTAGGCTTACCAGTAGGAAAGAGCTCAAGCGGAAGGGTGTTTACGCGCGGTGGATAGTGAAGCGAGCCCAACTCGGCCGGGTGCCGTCACCGCCGCCTTCTGGACGTTGGTGTTCGGAGCCGTGCTGTTGATGGCCGGGGGTCTGATGGCCGCGATCGTGGACTTCGACGCCCTCCGCGATGCTGCCCCGCCGGGGGTGTCGGATGAGTCCGTCCGGAATTATCTGCGGCTGTACCGGGGTGCCGGAATCTTGTTCGCACTCGCCGCGGCGTTACTGGTGGTGTTCGCGGTGCGCGCCCGGGCCGGCGATCCGCGGTACCGCCGGGCCACCGCGGGTCTGGCGCTGGCAATCGTCGTGTTAGTCGGGGTGGCCGCAGTTTTCGCCGGCACCCACATTCTGACCCTGCTCAGCCTGTTGCCGATCATCGCCGGCACGCTGATGTTCAGCCGACTGGCTCCGGCCGATGTCTGATCCTGCCGGTTCTGATCCCGCCGGGTCTGATCCTGCCGGTTCTGATCCTGCCGGGTCTGATTCGCCTGGGTCTGATTCGCCTGGGTCTGATCCCGTGCTGTTCTTTGAGAACGGCGCGAGCTGGCATTGGTTGTGGCTGGGCGTGGCAGGCGGGCTCGCGATGGTCTTCGTTCAGTACGGCGCGGGCCTGGGGTTCCGGGCCACGCTTCCGCTGTTCTTCCTGGTGGTGATGTGTTCGGTGCTGGCACTTCAGGTTCGGGCCGCCCGCCAGCACACCAGCGTGGAACTAACGGCCGACACCCTGCGCCAGGGCACCGAGACCCTGCCCATCGGCGAGATTCTCGCCGTGTACCCGGAGGCTGAAAACACCGTGAAATCCGGCCAGCCGATCGAGATGTGGCAGGAGGCCCGCACCCTCGGCGAACTCAACGGGGTTCCGAAGGGTCGAACCGGGATAGGTCTGCGGTTGGCCAACGATCGCACCGCCCAGGCCTGGGCGCGCGATGACGAGGCGTTGCGGGCAGCGCTGATGAAACTGGTGGAGTCGTGAGGGGTTCACCGGTCCGCTATTTCGTGCAACTGGTCGCGGCCCTCGTCGCGGCCGTCGGTGCGGTGCTGTGTTGGGCCCGGGTCAGGAGCCTGGTCGACATCGCACCGGTGACGGAGGGTCAACCGCGGACCGTCTCGGTGGTCTACGACCCGCCGCTGATGGTGCTGGCTCTGTTACTTGCCACCATCGCCGGTGTTCTGGTGATTCTGGGCGTGGCCGGATTGCGTCGCCGGGTGCCCCGAACCGCTATTGATACATATACCCCCTAGGGGTATAGTCCGGGTTATGACGACCACGGATCTGCGGCTGAGCGGGATGACCTGTGCCTCCTGCGCCGCGAAGATCGAACGTGGCCTCAACCGCCTCGACGGGGTGCGGGCCACCGTGAACTTCGTGGTCGAACAGGCCCACGTCGACCACGACCCGACGGTGGACGCCCGTGACCTCATCGACGCGGTCGAGACCACCGGCTACCACGCCTCGGTGCTCGAACACACCCGCCCCGGCGATCATCTGGACCACGATGTCCCCGAGGACGGGTTGCGGCCCCGATTGATCGTCGCGACGGCACTGGCCGTTCCGGTGGTGGCACTGTCGTCGGTACCGGGTTGGCAGTTCCCCGGCTGGCAATGGCTGGTGCTCGCCCTGGCCACCCCGATCGTGTTCTTCAGCGGTCGCTCCTTCCACGCGGCGGCCCTGAACGGCGCCCGGCATGGCACGTCCACCATGGACACCCTGGTATCGCTGGGCACCCTGGCCGCGTACCTGTGGTCGGTGTTCGTGGTGGTCACCGGAACGGGCGCGCACCTGTACTTCGAAGTCGCGGTCGTGGTCACCGTGTTCCTGCTGGCCGGTCGCTACGCCGAAGGCAAGGCCAAACGGTCGGCCGGTTCGGCGTTGCGCGCACTGCTGTCGCTCGGCGCGAAGGAGGCCACCGTGCTGCGCGATGGCGAGGAGGTGCGGATCACGGTCGGCGACCTCGTCGTGGGTGACGTGATTGTGGTGCGGCCCGGGGAACGGGTGGGCACCGACGGTGTGGTGATCGAGGGCGCCTCGGCACTGGACACCTCGGCGATGACCGGGGAGTCGGTGCCCGTCGACGTTCGTGCCGGCTCCCCGGTGCTCGGTGGTGCGGTCAACACCTACGGCCGGATTGTGTTGCGTGCGAATAAAGTTGGCGGCGAGACACAATTGGCGCGGATGGCCGCGATGGTGGCCGATGCCCAGAGTGGCAAGGCATCGATTCAGCGGCTGGCCGACCGGGTGTCGGAGGTATTCGTTCCTGTCGTGATGGTGATTGCCGCTCTGACGTTGGCGGGCTGGCTCGCGACCGGGCATTCGGCCACCGCCGCGTTCACCGCGGCGGTCGCGATGCTGATCATCGCCTGTCCCTGCGCGCTGGGCCTGTACGCCGACGGCGATCCTGGTGGGCACCGGCCGCGGCGCTGGCTCCGAGGTGCTGATCAAGACGCCGCGAGTTCCGGAGACCGTGCGGGGTATCGACACCGTCGTCCTGGACAAGACCGGAACGGTGACCACCGGCCGGATGACGGTCAGTGCCGTCGAGGCGGCACCCGGCGAAAATTCCGCCGCGGTGCTGGGGTACGCCGCGTCGGTCGAGGCGGCCTCGAGCATCCGGTGGCGGCCATCGTCGGCGCGGCCCGGGCACGGGGTTCGGCGCCTGCACCGGTCACCGACTTCGTCAACAATCCCGGAACCGGGGTCAGTGGCGTGGTGGACGGCACCAGCGTCACGGTGACCAGGGCCGCCGACTCCGACGGTCGCACCTCCGTGGTGGTGAGTTGGGGCGGTGTCGCGCGCGGGTGATCCGCCTGGCCGACGCGGTCAAACCCGCCAGCGCCGAAGCCGTCGCCGAATTGAAGGCGATGGGCATCACCCCGATGTTGTTGACCGGAGACAACACCGCGGTCGCCGCCCGGGTGGCCGCCGAGGTCGGCATTGCCGCCTCCGACGTCATCGCCGGGGTGTTTGCGAAAATGGGAAAGGCCGACGCGATCAGCGCACTGCGGGCCCGCGGCGAAAGCCGGTCGCGATGGTCGGCGACGGCGTCAACGATTCGGTGGCGCTGGCGACCGCCGATATCGGGATGGCGATGGGAACCAGGACCGATGCGGCGATCCCGAGGCCATTGACATCACCCTGGTGCGCGGTGACCTGCGGACCGTCCCGACCGCGCTGCGGTTGTCGTCGAAAACACTGCGGATCGTCAAGAGAACCTGTTCTGGGCGTTCGGCTGCAACACCGCGGCGTCCCCGGCGGCGCTGGGGCTGCGCGCAGACCCGATGATCGCCGGCGCGGCTATGGCGGCATCCTCGGTGCTGGTGGTGGCCAACAGCCTGCGGCTCAGACGCTCCGCTGAGCACCCGGGTGGGAGGTGCCGAGACGAAGGGTCAACGAAACCGGCCGCTCGGTAGGGAATGTTAGGCAAGCCTCACTTTATATCCCGAAAGAGTTCCGGTGCCCCGCTCGCGTCGTCCCGTCCGGATCGCCCTGTTCACGGTGATCGGCATGCTCATCGGGATGCTGCTGGCCGCGTGCGGCACGGAATCGGGGCGACCCGCGATCCCTGACCGTCTATTCGGGTCGATCCGAGCAATTGATCGGACCCCTGCTGGAAGAAGTTCACTGCTGCGACCGGGATTGCGGTGCAGGCCCGCTACGGCGACAGCGCCGAACTGGCCGCCCAACTTGTCGAGGAGGGTGATAAAGCGATCCCGCGCAGGTGTTCTTCGCCCGGACGCCGGTGCGCTCGGCGCGGTCAGGCGGGCGGACTGTTCGCCGTGCTGCCGGGTGTCCGACGTCATCCCGGCCGTTTACCGCTCGCCGACGGGCCTGGACCGGCGTGACCGGGCGCGTCCGCGTGATCGCCTATGACAGCCAACAGACGCCCGCCGCCGATGTCCCGCGTTCGGTCTTCGATTTGACCGGCCGCGGTGGCTGAACGTAACGCGCCGACACCAGCGCGTCGTTTCGGGCGTTCGTCACGGCGATGCGGGTCTCCTCCGGCGACGAGGTGACGCGGCGGTGGCTCCCGCGGGCTTTTGTTGGCCAACGACGTACAGAAATTCGAGAGAAGAACGGACTCATCCTCGACGCGGTCAATGCCGGTCAGGTCGACTCGGGCTGATCAGCCATACTACTGGTACGAAGGCCGCCGGTGGGCTGGAGTGCGTGCTTAGATCGCCTTCACCGCGCCCCCGGCGATCCGAGGCGGTCTGGTCAATGTCGCGGTATTAGGGTATCCTCCAGTCTGCCGCGGCCGACGTCGACGCTGCGCGGCTCGTCGAATGACCTGCTCGCCCCCGAGGTACAGCGGTGGTTCGTCATAACACCTTTGAGTACGCTGCTGCCGTCGGTGCCGCCGGCCGCGGACTGCCGCCTGGATTCGCTACGCGGACCCCGCATCGCCCTCGACGAGCTCGCCGGCCTCCCGGCGTTGCTGGCGATGTTGGAGGATGTCGGGTTGCAGTGACATCGGCGCCAGCCCCGACACTTGATCACCGGATCGCCAACGCACCTCCGCCCGGCCACCTCGGTTGCTGCTGCTCAGCGGGTGGGACACCGCTGCCCTTTCGCTGATTCCCTGCTGTATTTGTTCGTGCGTGCCCGGCGGGGCGGGCCGCAGCGCGTTGTCGACGTGCTAAGCCCGGCCCCGGACCCTCAGCGGTCGGTACCTCGGTGGCACTGGTCTAACCGTGGTCTGCCTGTCTGTTCATCGGCGTGCCCACGGCGTGGCTGATCGCTCGCGCCAGGCTGCCGATGCGGGGATGTGGCTGATCACCGCCACCCTGCCATGGCGGTGCCGTCGTATGTGGCCGCCTACGCGTGGATCTCCCAATTCCCCGCGATGCACGGGTTTTGGGCAGCGGCGCTGATCCTCACCCTGGTCTGCTACCCCTACGTGGTGTTACCGGTGACGGCCGCCCTGCGGGCCGACCCGGCCATCGAGGAGGTGGCCCGTTGCGCTGGGTCTGGTTCACGTGCGTGCCTTCGCCGAAAGCCACGCTGGTGCAGGCGTGGCCCGCCGCGGCGGGCCAGGCGCTGCTGGTGGCGCTCTACGTGCTCTCCGACTTCCGGGGCCGTCGCCCTGCTGCGCGTCGACGCGTTCACCCGGGTCATCTATGCGTCCTACCGGAGCTGGCTTCGACCGGATCGGCGCGACGGTCCTTGCCCTGGTCCTGGTGGCGCTGGCGGTGCTGCTGGTGACGGCCGAGGCGCCGGGTTCGGGGCCGATCCCTGCGATGGCGGGTGGCCGCGGCTTTAGCGGCCTTCGGCACCGGTGCGCTGAGCGCCGCAGCCCGCGTCAGCGGCTCTCGGCTGTCTCACCGCGCTCACCGTCTTGGCGCTCGGCGTCCCTTGTACCTGCTGATCCTGCGCATGCTGGAGGGCACCAGGTCGCCGCTCGTCGTCCACGGTCAACTCGTTTCCGCCGCAGTGACATCGGTCGCCGTGTCCTCCGCGGGTGCGGTCCTCGCCGTCGTGCTGGCGGTACCGGTCAAATCTCTCGCCGGGCGGTACCGCACGCGGTCGGTGCGCACCATCGAAACGCTGTCGTTCACCGGCCACGCACTCCAGGTGTCGTGGTCGGGCTGTCGCTGGTGTTCTGACCCTCGCGGTGGCGCGACCGCCTATCAGAGTCGCGTCACTCGCTCCCTCGCCTACGCGATCCTCTTCGGGCCCAAGGCGGTAGGTGCCGCAGTGCGACGGCAGCCGTGCCGCCAGTCTTGGAGGAGACCGCTCGTACCCTCGGACTCGGACCCCTACGGGCATGGGCCACAACGACTCTGCGCCTCCCTGCCCGGGATAGCCGCTGGCGGGATGCTGGTTCTGCTGACAGCCATGAAGGAGTTGCCGCCACGCTGATGCTCCGGCCGACGGGACTGGACACCCTGGCGACGGAGCTGTGGAGCCGGACCGAAGTGGCCGCCTACGGATCGGCGGCGCCGTATGCGATCACCCTGGTGGCGTTGGCGGCCCGTCCCCGCGTGGCTGCTCCGGACGTGCCGTGGGGCCTATCGAGAAACCGCGGAGGTGCCGGTGTGACCGGGGTACATCGGTACGGGGCCTGGGCTTCAGCTACGACGAGAGCGGTCGGGCGGAGTGGATGTGATCGACCATCTCGACCTTGAGGTGCCGTCAGGGTCTCTGGTCGCGGTGCTCGGCGCGAGTGGCTCGGGCAAGACGACCCTGCTGCGCATCTGGCCGGATCCTAACGCCCCGAACCGGATCGGTGCTCTTCGGCGAGCGGGTCGTCGCCCGCGCGGGTCCGGCTGCATCTTCGTTCCCGCCGGAGAAACGCCGGGTGGGCATCGTGCCCGCAGGAGGGCGCGCTGTTCCGCATCTGAGTGTAGTGGCAATGTCGGGTTCCGGGCTGCCGCGCGGCGCGACGGATCGCGTCCACACGAAGGTGCTCGAGCTGGTGCAGATGGCGGACCTATGCCGATGCCCGCCGCACGATCTCTCCGGTGGCCAACAGCAGCGCGTCGCACTCGCCCGCGCCCTGGCGCCGCGACCGGAGGAGTTGTGCTCCTCGACGAGCCATTCAGTTCACTGGATGCCACGCTGCGCACCCACCTGCGCGCCAGGTACGCAGACTACTGCGCTCAGGGCACCACCGCACTATTGGTCACCCACGACCAGGAGGAGGCGCTGTCCACCGCCGACCTCGTCGCCGTCATGCCTGGCGGCCGCATCGTACGAGCAGGTTCCCCGCGGGAAGTCTATGACGCGCCGGTCGACCTCAGGGTGGCGATTCAGTCGACGTTTGATCGAACTGGGTTGACGTCGATCTGCGGTGGTGGTCTGCGATCTGGACGCCATCAGTTTCTGCATCGGTGGACCACTGAGGCGGCAAATGAGCATTGAAGCCACCATTCAGCGCCAGCCGACGTTGAAATGGATGCGCGCGCGTCGTGCCACCGTGCGATGCGCGAGATGCCTGGTGGGCGCCGAGCGGCCTACTACGGCCACGACTCGCTGGTTGAAGTGGAACGCCGACGGCACCTGGCTCCCGGTTCGGATCGCCGGTGGCGCCCCGCCGCCCGCGGCCCGGCGCGGCAGTGGTGGTCACCGTCGGTGGCCGGGGGCGGATCTACCGCTCTCACTGAATGCTCGCCCGAGCGCAGCATAGTCCGGAATCGGGCCTGGGTGACGCGACACTACACCATTTGGTTGACGGTCGCGTCGGGCTGGAACACTGGAGTTCATGACCAACCGGGCAGCTCCAGCGACCATCTCGGCGAAGCTCTTCGCTGGGCCTGCGGTGATCCCCGATTGGGGTCAATTCTCCAGTCCGGGCATTCAACGCCGTCGGTGGTACGCCGCGCTGCATCACCTCGGCGCGGGGCTGCCGAAGCTGCGACGACGCCGACGGCAACCGGGTACGTCGACCTGATCTGCTCACGGGGGCCGATGATCCTCGGCCACGCCCACCCGGCCGTCGTCGAGGCGAAGCATTAGCGCACCTTTGCCGAAGGATTGTCGTTTCGGTGCGCCCACCGCCAGCGAGACCGGGTGGCCGCCGAGATCATCGCAGGTCGAACCGGTGCAACGGGTGCGGTGGTGAACTCCGTACCGGGGAGCCGCCATGAGCGCGACTACGCCTGGCCCGCGGCTTCACCGGACGGGCCAAGATCGTCAAATTCGCCGGCTGCTACCACGGCCGTGAGCGCACTGCTGGCCAAAAGCCGGATCAGGGTGGCCACCCTGGGCCTGCCGTCCTCTTCCAGGTCACCGGCGCCAGCGCCGCCGACACCATCGTGTTGGGATACAACGACGTCGCCGCCGTGCAGGAGACCTTCGCCGCCTTCGGCGTACACCATCGCCGCCGTCATCACCGGGCGTGCGGGAAACATGGGCGCGGTCGCACCGCCAACCGGGCTACAACGCCGCCTGCGTGAGATCACCGCGGCGCACGGCGCGCTGCTGATCTTCGACGAGGTGATGACCGGCTTCCCGCATGAGTCGATCCGGTTGGTACGGGATTGATCCGCGTCGACGCCGACCTCTTCACCTTCGGGAAGGTGATGGGCGGCGGATTGCCGGCGGCCGCCTTCGGTGGTCGTGCCAAAAGAGCGTGATGGAGCGCCTCGCTCCGCTGGGGCCCGTCTATCCAGAGGGCCGGAACGCTGTCGGAAATCCGGTCGCGGTCGCCGCCGGCCTGGCCACCCTTCGTCATGCCGGCGACGCCGTCTGCACGCCGCACTGGACGCCGCCGCCGACCGCCTGGCCGGCCTGCTGGCCGGGGCGCTGAACTCCGCGGGGGTAGCGCATCAGATCGCCCGGGCCGGCAACTTCCTGTCGGTGTTCTTCACCGAGAAGCCGGTCACCGACTTCGCCGCCGCTCGCGCCAGCGAGACCTGGCGGTTCCCGGCGTTCTTTCATTCGTTACTCGACTCCGGGGTCTACGCACCGCCGAGTGCCTTCGAAACCTGGTTCGTCTCAGCGGTATTGGACGACGACGCCTTCGAACAGATCGCAGATGCCCTCCCGGCGGCAGCCCGCGCCGCGGCGCAGGCAAGGCCCCTGTGAGCGCTTCGACCCGATCCCAGACCACCGTGCATGTGATGCGCCACGGCGAGGTGCACAACCCGGACAAGATCCTCTACGGGCGCAAGCCCGGCTTCTACCTTTCCGAGCGCGGCAAGGCCCAGGCCCAGGCGGTCGCCGATGCGCTGGCCGGTCGCGACATCGTCGCGGTGATCGCCTCACCGCTGGAGCGTGCCCAGCAGACCGCCGCCCCGATCGCCGGGCACCACCGCTTGACCATCGACTCCAACGGCGATCTCATCGAAAGCGAGAACATCTTCGAAGGCCAGCGGGTGTCACCCGGCGACGGTGCGCTGCGGGATCCGCGAAACTGGAGATATCTGCTCAACCCGCTGCGGCCGTCCTGGGGCGAGCCCTACGCCCAGGTCGCTTCGAGAATGCGGCGCGCGATCGAGGCGGCTCGCAAGGCCGCCGAGGGACACGAGGTGGTGTGCGTCAGTCATCAACTGCCGGTGGAGATCTTGCGACGGTCGATGCTCGGCCACCGGCTGCCCCACGACCCGCGCCGCCGGATGTGTGACCTCGCCTCGCTCAATACTTTCGTCTTCGAGGGTGATGAACTCGTCGACTGGCAATACTCGGAGCCGGCAAACACGTGAAGCGGCTCCTCGCGAAGGTACTCGTTGCCCCGGTGGCCGCGGTACTGGTCTCGGGCTGCTCCACCGGCGACGACGCCGTCGCCCAGGGCGGCACCTTCGAGTTCGTCGCCCCGGGTGGGCAGACGGATATCACCTACGACCCGCCGGAGAGCCGCGGCAAACCGGGACCGCTGTCGGGGCCGGACCTGATGGACCTCGAACGAACCATCTCGCTGAGTGATTTCGCCGGCCAGGTGACGGTGATCAACGTCTGGGGGCAATGGTGCGGGCCGTGCCGGTCCGAGATGATTCAGTTGCAGCAGGTTTATGAGAGCACTCGCGACGATGGCGTCGCGGTGCTGGGAATCGACGTGCGCGACAACTCGATCGACGCGCCGCGCGATTTCATCACCGATCGCAACATCACCTTCCCGTCGATCTACGACCCGGCCATGCGCACCATGATCGCCTTCGGCGGCAGGTACCCCACCACCGTGATCCCCTCGACGGTGGTGCTGGACCGTGCGCACCGGGTTGCCGCGGTCTTCCTGCGCGAACTGCTGGCCGAGGATCTGCTTCCGTTGATCTCGCGCCTTGCCGCCGAACCCGTGTCCGGACAGCAGTGAGCGGTTTGGCCGAGACCGCCGCGGCCGGTCCACTGCTACTGGCGCTCGGGCTGTGCGTGCTGGCGGGTCTGGTGTCATTCGCGTCCCCGTGTGTGGTCCCGCTGGTTCCCGGGTATCTGTCCTATCTGGCGGCGGTGGTCGGCGTCGACGGCGTCGACGGCTCCAACGCCGGCCGACGTTGGCGGGTTGTTGGTTCGGCGACGCTGTTTGTGGCCGGATTCACCGCCGTGTTCGTCATGGGCACCGTCGCGGTGCTCGGGATGACCACCGCGCTGATCATCAATCAGGTTGTGCTGCAGCGTATCGGCGGCGTGGTCACGATCATCATGGGTCTGGCCTTCATCGGCTTCATCCCGGCCCTGCAGCGACAGGTGCGGTTCGCGCCCCGCCAACTGGCCGGAATCGCCGGAGCGCCCCTGCTCGGCGCGGTGTTTGCACTCGGCTGGACGCCGTGCCTGGGTCCGACCCTGACCGGCGTGATCGCCGTCGCATCCGCCACCGACGGGGCCAGCGTCGCCCGCGGTGTGGCGTTGGTGATCGCCTACTGCCTGGGCCTGGGCATCCCGTTCGTCGCGTTGGCGTTGGGTTCGGGCTGGGCCGTCGGGGCCTTCGACTGGTTGCGCCGCAATACCCGCGCCATTCAGATCTTCGGCGGTGTGCTGCTCATCGTGGTCGGCCTGGCACTGGTGACGGGGGTGTGGAACGACTTCACCTCGTGGGTGCGCGATAATTTTGTCACCGACGTGAGGCTGCCGATATGACCCTTTCCCTACCGCGAGCAGACGTAGACGTCCCCGACACGCCGGGGCGTGCGGGGCGTTGGCGCCTGCTCGCGGGGAAGGGGTGGCGGGCTCTGACCTCAATGGGCACCGCGTTGGCGTTGCTGTTCCTGCTCGCACTCGGCGCGGTGCCCGGCGCCCTGCTACCCCAGCGCAGCCTGAACGAGTCGAAGGTCGAGGAATACCTGGCCGCCAATCCGACCATCGGTCCGTGGCTGGACCGCCTGCAACTGTTCGACGTGTTCTCTAGTTCCTGGTTCACCGCCGTCTACGTCCTGCTCTTCATCTCGCTGGTGGGGTGTCTGACTCCACGAACTCTGGAGCACGTTCGCGGAATGCGCGCTGTGCCGGTGCCGGTGCCACGCAATCTGAGTCGGCTGCCCAAGCACGCTGACGCGGACGCCGCCGGCACACCCGATGCCCTCGCTGCGGTCATCGCCGGACAGTTGCGCGGTTGGCGGCGGGTGACCCGGCAGGTCGGAGACGTGACCGAGATCTCTGCCGAGAAGGGCTATCTGCGCGAGTTCGGCAACATCGTCTTCCATTTCTCGCTGCTCGGCCTGCTCGCGGCAGTGGCCGCCGGCAAGCTTTTCAGCTACGAGGGCAACGTCATCGTGATCGCCAACGGCGGGCCTGGGTTCTGCACGGCCTCGCCGGCCGCTTTCGACTCGTTCCGCGCCGGGAACACTGTGGACGGCACCTCGCTGTACCCAATGTGTGTGCGGGTCAACGACTTCACGGCGACCTACATGGCTACCGGGCAGGCCACCTCGTTCGCCTCCAATATCGACTACCAGGCCGGCGCAGACCTGGCCTCGGGAACCTGGCGGCCCTACCGACTCGAGGTCAACCACCCGTTGCGCATCGGTGGCGACCGGGTGTACCTGCAGGGCCACGGTTATGCGCCCAGTTTCACCGTGACCTTCCCCGACGGACAGCAGCGAACCCAGACCATCCAGTGGCGCCCCGATGACGGACTCACCCTGCTGTCCTCGGGCGTGATCCGCGTCGACCCGCCGGCCGGGTTGTACCCGCCGGATCAGCGCCGCAAGCACCAACTCGCCATCACCGGACTGCTGGCGCCGACGCAGCAGATGGACGGCACACTGCTGTCCTCGGGTTTTCCGGCGCTCAACGACCCCGCGGTCGCGATCGACATCTACCGCGGCGACGCCGGTCTGGACAGCGGCCGGCCGCAGTCGTTGTTCACCTTGGACAGTCGTCTGATCGAGCAGAATCGGCTGACGAAGGTCAAACGCACCAACCTGAGCCTCGGGCAGGAGGTGCGTCTCGACGACGGCACGGTGGTGCGATTCGACAAGGCCACCCCGTTCGTCAACCTCCAGGTCTCCCACGACCCCGCCCAGGTGTGGGTGCTGGTGTCGGCCCTGGCGATGATGGGCGGTCTGCTGGTTTCCCTGATCGTTCGTCGTCGCCGGGTATGGGCGCGCATCACCCCCACCGGCCCAGGTACGGTGAGGGTCGAATTGGGCGGGTTGGCTCGCACCGATAATTCCGGTTGGAGCGGCGAGTTCGACACGCTTGCCCGGCGAGTGGCGGAGGCGGATCGCAGATGACCAGCGACAGCATTGACATCGGCCTGGCCCGCTACTCAGATTGGGCGTTCACCACCTCGCTCATCGTGCTGGTCATGGCGCTGATGCTGCTCGCCGTCGAACTGGCGTCGAGTCGGGGGCGCCGGGTCGAGGCCCGGGAACTGGTTTTCGCCTCCGCCGGCGCCGGGAGAGCGCCGGCCGATCCTCTCAGCGTGCAGGTCGACGCCGATCGCCCCGGCGTGGTCATACAACGTCCCGCCCCATCGCTGCCGGAGCGGTTCGGCAGGGCCGGCCTGGCCCTGGTGTACCTCGGCATGGCTCTGCTGTTCGGGTGCATCGTGCTGCGCGGACTGGCCACCTCCCGGGCGCCCTGGGGCAACATGTACGAGTTCATCAATCTGACGTCGCTGTGCGGTCTGGTCGCGGCCGCGGTCGTGTTGCGCAAACCGGCCTACCGGTCGCTGTGGGTCTTCGTCCTGGTGCCGACCCTGATCCTGCTGACGGTGTCGGGTCGTTGGCTCTACACCTACGCGGCGCCGGTGATGCCCGCACTGCAGTCCTACTGGCTTCCGATCCACGTCTCGGTGGTCGGCCTTGGCTCCGGGGTGTTCCTGGTTGCCGGGGTCGCCAGCCTGCTGTTCCTGGTCAAGACGTCCCGGTATGGCGAGATGTCCGAAAACGGCGAACGGGACGGGGTCGTGTCGCGGATCGTCGCGCGACTGCCCGACGCGCAGGCACTGGACCGAATCGCCTACCGCACGACGATCTTCGCCTTCCCGGTCTTCGGGTTCGGGGTGATCTTCGGCGCCGTCTGGGCCGAGGAAGCGTGGGGTAGGTACTGGGGCTGGGACCCCAAGGAGACGCTGTCCTTCATCGCCTGGGTGATCTACGCGGCCTACCTACACGCGCGGTCGACCGCGGGGTGGCGGGACCGCAAAGCGGCCTGGATCAACGTGGCGGGTTTCCTGGCGATGGTGTTCAACCTGTTCTTCATCAACCTCGTGACGGTGGGCCTGCACTCCTACGCCGGGGTCAATTAGCCTCGGAGCGCGGATGTTTGGTGATGTCCACGCATCAATCGACCCGGTTCAAGACAGGCGGTCGCGACCGAACTCGGTCCGGACGCGGGACGGGCCTGACCCGAGTCAGGCCACCACGATTGCGGGCATGGTGCCGGCCGGGGCGCTGGAGGCCAGACCGGCGAAGTAGGCACCGGACCAGATCCACAACCCGGCCTGCAGGCGCAACGCGCTGCGCGCCAGGCCGGCATCCCCGCCGGCGTAGCCGAGCATGCTCGACAGCACGGCCGCCTTGCTGACCATCAGGTAGGCCGAACTGAGTTCCACGAGTGCCTGATAGGACGCCGGCGAGAAGCCGCCTGCTCCGGCGATGGTCTCCCACACGCCACGGCCGGCACCGGTCGCACCCTCGAGCACCGCGGTCCACAGCCGCATCTCCTGCCAGCCGAGGCTGGGCGGCTCATCGAGTTGGACCAGCCGACATTCAGAGCTGCCCCCATGGTTTCGACGCTATCAGTTCAGCAAAGATTCGCCCGATGGCGCTTTGCCTCCACCAACCTCTGCCTGGCGGTCGTCATGATTGCGGCCATGTTCAAGACTCCCCTACCGCCGCTGGCCGGGCCGGACAGCTACGACGTCGACGATGTTGCGGTCATGCTGCGCGAAATCGGTATCGCACTGATCGAAGTGGCCCAGCCCATCCAGGTCGTGGAGGCACGGCTGACGGATATCGCCGAGAGTTACACCACCGAGTCGGTGGAGATCGCGGCGCTGCCCACCATGTTGCTGATCCAGATCGGCACCCGGGCCTTCCAATTGGACGGCTCGGCACAACCGTCGAGCCAGTTGGACATGGCTGCCCGTATCGATCAGGTCGCCGGACTCGCCCGCGGCGGCGCGATCCCCACCGGTGCCGCAGTCGCCGCACGCGGCCACCCCGGTTCGGCGCGGTCTCGCCACGACACACTGGCGGGCTACGCGGTGTGGGCCACCGTTGGATTCCGGGATGACCATCCGAACCGTCGTGGAATGCCCTGCCGGCCCATCTGTTCCTGGGCCTGGTGGTGAGTCATCATGCAAAGATCAACCCGGCCGCTGCCCCGGTTTCGGGCCCGATTCTGCCGACGCTGTCGGCGGTGGGTGATCCTCTGCTGGCGATCTGGTTCGTCGCCGACGTCGCCCACGACGGACTGTTGCGGGTGATCCCACAGCCGCGGCCCCACAGTCGCACGACCCTGCCGGGGATGGCGCTGATGCGTCGGTCCATCGAATTGGCCGGGGGCAAGATCATTTCCGGTTCAGGCCGAGGTCTGGGTCTATGGTGCGGCCCAGCTCGGGTTGATGGTCTACGGGGTGGTGGGGGTGAGGGCGTGCAGATGCGGGCCAGGTACCAGTCCCCCGTCCTCGCCAAATGGGTCCCGTGGTCGTTCTACGTGTCGATCGTCGTCATCGCGATCCGGGCTGTACATCTGTCGGCGCCGAGGGGTTCATTGATCTGGCTGCTGCTGACCATCGGGGTCGCCCGATGCGGGTGCCAAGAGCGTGGCCGGGTTGGTGGCGAACGCCGCGCGCACTCCGGCTTCATCGGCGCGATGGTCGCGATCCCCGTTCGCGATGATGACCGCGAGGGTCACGACCGCGCCGCCGACGATGGTGCTGACGCCCTGGCCGGCCGTTCTGGTCACTGGGTCCCCCGCCAGCCGGCCGTTCATGTCCGGTCCAACCGTGGCGCCACCACGGTGACTACGCCACGGCCTGAGACCGGGGTGAGGCCGCCCGGGGCGCCACGATCATCTCCATCGCACTGGGCGCACTGGTCCGGCTGGACCCTGGTTCAGGCGATCAGCACCGTGTGGCTTTTCGTGCGAGAGGATTACCGGGGATGACTAGCAACCCTTCCCGCCGCTTCGTCCCTGGCCGCGCTGCCGGTGGTTTCCCTGACCGCCACCGCGTGCATCAACAGCCAAACCGCCCAGGACCAGACCTTGTCTCCGACGCCCGGCAGAAACTCGCCGTTTAACAGCCGCCCCTGCCAGGATTCGGATTAGCGCGGACTCCCTGCCTCCGTCACCAGTTCAAGAGAGGAAATCCGGGTCGTCGTCGAGGCCGACCACGCGCGGGGCGGGCTTGCAGCACGGGCTCGCACGGCCGTACGCCGAAGTGGGCCACGGCGGCGGCGGTCAAGGCGATCAGCACGTAGTTACTAAAAAATCTTAATCACAAAGACTCTCCGTCAGTGGTCTCGTCACCGTGACCGATAGCGAGGACCTCAACAGCGACCGCGACGCCGCGCCGACCCGGTGGTGGCTTCCTACGGCTACCGACTATTCGCACCGACGTGGTGGTGGCCATACCTAGCGCGCCTGGCACTGGTGGCCGCGTTGACGGCGCGGTCATTTTTCTATGGCGCACAACTCATGGGGTCCCGAGGGAGATTCCGCTCGTCGTCGCCATGCTGTTCTGATCGTGCTTTCTCGCTGCCGCTGGGCATCTGGCTGCTGGCTTCGCTGCGTCGGCGGGGCCACCGCCGCATCGCCGCCGGGCCGCCGCCACGACCGCGAGGGCGATTACGGGCACCAGGTTGCGCGGTGGGCTCCCGCCAGATTAGGGCCCTCGGACTCCGCCGGATTAGGGCCCTCTCGGACTCCCCCCAGGGCCCTCGGACTCCGCCGGATTAGGGCCTAGAACGGGCGACTCGGGGACCCGGGCGACTCAGGCACCCAACGTCAGAGCGGTGGCCACCGCGATCGACCACACCAGCATCGTCAGCCCGGTGTCGCGCAACACCGGGATCAGCTTTCACTCCGCCCTGCCCGCGGCGCGGTCCGGCGACGCACCGCTGCCCGGAACGCGATCAGGCCCCACCGCCGCACCATGGTGTGGCCATCGTGAGGACCAGCATTCGGGGCCCCGGCCCAGCACCAGTAGACCCTGATAAGAACATCCCGGGTGCGGGCGTCGCCGATCCGGACCGCCAGCGTGATTTTCCCCACGGTCACCGCGTCCGTCGGAATGTCGCGCAGGTTGTTGGCCACCAACACCGCCCGAGGACAGTGCACCGGTGGCCACCGCCCGCGTCACCGACTGAGGTCCGATCCACCGCACTCACGGGTGTACTGGGTGCCCAGCACACGGCGACCAGACCGAGAAGAAGACGAAGACCACCGACCTCGCCGAAGCCCGCGTAGCCGTAGGGCCGGGAGCCCGCCAGGTGCATCCCCAGGCACGGCGCGCTTACCCACGCCGCCTGCGATCAGCCACGGGCGCTCAGCAAGCGGCAGGGGGTCAGGCCCCTTATATGACGCCCAAGGGCAAGGCTGATGACCGCGGCGGTCAGCACGGAGCCCGGGGCCATAGTTTCGATCCCCACCAGTCAAGCGGCGGCCCGGCACGTTCGTCGTCGGTGCCGCGGATACCGTCGGAGTAGTCGTTGGCGTAGTTGACCCCGACGATGAGACAGATCGAAACAGCCAGTGCCAGAACCGCTTTCCACCACACCGCACCGTGCAGCCAGGCCGCTGCGCCGGTGCCGGCGATAACCGGGGCGACCGCATTGGGCAGGGTGCGCGGGCGTGCTCCGGCGACCCATTGCGCGAGGCTGGCCATCAGTGGTCGGCCGGTCGCAGGACAGGGTCGACGGTGCTCGCCGGGACGACAGCACCCAGCAGGAACGGCGACGGTACCCCGAACGTCAGCGCGACACCCACCCAGACCATTCGAGCGAGCTTAGTGCGGCCGGACACCTGCCATGAGGCCGCGACGCCGACAGCGCATAATTGGCTCGTGAAATCTGAGATCTGTGAGCAGTACGGCATCGACTTTCCATTGTTCGCCTTCAGCCACTGTCGTGACGTGGTCGCCGCGGTCACCAATGCGGGCGGGTTCGGTGTACTCGGCGGGGTGGCATTCACGCCAGATCAGCTCGAACAGGAGCTGTGCTGGATCGATGAGCATGTCAACGGCAGGCCCTACGGCGTGGACATCATCGTGCCGGCCAAGTTCGAGGGCAAGGGCGAGAACCTGACCAAGGCGCAACTGGCCGATCGCATTCCGGCGGACTACCGGAACTTCATCTCCGAGTTGCTCGCCGATCACGACATCCCGGTCGAGGAGATCCGCATCGCCTCCTCCGCGCTGTCCGGCGACACCGGCCAAAGTCTGCTGGAGGTCTCGCTGAGTCATCCGATCAAACTGATGGCCAACGCTCTCGGGGTGCCGCCGGACTACATGATCGAGGCGGGAAAGCAACGCGGGATCCCGGTCGCGGCCCTGGTCGGCGCCAAGGAGCACGCGATCAAGCAGGTACACGCGGGTGTCGACCTGATCGTCGCCCAGGGCACCGAGGCCGGCGGTCATTGCGGTGAGGTGACGACGATGGTGCTCATCCCCGAGGTTCTTGAGGCGATCGCCGACATCCCCGGCGGTCGCGAGACGCCGGTGCTGGCCGCGGGCGGCATCGTGACCGGCCGGCAGATGGCGGCTTCGGTGGCGCTCGGCGCGGCCGGGGCGTGGACCGGGTCGGTGTGGTTGACCACCGAGGAAGCCGAGACCGCACCGCACACCAAGCTGAAGATGGTGGCTGCGTCATCGCGGGACACGATCCGCTCGGCCGGTCGCACCGGGAAACCCTCCCGGCAGCTGGTGTCGGACTGGACCAACGCCTGGGCGCCGAACGCCGGTGGCCGCGCGCCGTTGGGGTTGCCCCTGCAGGCGATGATCGCCGAACCCGCGCTGCGCCGCATCGACAAACTCGCCCAGAACGGACACCCCGGGGCACAGGCGTTGTCCACCTACTTCGTCGGCCAGGGCGTGGGGCTGATGAACAAGATCAAGCCCGCCCGCGAGGTCGTGCTGGAGTTCATCGAGGACTACCTCACGGCGGCCGAGCGGTTGTGCCGCTCGATTGAGGACTGAGCGATGAACCAGCAACCGCCGGGCCTCCGGCCGCATTTCGAGGATGTACAGCACCATTACGATCTCTCCGACGAGTTCTTCGAGCTGTTCCTGGATCCCACCCGGACCTACAGCTGCGCCTACTTCGAGCGTGACGACATGAGCCTGGAGCAAGCCCAGATCGCCAAGATTGATCTGGCCCTGGACAAACTCGGTCTGCAGCCGGGTATGACGCTGCTCGATATCGGCTGCGGGTGGGGGGCTGCCTCGCTGCGCGCGCAGGCGCGCTTCGACGTCGACGTCGTCGCGCTCACGCTGAGCCGCAACCAGCAGGCCTATGTCGAAGGGTTGCTCGCCGCATCCGGCAGCCCCCGGTCTTCCCGGGTACTGCTCGAGGGATGGGAACGGTTCCACGAACCGGTGGACCGCATCGTCGCGATCGGCCCACTCGAGCACTTCGGTTATGACCGCTACGGCGAGTTCTTCTCGCGGGCTTATGAGCTGCTGCCCGCCGATGGCACCATGCTGCTGCACTGCATCGTGGCGTCCAGCCAGGCTGAACTCGACGATCGCAACCTGCCGATCACGATGCCGCTGCTGCGGTTCTTCAAATTCATCATCGACGACATCTTCCCGGGCGGCCGGTTGCCCCTGGTGTCGTTGGTCGAGGAACACGCCACCCGCGCCGGATTCGCGGTGAGCCGCGTACAGCCACTGCAACGGCACTATGCCCGAACCCTCGATCTGTGGTCTGCGGCGCTGGAATCCCGTCGGGACGAGGCGATCGCGATCCAATCCGAAGAGGTGTATGACCAGTACATGCGGTATTTGACCGGCTGCGCGGATCTGTTCCGCGACGGCTACACCAACGTGTGTCAATTCACCCTGGACAAGTCCCCGCGGCGCTGACCGCCGCTACTCGGCCGCCAGTGGCAGCCGGATCTCGAAGCGCGCCCCGTTCGCCAAATTGTGCGCGGACAGCGTGCCGCGGTGGGCCCGGATCAACCCGGCGGCGATCGCCAGGCCGAGGCCCGATCCGCTGGGCAGCGACGAATCCGCCCGGGGTACCCGATCGTTGGACCCCCGATAGGCGACGTCGAATGTGCTTCCGTTTGTAAAGAAATCGAGGCGGCGTCGATCCCGACGCCGGTGTCGTCGACCCGGGCCCAGGCCCCGTTGTCATCGGTGCCCACCGCCAGAGTCACCGATCCGCCGGCCGGGGTATGGGCGATCGCGTTGGCTACCAGGTTGGACAGCACCCGCACCAGGGCGCGGTCACTGCCGATCACCCGCACCGGTGTGGCCGGCAGATCCACCTCCAGAGCCACCCCGGAGCGTTCCGCGGCGATCCGATGGGTGGTCAGTACGTCGTCGACCACCTCGTCGAGCGCGACCCGCTCGTAGGGGGCGGTGACCGCGCCGGCGTTGATCTTCGCCATCTCAAAAAGATCGTCGACCATCTCCGAAAGCCGAATCGTCTCCTGCTCAATGGTTTTCGCCTGAACCCGCACTTCGTCCTCGCGCACCACGCCGTCGGCGATCGCCTCCGAAAGAGCCCGGATCCCGGCCAGTGGCGTACGCAGATCATGGCTCACAAACGCCACCAACTGTCGGCGGGACTGCTCTGCGGCTCGTTCGGCGTCCTGAATCTCCTTCTCCCACACTGTCCGTCGAGCCTGATAGCGGGCCAGCATCACCGCGGCCGGAAGCGTGACGACCGCCACGATGATCAGCACCACCGCGATGGCCTGGAAGGCACTGCTGGTCATGAACTGACTCGCGAGGAACACCCCGGTGAAGGTTGCCAGGGTGGGGATCAAGACCAACGCCACCATGCTGACCGTCAGTGACCATGAGCGGGCCAGTCGGATGATCGCAGCCCCGATGAGCACGACCGGTAGCGAACCGGCCAGGGCCAGTAGGGCGATCTCGGTCAGGTCATGCGGAGGCAAGGTCACCGCCGGCGGCGTCACCCCGCCACAGGTAACCGCGTCCCCAGACCGTCTGTACGCGATGGTGGGTACCGAGTTTGGACCGCAACCGCTTGACATGGACCGTCACCGTGGACAGGTCGCCGAACTCCCAATTCCATACCCGCTTGAGCAGTTCCTCGCGGGAGTAGACGGTATCGGTGTGGGTCACGAAGAACAGCAGGAGATCGAACTCCCGGTTGGTCAGGCCGACCGGTTGGCCGTTGACGCCGACCGCGCGCGCCGCGGTGGAGACGCTCAGTTCGCCGATCGTGATCTCCAGGGGCACCGTCGAGGCCGGGGTCGGGGTGCGGCGCAGCACCGAGCGCACCCGAAGTGCCAACTCCCGCGGGCTGAAGGGCTTGGTCAGGTAGTCGTCGGCGCCGGCTTCCAGGCCCGCGATCCGGTCGTCCTCCTCACTCAGCGCGGTCAGCAGGATGATCGGAACGGTGTAGTCCCCGCCCTGGCGCAGCGTCCGGCACAGGGAGAGCCCGTCGGGGCCGGGCATCATCACGTCGAGTATCGCGACGTCGATTCGCTCGGTGCTCAGCACCCGCAGCGCCTCGTTGCCGTCGCCGGCGAGTCGGACCTCGAGGCCGTCGCGTTCGAGATAGCGGCGCACGATGTCGCGCACCACGGCGTCGTCGTCGGCGATGAGGACTCGGGACGTCATCTTTGCAAGCCTAATGCGGATACCTTCCGACCTGCTGCGACGTCACCGTTCTGTCACGGCACAACCACTCACCAGCCGTAGGCACCCCCGCCGGTGCCGTCGGCGTAGCGCTCGCGCAGCAATCGCCGGTCGAGTTTGCCGATGCCCAGGTGCGGTAGTTCATCGACGAAGTGCAATTCCCGCGGTGCGGCGGTCGGGTCCAGCGACAGCGCGAGGAATTCCTTGATCTCCTCCAGCGTCGGCCACGGTGCCCTCAGATCGGCGACCACCGCGGCCACCACCCGCTGGCCCAGGTGGTCATCGGCCAACCCGAACACCGCGCAGTCCGCCACCGCCGGATGCCGCCGCAGGGCAGCCTCGACGGGTCCGGGCATCACGGTCAGACCGCCGGTGGAGATGGCGTCATCGGCCCGGCCGATTACCGTCAGGAGCCCCGAATCATCAAGGGCACCAATGTCATCGGTGTGGAACCAGCCCGCTTCGGCGAACGGGTCGGGCTGGGTCGGGTTCCGGTAATCCTTGGCCAGCGTGGCCCCGCCGATGACGATGCGGCCCGCGCCGTCGTCATCGGGATCATCGATCCGCACCGCCACCTCATCCAGTGGCATTCCGTCGTAGACGCACCCGCCGGCGGTTTCGGCCGAACCGTAGGTGCGTACCACGGTGATCCCCGCGGCCAGGGCGCCGTCGAGTGTCGTCTGGGGCGCCGGGCCGCCGCCGAGTGGGAGCGGCGTCCAGTGCGGCAAGTGCCGCGGTCGCCGTCAGGTCCCGGTGCCTTCGCGGTTGGTTGGCGACCAGTGCGGTGTAGCGACGCCCGGAGCCGAGTTAGACCACCGCCGGCCGAAGTTGGGTCATTAGTCCCGCGCACGGGTCAGTTCCACCGGCACCGTCGGCTTGGCACGCTGCGGACCGGGACCTGTATCCCGGCGATGTGGTAGGTCGGCAGTGCCAGCAGCCGAGTTCGAATTCGCCGAGTCGGTCGTGGGCGGCCGAGGCACCGGCGATCCCAGTGCGGCCGCTGTCAGCATCGCCCCTTGGGTGCGCCGGTGGTTCCGGAGGTGGAAATAACCAGGGCGATCTCGTCGTCGATTTCCTCACCGATGCGCAACGACGTTGTCAGCAAATCACTTTCGCGGAGTCGCCTGCCGGGACGGACCAGTGGCCCGTCGCGGCCATCCAAGGCTTGCCCTCAAGCGCGCCGAGCAGGGACAACGCGGACGGCCGTTGCGGGATAGCCAGCGCGCGCAGGAGTGGCTATCCGGCGTCTCGGTGTCGCGGTCATCAGTGGCCAACCGTTGGCTGTATCTCCCGAACCCGATCGACGTCGGCGAACGCAGGTAACTCGTCGGTGTGCCGCAGGATCTCCGCACCGATATCGGTGTCGTCGGGGTCGAGCAGCCACGCATCAGTTGGCGGGCGACGAGGGCCACCTCGTCATCACCGGGGAGCGCCTCGCCAGCGGCAACGCCGGCGGGGGAGATAGTCGTTTTGCGGGACGCCGTTGGGGTACCAGCGCGCACCTGACACGATGTTGCTGAGGAATCGGTTCATCCGCGTCACCTCCCGACAATTGCGACAGAGGCGTGGTAAGCGCTCGGCGCGGGACCCGTCAGCAGATGCGACACCGGGCACCGAGGCGCCGCCGCGGCCGAACCGAGGATACGGCGGGTGAACCGAAGATGAATAGTCCGTGCCGGGCGGCAAATGTCCAGTTCGACGCCGTGTGGGCAATCCTGTGAAACTAGACCGCCGCCGCTTCATAGTCAAACTATCGACGTGACTACCCAGACAACGATCGCCCTGGTAGTCTGATCGCCACCGCGCTGGCGTTCCCGGGCTTCACCAGCGGCTTCCACGATACCGGCAACGCCATGGCGACCTCGTCGCCACCGGCGCTCAGGCCGAGAGCCGCGGTCGTTTCTGGCCGGTCGTTGCTGAACCTGGGTCGAACCTTCCTCTCGGTCGAGGTCGCCCATCCCGGTGACGGCCTCAGGTAACAAGTCAGACCCCAAAACCGAACGACTCCCTACCTGGCATCGGCCTCCACCGGTTTGATCATCTTCGCCGGTCTGATCGGCGGCATCCTCTGGAACCTGCTCACCTGGTTGTTCCGGCATTCCGTCGAGTTCTTCGCACGCGCATTGTTCAGCGGGTTGATCGGAGCCGGGTTGCTGGCCGCTGGGGCACCAGCGGGTCAACTGGTCGGCGTCACCCAGAAGGTGCTGATCCCCGCCGTCGCTGCTCGGTGATTGCCGGCCTCGTCGCCGCCTGCGGCACCTGGTTGGTCTACCGGATCACCCACGAGGTCTTGGTTAAGCGCCGCGGGACGGGCTCGCTGGGGTCAGATCGCGACCGCCTCGCTGGTCGCCAGCGGCGCATGGCACCAACGACGCACAGAAAACCATGCGGGCGTCATCGCCCTGGCGCTGGTCACCACCGGCCACCTCTGCCGCGACGTCCAGAACGACGGCCTGCCCGTTCTGGGTCATCCTTCCAGTTGCGCGATCGCCATCGCCCTGGGTACCTACCTGGGTGGCTGGCGGGTCGTCGGTTCCCTCGGTAAAGAAATTCTGGTGGAAATCGAGTTACTGAGACCTGGCCGCCGAGGCCTCCTCAGCCGCCATCATCTTGAGTTCCAGCGCTGCCGGTACGGCGCGTCCACCACCCACGTCGCCACCGGATCGATTCTGGGCAGCGGCGTCGGCCAAACCAGGACGCGGAGGTGCGCTGGGCGGTCGCCGGTCTCGGATGGCAGTGGCCTGGTTGATCGCACCGGCTTCGCAGCTAATTGGAGCGCACTGTCCACTGGCTATGCACGTGAAGTCCTCTCGGGTTCCCAACTGGCCGGCGGCAGGGTGATCTTTACAGTCCTCATCGGACTGTCGGGCTGTGTGGTGGCGCGCCCAGCAGCAGAAGGTGGACAGCAACGTCAATGCCAATTTGGGACTCCTCGACGAACTCGGTGGTGCCCGCCGATGTCGCGAGGCCGCCGAAGCCACCAAGGTCGCCACCCGGTCTGACCAGCGGTCTGACCGGCGATCCTGACCAGCCCGGTCTGATCACTCCAAAGCAAAGGACACGACGATGCATTACTTCCAGAGCATCCTCACGGTGCTTGCGGTGGAAGCTCGTCCTCGGCGCTTCGGGTTGCCGGCGATCTTCATACGCCGGGATGCTGGCCTACTCCCATGGGGCCGGCGGCGAGGCCGACCGCACCTCATCCACAGGCAGACCGCTGAAACAGAGTATCTCGACATCCTGCTCTTCGTCGTTGTGGGCTTGGTGATCGTCATCGGGGTGGCGTGGATCACCAAGTCGACGTCCCTACTTTCACTTCGGTATTGAAGGCCTGTTCCCGATGTTCGCCAAGTGAGGTACCAATGGCTGCCGTGAACCCTCCGGCTTCCGGTGACTTATTATCCTGGTTGGCTGCGAGGGTTATCCACTTTGTGCCGCCCAAGGACTACTTCCCTGCCTGGCGCTGCTGCTGCGCTCGCGGTGAAGAGGAGGTCGTCAAGGCGGCCGCCACGATACTCAAGGACAGCGACTTCGACACCCGGTGACCGAGGAGCAGATCCGTGGGCGGTCAAACGAGTCTGCATCGCCAAGGACCCCAATCCCGAGGAGATCAGCAGGTCGCCGACGACTCGCCTCGGTGGGCTGGCCCTGGAGAACGGGCGCCGCTAAGCGGTTGTCAGGTGCGCATCGCCGGCGCAGCGCGATCCTCGGCGGTATCTGTACAGTCAACATCGTCCCGTCGGGATCGGTGATGTGCATCTCGTGCAGGCCCCACATCTCTGGCGGGCCTCCCGGGCGATCTCACGCGTTCCGGCGAGTTTCGTCCTGGACCGATAAACATCGCACCTGAAGCCATAGTTGGGCGCCGGCCGGTGTGGGCGTACCGTGCCCGGCCAGCTCAATCGGTGACACGTAAAATACCGTGCCGCGAATTATTCGCGCTTTTTGATCGCCAGACCGATCGCATCGCGGCAAGCTCAACGAACGCACGTAGTCGGTCGGTCACCCAGTAACCGGCTCGCAAGGATCTCCATGACGCCTACCTTATGGTTGCACTCGCTGCTGTTGTCGCAGGCCCTATGGTTTGCACCGCTGCTGTCTCAGCAGGCGATTCCCAGCGCCCCGGGAGCGACGACGTCCAAGGCCCGGGCACCCGCGAAGCCGAAGTGCGATGCCGCCCTGCCAGACGGTGTAGCGCGTCGATCATCCCACCGCGCAGCCTCCTGTGGACTCAACGCGGGCACGCCGTTGTCAGGCCTTGGTCAGGGGAGATCATCAGGGTGGCCACCAGTGGGTAGTACAGCGTGGTCGAGTGCACGCCCCGGCCGCCACTCCGTCCCGATCACCCGGCGACGCGCTCAGTGCGGCCTTGGAGGCGTTGCAGACGCCGAACAGTGGTGGAGCCTCGGTGAGCACGCCCCGGGTGGCCATTTGATGATGTGGCCCGTCACCGCGTTCGATCGCATCCCGGGCGCGCAGGCCGCGGATGAGCCGCAGTGGAAGTAATGGATTCAGGGTCATCGTGCGTTCGACGTCGTGCCAGCGGTCAGCGACTCGGCCAGCCGGCCGACAGATCGGCGCCCGGCGTTGTTGACCAAGGATGCCTCCGCCGAATCGCCGTTCCACGGTGTCACAGAGTGCATCGACTGCCTTGAGGTCGGCGGACCAGATCGCACGGAAGTGCCGTCGCGGTGCCACCGGCATCGGCGATCCGCGCCGCCACCGCGTCGAGCAACTCGGCGCGGCGCGCCACAGGATCACCTCCGCCCTTCGCGGCGAAGAGTTCGGCGCCGGCTTCGCCGATGCCGGCGAGGACGGTGATCAGTACGCGCTTGCCGCGCAGCCTGCGGTCGAGTGCGACTGGATATCGTCCTGGGTGGCCACATACCGGTCAGAGCGATTGCCTCGGTCAACCTCCGGCGCATGGTCACGAGTTTGAGTCCATGGATGTTTCAGAAGTACCGGGGAAACGGACTGTGGTAGCTTGCGCTTCAGACGCGTATGACCTTCGACGACTCGTCACGGTCATAGAGCAGCCGGGTGAAAGCGCCGCCGGCGAAGATCTGCTGGCCGACCAAACCGTCGTCGAGCAGATTGAAGGCGAACTTGAGCATCCATTATTGCCTGAGGCGATTTGGCGGCGTTGATCTTGGCGGCCCAGTCCAGTTGACGTTCTCAGGTCGGCATGGTCGACCACGCGGTTGACCGCGCCCATCTGGTACATCTGCTCGGCCGTGTAGTCCTCGCCCAGGAAGAAGATCTCCCGGGCAAATTTCGCAGCCCACCTGTTTGGCGAGATAGGCGCTGCCGTAGCCGCCGTCGAAGCTGCCGACGTCGGCGTCAGTTTGTTTGAATCAGGCGTGCTCACGGCTGGCCAGGGTCGGAGTCGCACGTCACGTGCAGGCTGCCCGCCGCCGGCGGCCCAGCCGTTGACCAGGCAGATGACGGGTTTGCCGGGCATGAACCGGATCAGGCGCTGAACCCGAGGATGTGCAACCGGCCGGCCCGGGCGGCGTCCAACGGTGTCGGCGATCTCCCCGTCGGCGTGCTGGTAGCCGCTTGCGTCCACGGATGCGCTGGTCACCGCCGGAACAGAACGCCCAGCCGCCATCCCGGTGGCCGACGGCCCATTGCCGGTCAGCAACACCACGCCGACGTCGGGTGACATTCGGGCGTGGTCAGTGCGCGATAGAGGCTCGTCGACGGTGTGGGGACGAAGGCGTTGCGCACCTCCGGGCGGTTGAATGCCACCCGCACCGTCAGTTTGGGCCTCGCCGTCGAGAACGTGGCGGTGATAGGTGATGTCGGTGAGGTCGGTGAAGCCCTTGACCCCCTGCCAGGTCCGGATTGAACGGGGCCTCAATCGACGGAGTTGTCGCTCACAGCCACGAAACTACGCTAAAGCGACAGACCCCGGTCGCGCAGCGCGGCGACCAACCACGATTGGGCCGATCGTTGATGGGCAGTGGGTCCACCAGAGCGAAGTCGCAGCCCAACTGCCGGGCGGCGCCGTCGTTCTCCTCACGCTGTCGCCGACCATCAACGCCTCGGCGGCCGGCACGGCAGAGCCGGGCCGTGCCTCGGTGAAGATCCGGGGATCGGGTTTGGCGACGCCG
The DNA here is from genome assembly GCA_018401645.1 of Mycobacterium sp. Lineage (GTDB taxonomy): Bacteria > Actinomycetota > Actinomycetes > Mycobacteriales > Mycobacteriaceae > Mycobacterium. Next base: position 22,390 of record JAGYKK010000008.1, on the reverse strand, counting down.
ACTTCAAAAGACAACACGTACTCGTCGGCATCGGCGCCGGCTGCGGTGAGCACGGTACGGATGTCCCAGGCGATATTGGAGACGACGGCGGTGCGAATCCCGTTCTGCCGCAGAGATTTCAACACGAATGCCGTGTCGGGGTACAGCGTCCACTGCGCGGGGTCGGTGACCCGCTGGTACAGCTGCTCGGCGTGGTCATCGCCCAGCCCCGAGGTCTTCAGCACATGCAGGTAGGCCTGGCGGTGCAGTGCCGGATCCAGGTCGCGGTACTCCCAGGCGTGGTGCGTCACGGTCGCGGTGGGATGGGTCAACCGGTCCATCACCTCCGCGCGCTGCGCGACGTCCAATCCGGTCCCGGTGAACCAGCCGTCGCGGGCCTGCAGGGCGGCCAGGGTTCCGGAGAAGTCGAACAGGACCGCGCGCGCGCTAGCCAATGGCCCGGCCCGCGCCCTCCCAGAACTGCGCTCGCACCGTCTTCTTGTCCGGCTTGCCCAGCGCGGTCACCGGAACCGAGTCCACCACGATCACCTGCTTGGGCGATTGCACCGAACCCTTGCGCTCCTTGACCGCCTCCTGGATCTCCCGCGTCACCGCGGCGACCGACTCGTCGTCGGACGGGTGTTCGGGGCGCAGCACGATCACCGCGGTGACCGCCTCACCCCACTTGTCGTCCGGGGTTCCGATCACACACACCTGCGCCACCGCCGGGTGTTCGGCGACGACATCCTCCACCTCGCGGGGAAACACGTTGAATCCGCCGGTGACGATCATGTCCTTGACCCGGTCGACGATGTACCAGAAGCCGTCGGAGTCCTCGCGGGCCATATCGCCGGTGTGCAGCCAACCGCCGGTGAAGGTCTTGGCCGTTTCCTCCGGCAGGTTCCAGTACCCGGCGCTCAGCAGCGGCCCGGACACGCAGATCTCGCCGACCTCGCCGCGGGCCACCGGATTCCCGTCACCGTCGAGCAGTGCCGTGCGGGCGAACAGCGTGGGTCGCCCGCAGGACGTCAGCCGCTTGGCGTCATGCTCGCCCTTGGCCAGGTAGGTGATCACCATCGGCGCCTCGGACTGGCCGTAGTACTGGGCGAAGATCGGACCGAACCTCTCGATCGCCTCGGCCAGGCGCACCGGGTTCATCGCCGAGGCGCCGTAGTACACCGTCTCCAGCGACGACAAATCGCGGGTGCGGGAATCCGGATGGTCCATGAGCGCGTAAATCATGGAGGGCACCAGCATGGTCGCGGTGATCCTCTGCTCCTCGATCACCCGGAGCACCTCGGCCGGATCGAACTTGGTGAGCACGATCAACTCGCCGCCCTTGACGATCACCGGCACGAAGAACGCCGCCCCGGCGTGCGAGAGCGGGGTGCACATCAAAAACCGAGGATGCGTCGGCCACTCCCACTCCGCCAGTTGCGCCGTCGTCATCGTCCAGATCGAACCCACCGTGCCCATCACACCCTTGGGCTTCCCGGTGGTGCCGCCGGTGTAGGTCATGCCACCGATGTGCTCAGGTGCAAGATCGGCCGCGACAAGAGGTTTCGGTGGGTAGCTGGCCGCTGCGGCGATCAGATCCACACCGACGTCGGCCAACTCGGCCGGTACCGGGCCCAGGGTGAGGACTTGGCGCAGCGACGGCACCTTCGCCAGCAGTCCGACCGCTCGTTCGACGAACATCGGGACCGGGTCGATGATCAGGGTGCTCGCCCCGCCATCGGCGAGCACATAGGCGTGGTCGTCGAGGGAACCCAGTGGATGCAGTGCGGTGCGCCGGTAGCCCTGGGTCTGGCCCGCACCGATGATCATCAGCACCTCGGGCCGGTTCAGCGACAGCAGACCCACGGTGGCGTCGGTGCCGGCCCCGAGGGCCTCGAAGGCCTGAATGTATTGGCTGATCCGCTCGGCCAGTTCGCCGCCGGTCATCGTGGTGTCGCCAAGGAAGAGCACCGGCCGGTGGGCGTTGCGTCGCAGGGCGCCGACGGTGAGGTGACCGGAATGCAGGGGGTGACGCAGCAGGTCCTCTGGGTTCATGGCCAACACCGTCTCACAGCCGATCTCGCAGGGCTAGCATCACCGCGGTGGTCACCCAACAACACGTGACCGGCCGGGCGGCCACCATGACCATCCTGGCGATGGGGCTGGGTTACAGCATCGCGGCGGCGGATCCCACAACCTTCTCGGCAAACCTGTCCGAGGTGCGCAAGGGTCTTGAATTCACACCCAGCACAGCCAGTTTCCTGGCCTGTCTGTGCACCCTCACGCTGGCCGCCGCCGTGCTTGGCGCCGGGGCCCTGGGCGATCTGCATGGCATGAAGAAGATGTTCATCGCCGGGATCTGCGGGTCGATCGTGTTCGGATTGATCGGCGCGGCCGCCCCACACGTCAGCGTGCTGATCATCGCGAGAGCCGGATTGGGGGTCGCCTTCGCCTTCGTGCTCGGACTGTCGCTGGCGATCATCAACGCCGTCTTTCCGCCCGGCCGCCGCGCCGCCGCGATCGCCGCCTACCTCGGCGCGGGCCACGCCCTGGCGGTGTTCCAGCCTGCCCTGGGCGGCTGGCTGGCCAGCAACTTCGGTTGGCGGTCCTGCCTTCTGGTAACCCCGGTACTGGCCGTGATCACCCTCCTCATCACCTGGCGCTTCGTCCCCGAGACCGTCAAAGACCAACGCAAACTTGATATCCCGGGCATTTTGATCGTCGCCGCGGCGCTGGTCACGGTCATCTACGGCCTCACCGAATTGCAGGATGGATTCAACGTCGGCGCGCTGGGACTGATCGTGCTCGGGCTGGGACTCGGTGTGGCGTTCGTGCGTTGGGAGTTGCACACCCGCACCCCAGCTCTGGACATGCGTATCTTCCGGTCGGGCAGGTTCAACGCCGCGCTGATTGCCGGCGCTGCCTTCAACTTCCTCGGCGGGGGTGGCACCATCCTGTTTGCCTACTATCTGGTGACCATTCGCGGCAAGAGTCCCGAGGTGCTCGGCCTGCTGCTCATCCCGGCGATGCTGATCGCCTCGGCTGCGGCCGTCGCGGCCGGCCGGGTCGTCATCCGCCTTGGTGAGCGCACCGTGCTGGTGGCCGGTTTGGGGATTCTGCTCATCGGGATGCTGCTTGTGACGGTGCTCGACGAGAACACCCCGATCGCGGTTCTCGGACTCGCGCTCGCACTCAATGTGATCGGCGGAGCGGTGGTGCAGACTCCGCAGTCCACGATCATGATGTCCAGTGCTCCGCCGGAACTCGGCGGCGTGGTCTCCGCCGTCAAGCCCGCCGTCGGTCAGGCCGCGTATTCACTGGGCCCGGCGTTGTTCGCCCTTGTCGGCACGACCCTGTTCCTGCGCGACGGGCGGGCTAAGTTGCAGGATTCGGGCATCAGTACCGAGCAAGCCCGGGAGGCACTGCGGGTGGCGCACGGCGGTGCGCCGAACTCGGCGGGCGGCAGCGAAGTGCTCGATCCCGAACAGGCCCGCTGGGTGGTGTCGGAGGCCACGGACAGTTGGCTCGGCGCCATCGGCGACCTGGCGCTGATCATGGCGGTGGTGCCGGCGGCAGCGATCGTCGTCGCCTGGGTTCTTTTACGCCCAAATCGTTCCCCGGCGCAGACCTGACGTGGCAGGCTGGGACACATGCAGCAACCTCCTGATCCTCGCTTCCTCGACGACCGACCGGCCTACTGGGCGAAAACCAACCCGGACGGCGTCGCGATCACCTACCTGAGCCGGTCCTGGACCTGGGCGCAGTTCGATGACCGCATCCGCCGTCTTGCCGGGGCACTCGCCGAGCGCGGGATCGGCCGCGGTGACGTCGTCGCCTTCCTGGACAAGAATCACCCGGCGTGTATCGAGACCACGATCGCCGCGGCATCCCTCGGGGCCGCGACGGCGATCATCAACTTCCGGTTGGCGGGCGCCGAGACGGATTACGTCCTCAATGATTCCGGCGCCAAGCTGCTGATCGTCGGCACCGAACTCCTGCCCGGGATCGAGAAGATCCGCGACCACTTGCCGGGGGTCGCCCACGTCATCGAGCTCACCCCCGAGGGCACCGACTCCGACGAGTACGAGGCAATGCTGGCCGCCGCGACACCACGGGGCCGCGGTGCCGACGTCACCCCCGAAGATGTTGCGGTAATCATGTATTCCTCGGGCACCACCGGAAACCCGAAGGGAATCAGGCTGACTCAGGGCAACCTGCTGGCGCACACCATGAACGCCGGGGGCGCCTTCGCCGAGTTCGAACCCGACGACATCAACATGGTGTCCATGCCGCTGTTCCATGTGGGCGGCTCCTCCTACGCGCAGTTGGGTATCCACGCCGGCATTCCCAGCTTCGTGACCCGCGAGGTCGACGGCGCCTCGCTGGCCGGGGCCATGCTGGCCGGTGCCACCCGCACCTTCCTGGTGCCGGCGGTGCTGGCCAAGGTGATGGAACTGGGCCCCGACGGGATCGCACTGTTCAACAAGTTGCGCACCTTCGTCTACGGCGCATCGCCGATGCCGCCGGCGTTGCTGCGCCAGGCGCTCAAGGACTTCCCGAACACCGATTTCGTCCAGGTATACGGCCTGACCGAGGTGTGCGGTGCGGTGACCGTCCTGGGCGCGGAGGCGCACCGCGACGAGTCCCGCCCCGAGCGCCTCACCAGTGCCGGGCAGGCCGCCCTCGAGGTCGAGGTCAAGGTGGTCAATCCCGACACCCTCGAAGACGTCCCGCAGGGACAACCCGGCGAGCTATGGTTCCGCACCCCCCAGTTGATGCAGGGCTATCACAACAAGCCCGATGCCACCAAGGAGGCGATCACCGAGGACGGCTGGTTCCGCACCGGCGACATCGGCCGCGTCGACGAAGGTGGGTACGTCTTCGTCGAGGACCGACTCAAGGACATGATCATTTCCGGCGGGGAGAACATCTACTCCGTCGAGGTCGAACGCGCACTGACCGATCACCCGGCCGTCGGGGACGCCGCGGTCTTCGGTATCCCCGACGAGAAGTGGGGGGAGTCGGTGAAGGCCGTCGTCGAACTGTCCTCCGGGCAGGAAGCCTCTCCGGAGGAACTCATCGCTTGGTGCAAGGAAAGGTTGGCGGGGTACAAGTGCCCGCGCAGCGTGGAGATCATGGTCGAGTTGCCGCGCAATCCCACCGGAAAACTACTCAAGAAGGATCTGCGTAAGCCCTACTGGGAGAACCGCGACCGCGCCATCTGATGCGGGCAGACGACCTGCTGGAACGTCTGCATGTCGTCGCACTGCCGATGCGGGTGCGCTTTCGCGGCATCACGGTGCGCGAAGTCGCGCTGATCGACGGCCCGTCCGGCTGGGGCGAGTTCGGCGCGTTCCTCGAATATCCACCGGCGCAGGCCGCGCCCTGGCTGGCCGCGGCGATCGAATCCGCCTACGGGACAAAGCCTTCGCTCCGCCGGGACTCCATTCGGATCAACGCGACCGTCCCGGCGGTTCCGGCCGGACAGGTGCCGGAGGTGCTGGCCCGGTTTCCCGGTGCGACCGCCAAGGTCAAAGTCGCCGAGTCCGCCAGCCAGACACTGGTTGACGACGTGGCCCGGTCGCCGTGCGGGCGTTGATACTGGTGGTTCGGGTGGATGCCAACGGCGCCTGAGTGTGGAGCAGGCCGTTGCGGCCGCGCTGCGCTGTGCACCGACGGACCGCTGGAATACCCTCGAGCAACCGTGCGCCACGGTCGCCGAATCTTGCTCGCGCTGGCTGCCTGCGGGATCACCGTGCCGGTGGCCGCCGACGAAAGCATCCGCAAAGCCGCCGACCCGCTGGCGGTGGTGCGCGCGCGGGAGCCGCTGACATCGCGGTGCTTCAAGGTCGCCCCGTTGGGGCGGGGTGCGGCACCGCTGGACATCGCTGCGGCGATCGACATCCCGGTGGTGATTTCCAGTGCCCTGATTCCGCGGTCGGCATCGCCGCCGGACTGACCGCCGCGTCCGCGCTGCCCCGGTTGGTACGCCTGCGGACTGGGTACTGGGGACTTTCATCGACGACGTCGCCGATTCAATCTCGTCGACGGCTGCCTGCCGGTGGGCGACGCCTCGACCCCGCCCGCCTCACCACACCCCGGCGGCCCCGCCCCGCGCCGGGACTGGTGGATCGACTGCATCAAGGCCTGCCAGGCCCTGCTTCTGCACCTCTTAACCGCCGCCCTCCCGCCCCGACCGCTCCCATAACTGCCGTCTTCGCACCAAGATAGCCTCGCGCGGTGAGCACCCTGGCCTACGACGACGTCGGCTCCGGCGATCCGGTGTTGCCTGTGGCCGGCGCACCGCCGGTGTGGCCGAACCTGGCACATCCATCAGGTTCCGGCGTTCATCGCCGCCGGTTTACCGATGTATCACCTTCGACAACCGGGGAATCGGCGCTACCGAGGATGCCCGCGTTCTCCACGGCGCAGAGATGGTCACCGATGAACTCATCGACACGGTGATCGCGGACCGGTCCGGCTGGTTGCAATGTCCATGGGCGCCTTCATCGCCCAGGAACTCATGCTGTCCCACCCGCACCTGGTCACCCAGGCGGTCCTGATGGGAACCCGCGGCCGTCAGATGACACCCGCAGGCGTTCCGCGCCGCCGATCTCGATTCACAACCTCGGCAATGGGATGTTACCGGCCTACGCCGCGAAAGTCCGCGCTGGAAACTTCTCGCCCAAGACCATCACCGACGGCAGCTGATGGCGAGTGGTTCGAGATACCACTGGCCCCGCTCAAGCGGAACCTGGCTGGGCCCAGCTGAGCGTCGTGCCCACTCAGAATCGGCTGCCCGCCTACCGTCGATCGCCACCGAGGTGCTGGTGATCGGATTCGCCGACGACGTCATCACGCCGCCGGCCCTGGGCCGGGAGGTCGGCGAGGCAGCTGCCGCATGGCCGCTAGCATCCAGATCGCCAACGCCGGGCCAACTCGGTTTCCTGGAACGGCCCGACCCGGTCAACAACGCCATGCTGCAGTGCTTGCCGGAAGTCCGCATGACACGCCAGATGGGCGTGAATCCCTCGACGGCTCAGGCTCGGGTCGTCGTCGACGAACTCATTCGCGGCGGCGTTCCTGCGACGCCGCCAGCCCCGGCTCGCGCAACGCACCGCTGGCGTTCGCGCGCTACGGATGCCGACCGTGCCGGCCGGGTTCGGCTGCACGTGCGCATCGACGAGCGCGCACCGCGGGCTACCTGGCCGTCGGGCCTTCCGCCTGGGGCGTCACCCCGATCGCGATGACGTCCGGCACGGCGGTACAACCCCGGCCCGGCCGTCGTGGGAGGCCAATCCATGCCCGGGTGCCCCTGATCGTGTTGAGCGCGAACCGGCCCTACGAGATGCTGGGCACCATGCCAATCAGACCATGGAGCAGCTGGGCTACTTCGGTTCACAAAAAGGCAGCGATCAGCACCGGCCTGGCCGAAACGGGCGCAGACAGGCGCGAGGCGCTCAATGCCCAGTGGTGCTCGGCCACCTGCCGGTGCTGGCCGCCGCGACCGGGGCCCGCAGCGCCAATTCCGCCGGTGCAGTTCGACATCCTGCTGCGCGAACCCCTGGTGCCCGACGTTGATGCGAGCCCGAGGGATTTTCCGCCCGGCCGCCCGGACGGGCAACCGTGGACCTTCAGCCCGCCGGTGACCTTCGATGAGCCGATCGACATCGACCTCACCGAAGACACCGTGGTCATCGCCGGACACGGCGCCGGGGTGCATCCGAACTGCGAACCATGGCCGACGGTCGCCGAGCCCACCGCCCCCTATGCCGCGAAATGCCGTTGCATCCGCTGGCGTTGAGCCGGCTTCAGCCCCGCCAGGTCATCATGCTGGGCAGACCGGACGTTGCACCGCACAGTCGTGGCTCTGCTCGATCCCGCTATCCCGGTGTACGCTCACCACCGGGCCGCGCTGGCCCGACGTGTCGGGGAACTCCCAGGCCACCGGGACCCGGGCGCAGACCACCGGCACTCCGACCTGCAGTGGCTGCGGCGTTGCGCAGAGGCGAACCAGAATTCTGGTCACGCGCGCAGTTCGGCCGCCCATCCGATGACCACTGACCCGCACGTCGCGCCGCGGGTGGCCACGCGGTGCGACCAAGGACCAGCTCGTCCTGGCGCCTCCAACCCGGTGCGCGACGCCGCCCTCGTCGGGCTGGACCACCAAGGGCGTTGCGGTGCGGTCCAACCGCGGTGGCGGGCACGATGGCACGGTGTCCACGGGCCATCGGCGTGCCCTCGCGTTCCCGGCAGGACGATCGCCCTGCTCGGTGATCTCAATTTTCGTCCATGACGCCTCCGGGCTGCTGATCGGTCCCACCGAACCCACCCCGGCCGACCTCACCATCGTGGTGTCCAATGCACAACGGTGGCGGCATCTTCGAACTGCTTCGAGCAGGGGCGACCCGCGTTCGCCGACGTCTCCTCGAGAATCTTCGGCACCCCGCACGAGACGCGTCGACGTGCTGGCGCTGTGCCGGGCCTACCACGTGGATTCCCGTCAGATCGAGGTCGGCGATCTTCGTAAGGAAATTGAGGGCCAAAATTAGGCATGTGCGGGTGTTGGAGGTCAAGGCCGACCGCTCGACGCTGCGGGCACTGCACGCCGATATCAGGTCGGCGTTGTGAGCAACGGCCTGCGGGCACTGCTGGACACCGCGCTGCTCCCGGCGCAACCCCCGACCTGACCGACACCGGCGAACGGAAAGCGTTGCGCTGGGCCAAGACCGCTGTGTGGATCATCGCCGCCATCATCGCGTTACAGGCGGTGCTGCTGGTGGTCGGGTACGGCGCAACGATCGACAGATCGAGGCTAACCTGTTGCCGGAAGCCGAGGTGCTCGGCCGGCCTGGGCGGCGCTCGACCGTGAGTTCGTCGGCCCCGACCGCATTGCCTACCGGCCCGAACTCGGCGTGCTGTATCCCCTCCGAGTTGGCCACCGGAATGCGTATCTACGTCGAGTTCGATAAGAAACAATCCGAGTCTGGTTCGGGTGCAGAATCGCAACGCCGCCCTGGCGATCATCCCGGCCGCATCCATGGCATTGCTGGCTGGCTGATCTGCGCGGGCCGCCCCGGCTGTTCTCGTTCGGCGGGAACAGCGACTGCCGGTAGCGTCGGTGTGATGAGTCGCGCGTCGCTGGACAAGGATCCACGGTCGCGTCGATGTTCGACGCGGTGGCGCGGCGCTACGACATCACCAACACGGTGCTTTCGGCCGGGCGCGACCGCTACTGGCGCCGGGCCACCCGCGCCGCTCTGGGGGTCGGCCCCGGCGACGCCGTCCTGATTCGGGCTTGCCGGCACTGGCGCGGCGACGGTCGAGACGCTGTCCGGGGCGTGGTGTCTGGCGGCGGACTTCGGTCGGCATGCTGCACGCCCACGGCGCGCCCAGCCCAAAGTCGGGGCCGACGCGACCCGGTTGCCGTTCGGCGACGACGTGTTCGATGCGGTGACGATCAGTCAGGTTGCGCAACGTTGTCGACACGAGAGCGCCGGCCTGCGCGAGATGGCCCGGGTCGTCAAACCCGGCGGCACGTTGGTGGTGTGAATTCTCCACTCCCGCAGTACCGGTGTTCGCCACCGCGTACAAGGAGTATCTGATGAAGGCACTGCCGCTGGTGGCCCGCATGGTATCGAGCAAACCCGGAGGCCTACGTGTATTCGGCTGAGTCCATCCGGGCCTCTGGCCCCTGACCAACAGGCTCAGCCCGCCGGATCGAGCAGGCGGGCTGGTCGCAGGTGAGCTGGCGTAATCTTACCGGCAAATGTCGCCCCATCAGGCGCGTAAACCTTTCTAGCAGAACGGCTTTCGGCGATCCAGTAGCCGTGAACCGGACCCGCCCGACCAGCCACATGCTCGGGCCACCACGTCGTCCTCATCGCTGACGAGGCTGCCCATCACCCGCACCGCCACTTCACCGGGGCGGCCGAGTGCATCCCCAGGTGGCCCGGACCATCGGCAGGAAACCGGGCAGCGTCAGGAGCAGCCCGAGGCGGCGGGCCACCGAGAACCCGCGACCATAGTGCGCCTGCAGCAGTGCCGGCCACGCTGCTGTCGCCGGCCCGCCGGACTCCAGCAGCTGGCTGCCAGGCGGCCGGTCTCCAGTCCGTAGTCGATGCCCTGGCCGTTGAGCGGGTCTCACGCACGCCGCGGCGTCGCCGATGAGCATCCACCCGCACCGGCCACCCTGGAGACCGCACCGCCCATTGGCAGCAGTGCCGAGGCATGTGCCCGCGCTGGCCGGTGAAGCCCCAGTCGGAAACGTTTGAGGTCGACGTAGTGGCGCAGGAGTGGTCGCAGGGCGACTCCGGTCGGTCGTCTGGCGGTGGCCAGCGCACCCACGCCGATGTTCACCTTCACCGTTGCCGAGCGGAAAAATCCAGCCGTACCCGGCAGTGTACCTGGCCGTCGGCGGAGCAGTTCCAGATCCGAGGTGATCCACGGCTCGGCGGCCCGCGTAAGAGGGAGATACAGCGCGCGCCACCCTGTACACCGTCTGCTGGATGCCATTGCCGACCCAGCACCCGGCCCAGTGGCGAACGCGCACCGTCGGCGACGATCAGCCAGTCACACACCTTGATCCGTCGGCCAGTAGCGCTCCCACCACCCGGCCCGCGCTGTTTCGGGACACGTCGACGCATTTTCGTCCCAGCGCCATGGCGGCCCCGGCGTCCACCGCGACCCGGCGGATCCGGTCATCGAGTTCGGTGCGCGGCACGGCACTGCTGGTCACCGGGAACGACCGGTCCGGCCAGCGCACCTCGACGTTGGCACCGTATCCGGCCATCCGCAATCCGTGGTGGTGGATTCGGCCGCCCAGCCAGTCCCCGAGGCCCAGGGCGTGCAGTTCGGCGACGGCGCGCGGGGTCAGTCCGTCCCCGCATGCTTTGTCGCGCGGGAACTCGCAGGCATCGACCACCAGGACGTCGCGTCCGTCGCGGGCCGCCCAGGCCGCCGCCGCCGACCCGGACGGCCCGGCGCCGACGACGACGACCTCGGCTCGGACCTCCGGTGCTGATGCGCCCATGCCTCACAGTATGTTAGGTCGGTGAGAACACCGGCGACCGTGGTGGCGGGCGTGGACTTTGGCGACCCCGACTTCGCCCGGGCGGTTCGCGACGGTGTTGCCCGTGTCGACGAGTTGATCGCCGCCGAACTCAGCAGTGGCGACGAGTTGATGACCGAGGCCGTGCTGCATTTGTTCGAGGCCGGCGGTAAGCGCTTTCGCCCACTGTTCACCTTGTTGTCGGCCCAGATCGGTCCGGACCCCGGTGCCGGGGATGTTGTCGTGGCCGGCGCGGTCATCGAACTGGTGCACCTGGCAACCCTCTACCACGACGACGTGATGGACGAGGCGCAGATGCGGCGCGGCGCACCATCGGCGAATGCCCGCTGGGGCAACAACATCGCGATTCTCGCCGGGGATTATCTGTTTGCGACGGCCTCGCGGCTGGTGGCGGATCTGGGTCCCGAGGCGGTGCGCATCATCGCCGAGACATTCGCCCTGCTGGTGACCGGTCAGATGCGGGAGACCAAGGGCGCCGAAGACGGTGACGACGCCGTCTCGCACTACCTCAAGGTGGTCTCGGAGAAGACCGCCTGTCTGATCGCCGCGGCCGGACGGTTCGGCGGGACCTTCTCCGGCGCCAACGCCGATCAGATCGAGCGGCTCGGCCGGATCGGCGGAATTATCGGGACGGTATTCCAGATCGCCGACGACATCATCGACATCGACAGCGACCCCGACGAGTCCGGCAAGCTGCCCGGTACCGACCTGCGTGAGGGCGTCCACACGCTGCCGGTGCTCTATGCGTTGGAGGAGACCGGCCCGGCCGCGGACCGACTTCGTCAGTTGCTCAGCGGCCCGGTGACCGATGAGGGGGCGCTGGCCGAGGCACTGGGCTTGCTGCGGGCCTCGGGCGGAATCGCCGCGGCCAAGCAGACCGTGCAGCAGTACGCCGCCCAGGCCCGGGCCGAGTTGGCCGGGCTGCCCGATGTGCCGGGGCGGCGGGCATTGGCTTCGCTGGTGGACTACACGGTTAACCGACACGGTTGATCGATCCGGAACTTTCGCGCCACTTCGGGGCGTTACTCTCCCGGTTAGAGCCGCTTGAAGGAGGACGTAGATGACTTGGCATCCCACCGCCAACCGGATGAAGACCTTTGTGCTGCTCGTCGGCATGTCGGCCCTGATCGTCTTCATCGGATCGTTGTTCCAGAACAAGTCCATCCTTGGCCTGTCGGTGCTGATGGCCGTCGGCATGAACGTCTACGTGTACTTCAACAGCGCCAAACTGGCCCTGAAGGCGATGAAGGCCCAGCCGATCACCGAGGTTCAGGCCCCGGAGATCTTCGCGATGGTGCGCGAGTTGTCCACCGCCGCGCACCAACCAATGCCCAGCCTCTACATCAGCGACACAGCCAACCCCAATGCGTTTGCCACCGGACGCAATCCCCGCAACGCGGCGGTGTGCTGCACCACCGGCATCCTCAATCTGCTCGACGAGCGGGAGTTGCGCGCGGTGCTGGCACACGAACTCTCCCACGTCTACAACCGCGACATCCTGATCTCGTGCGTGGCTGGCGCGCTGGCTTCGGTGGTCACCGGCATGGCCCAGATGGCGATGTTCACCGGTGCCCGCGGCGGTGGCCGTGGACCCAATCCGCTTGCGCTGCTGCTGGTTTCGCTGCTAGCGCCGATGGCGGCGACGGTGATCAAAATGTCTGTTTCGCGCTCCCGTGAATACCAGGCGGACCAGTCCGGTGCCCAGTTGTCCGGCGATCCGCTGGCATTGGCTTCAGCATTGCGCAAGATCAGCGGCGGTGTCGAGCAGGCGCCCCTGCCGCCGAGTCCGCAAATGGCCGACCAGGCGCACCTGATGATCGCCAGCCCGTTCAGCGCCAAGGACCGGATGGGCAAGATGTTCTCGACGCACCCTCCGGTCGCGGACCGGATCGCCCGTTTGGAGAAGATGGCGGGCGGCGGCTAGTTACTCGCCGTCGGCGGGAGCCCGATCTGCCGAGGCACCGCCACCCGGGGACGACGGTGCCTTGATGGTTTTCGAGGGACCCGGACGGCCGGTCACGGCGTCCACCACGGAGCCGATGGCGTCTTTCACGACGTCCAGCGGGCTGGTGGGTTTGAAGGTGGGAATGGTGATGCCGCCGGTCGGGTTGTTGGGGCGGCTCTGTCCTGGACCGAAGTCCTTCGGTGGTGTCGTCACGACGATCCGCGGCCGGACCGTGCTGGCACTGATCTCCGCCGGCGGTAGGACGTCGGGACCTGGTTTAATCGCAGCCGTCCCGGACTGGGGTTCGGGGTCCTTGATGGCGGGAGCTTGAATGGTCGGGCTTTGGACCGGCGGCGCCGCTGCCGCGGGGCGCGGGGCCACGGCAGGCAGTGGAAGTTGGATCGGCGGGGGCAGCAGTGCCTGAACCTGATTGGGCAGCACCTGCGTCACGGTCTTGTAGGCGACGACCGTCATGTCATTGATCTGCTGGACCAGCGCGACCACCCCATCGGCGTAGGTCACCGTGGTCATCCTGGTCACCGGATCGGTCATGCAACTCACCGATCCGGTGCAGTCCACCCGGCCCTGGGCGTCGACGACCGGGTTTTTCGGCAGCGTCAGCGACTGCTTGGTGATGGGTGCCTGAGTTACCGGAGCACCGATGGCCGCCGGGGCACTGATCGTTCCGGTGCCGGCCTCGAAGATCACGCCCGCCGGGGGTTCGGTGCGGGCTCCGGACGTGGGCGCGTTCAAGATGGCGGCGAGCTCGCCGACGTCACCGAAGCCATCACCGATGGCTAGCAGGTCACCGGGATCTTCCGGCACCGCATTTCCGAAGACGGCGAGGGGTCCGCGGAACCCGGTCTGAATGAAACCGTCGGGGGTCTGGCTGGTGGAAGCCAAAACCATCAGGCCCGTCGCCACGGCCACCGCCGATACGCCCGTGCGTACCACGTGGTGGGTGAGCCGACTCATTGTCCCGACACCCTTTCTCGTTCTCAGGTTCCCGGCAGGATCTTCTTATGCTAAGGCATCGGCGCTGGTTTTATACACGCGCGGTACTGCTGATCCTTGTTCGGTACGGTGTTGTGATGATCCTCAGGTTTCTGAGCGGTACGGTCGGGGCTGTAGTGGTTGTTGTGGCCGCTGTGGCGCCCGCCTGGGCCGACCCCGATCCGATGCCGGCTCCGCCACCCCTGCCTGACGTCAACGCCTACGCGCCGATCAGCCCGGTGGACTACGCCGCGATGGAGGGGAATTGGTACGCCTTCGCCGGGCCTGTCGGGGTCACCTGCGTGATCGACCGGACCAACGGCGGCTATGGATGCAATGGCGCACTGCCCGGCGCGCCCGGCGGCGCCGACCTGGTCAGCGCCGGACCCATCGGGTCGCCGACGTTCTCCCGCGCCGGTAGACCCATCTTCGCCGCCGCCGGCGAGGTCGCGGCGCTGCCGCCGAACACTCGGCTGAGTTTCCGCGAGGTCAGCTGCGGAGTTGACGACACCGGCACGGTGGCGTGTGTGAACAGCCGCGATCAGGTCGGCTTCATCGTCGGCCCGGCCGGGACCTACATCAACGCCTTCAACCCCATGCTGGACCGCCCCGACGGCGCCAACCCCTACCTGCCGGGCATGCCCGGCGGTTAGAAGCGTGTCCCGTCCACCTCGTGGCCGGGCTTCTCGGCCATCAACCCCTGATAGGCCTGCTCGACGGTGGAACCGTGGTTGACCACGGCGTCCACCTCGCGGGCGATCGGCATGTTGATGCCGTACTTTTCGGCGAACTCCATGATCACGCTTGCGGCCTTGACGCCCTCGGCAACCTGCGTCATCCCGGCGAGGACTTCTGCGATCGGCTTGCCCGAGCCCAATTCCTCGCCGACGTGGCGGTTGCGACTGCGTTTCGAGGTGCAGGTGACGATCAGGTCGCCCATGCCGGCGAGGCCGGAGAAGGTGTCGCGCTGGCCGCCGATCGCCTCGCCGAGTTTGGACATCTCCCGCACCGCGCGGGTCATCACCATCGCGCGGGTGTTCTCGCCGATACTCATCGCGTAGCCCATCCCGACGGCGATCGCGTAGACGTTCTTCAGCGCGCCGGCGATCTCGACGCCGACGACGTCGTCGGTGGTGTAGGTGCGAAACCGCTTGGTGCGGAACATGCTTGCCAGATTGGATGCGAGATTGCGGTCCGGCATGGCCAGCACCGCGGCCGCCGCGTAGCCCTCGGCGACCTCCTTGGCGATATTCGGCCCGGCCAGGATGCCGGCCGGGTGGCCGGGCAGTACCTCTTCGACGATCTGGCTCATCCGCATGTTGGTGCCCTGCTCGAGGCCCTTGACCAGACTGACCACCGGAACCCACGGGCGCAGTTCCCTGGACAGTTCGACGAGTACCCCGCGGAACCCGTGCGAGGGAACACCCATGACGATCACGTCGGCGCAATGGGCGGCCTCGGCGAAGTCGTTGGTGGCGCGCAGGGTTTCCGGCAACTCGACCTCCTCGCCGAGGTAGGCGGAGTTGCGGTGGTTGGTGTTGATGTCCTCGGCGGTCTCCGCCGAACGCACCCACTGCACCGTGGGTCCGCGCCGGGCGCAGATGGAGGCGACGGTGGTCCCCCAGGATCCGCCGCCCAGCACGACGACCTGGGCTTCGCGACGATCAGATGTCATGGCGTTCAAGGTAGTGCCGGGGGCGCACCTTCACCGGGGTTCCCCCAAACCGCGTCCCCCAACCGCGCGAACCGCCAGCCGCCTCACCCAACGAGTTGCTTGGGCACCGACACCCGCCCGAACACCATGTCCTCGTCGATCTTGTCCCGGAAGCGGAAGTCGATCGCGTCGGCGAGAAAGTCCTGGCGCACCACCCACGGCCGCTTGGCGCCGGATTTGGGCAGCGCATTGAGGCTGCGCCGCACGTAACCGGCCTGCAGATCCCAGGTGGGCTTCTCGGCGATCGGTTCCGGGCCCAGGTGCGGATAGGCGTGGGTGTAGCCGTTGGCCTTCATGTACCCGATCAGTTTGGCCGTGGCCCGGGCGGTCATGTCCGCGCGCAGCGTCCATGAGGCATTGGTGTAGCCGATGCACCAGAACAGGTTCGGCACGTCGTCGAGCATGTGCGCCTTATAGGAGAACCGTTCCTGTGGCTTGACCTCGGTGCCGTCCACGCTGACCCGCACCCCACCGAGGGCCTGCAGTTGCAGGCCGGTGGCGGTGACGATGATGTCGGCGTCGAGGTGCTTGCCGGACTTGCACGTGATGCCCTCGGCGTCGAAGTGGTCGATGTGATCGGTGATGACCTCGAGGCGGCCCTTGGCGATCTCGGTGAACACGTCGCCGTCGGCGACCAGACACATCCGTTCGTCCCACGGGTTGTAGTTCGGCTTGAAGTCGACGTCAACCGGATAGCCCTGCGGCAGGAGGCTGACGTTCTGTCGGCGCACGAACCCGCGCACCGCGTTCGGGAATCGGCGGGCGATCACCCAGAGCACTTTCTCGAAGACCAGCGCAGCGGAGCGAATGATGCTGTAGGAGGCCTGTTTCGGTAGCACTGTGCGCAGCGCGGCGTAGACGGGGTTCACCCGCGGCATCGAGAACAGATAGCCCGGTGACCGCTGCAGCATGGTCACCTTGGCCGCTTTGCGGGCGAGCGCGGGCACCATCGAGACCGCGGTGGCCCCTGAGCCGATGACAACGATCTTCTTGCCGGTGTAATCGAGGTCATTCGGCCAGAACTGCGGGTGCACCAGCGTGCCGGCGAAGTCGGCTGAGCCCGGGAAGTCCGGGCTGTAGGGCTTGTCGTAGTTGTAGTAGCCCGAACCGAAGAAGACGAAGCGACTGCGGTAGATCTTCGGCCGGCCGTCCTCGGTGATGGGTGGTCAGGTGTCGGTGTGAATCCCAGGCCGCGGACTGCACCTCGGTGCCGAAGTGGATGTGTGCGGTAGATCCCATTAACTTGCGGGCAGTGTCTTCCAGCGCGTGCCAGATCTGATCGCCGTCGGCGACGTACTCCTTGCCCCGCCACGGCTCCGACCCAGCTCAGTGTGAGAGATCGAAGGTCCGGAAGGCACTGCCCCGGGGTGACTGAACGGATCCCAGGTGCGCCGATGCGTTCGCAGCCTCCCGGGACGACGTAGCGAGCTCCGAGGGTCTGCTGTCCGAGATCGTTGATGCGCGCCGATTCCGGAGATACCGGCGCCGATGATGACGATGTCGAGAACGTGTTGGACTCCGGTGCAGGGACGTTCGCGGTCTCCGGGTAACGGTCGGCTGCCCACCACCGCGCGACGTTCCCCGGCCACTCGGCCCGGAAATCAGCGGTGGTTGACGAACTGCCAGGCGACGTCGAGGTCAGGACGCTGGGCAGGGCGTACCTGGTGAAGATCGTCGCGCGCTTCTGGGGCTCACGGATCTCCTCGCCCTGAATCTGGGCCTTGACGCCTTAGGGCCCCTCGTCGCGGTTCAGCTTGGTGACCTTTTTGGCCGTTCTCTCGCTGCTGATGCCTTGCCCAGGGTGCCGCTGACCCGGTAGGTGCTTGCCCGACGGTTGCGGGTCGCCGGCCGCGAAGGCCTTCATGTGGAGATGTCGCGGCGGACCAGCTTCTCCCGGGAGCGTCGACGGCGGCCTTAGCTCGTTCCTCGGTCGAGGAGACGTCTCGATGCCCTTCCCTCGCCCTTCACTCCCGATGGTGGTGTCGGGTGCCGCGGAAGTCGAACCGGGTGGGCCAGTTCCTTGGCCGCCTGGTTCAGGGCGTTGTCGACCTCTGGCGGTCGACCTTGCTGACGATGTCGAACGACGAAATCCGCCGCTGTCCGGTGTCCTTCCTCAGGTCATCAGCTGGGGTTGTGTGCAGGTCCGCCTCGTTGTACCCTGCTAGGCCTCCATGCAGGTCACTTCAGGTGAGGTGTTCCAGAGCAGGTTGCCCGAGCGACAATGGGGCGGACTGTAAATCCCCGTCGGCTGACCTACCCCTGAGTTCGAATCCTATTGCCTGCCGCGCTGTTGAGAGCTGTTTCGGCATTTGAATCCCGCGTCCTATTCGGCTCAGGTATGCAGCTGTGGGGATCACTCGGTTATCATGCGGCTGTCTGCGGCAGCAGCGCGGAGAGTGAGCCCGAGACCCCGGCCGGACGACCGTGGCGCTCGGGTTTCACTTTTCTAGATCTCCTTTTCTCGTCGATCAGCACTCCGGAATTTTGCTGAGGATGGGGGTCGGCCGGCCGTTGCACTGTGCCATCTGCCGTTTGCAGTGTGCCGTGCCGCAGCAACTTTGCGTCGGTGTCGACCCGGGGACTGCGGTAAACTTATAAAATCGAAATTGCCGTCGAGGTTTGGAGATCGTCGTGGGACAAAAGATCCAGACGAAGGTCGTCGTCGTCGCGGAGACATCGGCGGTCGCCGAACGGCTGCCGGGTCAAAGCGGTTGGTTGAGGACGCCTCGGGCCGGTAGTCGCTAATGCCGGTGCCTCCGCCCGGCCCATCACGTCGGCGGGGTGGGCGCCCGCAGCTTGTGTTCCTCGGCGTCGGTATGACGTCGGCGGCGCGATCACCGGTTTTGGCCGTCAAAATCGCCGATACCGGCTTTACATCGGATACCACCGTCTCGGCGGGGATTCTTCGTCAGCCACGCCGGCGGCAGTCTCGCGGCGCCCAGCAATAATCTGCTGGCGGCGCCGCGAGCGTGCCGGTCACCTCCCGGCGCGGTGGGGCCGTCCGCGGTTCGACGAAGCAGGACAGCGCCAACGAGCAGTGCCGACGGTGATCGGCGCGATAAGGCTCGAGGAAGTCGGCGGCGACGGGCCGGTCCCCAGTCGCAGCGCCATCATTTCGGCAAATCGCGGTACCGGAGCGCGACTGAATCCGCAGTCGTGGAACAGGATTCAGTTCGGACATCAGTCGTCGCTGATCGGATGCCCCCTCGTTTGGGAGGCGGTCGGTGGCAGCGACCGCAGTGATCGTTGGCCAGGAGATCGCACCCCGCGCAGGCAGCGCCGGCCCCGGTGATGGTGGCCCGCCGCCGATCCGCGGGCACTGTCGTAGCGCGCCCGGCGACGTCGGGTGGCTCGGTGGCGCCGGTGATCCGCTATTCCCCCTTCGCGCGCCAGTCGCGTAGGCCGCGTTAGCGGTCAGCCCGCCGCGAATTCGCCGGACCCGTGCAGACGGCCACGCCCCGGCCGCTGCGGTGAGCACCGGTGAGCCGGTCGCGGTAGTGAAGTTCCCCGCTGGCTGATCTGCTCGGCCAAGCCGACACTGGTGGCGAGTCTTCTACGCCGCGGCAAGCGTTCCTCTTGACGGTGGTCGCCGGTGGGAATGAGGCCGCAGCGCCAGAACAGACTTCAGAGTCGACGCCAATCCGCTGTTCACCAATTACGCGTGGGACACGGTGCTGGCCGATCCCCGGAATGGCAGGCACTCCGGCGGCTGGTCGGCTCCTTTGATCACCGGTTTGGCCGCCGATTCCGACGTGCGAAAGGCGGCGATCGGCGAGCAGGTCAGCGGGTATCTCACCTCGACGCTGGGCAACAGCCCGGCCGCAGCCGGCATCGCCGCGACAGTCCCGCCGCGGTGGTGGGTCTGCTGGCCGATCCTGCCGGCCGGCGCCGGTTTTGGGTGCACCGTCGGCGGCAGCAGACTGCCGCCACCTCTCCTCAACGTCGCAAAGCTGCTCAGCCAGCCCGGCGCGGTGGCGGCTATGGAAAACGTGAGCGATCAGATCGGCGCCCTGGTGGGCGGAAGCAATCCGGCCGGCGCGGCGGAGGCCGCCTGGCAGTCGCTACAAGCTGACCCGGCCTTCCGGGATGCCGTCGGTGTGGCAGTCACCGCGGCTTTGAACGTGGCGCTGACCGATGCCGGTCTGGTGCAGGCCATCGGTGCCGGAGTCTCCGACCTGGTCGCCGGCGTGGCGGCCGATCCCACGCTGCAGGCGATGGCGGGGGAGCAGATCGGCGGCTATGTCGGTGCGGCATTGGCCGGCACCCCGGTGTCCGGACTCTCCGGCACGCTGACCGGAGTACTGGTCGCCCTGATCTCCAACGAGGCCGTCACCGGGGGCTTGGCCGACGTCGCTGGTGCTGTGCTTGTCGACTTCCTGGGCCAGCCCGGCATTGCGACAGCTCTGGCAGATATCGGTGGTGGGCTTGCCACTGCGCTGCTGGCGGGCACTGACCAGCAGACGGCGCTGCAGACCGCTTGGCTTGCGCTGCAAGCGGATTCGGCATTCGTCCCGGCAGTGGCGGCCAGCGTCTCCACCGCGGTGCTCGCGGTGCTGACCGATTCGGCGCTGATCTCGGCATTCGGGGCGAGCACCACGGCGGTGGTCGGCGACCTCACGGCCGACCCGAGCGCCTGGGCGTTCGTCGGCGACCTTCTCGGTTCCACCTACGGTGACACGATCGTCACCGCACTGTCCGATCTGGCGGCCACCGGGAGCTTGGCCGACATGGCTGGCTCCGCAGTGACCGGCTTCGTCAGCCAGGCTGGCGTCGCTGCGGCGCTCTCCGCCGCTGCCGGCCAGGTCGCCGCCGCTGTACTGGGCGGGGCGGACGTGACCGATGCGCTGCAGAGTGCATTGGCGTCGCTGCAGGCCGATCCGGCCATCGTGGCCGCACTCGACGTCGTCGCCTCCGGTGCATTGCGTTCGATCCTGAGTGAATCCTCCGTGCAGGAAGCGGTCAGCGCAGTCGCGCGCAATGTCGTCACCACCCTTGTCGGCGAATCGCTGGGTGACTCGGGCTTGGACGCCGCGGCCGGTCAGGTGTCCGAGGCCGTGGTGGACTCGCTGCTCGCCAACACCGCCGTGCAAGATCTGATCAGTGAGCTCGCGGTCGACATCGCCGGCGGAACGCCGGTCGGTGAGTTGACCAGCACCGTGATTCAGGCCGTCATCGGCCAACCGGGACTTCAGGCTGCCGTCGGGATGGCCGTGGGCGCGGCGGTGGGTGCTCTCTTCGGAGACAACCCGGTCGGCTTCGTCGTGGGCCAGGTGGTCGGAGCGGCCGCGACGCTGCTGATCGGCGCGGCATCCGGACTGGTATCGCTGTTCACCCTGTTCGGGTTCGCCCCGCCTTGGGCGGCACCTGCCGCCGGTTCCGGTGCCGACAACTATCTGCTCGCGCTGAGCCGAGTTTAGGCACGGTCCTCGCCTGACTAATGCCGGGCAGCCACCAGCAGGCCGTCGGTGGTCGAGGAGTCCCGAGGTGTCGCCGCGGTCATCATGGTGACGTGCGCTTGATCATCTTCTGTGCCGGCCGGCACCACCAAAAGCACGACACCGGTGCCTGCCAGGCCGCGTACCTCGATGGTGTTGCGGGGCTGACGGTGGTAACCGGCCAGGCGGACCACCCGGCCGCCCATAACGGTCTTGACCGGTGCCGTCGCCCACTCGCCGAGTTGGTAGGTCACATGGCTGATCGGGCCGAGTCGCACCGAGAGCACGGCGAGCAGATCCGGTAGTTCGGTGAGCAGGTCGTTACTCGCGGGCCACCAGGCGCCGTCGACGAAACCGGTGGGGGATGCCTTGGGCTTGAGACGCAGACGTGGGGTGTGCTCGGGCGTGGGCTGAGTCCACTCCGCACTTGCCCGGGTCGGTGTAGGCGGCATCGGTGTAGGCGGCATCGGTGTAGGCGTCATCAGACGCTCCCATCTGCGGCCGGTAACCGGCCGGAGTCATTTGCGGGTAGCGCCAGCGGACAGGCCGTGCAGATCCCACAGTGGTCTGAGCCTACTCGCCGTACCTCTGTCCGCGAAAAACCAATATCTGCAACCATTTTCGCGACCCGGGAAATAAAAAGTGGGCCGGCAGGTTTCCCTGCCGACCCACTAGTTGCTGGCTTTTGCTACTCGGGGCGAACCGCGAGAGCCTGGGGGCCCTTGGCGCCCTGGCCGATGTCGAAGGTGACCCTCTGGTTCTCCTCCAGCGACCGGTAGCCGCTTCCGGAGATCTCGGAGAAGTGGACGAAAACGTCCTCAGCCCCACCGTCGGGTGCGATAAAGCCGAAGCCCTTTTCGCTGTTGAACCACTTCACAGTTCCCTGTGCCATTCTGTTGCTTCTCTCATTCAATCGAAAGAACGCCTAAATCGGGCGCCCCGCGGCAAGCCTAGCACGGGAAAGCCGGCCTTTAAGACGTGAGATCGGACGTGATCGCGGCGCAAACGCCGAGCTTATTTGTCCTTGTCGGAGAACACCGGGTTCTGGACCGGCTCCGTGGAGTGTTTTGCGACGTGCTCATTTTTGGCCGCGGCGTTCTCGGCTTCCACCGGATGGGAGAACAGTTCGTTTTCCATAGATGCGTCCTTCATATTCAGGCCCGGCCGCAAACTCAGTGGTGGCCGAGGTGGGGAGTCGTGCGGGTGAACCCGTCAGGATCGAAACCCGAAATGTCGCCACCGAGGGCGAATCGACT
>JAGYKK010000079.1 GCA_018401645.1 Mycobacterium sp. | reverse complement strand
CGGGCCTCCTCCTGCAGATCGAGTCCGCCCGGACCGCCGTCCACGAACAGATCACCGGCCAGACCGTGGGCACCTGTTGCCTCGATCAGGGCGCGGGCCTGAGCCGCGCTGGAGACTGCCTCACCCCAGTAGCCCACCACATCGACCCCGTGTTGGTAGGCCCGCAATTCGTCCCAGTCCGCTATCCCACCGATCTCGGGGCCAGCGCACTCGTGGACGGCCACAATGCCCGCTGCGGCAGCGGCGTCCAATGCCGCGCGGCGGGCGTCGTCGCGTTGCTCGACGGTCAACAGCCGGCGCGCTTCGGCCCGGACCAGGTGGTGGGCTTGGGCCGACAGTGGAAGCTGCGGATCGAAACCGGGCACCGCCGACAGTCCGGACACCAGTTCGCGCAGCCCGGTCGAGGCCACCGCGGAATGCGCATCGACGCGGGAGAGGTACGTCGGAACTCCCCCGACGATCCCGTCGAGATCGGTGGTGGTCAAAAGGGTGGCGTCAGCCCAGCCGTGGCCCCAGATCGGCCGGCCCGGATGGGCGGCCAGGTATTCGGCAATTAAACGTAGACAGTGCTCGCGACAGGTGGCGGCGGTCAGATCCAAGCCGGTGAGCTGTAACCCGGTAGCGGTGAGGTGTACGTGAGTATCGACGAATGCGGGCGCGACAAACCCGCCATCAAGGTCGATCATCTCGGCGTCGCCAAACTGCGCCAGCCCCACCGCGTCATCGCCCAGCCAGGCAACCACGCCATCGCGCACCGCAATCGCACTGGCATCGGGGTGCGACGGGCTGTAGACGCGTCCGTTGAACAGAAGTGTGGTCACCGGGCAAGTGTGACGGGTCAGCGAGGGGCGGGGAGGTCGGGTCCGTCGATGACCTGCCCGTCGATGACCTGCCCGTCAACGACCTGCCCGTCAACGACCTGCCCGTCGATGTAGTCACCTCGACCGGTTCCGCGTCCGCTGAAGGCGGAAAGGTTCGCCGCCGCCAATCGTCGATCGATTCCACGAGTGAGCAGTGTGTCGGCCACTGGCCGCATCGCCCCACGGGTGGGCGGCGCCAGCATGAGTGCACCCGCGGCCGTGGTCACTAGGCCCGGAATGAACACCAGAAACGCACCCAACCCGACGAGCACACCTTCGGTAATCGCACTGCGGGGGTCGGTCCCGGCACGCCGCAGCGCAGCACGTTGGCCCCTGAGTTGACTCCCGGCCAGCACCATCCCCGCCAGGAAGGTCGCGAACAGCACCAGCAGCGTCCAGCCCAGACCGAACGCCCAGGTCAATAAAGCCAGCGCCGCGAGTTCCACGAGTACGTAAAGGGCCGCGAGACGAGCCGAAAAGCGCCACACCGGTCGCATCATGCCCTGGAAACGACCCACGGTCCTGGCTGGTTCCTGGTCGACGGTCACGGATCAACTATTCCCGATCGAGGAATCGTTCGGGGTGGTGGAAGGTGTTGGTGCCGCCGCGTTGGGGTGAGCCCGGTGGGGGGATCCATTCGCATGTGCCGTCGGGGCGTATTCGGGTTTGCCAGCCGCCGGGTGTGATGAGGCCGTGGTCGGATGTGCAGGCGAGGGTGAGTTTATCGATATCGGTCGCCCCGCCATCGGCCCATTCGTCGGTGTGGTGCACCTCGGTGAAGTAACCGGGCACGTCACAGCCCGGTGCGGTACAACCCCGCACCAGGGCGTGCAACACAATCCGCTGATCGGCGGTGGCAATGCGTTTGCTCCGGCCCAGATACAACGGCCGCTGCGTATGTTTATCGAACACGCACAGGTAGTGGTAGGCGTGGCTGGCCATCCGGATCAGATCCCGCATCGGCAGCAGGGTCCTACCGGCGGTGACCGCGACCCCGGCACCGCTCTGCAACTGCTCCAGCGTCGCCGTGGCGATGATCGTGACAGGCAATCCGTTGTGCGTGCCAAGTTTCGGATCACCGAGTTGCCCACGGACCAACGCCGCCAACGCATCGTGCTGGCGCTGAGCATGACTGCGGTCATCACGATCAGCGACCGCACTGCACGGCTCCCCGGTGACCGTCGGGGTGTGGTCAGCGGGATTGCACATCCCGGGCGCGGCGAACTTCGCACACCACGCCTCCACCATCGCCCGCAACTGTGGGGTCGCGAACAACTTCCCCACACTCATCCCGTCAGAGCGTTGCCGACCACACCAGACAAAGCCCCGCTTGCGGGCCCGATCCTCATCAGAGAACACCCCATCGGGGTTGACGGTGATGGCCAACCGATCCGCCACCACCTCCAACTGATCCGGACGCAACAGCGCAGCCTTCTCGGCCAGCAACGCCTCGCAGTACTCGGCCACTCCGGGACCAACGTGATCGGGCAACTCCCGCATGAACTTCTGAATCGTGCGCAAATGCTCGGGATCCAGCACTCCGGCCGCCCAGGCGGCCGCGGTGGCCGGCAGCACCGGCGGCAACAGTTGTCCGCTCAGGCTGGTCCGCGGCGCCAACTGCTCGGCATCACGCACCCGACGGCGCGCCTCACTGCGACTGATCCGCAACACATCAGCCACCACCACCGCCACCGGAGCCCCCAACTCCGCAGCATCAAGACCATGAATCACCGCGTGCGCCACCGCACGCTGACGACGAGCACACGTCTCCCACCGATCCAACAGACCCACCCGCTCACCATCGCCCACCTGAGTCCAATCAGCGGCCCCCAGCACATCGAGCGCCCGCTCAAAGGCATCCACCGCTTCCAAAATCGAATTCATGTTCGAATGATAAACACTCGGACTGACAGAAACCGCTACCCCGATCCGGGCCGCAGACCTAATTGTCGGGCAAGATGAGCCCTCGGAACACCCCTGGCTGCGAGAGGATCCCGATGGTCGAAGGTCGCATCGCCGTCGTGATCGGCGGCGCCTCGGGGATCGGCCTTGCCACCGCGCGGACGTTGGCCGCCGAAGGCTGTCGGGTGACGATCGCTGACCGCAACACCGACGGCGCCGCGAAGTGCGCGGCCGAACTCGGCGAGCCACACGCCTGGGCCCCTGTCGAGGTGACCGACGAGGTCAGTGTCGCAGCGCTTTTCGACGGCGTGGTGGCC
>JAGYKK010000078.1 GCA_018401645.1 Mycobacterium sp. | reverse complement strand
GGTGACAGGCCTGGGTACGCCCAACGTTGACAACCTGGCCAAGAACCTTTTGGTCCTGCAAAGGTTGGGTCGATGAGCATCGGCACGGCGCTCGACCCGGCGCTCGACCCGGTGCCGAGAACCCGGTGTCCACGATGCGCGAACGACGTCCCGGAGGGGGAGTTCTGCGGGGTGTGCGGATCTGACCTGACCGGCGTGCGGCCCGGCGGACGCGGCTGGCTGCGGCCGCGCACCTTCGGTGCCGCGCCCGGGGAGGCGGTGCTTCGGCCCTACCTGTTCAGTTCGCTACTCCCTCACCTGCCGAGCCGGTCCAGGCGGCCGTTCCGGATCGTCCTGCTCGTCGGGGCGCTCGGGTTGGTCGCCTCCGCGATCGGAAGACTGCCCTCCGCCGGCATCGCAATCGCGGCCCTCGGACTGCCCCTGTTGTTCGGCCTGTACCTGCGCGCCTCCGGCGTCGGGCGGGGCATCCCGCGCTCATCTCTGGCGCTCGCCGCGACCCTGGGCGCCGCGCTGGGGATCGGGTGGGTATTGGTGACCGGGCACCTGGTGTCGGCCTCCTACGGGCTGCCGATGACCGTCGGGCTTGCGCTGCGCCAGGAATTGCGCACGGGCATCGCGATCCCGACGGCGGCGATGATCCTCATGGTCGTCCCGGTGCTCGTGGTGCGACTGCTTCCGAGGCCTGCCGGGGTTCCCCGTACCTCGGAAGCCCTGGACGGGTTCGCGATCGGCGCGCTCGGGGCGCTGGTGTTCAGTGCCGCGGCGACCCTGACCCGACTGGCGCCGCGATTCTTCGCCCCCGCGGCGGTCAGCGACGACAACGGGCCGCTATTGTTCGGCCGTCTCGGCGCCGGCCTGTTCGCTCACACCAGGCCACTGCGGAGCATCCTGGTGGAATCTGTCCTCTGCGGCGTGACCATTCCGATCACCGCCGCGGCCGCGGGCGGCATGGTCGGCATTCTGCTGTGGTTTCGTCACCCGGCGGACGACCGAACCGAGGATCATCCCGGTCGAGTGCGCATCGCCCTCGGGCTGCTCGCCGCCACCACGCTCGTGGTTCATACCGCGGCGGGGAGCGTCGACATGGTTGGGCTGCCCGAGACCTGGATGATCGGCCTGCATCTGCTCATGACGCTGGCGGTGCTCCTCGCGCTGCGACTGGCAATGCAACTGGCCCTGCTGCACGAAACACACGATCCCATCGACGAGAGTCGGCCGCTGCTGTGCGTCTACTGCGAGATGGTGGTTCCAGATATGGCCTTCTGCCCGGCCTGCGGGGTCGCCAGTCGGGCGTCCTCGCGCGAGTCGCGTCGGGAGCGCCGGGGTGAGCGCCCGCGGCGTCTCGACGTGTCCGCAGGCGTCGGGCCGCCGGCAGGGGAGCAGACCTATCCCGGGTATGCGATGGGTGCGCAGACCTACTGCGCGCCAGCTGTGCGACGGCCCCGATTGAATTGGCTCCTCGGGCGTTGGGGGATCGGCATCACCACGGTGGCGGTGGCACTCGGCGCGGTCGCGATCACACTGACGCCGAAGGTTGCGCACTTCATGTGTCCGCCGGAATGCGGCGAACCGCCGACCGGAACACCGGTGACGGCCCTGCCGCGGTTCACCGCGCCGGGTGGCGAATTCTCGGTGTCCTATCCCGCAGCGGGATCCGCCTACACGGTCTCGACCGACAACGCCGGGGTGACGGCCACCTACACCGGCGGGGACGGCGGGGTCATGCAGTTGTACTCCCTGCCGGCGAATGGCCGGTCGGCGCGGGAGATCGTCAAGGCGGCGCTGCGGAAGGCCTACCCGGATGCGACCTTCGCTTATGAGATACCCAATGCGATGGTCGGCTATCAGTCCGGTTACGGCGAGGCCGCCGACGTCTGGCCGCAGAGTACGACCGCGCGCTACAGCCGGGTTCGGATCATCGCAATGGCAGCTGTAAAGAACGATGTCGCGCTGGCCGCGTTCGCCATCGGGCCCTACCGGGTGTTCGGACCAGACTCCGGTCCGGGGATACCCTCGGGAGCTAACCTACAACTCGCTCAGGACATGGGAAAGTATGTCAACAGCTTCCGATGGGATGGCGACCCGGCGCGCTGAAAAATGTTCAGCCCCAGCCGAGTTCGTGGAGACGATCATCGTCGATCCCGAAATGGTGGGCGATCTCGTGGATCACCGTTATCACCACCTCCTCGACCACATCCGCCTCGGAGTCGCAGATCTCCAGCAGGCTCTCCGAGTAGATCGTGATGGTGTCCGGCAGCGCGCCGGCGTAGGTCGAGTCCCGCTCGGTCAGTGCGATGCCCTGGTAAAGACCAAGCAAGTCCGGCTCATCGGGATGGCGCTGGGCCACCAGCACCACGACGTTGTCGATGGCTCGGGCGAGTGCGGGCGGAATCAGATCCAGCGCGTCGCCAACGAGTTCCTCGAAGCGTTCCGCCGTCATCCGGACGGGCACTAGCCCGGCGGCAGTGGCGGGAGTGGAAGGTTGAGCCGCCCCTCGGGAATGCTCGGCGGTGGGATCGGGGCCTGGCCGTTGATGAGCAGTGGACCCTTGGCGCTGTTGATCAACGTGGACCAACCGCCGTTGCCCAGCGTCGCACCGATACTGCACGAGACCTGCCGGCTGCCCGCGGTCCAACTGGGTAGCGAAACAGTGCTGTAGATCAATGTGAGCGTCGTATCGCGCAACTGGACCGGAGCGAGGTAGGCCTCGCTCAACTGGTTGCACACGTCCTTGATGAGAGTGTCCTGATCGGGTTCAGGTGGCAAGCCGTCAGGAAAACTCTCGGCGAGATTGACTGTTCCGACAACCTCCATCGCGTGCGGGGCTGAGCAGTCGACGGGTGCGTCGTTGGGTTGGTTGGTCGGGGGGTCGATCCCCAGGCAGGTTCCGGCCGGCCACACCTTGGACTGATCGAGGTCGGCGACCCTGCCCTTGAACAGAATCTGTTGGTTGGCAGGGCCGGGCAGTTGCAGCCCGCACAGCATGCGCCG
Source organism: Mycobacterium sp. (assembly GCA_018401645.1). GTDB lineage: Bacteria > Actinomycetota > Actinomycetes > Mycobacteriales > Mycobacteriaceae > Mycobacterium. Next base: position 739 of record JAGYKK010000078.1, on the reverse strand, counting down.
CTCGCCGGCCTGCTGCCAGGCTTTGTCTCCCGCCCACAGCAGGCTGATGCTGAAACGGCTGTTGGGATCGAACCTGGCACCCAGATAGCGCTCCACGGCAGGCTCGCACTGCTCCCGGCTGATCTGCTGGATCCGGGCAGGGGAGGGCGGCGGCGCGTCCGGGCCGTACTCGGTGCCCGGGTAAATCCGCATGTTGATGGACTCGGCCACCTCGAACCGGTGGTCGTCGTTGCAGTCGACGATCGTTGCGGCATCGGGGGCATTGTCCGGCCAGTTGATGCAACTGCCCGGTGCGGCGTTGGCGAATGTCGGATTGGCGGCCGGGCCTAGTGCCTCCGAGGTAGCGGATCGTCCCAGTGGTCCGCTTTCGCCCAGTGGCAGTGCCGTCACGACACCGGCGATCAGCAAGGCCCCCAGCGCGGTCAGTAGCAGCACGCGGCGGGTCGACTCGGGCTGCAATGGCCCCAAGAATCCCCGCCCCCGGCCTGATCCGCTTTCGGGCTGTTCGGTGGTTGTCTCATCACGCTCGGATAGCTGCAACATCTCCTCCATTGTGGCAGGCTTCGCCACCGGCGTGACAAGTGACGCCGACTGACCGTTATGGGGTTGTGCTGTGCCCACTGAGGTGGCCGAACGTAGGGTTCAGGGCGTGATCGACCTGAAACTGGTGCGCGAGGATCCAGAAGGGGTGCGCCGGTCTCAACGCGGCCGGGGCGAGAACCCAGCGTTGGTGGATCTG
>JAGYKK010000077.1 GCA_018401645.1 Mycobacterium sp. | reverse complement strand
AGATCGCGAGACTACGCGGCGCGCCGGCCATCAGGACGGGTTCGGTGAGCGAGAGGGCGTAATCCTCATCGCAGCGACGAACCGGCCCGACATTCTCGATCCGGCGCTGCTCCGCCCGGGCCGATTCGATCGCCAGATCCCGGTCTCCTCGCCTGATCTGGCCGGCCGCAAGGCGGTGCTGCGGGTGCATTCGCAGGGCAAACCGCTGGCGCCGGGGGCCGATCTGGACGGCCTGGCCAAACGGACCGTAGGGATGTCCGGCGCCGACCTGGCCAACGTGATCAACGAGGCCGCCCTACTTACGGCCCGCGAGAACGGGACCGTCATCACCGGGGCCGCGCTGGAAGAGGCCGTCGACCGGGTCATCGGCGGCCCGCGTCGCAAGAGTCGGATCATCAGCGAGACGGAGAAGAAGATCACCGCCTACCACGAGGGCGGCCACACCCTGGCGGCGTGGGCGATGTCCGATATCGAGCCGATTTATAAAGTTACGATCCTGGCCCGCGGCCGCACCGGTGGGCACGCGGTGTCGGTACCCGAGGACGACAAGGGCTTGATGACCCGGTCGGAAATGATTGCCCGACTCGTGTTCGCCATGGGTGGTCGGGCCGCTGAGGAGTTGGTGTTCCGCGAGCCGACCACCGGAGCGGTCTCCGATATTGAGCAGGCCACCAAGATCGCGCGCGCGATGGTCACCGAGTACGGCATGAGCTCCAAACTGGGTGCGGTGCGCTACGGCACCGAACACGGCGACCCATTCCTGGGCCGCACCATGGGCACCCAGGCGGATTACAGCCACGAGGTGGCCCGCGACATCGACGACGAGGTACGCAAGCTGATCGAATCCGCGCACGACGAGGCATGGGCGATCCTGACCGAGCACCGCGACGTGCTCGACGTGCTTGCCGCGGAACTCCTGGAAAAGGAAACGCTGCATCGCGCTGAACTTGAGGTCATATTCTCCGGAATCCAGAAGCGTCCGCGCCTGACGGTGTTCGACGATTTCGGTGGGCGAATCCCCTCAGACAAGCCGCCCATCAAAACCCCGGGTGAGTTGGCCATCGAGCGGGGGGAACCCTGGCCGCAGCCGGTGCCGGAGCCCGCGTACAAGAATGCGATAGCTGCGGCCAGCGCCGTGCATGCCCAGCAGAGCCCGGACAACAACGGCAATGGTGCCCACCCAACCGGACGCCACCACGTTCAGAACGGTCCTGCGCAACCCAACTACGGAGCGCCGTCTGGCTGGCATGCCCCGGGCTGGCCGCCGCCTCAACCCCAGCAGCAGCAACCCCAGCAGCACCAACCTCAGCAGCAGCGACCCCAGCAGCAGGGTTACTGGTACCCGCCGCCGCCCGGATGGGGAAATTCAGCACAGCATCCCGGGCACCAGCCTCCGCAGCACCAGGCCTTCCCTTCGCCCGCCCATTCGGGCTCCGGCTCCCAGGATGAGCCGGGTGAGGATCCCACCTATCGGCAGACGGCCGACTGACAGACGGAGCTTTCATGCCGAAGCGCGACGCGATCGCACTCGACATCTCTGAGTTCGACCAGGACCGGGCCGAGGCGGCGGTCCGCGAACTGTTGCTGGCAGTTGGAGAGAATCCCAATCGCCAAGGACTGTCGGATACTCCAGCACGGGTCGCGCGGGCCTATCGAGAGATGTTCGCCGGTTTGTACACCGATCCCGACTCGGTGCTGGAGACCACATTCGATGAAGATCATGACGAGTTGGTGCTGGTAACGAAGATCCCCATGTACTCCACCTGCGAGCACCACCTGGTGGCCTTCCATGGAATGGCCCACGTCGGTTACATCCCCGGGGTCGATGGCCGGGTTACGGGGTTGTCGAAGCTGGCCCGGGTCGTCGACCTCTATGCCAAGCGGCCACAGGTGCAGGAACGCCTGACCGCACAGATCGCTGATGCAATTGTGCGCAAGCTCGACCCCCGTGGTGTCATCGTCGTCATCGAAGCCGAACATTTGTGCATGGCGATGCGGGGTGTGCGCAAAGCGGGCTCAATCACCATGACGTCGGCGGTGCGTGGCCAGTTCAAGACCGACGCGTCGTCGCGATCCGAGGCGCTGGGGCTGATCCTCCGCAAGTGAGGCCGCCCCGGGTGCAGGTGATGGGTGTCGTCAACGTCACCGACGACTCGTTCTCCGACGGCGGCCGTTACCTCGATCCTGCCCGCGCCGTTGAGCACGCACTCGCCCTAGTCGCCGAAGGTGCCGCCATCATCGACGTGGGCGGCGAATCCACCCGACCCGGCGCAGTCCGCATCGATTCCGCCGTCGAGGTCGCACGGATCATTCCGGTAGTGAAAGAACTTGCCGCCCAGGGGATCACTGTAAGCATTGACACCATGCATGCTGTGGTGGCCCGGGCCGCGCTGGAGAATGGAGCCGCCATCGTCAACGATGTCAGCGGCGGCCGCGCGGATCCGGATATGGCGGCGGTCGTCGCGGAGGCCGGCGTGCCCTGGGTGCTGATGCACTGGCATTCCGTGCAGGCCGACCAACCGCACGAGGTGCCGAACTACCGGGACGTGGTGGCCGAGGTTCGCGGCGAACTGCTAGCCGCAGTCGATTCGGCAGTGGCCGCCGGCGTGGATCACGACAAGGTGATCATCGACCCAGGTCTAGGTTTCGCCAAGACTGCACAACACAATTGGGCTCTGTTACGGGCATTGCCCGAGTTGGTCGCGACCGGTGTCCCCGTTCTCGTGGGCGCATCGCGTAAGCGTTTTCTCGGTAGCCTGCTGGCAGATCCGGACGGTGCGCCGCGACCACCGGACGGTCGCGAGACCGCCACGGCGGTCATCTCGGCACTGGCCGGACTGCACGGCGCGTGGGGGGTTCGGGTGCACGACGTTCGCGCCAGCGTCGACGCTGTCAAAGTAGTTGGTGCTTGGCAGCGCGAAATAGAGGACACTGATGACTGACCGTATCGAGTTGCGCGGCCTGGCGGTACGGGGCAACCACGGGGTGTTCGCGCATGAACGACGCGACGGCCAGGACTTCGTCGTCGACATCACCGTCTGGATCGACCTCGCGGCTGCTGCAGCCAGCGATGACCTCGTCGATACGTTCGACTACGGCGTGCTGGCCCAGCGCGCCGCCGACATCGTCGGTGGCCCCGCCCGCGATTTGATCGAGACTGTCGCCGCCGAGATCGCCAACGACGTGATGAATGACCCCCGGGTGCATGCCGTCGAGGTGGTCGTACACAAACCCCAGGCCCCGATCCCGTTGACGTTCGCCGACGTGGCCGTCGTTTCGCGCCGCTCTCGCCGCGGTAGGCGCGGCGGTAGTTCAGGGGTGACGTGAGTCGGGTCGTGCTGTCCATCGGGTCCAATCTCGGAGATCGTCTGGCCCGATTGCAGGCGGCCGTTGACGGACTGGGCGAGGCCGTGCTGGCGGTATCACCGGTGTACGAGACCGCTGCCTGGGGTGGTGTCTCGCAGGATCACTTTCTGAATGCGATCGTCATCGCCGATGACGATCAGCTGGACGCACGGGGATGGCTGCGCCGCGCCCAGGCGCTGGAACTCGACAATGAACGGGTTCGCGAGGAGAAATGGGGACCGCGCACCCTCGATGTCGATCTCATCTCCTGCTTCCAACCCATCTCCTGCTTTGAAAGAAGTGAACCTCAAGATCCGGCGTGCGGTAACGAGGTTTTCAGCGATGATGCCGTGCTCACCCTGCCGCATCCGTTCGCCCACGAGCGAGCCTTCGTTCTGCTCC
>JAGYKK010000076.1 GCA_018401645.1 Mycobacterium sp. | reverse complement strand
GGGGAGACCGTGTTGGCCCAACTGCCCGGCCCGGCCCGACAGTCATGACGACACCGCTTCCTGCGTCCGGCCCCCGGACTCAATCCAACCGGGGCCTCCGCATCCTGCCCAGCGCCACCACGGTGCTGGCGATCTGTGCGGGACTGACGTCGATCAAGTTCGCCCTCGACGGACGTCCGCACGTCGCGCTGGCCCTGATCGGGGCCGCGGCGATACTCGACGGCATCGACGGCGGCATCGCCCGTGCGCTCCACGCCCAATCCCCGATGGGTGCCGAGATCGACTCGCTGGCCGACGCGGTCAACTTCGGCGTCGCACCGGCCCTGGTCGTCTACATCACCCTGCTACCGACCTCGCCGATCGGCTGGATTTTCGTCCTGCTCTACGCGGTCTGCATCGTGCTGCGGTTGGCCCGGTTCAACACCCTGCTCGACGATGACACCCGTCCGGCCTACACCCGGCAGTACTTCGTGGGGATGCCCGCGCCGTGCGGCGCCGTCGGCGTGATCGGGCCGTTGGCGGCGATGCTGCAGTACGGCCAGGGCTGGTGGACCTCGACGTGGTTCGTATGTCTGTGGCTGGCGGCCAACTCAGTACTGCTGGTCAGCCGGGTGCCCACCCTGGCCCTCAAGTCGGTGTCGGTACCGGCCAACGCCGCACCGATCCTGCTGGTCCTGATCGCCGCCGTCGCCGCGGGGCTGCTGCTGTTCCCCTACGTGCTGGTACTGCTGATCATCGCGGGTTACCTGCTGATCATCCCGTTCACGATCCGCAGCCAGCGCTGGGCCGCCGCGCACCCGGAGGCCTGGGAGGACAAACCCCGGCAGCGCCGCGCCGCCCGACGCGCGGCCAGAAACGCCGGGCACCCCAAACCACGATCGGCGGCCCGGCTGGGCCTACGTAAGCCAGGAGGCTGAACCGGTGTCCGATGCATCCGAATTGATGGCCGGCAGGCCCGGGCGTCCCACGAGCCTGACACTAACCGCCCGACTCAATACCGCGGCACTCGACTCCCGTCGCGGCGTCGTCAGACTGCACCCGGAAGTCATTGCAGCACTGAGCATTCGGGAATGGGATGCGGTTTCACTTACCGGATCCCGCACGACGGCCGCCGTCGCGGGTATCGCCCCGGCCGGCACACCCACCGGAACGGCACTACTCGACGACGTGACCCTGTCCAACGCCGGCCTACGTGAGGATGCCGGCGTGCTGGTTGCGCCGGTGACGGTCTACGGCGCACGGTCGGTGACCCTGAGCGGTTCGGCGCTGGCCACCCGGTCGGTGCCGTCGGCGACCCTGCGCCAGGCGCTGCTCGGCAAGGTGCTCACGGTCGGGGACACCGTGTCACTGCTGCCGCGCGACCTCGGCCCGGGCACCTCCAACTCGGAGGCGAGTTCGGCACTGACCGCCGCCGTCGGGATCACCTGGACCTCGGAACTGTTGACCGTGACCGGGACTGATCCTGTCGGACCGGTCTCGGTCCAGCCAAATTCATCAGTCACCTGGGGTGCGGGGGGCGAGGTGAGTCCGGTTTCCACCGTCGCCGTCAGCCCGCCGACACAGTGGCCCGCCGAGCCACCGGTCAGTATCGACGATCTCAAGGGCCAGCACGTCGCGGCCGGCCGGCTCACCGAGTGGCTCAAGCTTGCCCTGGACGAACCCGCACTGCTGGAAAAGCTCGGCGCAAAGCCAAATCTCGGCGTCTTGATCACCGGTCCGGCCGGAGTCGGAAAGGCCCGACTGGTACGCGCCGTCTGTGCGGGCCGGCGGCTGATCGACCTCGACGGCCCGGACACCGGCGCCCTGGCGGCGACGGAGCGTCACCAGGGGGTCGCCCGCGGGGTCGCCGACGTGATCAATGGCGGCGGCGTGTTGTTGGTCACCGACATCGACGCGCTGCTTCCGGAACCGCCCGAACCAGTGGCCACCATGATCCTGGCCGAACTCAAGAAGGCGGTCGCCGCGCCGGGCGTGGCGCTGATCGTCACGTCGCAGGCACCAGATGTGGTGGATCCCAGGCTGCGGGCACCGGACCTTTGCGATCGTGAGCTGGGCTTGAGTCTTCCCGATGGCGCCACCCGCAAGGCACTACTGGAGGTGCTGCTGCGAGAGGTCCCGGCAGAGGAACTCGCACTGGACGAGATCGCCGACCGCACTCCAGGATTCGTTCGCGCCGATCTGGCCGCACTGGTCCGCGAGGCGGCCCTGCGTGCCGCAGCGCGGGCCAGTGAGGACGGCAAGCCGCCGGCCCTGACGCAGGAGGATTTTACCGGTGCGCTAACCGTGATCCGGCCACTGTCGAGGTCAAATACCGAGGAGTTGTCGGTCGGCTCGGTGACCCTCGATGACGTCGGCGACATGATCGAGACCAAGCAGGCACTAACCGAGGCCGTGCTGTGGCCGCTTCAGCACCCCGACACCTTCGCCCGACTCGGCGTGGATCCGCCGCGGGGGGTGCTGCTCTATGGCCCACCCGGAGTCGGCAAGACATTCGTCGTGCGGGCACTGGCCAGTTCGGGCCGGCTCAGCGTGCACGCCGTGAAGGGCGCCGAACTGATGGACAAGTGGGTGGGTTCCTCCGAAAAGGCAGTGCGGGAATTGTTCCGCCGGGCAAGGGATTCGGCACCGTCGTTGATTTTCCTCGACGAGATCGACGCACTGGCACCGCGGCGTGGGCAGAGTTTTGACTCCGGCGTCACCGATCGCGTCGTGGCCGCGCTGCTGACCGAGATGGATGGCATTGAGCCGCTGCGCGACGTGGTGGTGCTGGGCGCCACCAACCGTCCCGAGCTCATCGATCCAGCACTGCTGCGGCCGGGCCGACTTGAGCGCCTCGTGTTCGTTCAACCGCCCGATGCGGCCGCCCGACGCGAGATATTGCGGACGGCCGGGAAATCGGTGCCGTTGAGTGCCGAGGTCGACCTCGACGAGCTGGCCGCCGATCTGGACGGCTACAGCGCGGCGGACTGCGTGGCGTTGCTTCGAGAGGCCGCACTGACCGCGATGCGTCGCTCGATCGACGCTGCCGACGTCACCGCGGCGGATCTCGCCACGGCCCGCGAAAACGTCCGACCGTCCCTCGACCCGGCGCAGATCGAGTCACTACGCGAGTTCGCCACCAACCGCTGATCGCGGGACGGGTTCTACTGCTCTCCGGACAACTGGAACTCGACCATCGCGGTGACCGTCTCGATCGCATCGGTGAGCACGGCGATCCGTTCGGCAAGGGTCGGCGCGGCCAGCACCGCGTAACGGTCGGCCTGGCCCATTGGCACCCGGGCGGCAAGGGCGTAAACGTGCCGGGACGGATCGTCGGCGATGTCTTCGTCGACCGCCAGCGCGTCGGATCGCAGCGTGCCGCCCCTGGCCTCGATCACCCGCCCGAACAGCGCGAGGATCGCATCGACGATCAGCGAGATCCGCTCCGGGCCAACCGCCGGGCCGGGCTCGTCGGGCCACGCCTGCACGACCGCACGCGGGTAGGGGTCGTCGGGCAACCAGTCCACGATCCGGATCCGCTCCCCCACCGAGGCCAGTAGCTGATACTGGTCGTCACCGAGATCGGCGTACTCGGTGATGTGAGCCAGCGCCCCGACCTCGCTGCGGGTATCACCGCCACCGACCTCTTGACCGCGGCTGATCAGCACGACCCCGAATGCCGGATCCGGCAGAGCCACGCAGTCTCGCACCAATTGCGCATACCGGGGCTCGAAGATGTTCAGCGGCAACGTCTCACCAGGCAGCAATGCCGACTGCAGCGGAAACATGGCGGTCATCGCGTTACCGGATCCCGCCGGTGACGACATCGCGCACCGGCGCACTCGGCGCGGCGAAGGTACACAACGCCGCCGCCACACCGGCCCACAGGTCCGGGTTGGTCGCGACCAGTTCGTTGCCATCGGCTCCGATCGCAGCGATGACCTCGCGGCGGGCGGCGGGCGCGGGCGGGGC
>JAGYKK010000075.1 GCA_018401645.1 Mycobacterium sp. | reverse complement strand
GCCGCGGTCCACGCCCACGGCGCCACCCCCGGATAGCCGCCACCACCACCGCCACCCAGCCACGACAACACGCCCGAACCCACACCCAAAACCCCACCGGCCACCCCCGCACGCGGGACCGCACCCATCACCGGCACCGCCACCGGGGCCACCGCCGACGCCTCCAGCGCCGGGACCACCTTCAGCGCCGAATCCCCAGACCCGACGACCGGCACCGAAGCACCAGCCACCGACACCGGCAACACCCCCGGCGAAAACTCCGGACCCACGACGCCCACCGAGGGACCCACACCCGCCGGACCCGACCCCGAACCCACAGCCGAGGCAGGAACCGACCCCATCCCTGAACCAGACAACAAACCCGAACCAGACACCCTGCCCGGACCAGACACCCTGCCCGGACCAGATGCGCGCACCCCCGAACCCGACACCCCAGGAGACAAACGACCCGACCGAACCCCAGACCCCGCAACCGGCAGATCCGCAACCGGGATATCCGCAACCGGCAGATCCCCAACCGCAGGCCCCACAATCGGCAGGCCCCCAACCGGCAGATCCGCAACCGGGGACCCCGCGCGCGACGGACCTCCGCGCACCGACCGGGACGGACCACGCCCCCCCACCGGCGCCGACCCCGACGACCCCGGCGCCCGTGACGACCCAGGGGTACTCGACCCAGACGAACCCACCGACCCGGTCGAACCAGCCGACCCGGTCGAACCAGCCGAACCCGTCGTATCAGCCCACACCACAGGCATCGACCCGATCGCCGAGCCCACACCGAGAGCTACCGCCAGCGCCCCCACCCGTCCCACATGCCGGCAATGACCGCCCTCAGCAGGCTCCGCCGCCGCTACCGCCCGCCGCCCGTACTCGATAACACGCACACGGCCCCGCGACGAACGCCGATGCCGACCACCACCGGAGGACGCATCACCAGCAAACACCACTGCACCCTGCTCCCACACAACCGAACAGCCCGGACCTGCTACGCCCGCCGCGCATCGCAACCACCACGATCACCGCCAACCTCCCGACCAATTCCGCCGAACACATCCGGATTCCCGACCCGCAGCACCTCACGAGACCACCCGCCAAGGCACGAAACTAACTGGCCGCCACCCCCGCAGGGATCGGTGAAACCACTGCACTGTTGGCTCTGCGCGAGGGTGACGTCGGCGGCGCTCGATGAGGACGCAGTTCAGGACCCCACCCGAGAGGCCGTCCGCTTGCCTACCGCCGCATGGGCGCCGGTCTCGGTGAACACCACCTGGAGCGTGTCCTTGTCGGTGAACCACCCCTGCAGGAACTGCTCGTCGGTGATTTTCACCATCCGGATCGATCCGTCCGGACTGATCACCCCGATCAGGTCCTGCTGCCTGGTCGTCGCGAGAGGGGCCCCCTGCTCGAGTTCGGACGGCTTTTCCAGATTCAGCGTCTCGCGGACGGTGAAGACCCCGTCGATCGGCGCCGTGATCTCATATCGGCCGAAGGAGCGCATCGCACCCGAGTCGACGGTGAGGATCGAAGCCTCGCCCTCCCACGTGCCGGCGATATCGATCGCACCGGCATCGACGTACGTCAGTGGAGAAGAACCGGCGGCATCGGATTTGGGAGCCGACTCCCCTGCGCACCCCGCGATCGCGATCGCGGAACACAAGGCCGCTGCCGCACCGGCCATTGGGCGTAACCGATCATCTCTGCACCAAATCCCATCCCACGTCGTCCCATCCCGTGTCGACACCGCAACACACCGACGCTAGAGGAGCCCTACCACCTCAGGGATCGGTGAAATTACTGCAATGCCCCGCTGGCCCCGGTCGCGGTGTTGTAGCCCAGCGCGGAAGTGATTACACGCCAACCCGATCAAGATTGTGCCGTGGCACACCACGTGCGCCATGCCTGCCGGTAGGCGGCCTCCATGTCCGCTGCGAACGATGGGCCGTCCATCAGGGGCGACTCCAGCATCCGGCGACGTAATCCCGCGCGGATGTCCTCGAGTCGTGGAAGGTCTCCCGCCAGTTGCACAGCTTTGGCCACGTAGTCGTCAGGTGTCTGCGCGACCAGGTCGGCCAGGCCGACGTTGTGAAGCAGGCTCGTTCCTGGCCTGGATGCGTGATTGGGCCCCTCGAGCGTGATCGCGGGCACGCCCATCCACAGCGACTCGCAGGTGGTGGTCGTGCCGTGGTAGGGGAACGTATCCAGCGACACGTCGATGTCGTTGTAGCGGCCGAGGTGGACGGCGAGCGACGGGTCTTGACTGAGAAGCTCCAGCCGATCGGCGGCGATCCCGCGCCGGGCGAACGAATCGTGGGTCTGCTCGACGACGGTGGCACTTCGCATCGCGACGTTTTTGATGACCAGACGTGAATCGGGGGTTCGGCGCAGTATCTCCGCCCACATGTCGAGCGTCAGTGCTGAGATCTTCCCGAAATTGTTGAAGCTGCCGAAGGTGATCCCGGTGCGGCTCAGCGCCGGCAGCGGGCCGACATCCGGGGAGTCGGAGAGCGGGGCGTAGCACCACGTCGTCCGCGGCAGCAGAAGTACCTGCTCACTGGAGGACCGCCGGGTGTCGCCCGGCGGATCCGCCACGGGGTCACTGAGGCGATGATCCATGGCGTCCAGGCCGGTGCTGCCGGGGTACCCGAGCCAGGTGATCTGGACCGGTGCGGGTTTGAGTGCGAAGACCTGAAGCCGGTGCTCGGCGGTGTGTCCTGAGAGGTCGACGAGGATATCGATCTGGTCGGCGCGGATGCGCGACGCGACCTGGTGATGGGGTGCGCCGGCGATCGGACACCAGGCGTCGACCGAGCGCTGAATCCGACTCGTGATGTCGTCGGCGGCGGCGCTGTTGGAGTAGGCGGTGACGTGAACCTGGTCGCGGTCGTGTTGTTCGAGAAGCGCCAGCAGAAAGTACGCCACCGAGTGCTGTCGCAAATCGGGTGAGACGTAGCCCACCCGGAGCTTGCGGTCCGCAGTGGGATCGTTGGTATGCGGAATGCGGCTGTTGCGTAGCGGAGATTCGTACTTCTCCGACCACCGGCGGTGCTCCTCGAACAACTCCCCGGGCCCGATCTCGGCCTGGTAGTTCGAGAACAGCAGCAGGTTGCTGTGGGCGATGGCGTACGACGGATCGAGCACGGTCGCCGTGCGGAACGCCGCAACGGACTCCGTCATCCGGCCGAGGTCTTTCAATGTCAGCCCGAGACTGTTGTGCGCCGCGGCCGGATTGGGCATCAGGCTGATGGCCCTATTCAGCTCGACGATGGCGTCATCGTGGCGGCCTTTCGAACGCAGCGCATCGCCGAGGTTATGGTGGGCGCCGCCGTCGTAGGGATCGAGTTCGATGCACCGCAGCATCTTCTCGATCACGAGGTCCGGCCGCCCGGTCATGAATCCGATCTGAGCCAGGGAGTAGAGCACACTCAGATCGTTCGGGAATCGCTCCAGGAGGGTCTGCAGGAGCCGCTCAGCCCGACGAAGGTCCCCGGACTGCAGAAACTGCATGGCGTTCTGATACACCACCCGGGGATTGTTCGTCACCGTGAACACCTCTGTTCTCCGGTTCTAGGCAGGACGCACGCTGTCAGCCGATTCCATGCCGCCCGACCCGATTATTGATCAACTCTAGATGTACCTGCGTGAGAGTCGCCGACACCGTCGAGCACGCCGCCGCAACTCCGGATCCACCGCAGTGGCAGTCTTGGAACCGGTGTCCTCCACACCACCCGCGAGCGACAGCGTGCCGGGTGCAGGCGCGGCCTTTCTCAGTCGCCAGGGCGGACGGGCAGAAGGTGCAGGCGCTGCAAGCGAACTCGACGCCGATCACCTCGGCGAGGTAGCCGATCGCCTCGGCGCGGCCAACTCCCCAGTCCTGCCTCGGATACCAGCCGGGGCGGGCCGCGTTGTTGGAGAGGACATCTTGCGGGAGCGGCTGATCTCCCCGGCCTCGAAATCGA
>JAGYKK010000074.1 GCA_018401645.1 Mycobacterium sp. | reverse complement strand
CAGTCGTAGATACCGCTACGAACTTTTCCTGACCGGCAGGGCCACCCGAGGTAACCGATTGCCAGGAGTTGCCTGCCGCGGAGGCCTGCAGGGTCCAAGTGATTCCATCAGGAGAGGTCATCACCCGGTTACCGGTGCCGGTCGAACTTACCGCTACGAATTGTTCCTGACCAGCTGGTCCACCCCATGTCACAGACCTCCAAGAGTTATTGGCCGCGGAGTTCCGGGAGGTCCATGTAATGCCATCCGGAGAGGTCATCACACGATTCCCAGTACCGGTCGAAGACACAGAAACAAAATTTTCCTGACCGGCAGGACCACCCCAGGCCACCGATTGCCAGGAGTTGTCGGCCGCGGAGGTCCGAGAGGTCCAAGTGATCCCATCCGGGGAGGTCATCACCCGGTTACCGGTGCCCGACTGGGCCACTGCGACGAACCGTTCCTGACCGGCTGGACCACCCCAGGCCACCGATTGCCAGGAGTTATTGGCCGCAGACGATCGGATAGTCCAAGTAATGCCATCCGGGGAGGTCATCACCCGGTTACCGGTGCCTGAATTAGCCACCGCGACGAATGTTTCCTGCCCGGCCGGACCACCCCAAGCCACCGCTCGCCAGTTGTTGTCGGCCGCGGAGGTTTGTACGGTCCAGTTGATGCCATCCGGAGAGGCCATCACCCGGTTACCGGGGCCCGACTGGGCCACTGCGACGAACAGTTCCTGCCCGGCCGGACCACCCCAAGTCACCGCCTCCCAGGAATTGTTTGCCGCCGGGGTCTGCGACGTCCAGGTGATCCCATCCGGGGAGGTCATCACCCAATCGCCGGTGCCCGAATTAGCCACTGCTACGAATTGTTCCTGCCCGGCTGGACCACCCCAGGCCACAGACTCCCAAGCGAGATCATTCGCTGAAGTCTGAGATGTCCAATTCACTCCGCAAGAGCTTATAAATCCTGTTGCAGCGAAGGTCAAGGGACTTCCTGTCAAACCAGCACTAGTTACGGTTAAGGTGTTTGCACCCGCTGTCGTACCCAAGGTCCAGCTGCCTACCGTGGCGATTCCACTTGCATTTGTTGTGGCCGTTCCGGCCGTGATACTACCTCCGCCTAAGGCCACAGCAAAGGTTACCGATACGCCGGAAACCGGATTGTTATTCGTATCCGTTACCAATACACTCGGCTGTGGAAACAGCCGTTCCCTGCCGACTGTTCCGCGGATGGCCAATGCGGTCGCTGCCCTTCACGGTAATATCATATGTAGCCATACCACTGCCCGTAAAGGTATCTCCTGAGGATCTGTTGCGGTGAGGGTATGTGTCCATCCTACTTTGGTATTCGCATAGGTAAACGTAGCGAGCCCGGCAGGAACCGCAGTGATGGGGTAAAGTAGCGTACCCGATTCATCAGCTGTCGAAGGTTAAATACCGTGTTCAACAACATTAAAGGATTGCCATTGCCATCCTCTACTGTAAGGGTAATGTTGGTACTGGCCTCGCTGTCGGGGCTGAAGCTATTGTTGCTGGCTTGGTTTGCTGGGCGGAACTCGTCATCACGTTGCCGGTGGTGGTGCCGGATACCGCGACAAGCTGCTCTGACCAGCGGACCGCCCCAGACCACCCCGCCATTTTGGACGAGCCGGGTTCAGGCGGTCAGGTGATTCCATCCGAGGAGGTCATCACATCGCCTATTCCCGATCCGTTTACTGCAACGAAATCTCTTGCCCGTAGCGCAGCCCAATCACAGAAACGGTGACTGATGGCAGTCTCAGTCAAGTGATGCCATCGGGAATCATCCCGGTTAAGGTCAGTGGCGACCGCGACGAAATCTCCTGACCGGACAGGCCACCCCAAGTGACTGACGTCCACCTTGTCCGACGCCGTCTGCGTGGTCAGGTGATGCCATCCTGAGAGGTCATCACGATCAAGTGTCGGTACCTCTCGCGGCGGCCACGAAAGCTCTGAGCGCCGGGCCACCCACGTCACCCGCCAGTCGTTATCCCCGCCGAAGTTTGTGACGTCAGGTGATGCCATCCGGCGAAGTCATCACTTGCCGGTGCCGGTCACGGAACGACGAACCGTTCCTGCCCGCGGACCACCCCAGGTCACCGATGTCAATTGTTATCAACCGCCGGGTTCGTGACGTCAGGTGATGCCATCCGAAGTCTCACGGTTGCCGTGCCGGTCACGGAGACCGCGACAATTGTTCCTGCCCGGCCCGGTCACCGCCCGCCAGCTGTTGTCGGCCGCCGAGGTTTGTACGGTCAGTTGATGCCATCCGGAGGTCATCACACGATTTCCAGTCCCTGATTGGGAGACAGCAACGAACAACTCTGACCGGCGGACCGCCCCAAGTGACCGCTCGCCAGTCATTATCCCCCCGAAGGTTTCAACTCCTCCACATGACTGTTTAAATTCTAGCCGAAAACGTCGTGGACTACCGTCAAACCGGTACTGCTAGCGTCGCGTTGATACCCAGGAACCAGCGTCGTGCCACCGGATCCTGGTGTGCGTGCCCGTTCTGCCCCACCAGAGGCCACCAAAGGTTACCGATACGCCGGAAACCGGATTGTATTCCATCCGTTCAATACACTAGGAGCTGTGGAAACAGCCGTTCCCACTGGAGCGCTTTGACTGTTGCCGCCTTGGATGGCCAATGCAGTCGCTGCACCCGCTGTCACGCTAATATCATGCGTAGTCGAGGTGCTTCCCGTAAAGGTATCTCCTGAGGATCTGGTTGCGGTGAGGGTATGTGTACCATCCCTACTTTGGTATTCGCATAGGTAAACGTAGCCGAGGAAGACCCGGCTGGTACCGTCACGGTCGATGGGGTAAAAGTAGCAGTACCCGATTCATCAGCTGTCGAAAGGTTAAATACCGTGTTCGAAGCAACATTAAAAGGATTGCCGCTGCCATCCTCCACTGTAAGGGTAATGTTGGTACTGGTGCTACCGGCCTGCACAGTCGAGGGGCCGGTGAGACTTATTGCTGCAGCAGACCATCCTCCAAAACTCAGACCATCGAAAGTAGCTGCATATACAATCCCACCGCTGGCATGGGTACCCAGCACTTCATCACTACCCAAGCCGTCTCCGGTAGTGTAGGTGGTGAAGTTTGCTCCAGCGTCGGTGGAAATGCTCAGACCACCATCGGAAAAGAAGCCATCACCTTCGGTGGCAGCGAAGACCGTAGATCCGATGGCATATACCCCGCGCACAGTGTCACCCCCTAGGCCATCGGTAGTGGTCTTCGTGGTGAACGACGCGCCACCATCGGTTGAAATGCTAAGGCCACCACTGGTCGCAGCGTACACCGTCGACCCGCTCGCGTACACCCCGCGAAGGGTGTTGCTACCCAGGCCGGCGGCAATGGTCTTATTGGTAAACGACGCGCCACCATCGGTGGAGATACCCAGACCACCGATGGTCGCCGCGTATACCGTAGACCCAATCGCGTACACCCCCAGAATGGCGTTACTGCCCAAGCCGTTGGCAGTAGTTCTATTGGTAAACGAAGCACCACCATCGGTGGAAATGCCCAGACCACCCACGGTCGCCGCGTACACCGTCGACCCGATTGCGTACACCCCGTACACAAGATTGCTACCTAAGCCTTCATCAAAGGTGAGATTGGTGAAGGACGCACCACCATCTGTGGATATACCCAATCCGCTTCCGGTCGCCGCATACACCGTAGAACCGCTCGCATAGATCCCATACACAACGTTGCTACCCAATCCGTTGGCAGTAGTCCTATTGGTGAAGGAGGCACCACCATCGGTGGAGATACCCAGACCACCATCGGTCGCCGCATATACCGTCGACCCATCCGCATACACCCCGCTCACAATGTTGTTTCCCAGACCATCGGCGGTGGTGGCATTGGTGAAACCGTTTATTTGGCTAAAACCTATTACCGAAATAAAAAGCATCCAAAAGGCGAAAACCCATTTCTTTGCTTGTCTAACAGGATTGATGATTTTCTGCAAAAATGGAATTTCTGCAGCAGACAAATCTTTCATGCTCTTTTACAAAATTTCATGGTTT
>JAGYKK010000073.1 GCA_018401645.1 Mycobacterium sp. | reverse complement strand
GCCCACTTCCGCAGAGCACTCATCGGTACTCGCTGAGTCGGGGCCACAGCCCGAGTGCCACCGCCAGCGCGGCTCCCACCGATAACATCGCCCCGCCCACGGTGGTGCCCGACAGCACCCGCCGGGCCGAGGAGATGTCATTGCGCAACTGCGTGCGGCTCTGTTCGATACCGTCGGAGAGCGCCTCGTTGAGCTTGTCGAACGCCGGGGTGGAGGCGTCCTCGCCGGTGCCCAGTGCCACCTCGGTGGCGGCCCGGTAGTCGCCTACCTCGATGTAGCCGTTGATCCGCTCATCAGCCCGCCGCCAACGTTCCAGGTACTGATCGGCCTGGGCCAGGCCGCTGTCATCCACCGTGTCGGGGCGCGCCAGATAGTCGCGAAGTTCGGCGCGCATGGTGTCCACCCGTTGGTAGTAGGAGCGCTTGCGGACATCCTCGTCGCCGCGGCGGATCAACGCCAGGGTCTCATCGGCGCGGGCCTGCTGCGCGGTGATGGCCAGGCTGGTCACCGTGCGCAGTGACTCGGCCGCGGTGTTCTTCGCGGCGCGACTGCCGGCCGTGGAGATGGCCAGCGCCGTGCCGACCCAGATGATCATGATCGCGATCGCCAGTCCGCCGACGACCAGACCCACGTTCACCCGTCGCTTGGTGTGGCGGGCGAGCCAGCGGTGAACGAAGGCTCCGAACAACAGGGTGACGGCGACCACGATGATCACCGGGGCCGGAATTTTGGTCGAGGCACTCGTCTCGGCGTCCACCCGCGCTGAGGTCGCGTCGTAGAGGCGCTGGGCCGCGGGCAGCATCGTCTGCTGCATGAGCGCCGAGGCTTCTGACAGATACGACGATCCGACCGGGTTGCCCATTCGGTTGTTGGTCCGCGCCGTCTCGATCAACCCGGTGTAGACGGCCAACTGGGCGTTTGTCCGGCCGAGTAGTTCGATCAGCACCGGATCGGTAAGCCCGCTGGATGCCCGGGTGACTGCGACACCGGCTTCGGTGATCGCCTGCTCGTAGCGTTCCCGCACGGCCGGTGGCTCGGCCCCGGAGATGAAAGCCGTCGCCGCGGCCGCATCAGCCACCGACAGCGTGGTGTAGAGCTGCCCGGCCGCGAAGGCCAGTGGTTCGGTGTGGTCGAGGACGTCGGTCAGCTGTTGTTGCCGTTCGTCGATCGTCGTCGAGATGGCGAACGCGCTGAGGACCCCGAGCATGGCCAGGACGGTGCCGAGCGCGAGAATCCGGCCGGGTGTGGTCTTGAGGAACCACCACCTTGGGCGTGCGGGTTCGGTCGGCGTGGGTTGGGCCAACGGCTCGCTCGACGGGTGCGCCAGTTCGACGGTCACCTGCGCGGACCTCGCTCCCTTCGGCGGTGTTCCGGACTCCCCGAGCACTCTCTGGGCTGAGGCGTTCCGGACTGCCTGAGTAAAGTCTAAGAGCAGTCGTCGCGGATGAGGCCCGATCGCTGATCCGAACCCGGCGTGGCGCGCATATCCTGGTGCGGTGCGAGGCGATGGTGACGGCTGGGTGGTATCAAATGAGGGTACTCAGCATTGGGGTCGGCACGGGGCCGCCGGACTGCTGCTGCGCGCCCCGGCCGTCGATGGCACTCCAGGGGTGCTGCTGCAGCACCGGGCGCCGTGGAGCCATCAGGGCGACACCTGGGGCCTGCCCGGTGGTGCCCGGGACAGCCATGAGACGCCCGAGGAAGCCGCGCTTCGGGAAGCCCACGAGGAGGCCGGTCTGCCCGCCGACCATCTGCGGGTCAGGTTCAGCGTCGTCACCGCCGAGGTCCGCGGTCCCGGCGGCGTGCACTGGACGTACACCACCGTGGTCGCTGACGCCATCGAACAGTTGCCCACCGTTCGCAACCGGGAGAGCACGGCACTGAACTGGGTGGCACTGGAGGAAGTGACCACGCTGCAGTTGCACCCCGGTTTCGCGGCCAGCTGGAAACTGCTCAGCTCGCGGCTGTGAGTGCCGTTCGCGTTCGCCGGGCTAGCCTGGAGCGATGAAGCGGGAGTCTCGGACCACGGCTGTCGTGGTGGTGCTGTGCACCATGGTGTTCGGCTGCGGCCGGATGGCCGACAGCGCCGGTCCGGTCCCGGAGGGCAAATCGGCCGGGGAATTCGGTGAGTCGCTGAGTCAACTGGTCACCACCGAGGCGATGGTCGGGCACCTGAGCGAACTTCAGGCGATCGCCGACCGTCATGACGGAAACCGGGCGGTCGGGACGCCGGGCTATGACGCCAGTGTCGATTATGTCGCGGGCGTGCTGCGTGACAGCGGCTTCGACGTGCAGACGCCGGAATTCCAGATTCGCGTGTTCGAGACGGAGGAGCCGGAGTTGACGGTCGCCGGTGCGGCCATCGATGCCCGTGCGCTGGAATATAGCGCCGGTACGCCCCGAGTCAGCGGTCCGCTGGTCGCCGCACCTGCCGACGACACCCCCGGCTGTGTCCCTGCGGATTACGACGGGTTATCGGTCAAGGGGGCGGTGGTGCTGGTCGACCGCGGAAGTTGCCCATTCTCCGAGAAGCAGGCCATCGCAGCCAAACTTGGAGCGGTGGCGATGGTCGTCGCCAACAACGTCGACGAGGAGAAGATGGGCGGTACCCTCGGGCCGGACACCGAGGTGACGATCCCGGTGATCAGCGTGAGCAAGGCCGACGGCGCCCGATTGCGCGCGGCACCCGGTCCCACGACCGTGAAACTCGCTGCCTCGACTAAGACCGTCAATGCCCGCAACGTGATCGCCGAGACGAAAACTGGATCGGCCCGGGACGTGGTGATGGCCGGGGCGCACCTGGACAGCGTCGCCGAAGGCCCCGGCATCAATGACAATGGCTCCGGGGTTGCCGCGGTGTTGGAGACCGCGGTGCAGTTGGGCAGCGCACCGGATGTCAGGCATGCCGTGCGGTTCGGATTCTGGGGGGCCGAGGAACTCGGCATCATCGGCTCACGAAAGTACCTCGAGTCCCTCGATATCGAGGGGCTCAAGGACATCGCTTTGTATCTGAACTTCGACATGATCGGCTCGCCGAACCCGGGCTATTTCACTTACGACGGTGACCAATCCACCGCACTGGAGCGCGACCAGGGTCCGCCCCGGGTGCCGGAGGGCTCTCCCGGGATCGAGCGAACGCTGGTCGACTACCTCGCCTCTGTCGACAAGGCTGCCGAGGACACCTCGTTCGACGGCCGGTCCGACTACGACGGATTCACCCGGGCGGGTATCCCGGCCGGGGGCCTGTTCACCGGCGGCGAGGAGGACATGACCGCCGAAGAGGCGCAGTTATGGGGCGGGACGGCCGATGCGCCGTTCGATCCGAACTACCACACCGACGCCGACACCCTGGCGAATGTCGATCGAGACGCGTTGGGGATCAACGGCGGTGGGGTCGCCTACGCGGTCGGGGTCTACGCGCAGGATCTCGGTGGCAGGAACGGAATACCGGAGCGGGCGGACCGCACCCGGCACGTCGTCAGCGACCGGTGACGGTGGGCCTCGGCTGGTCCGCGGCGACACCTGGACTGGCCCAGTTCCATGGCTACCAGCGGTCCTGGCTACGGGGTGACGTTATGGCCGGACTCACCGTGGTGGCCTACCTGGTGCCGCAGGCGATGGCCTACGCCACCGTCGCCGGAGTTTCACCGGTGGCCGGATTGTGGGCGGCACTGCTGCCGTTGGCGATCTATCCGGTGATGGGATCATCACGCTATCTGTCCGCCGGTCCGGAGTCATCGACGGCGTTGATGACCGCGGCGGCGCTGGCGCCGCTGGCCGCGGGCGACAGCGGCCGGTACGCCGCGCTGGCGGCGATGCTGGCCGTCCTCGTCGGGGTGGTCTGCTTCGCCGGTGGGCTCATGCGCCTCGGATTCCTCGCCGATCTGCTCTCCCGTCCGGTTCTGATCGGCTATATGGCCGGGGTCGCACTGATCATGGTCGCCGGCTTACTCGGCAAACTCACCGGAACCGACGTCTCCGGCGAAGCTTTCGTTGCGCAGCTGCGCTCGTTGGCCGCGGCGCTGCCCGGCGTCCGCGTGC
>JAGYKK010000072.1 GCA_018401645.1 Mycobacterium sp. | reverse complement strand
ATGCTGACGTCGCCGGTGTAGTCGCTATACAGGCCACCAAGCACCTTGATGAGGGTGCTCTTGCCGGCGCCGTTGTGGCCGACAAGGGCGTGCACCTGGCCGGCGTGGACGTCCAGGTCCACCCCATGCAGTACCTCGTTGCCGACGAAACTCTTGCGGATTCCCCGCATCTCCAGGTTCACGTCGCTCCTCCCGTGCTTAGGCCCCGATGGTGGGGCCGATGGACCGGTCCGGCCCGGCCTGGTCGGTGCCGGGACCGGACCGTCTGGTCACTCGCCCCAGGCAGGCGCGAAGTCGGCGACGTTGTCCGCCGTCACGATCGGCAGCTCGAGGTACTCGTTCGGCTGCGTGACCTTGTCCTGCTCGCCAGAAATCCACTGCACCGCGGCCTCAACCGACCGGTAGCCCTGCGGATACGGGTCCTGGTTGACGGTGCCGAGCACGTAGCCGGCCTCGATGCCGTTGCGCACCTCGACCGGGTAGTCCCCGAGCACGAATCTGATGTCCGTCCGCCCGTTGTCGTGGGCGTACTTAGCGGCGTTCGCAACCTCGGGGCCCTGGCCCACGATCACGTCAAGGGTGCCCTCCGGGTACTTGTTCATCCAGTCCTGGACCACACCGAGGGCCTCGGCCGCGTCCCAGTTGGCGGTCTGAGTCTCGACGAAGGTAATCCCTGGGTAGTCTGCGAGCGCCTCCTCGAAGCCCTCCTGGCGCAGCAGTTGGGCGCTCGTCCCGAGCGCGCCGAGTACATAGCCGACCGTGGCCTCCTCGCCAAATTCCTGCACCAGGAGGTTGGCCTGCTGCCGACCGAACTCCACATCGTCAGCACCGATGAAGGTGACGGCACCGGCGCTGTCGGCAACGCGGTTGTTCGCGGCGAAGACCGGGATGTCGGCCTCGACGGCCTGCTTGACGGCGGGCGCGATGCCCTCCGCGTCCGAGGCGGTGACGATAATCGCGTCGACGTCCTGGGTGATGAGTTGCTGGATGCCAGCCACTTGGGAGCCCAGGTCGCCCTGGCCGTCGACCATGACGAGCTCGACCCCGAGGTCGTCGGCAGCCTCCTGCTGGCCCTTGATGAAGTTGGAGTAGAAGGGGACGGAGGCGTTCCAGAGCATCGCACCGATGACGAGGTCTTCAGCGGGCTCCTCGGTGGCGGTCGAGCAAGCGCCGAGCGAGAGCACTGTGGCCAGTGCCGCGGTCACGGCACTAAACCGTCGAAACCTTTTGGTGGTGAGCATCTGCGGTTCCTTTCCTTTGGTATGCATCTGCGGTTCCTTTCCTTTGGTGTGCATCTGCGGTTCCTTTCCTTTGGTGTGCATCTGCGGTTCCTTTCCTTTGGTGGTAAACGATCCGTCCGGATGTGGACTGAAGCGTTCAGGGGGACTCACGTGGAGTGACTACGCCGCTGCACCGTGTCGATGCCGACGGCGACGATGATCACGGCGCCAGTGAAGGCGGGTTGCCAGTAGGGGGAGACACCGGAGAGGTTCAGCGCGTTGGACACGACACCGAGCAGGAGGGTGCCGATGACGACGTTGCCCACTCTGCCGGAACCACCGGTGAGGGGGACACCCGCGATCGCGCAGGCCGCGATCGCGGTCAGCGGCCAACTCTGGGCCGCGCTTGGCTGGCCGATTGATGTCTGGCCGAGGGGGATAAGTCCGCCGATTGCTGCCGTGACCGCGCCGAGAGTGTACGCGATGATACGGACCCGGTGCACCCTGATGCCCGCGTTCCGACTGGCCTCGGACGAGCCCCCGACCGCGTACATGTGATGACCAAGTGTGGTGTAGCGGAGCATGGCCCAGATCGCGACCGCGACCGCGAGGTAGACCAGCGCGGCGACCGGTACCGGGCCGACCCGGCCGAGCCCGATGAAGGTGAACGAGTCGGGCACCCCGTACACCGGGGTCGCGCTGGTCAGCACGTAGAGCAGGCCGGTGACCAGCGACTGCATGCCCAAGGTTGCAACGAAAGGGTTCATCCCAACCTTGGCGATGAGAAGGCCGTTGCATAGGCCGATGACCGCACCGAGCGCGAGCGAGGCGACGACACCGAGGCCGATCCCGCTGGTCGACATGGCCCACGCCGCCACGACTGAGGTCGCCGCGCCGACCGCGCCGACCGAGAGGTCGAAGCCACCGACCAGCATCATCAGGAGCATCCCGCAGGCGACGATCCCGATGATCGACTGCTGCTCAACTATGTTGACGAGGTTCGGCACTGACCGGAACGTCTCTGACGAGGCCGAAAGTCCAGCGAAGGCCGCGAGGAATATGAGCAACAGTGCGTTCCGGGAGGCCCAGCGCAGAGCGGTGGTCTTCACTGGGCACCGTCCTTGGCGGGGAGTGAGCCGAGCGCGTCCGGGGCGTCGGTCACCCGGAGGTGGTTGAGGGCGCCGGAGATGGCGCCGCGGACCGTCGAGTTCGGACCGAGCTCGGAGACAGCCAGCCCGGGGGGGGTGGCGATGTGCCGAGCGACCATACGGGTCACCTCGTCGAGGAAGGGTGCCAACGCTCTGCCGACGCTACCGTCGATGACGACGATCTCCGGGTCGATCACGGCGGCGACAGCGATCACGGCCTGTGCGAGGGCCCGCAGGACGTCGTCGACCAGTGCCTTGCTGTGCGGTCGGCCGTCCAGTGCCGCCTCGATGACCTCCCGCGCGGTCGGATTGTCCCCGAGCTCGGCCCGGGCTGATGCGTCAATCCCGACAAGGCTGCGGGCGCGGGCCGCAATCCCTCGGCCTGACAGTACCGACTCCAGGCCACCGACGTTGCCGAGCCGGGTCTCGCCGAGCATGCGGACGTCGGGGACCAGGTGACCGATTTCGCCTGCGGCGCGGTGCCGACCGCGAACCAGCCGACCGTTCGTCACGACGGCGCCGCCCAGACCGGTACCGATGGAAAGCACCGCGTAGTCGTTCGCGCCGATGGCCTTGCCGACCTCGCCCTCGGCGATGGCCGCGAGGTTCACATCGTTGTCGACCACGAAAGGGATACCGAACTCGCGGACGCGCGCCACGAGGTCGAAGCCCTCCCACCCGACGTTTGGGCCGCGCACGGCCAACTCGGTGTCCGCGTCGATGACCGCGGGAACGCCTACCGCGAGTGCGCCAATCGGCACCCCGCGCTGCTCGGCGGCCGTCCTCATCGCAAGCCAGACCTGCTGCAACGCCTCGAACGGTCCACCCGCGTCGTCAACCGTAACGTACAGCTCGGCGAGGAATACGCCGCCCAGGTCGCTGAGGGCACCGTGGCACTTTGTCCCCCCTATGTCTATGCCGACGACGGCAACCTTCTCGACGTTCAGGGTGAACACGGCACGTGGGCGCCCCCCCGAGGTGGACGTGTCGCCGGACTCGAGCACGATGCCACGATCGAGGAACTTGGAGACGACCCGGCTGACCGAAGCCTGGGAGAGCCCCAGCGCCGTAGCGATTTCGCTACGCGTCGTGCGGTGGTGGTCACGGAAGAACTCGAGAACGAGGTACTCGTTGACCTTACCCATGCCACTGTGGCGGAGTGCCATTATCTTCTTTCCATTCTGAATGAAACTAAATCTACGATAGCAATATTTGATCAGTCGTGTCAAGACCCCGACGTGCTTCAGTTTCTATGAGCGGGATGTATGGGTCGGCACCCCAGTTCATAAACAAGCCGCCTCGGACCCCACGATCGATGCTCAAGACGCAACACCAACACCGCCACTGCCATATGGGCAGGCATCGGATGAGGAATCCACTTCGGCCGATGCGACCCATCCGCCAAACCCTCCAACCCCTCATCCTGACACCGACGAAGCCACGCATACGCCGGCTGGCTCGACACCCCGAACTGAGCAGCAACCTCGCCCACCCCACGACCATCCGCAATCACCGCAAGCACGGCCTGATAACGCTGTTCCATAACACTGATCTCCAAAACCTGGAGAAAGTGTCAAGCATCACCCGACATAACTGTCAAGCATCACCCGAAATAGTGTCAAGGATCAGGCGACATAAAAATGTCAACCATCACCCGAAGTAATACAGCTTTTAAGTAGGGCGGACGGGACTTGAACCCGTGACCGACGGATTATGAGTTCGGTGCCTAAGTAT
>JAGYKK010000071.1 GCA_018401645.1 Mycobacterium sp. | reverse complement strand
AGCCACAGCGCGGTCTCCTCCATGGTGTCGGTGCCGTGCGTCACCACGATCCCGTCGGCCCCGTCGGCGGCCGCCGCGCTGACCGCGGAACCGATCTCCAGCCAATCGAGGGGGGTGAGTTCGGAACTGTCCAAAGCCAGCAGGTCGACGACCTCGGCGTCGAGACCCTTGATCAGATCGGCTCCGCTGCGAGTCGGCCGCAACACTCCGTCGGGGTCTGCGCTCGTCGCGATCGTCCCGCCGGTGGTGATCACGACTATTCGCGGCATGCGGTCATCATTGCAGCAGCCAGTGGCCCGGCCACAGCCGGACTCCGGCCCCCGCGCGTGCACCCGCGGGTGTGGCTGGTGAATGATGGAGGTGGTGAATGGTGGCGGCGTGACCGACGATCCCGGGCAGCCCGGTGTGCCATCGCGCCGACGGTTGCGACTGCTTCTGACAGTCGCGTCGATCGTGCTTTCTCTCGATGTGGTCACGAAGGTTCTCGCGGTCCGACTGCTCAGTCCCGGGCAGCCGGTGTCCATCATCGGCGACACCGTCACCTGGACCCTGGTCCGTAACTCCGGAGCGGCCTTCTCGATGGCCACCGGTTACACCTGGGTGTTGACACTGGTCGCCTCCGCAGTGGTGGTCGGGATCGTCTGGATGGGACGGCGGCTGCGCTCGCCCTGGTGGGCGTTAGGCCTGGGCATGATCCTCGGCGGCGCTCTGGGCAATCTGGTAGACCGGTTCTTACGGTCACCCGGCCCATTACGCGGCCATGTGGTCGATTTTCTGTCGATCGGATGGTGGCCGGTATTCAACGTGGCCGACTCAGCCGTGGTCGGCGGCGCCATCCTGCTGGTGGTGCTTTCCGTACTCGGCTACGACTTCGACAGTCCGGTCCGCAACACCCCGCACGCCCCGCCGGGAACGGCCGCCGACACCGCCGGTTCGGCTAAATGACCGAGCGCTCGATGCCTGTCCCGGAGGGGCTGGCCGGAATGCGGGTCGACGCCGGAGTGGCGAGACTGTTGGGCCTGTCACGCACCGCGGTGGCTGCCGTCGCAGAGGGCGGTGGTATCGAGATCGACGGGGTACGGGCCGGAAAGTCAGATCGGCTGCACACCGGGGCCTGGCTGAGCGTGCAACTTCCCCAATCGCCTGTGCCCGTGCAGAACACGCCGCTTGAAGTCGAGGATATGAACATCCTCTACTCCGACGATGACATCGTCGCGGTCGACAAGCCCCCCGGGGTCGCAGCACACGCGGGAGCGGGCTGGCACGGACCGACCGTGCTGGGTCACCTGGCGGCGGCGGGATTCCGGATCAGCACGTCGGGTATCCATGAACGCCAGGGCATCGTCCAACGCCTCGATGCCGGCACCTCCGGTGTGATGGTGGTGGCCCTGTCAGAGCGTGCCTACACGGTGCTCAAGCGGGCGTTCAAGGAGCGCACCGTCGACAAGCGGTATCACGCTGTGGTGCAGGGACATCCGGATCCGTCCAGCGGAACGATCGATGCGCCGATCGGTCGGCATCGGGGTGGCGACTGGAAATTCGCCGTCGTCGAGGGCGGCCGGCACAGCATTACCCATTACGACACTTCCGAGATGTTCAGGTCCGCGAGTCTGCTCGACATTCATTTGGAAACCGGCCGCACCCATCAGATTCGGGTGCACTTCGCCGCGCTGCACCACCCCTGCGTCGGTGACCCCACCTACGGTTGTGATCCGGTCCTTGCCAAGCGACTGGGCCTGCAGCGGCAATGGTTGCATGCCCGCTCACTGGCCTTCGCTCACCCCGCCGACGGCCGGCGCATCGAGATCACCAGCCCGTACCCGGCGGATCTGCAGCACGCACTGGATGTGTTGAGAACCGAGTCGTGAGCGTCCGAGTCGTGGGTACCGAGCGGTCTTGACCGCGGGAATCGGTCCCGGGCCGATGCGAACCGACACCCGCACCGACACCAGGGGCTTGTTGTACGCGATCGGGGCCTACGGGACCTGGGGGATGTTCCCGGTGTTCTTTCCGCTCCTGGCGCCTGCGGACGCTCCCGAGGTGCTCGCTCATCGAATTCTTTGGACCGCCGTGTTCATGGCCGGACTGTTGGTGGTGGTCGGGAGGATGTCGGACTTGCGAGCGATCAAGCCGCGGACGTGGCTACTTCTGGCCTGCGCCTCAGTCCTCATTTCGGTGAACTGGCTGGTCTACGTATATGCGGTCACCAACGGCCATGTCGTGGACGCCGCGCTGGGCTATTTCATCAATCCGCTGGTGAGCGTCCTTTTCGGAGTGCTGATTTTCGGCGAGCGACCCAACCTGGCTCAGGCGGCCGCGGTGCTCATCGCCGCGGTCGCGATCGTCGTGCTGTCCGTCGAGGTTGGCGCCACCCCGTTGATCGGGTTGGGACTGGCCTTCTCCTTCGGCCTCTACGGCGTCGTGAAGAAAGTCATCACCTGTGACCCCAGGGTCAGCGTTGGTGTCGAGGCCGGGATCGCCGTGCCGCTGGCACTGGCTTTTGTCGTCGCGCTTCAGGTAAGCGGCCATGGACACTTCACTCACCACGGGGTTGGTCACACGGCGCTGATGGTGCTGGCCGGTCCGCTGACCGCGGTGCCGTTGCTGATGTTCGCCGCGGCGGCCCAGCGCCTGCCCTTGATCACGCTGGGCTTGCTCATGTATCTGAACCCTGCGATGCAGATGACCTGGGGAATTGTGGTCGGTCACGAGCCGATGCCCCCTGCCCGCTGGATCGGATTTGGATTGATTTGGGTGGCCTTGATCGTATTCAGTATCGACGCGTTGTTTCGCGCGTACCGGGGGCGCACAGGTACCTTGCTCCCATCATGAGCAAACCCACGACCAAGCAGCGCAACAACCGCATCCTGATGGCAGTCATCGGGGTGATCGCCGCCGCGGCGGTGGTTGTTCCGATGGGACTGGGCCTGTTGACGGCCCGAGAGGCCGGCCGGCAGTCCGATCTGCCGGCTCCCACGACGACCACCGCGGCCCCGTTGACTATCAGGGCACTCCCGGTGCGCCCGGTGATCAGTGCCTTTGTCACCACCCCCGAGCAGTGTCCGGCCCCCGAACCTGCGCCGCCCGATCAGCCCACCCGGATCTGCGACATCAGCAAGACCGCGGTCTATGAACTCGGCCCCGAGGGGCTGCGCCTCGACCTGACCAACGTCGACTCATTTCTCAATCCCTTGACCGGCGTCCAATTGGTGCAGATGACCATGACCGAGGAGTCATCGAAGCGATTCGCTGAGTTCACCGCGGCCCGCGTCGGCCAGCAGGTCGCGTTCGTCCGGGGCACGACCGTGGTGTGGGGCCCTAAAATCGGCGCTCCGATCGACGGCCAGGTGCTGCAACTCTCTGGGGACCTGACCGCCGATCAGGCCAAAGAGATCGCCACGATGCTGGGCGAGAAGCGCTGACCAGCCAAAGCTGGGGGTCGGCCCGCTTGCGTCGCGGCCGGTGCCGGGACACGTGCGCCGACACGCCCGGCGGCGTCGCCCGACAGCCCTAGACTGACGGGCCTATGGACAGCCCGTCTGCTTCTCACGCAAGCGCTCACCGCGGCGGATCGTTTGTGCACCTGCACAACCACACCGAGTATTCGCTGCTCGACGGTGCCGCCAAGATCACGCCTATGCTCGCCGAGGCCCAGCGCCTCGAGATGCCGGCGATCGGCATGACCGATCACGGCAACATGTTCGGTGCCAGCGAGTTCTTTCATGCCGCGACGAAGGTGGGGATCAAGCCGATTATCGGCGTCGAGGCGTACGTGGCGCCCGGATCCCGGTTCGACACGCGCCGGATTCTCTGGGGCGACCCGGC
Organism: Mycobacterium sp.; assembly: GCA_018401645.1. GTDB lineage: Bacteria > Actinomycetota > Actinomycetes > Mycobacteriales > Mycobacteriaceae > Mycobacterium. Next base: position 697 of record JAGYKK010000071.1, on the reverse strand, counting down.
CCAGAAGTCCGATGACGTCTCCGGTAGCGGCTCCTACACCCACCTGACGATGGTCGCCGAGACCGCCACCGGCCTGCGAAATCTCTTCAAGTTGACTTCGCTGGCGTCCTTCGAGGGCCAACTCGGCAAGTGGAATCGGATGGATGCCGAGATCATCGCCGAGCATGCCGAGGGCATCATCGCCACCACGGGATGTCCGTCCGGCGAAGTGCAGACGCGGCTGCGACTGGGTCAGGACGCCGAAGCGCTGGAATCCGCCGCAAAATGGCGGGACATCTTCGGTGCGGAGAACTATTTTCTGGAATTGATGGACCACGGTCTGGCGATTGAACGCCGAGTCCGCGAGGGCCTTTTGGAGGTGGGCCGCAAACTGCAGATCCCCGCGCTGGCCACAAACGACTGCCACTACGTGACTCGCGACGGCGCGCACAACCACGAGGCATTGCTGTGCGTGCAGACCGGCAAAACGCTCTCGGACCCGAATCGGTTCAAGTTCGACGGTGATGGCTACTACCTGAAATCCGCGGCCGAGATGCGCGCACTGTGGGACGCCGAGATTCCACAGGCGTGCGATTCCACCCTGCTGATCGCCGAGCGGGTGGGTTCCTACGCCGACGTGTGGACTCCGCGTGATCGGATGCCGGTCTTCCCGGTGCCCGAGGGACAGACCCAGGCGAGTTGGCTGAGCCATGAGGTC
>JAGYKK010000070.1 GCA_018401645.1 Mycobacterium sp. | reverse complement strand
CCGTCGACATCGGGCACCTCGCCCACCACTCCACGGGACGCAACTCCGCAGCGCCCCCGAATGTGATACCAATTGGTATCATTCGCGCATGGCTATGACGTTGAGGCTCAGCGAAGAGCAGACCGCAAAACTGCGTGCCGCCGCTGAACGTGAGGGTGTCTCGATGCAGGCGGTCGCGCTCAAAGCCATCGACGAGTACGTCGACCGTCGTATGCAGCGCCGCGACGAGATTATCGAGCAGATCTTCACTGAGGACGCTGAACTGTTTCGCCGTCTTGCCGACTCGTGATCGACTACCTGACGCTGGATGACGTGCTTGCGCTGACCGCCAGGGCCGGGTTCACCATCGCCGACTACGGCTTGGTCGAGTCCGCGTTGGCCCGGCCGCAGGCGTCGGTGTTCGGCGAGGAGGCCTACCCAACGTTCCATCAGAAGGCGGCAGCTCTGCTGCAGTCCATGGCCACCAATCACGCTCTAGCAGATGGCAACAAACGCACCGCCTGGGCGGCAACCCGACTGTTCTACGGATTGAACGACCACCGCATCACCGCCACCGAGGACAAGCGCTTCGAGTTGATCATCGCGGTGGCAACCCGCGAGTTGGACACCGTCAACATGATTGCGGCCCGGCTCGCGCAGATAGCTGTCAGCGACTAGCGGACCTACAGGGACGCACCGTGCCTGCCAATGTTCGTCCCCGCGTGGCGGCATTGGTGTCGAGGAGATATCTCGATATCAGCGCCACACCTCACCGCGGCGGGCCGGGTCGGCCATGCCCGCGAGGCCTCCGTCTTGGAGCCGCGTCGCCTGCGCGGCTCGCGGGGCTTTTACTCGCCGGTGAAGTTCGGCTCTCGTTTGGCGAACATCGCCGAGATGCCTTCCTTGAGGTCCCGCGACGGTAGGAACGCCGAGTTCCACGCCGCCACGTAGCGCAGGCTGGCCGCGACGTCGGCGGTGCGCTGTTCGTCGAGGACGTCCTTGATGCCGCGGGTCACTAGTGGGGAGTTCGCGGCGATCTCTGCGGCGGTGCCGTGCGCGGCGGTCAGTGTCGCCTCGGCGTCGGGCAGCACCTCGTTGACTAGACCGATCTTCTCGGCGCGAGCGGCGTCGATGTCCTTGCCGGTCAGTGCCAGCTCGCGCAGATGGCCGTCGCTGAGAATGTAGGGCAGCCGGGCCAGGCTGCCGACATCGGCGACGATCGACAACTTGACCTCGCGCACTGAGAACTTCGCGTCGGCGCTGGCGTAGCGGATGTCCACCGCGCTGATCAGGTCCACCCCGCCGCCGATGCACCAGCCGTGGATCGAGGCGATGGTCGGTGTCCGGCAGTCGGCCACGGCGGTGATGGACCGCTGCAGTGCCTTGAGGTGGGTGTGGAAGTCCATCCGCGGTCGCGCCGAGACGTCCGACGCCATGGTGTCCGACAGCGTGTTGCCCATCGTGAGCAGGTTGAGGCCGAAGCAGAAGTTCTTTCCGGACCCGGTCAGCACAATGGCGCGGACTTCAGGGTCGGCGTCGAGATCGGCGAACACCGACGGTATCTCGGCCCAGAACTCCGGGCCCATGGCGTTGCCCTTGCCCGGGCCGATCAGCGTGACCTGGGCGACGTTGTCTTTGACCTCGACGGTGAGGGATTCGAGCTGGCTCATGGACTCAGAGGTTACTCAGATGTACATGGCCGGGTCGATGTAGGTGGTCGGGTCCACCAATGGCTCCCGCTGCTTTTCCGTACGCGCGCGCACGACGGCGGGGATGCCGGTCGCGATCGAATCCGCCGGCACATCCTGGGTGACGACGGCATTGGCGCCGATGGCGCTGTCATCACCGATGCGCACCGGTCCCAAGATCTTGGCGCCGGCCCCGACGGTCACCCGGTCGCCGAGGGTGGGATGACGTTTGCCCTGCTGCATGGTCCGTCCGCCGAGGGTCACTCCGTGATAGAGCATGACGTCGTCACCGATCTCGGTGGTCTCCCCGATCACCACACCCATGCCATGGTCGATGAAAAACCGGCGGCCGATCCGCGCACCCGGGTGAATTTCGATGCCGGTGAGGGATCGGGTGAGTTGGCTCAGAATTCGCGCGGGCCCGCGTAACAACGGCCTCGACCACATGCGGTGGGCCAGCCGGTAGGACCAAATGGCGTGCAGTCCGGAGTAGACGAGGGCGTTCTCCAAATCCCCGCGCGCGGCCGGGTCGTGGGTCCGTGCGTTTCGCAAGTCCTCGCGGAGGATGGACAGGAGCGTCACGGAGCGGTCAGTCCCGGATGTCCTCGAAGAGCACCGTGGAGATGTAGCGCTCGCCGTAATCGCAGACGATCGCCACGATGAGCTTGCCGGCGTTCTCCGGGCGCTTGGCCAGTTCCAGCGCCGCCCAGACGATCGCGCCGGAGGAGATGCCGCCGAGGATGCCCTCCTTGGTTCCCAACTCTCTGGCCACCCTGATCGAGTCGTCGAGGCCGACGTCGATGATCTCGTCGTAGCTGTCTCGATCGAGTATCTCGGGAACAAAGTTGGCACCGATGCCCTGAATCTTGTGAGGGCCGGCTTGGCCCTCCGTCAGCAGAGGGGAGTCGATGGGCTCGACCCCGACGATCTGTACGCCCGGCTTGCGTGCCCGGAGGACGTGTCCGACGCCGGTGACCGTGCCGCCGGTGCCGATCCCGGCGATGAAGATGTCGACCTTGCCGTCGGTATCGGCCCAGACCTCCTCGGCGGTGGTCCTCTCGTGGACTGCTGGATTGGCCGGGTTGGCGAACTGGTCAGCCGAGACCGCGTTGGGGGTATCGGTGATGATCTGCTTGGCCCTGGCCACCGCCCCCGCCATGCCTTCTGACCCCGGGGTCAGGACGATTTCGGCACCGTAGGCGCGCAACATCACCCGGCGCTCGGTGGACATCGTCTCCGGCATGGTGAGGATCACCTTGTAACCGCGAGCAGCGCCCACCATCGCCAGGGCAATGCCAGTGTTGCCGCTGGTGGCCTCGACGATGGTGCCGCCGGGGGTGAGTTCACCGGAGCGTTCGGCGGCGTCGATGATCGCCACCCCGATCCGGTCCTTGACGCTGTTGGCGGGGTTGTAGAACTCGAGCTTGACGACCACCTGGGCGCCGAGGCCTTCGGTCAACCGATTAAGTCGAACCAGCGGGGTATGACCAACTAATTCGGTGACGTCGCTGTAGATCCTGCCCATGGCTGATCCTCCTGATGCGGTTGCGGCCACCTTCGACGTTACCGGTTGGCGCCGTCGCGCCACGCGGCGGATTTATCGTTCAGCGGCTGACCCACTCGCGGGCGAACGCCAGGAACGCGTCGTTCTCGGCCGGAGCGCCGATAGTCACCCGCACGCCCTCGCCGGGAAAGGGCCGCAGCAGCACCCCGGCGTCGGCGGCCTGCTGGGTGAACCCGACGGTCTGTTCTCCCAGCGGCAACCAGATGAAGTTGGCCTGTGACGGCGGGAACTCATACCCGAGGGCGGCCAGTTCGGCGCTGACCCGGCAGCGTTGCGTGACCACCGCGTCGGTGCGTGCCAGCAGTTCGTCGGCGGCCTGCAGTGAGGCGATCGCCGCGGCCTGGGAAATGGTGCTGGCGGTGAACGGTACGTAGACCTTGCCCAACGCGGTGATCACCTCGGGATCGCCCACCGCGTAGCCGACCCGCAGCCCGGCAAGGCCATAGGCCTTGGAAAACGTGCGCAGCACCACCACATTGCGATATGCGCGCGCCAGAGCCGAACTGTCGGGCACCAGACCATCGCGAATGTACTCAACGTAGGCCTCGTCGATGACGACGAGGATGTCGGTGGGAACCGCGGCCACGAACCGGGCCAACTCCTCGGGATCCACGACAGTCGACGTCGGGTTGTTCGGGTTGCAAACGAAGATCAACCTGGTGCGCTCGGTGACGGCGGCGAGCATGGCATCGAGGTCGAAGGTGTGATTGCGCAGCGGCACCTGAACCGGCGTCGCACCGGCCACCCGCACCTGCAACGGATACACCTCGAAGCTGCGCCAGCCGAAGACCACCTCGTCGCCCACCGACGAAGTGACCTGAATCAGTTGCTGGCACAGGCTCACCGAGCCGCAGCCGACGGCGATCTGCTCGGCCGGGAAACCCAAGTGCCGGGATAGGTGCTCTTTGAGTTCGGCATGGCCGTTGTCCGGGTAGCGGTTGATGGTGCCTGCGGCCGCTGAGATGGCCGCGCGGACGCTGGGCAACGGATCTTCCACGGTTTCGTTGCTGGCCAGCTTGATCGCGCCCAGCACGGTCTTGCCGGGCGTGTAGGCCGGCAGATCGGCCAGTTCAGGGCGCAGGCGGGCGGTCACCGGACTGAGTCTAGGGGCCGCCTCAGCGGACTTTGCCATGCGTTGTCGGGCCTGTGTACGCTCTCGGTGGTTCGGGAGGCGTGCCAGAGCGGCCGAATGGGACTCACTGCTAATGAGTTGTCCCCCTTAAAGGGGACCGGAGGTTCAAATCCTCTCGCCTCCGCCGCGGTTGAGCACGTGAGCCACGAACAACTGAAGACGGCGCCCGTAGCTCAACGGATAGAGCATCTGACTACGGATCAGAAGGTTGGGGGTTCGAATCCCTTCGGGCGCACTCTCTACCAGCGAAAACAGCTCTAAGGTGTCTGCGGAAACCCCCAGAATCCGCTATTCTCGGCTCG
>JAGYKK010000007.1 GCA_018401645.1 Mycobacterium sp. | reverse complement strand
GGCGAAGGCAATGGCCGTCGTGCGTGGTGATGTCGACGCCTACATCCATGCCGGCGGGCAATGGGAATGGGATTCGGCCGCCCCGGCCGGCGTGCTGCAGGCGGCCGGACTCCACGCGACCCGGATTGATGGTTCGACACTGCAGTACAACCAACCCGATCCCTATCTGCCCGACCTGCTGATGTGTCGACCCGAAGTCGCCGACCTGCTCCTCGACGCCATGTGGCTGGCAAGCTGATATGGAATCGTGGCCCGCTGTCCAGATCCCGGCGTTGCCCGGACGAGGGCCGGCATTGCGGCTGTATGACAGCTCTGATCGGCAGGTGCGACCCACCGCGGCGGGGGACACCGCAACGATGTATGTCTGCGGCATCACACCCTACGATGCGACCCACCTAGGGCATGCCGCAACCTATCTGGCATTTGACGTGATCTATCGAATTTGGCGCGACTACGGTCATCGCGTGCACTATGTCCAGAACGTCACCGACGTGGACGATCCGTTATTCGAACGTGCCGCTCGCGACGGCGTGGACTGGCGTGATCTGAGTGCATCGCAGACGCAGTTGTTCCGCGAGGATATGGCCGCGCTGCGAGTGCTGCCGCCGCAGGATTACATCGGCGCAACCGAGGCGATCGACGAGGTCGTCGACCTCGTCGGGAAACTCCTGGCATCCGGAGCAGCCTACGTCGTTGACGATCAAGACCATCCTGACATCTACTTCCGGTCCTCTGCCACAACCCAATTCGGTTATGAATCCAACTATGACCACGACACCATGGTCCGGCTTTTCGCCGAACGTGGGGGGGACCCGGATCGGGTCGGAAAAGCCGAGGCGCTGGACGCACTGCTGTGGCGGGCGCAGCGGCCCGGTGAGCCGGCTTGGCCGTCGCCGTTCGGCATGGGCCGGCCGGGCTGGCATATCGAGTGTGCCGCGATCGCCCTGAGCCGGATCGGTTTCGGATTCGATGTTCAGGGTGGTGGAAGCGATTTGATTTTCCCACACCACGAATTCTCTGCCGCGCACGCCGAGTCCGTCACCGGTGAACGACGATTTGCGCGCAGTTACGTCCATGCTGGAATGATCGGATGGGACGGCCACAAGATGTCGAAGAGCCGCGGCAATCTGGTTTTGGTCTCGCAACTTCGGGCTGACGGCGTGGATCCGATGGCGATCCGGCTGGGACTACTCGCCGGGCACTATCGCAGTGACCGGTTCTGGAGCGATGACGTGCTTGCTGAGGCTAATGTGCGATTACAGCGCTGGCGGAACGCGATGAGTAGGCCGGCGGGACCCGACGTGGCTGATGTCATCGGCCGACTCCGGCGATACCTGGCCGATGACCTCGACACGCCGAAAGCCCTTGCCGCCATTGATGGTTGGGTCACCGATGCGCTCGACTACGGCGGTCATGACCCGGCGGCCCCGGCTGCGGTGGGCGCGGCGGTCGACGCTCTGCTGGGTGTCGCAATTTAGAGAACGGCAACCCCGTACGTGCCGACCTGGCCGCTGAGGTAGCGCAACTGGTCGGTCGCGGATCCGAAGGTCTGTTCGATGGCGGTCAGGCGTGCGGCGTAGTGCGCGATCGGGTATTCGGCTGTCACGCCGATGCCGCCATGGAGCTGGATCGCCTCCTGGGCGATGTGCCGGCCGGACCGGCCAATCTGCAGTTTGGCCCGGGCGGCGGCCACCGGATCGAAGCGTCCGTCGGCGACGCACATGGCGGCGTAGAAGTTCATGCTCCGAGCCAGTTCCAGGGATACATACATATCGGCGGCGCGTTGGGTGAGGGTTTGGAATGTCTTGAGCGGCACACCGAACTGCTTGCGGGCCTTGAGGTAATCGGTGGTCAGCCGCAAGGATTCATCCATTGCGCCGACCGCCTCGGCGCACAGTGCCGACTGAAACCGGATCACCGTGGCCTCGATGTCGGCGCTTGCGTCGCCCCCTGTACCCAGGGGTGCGGCGACGGCGTGGTCGAACTCGATATCGGCGCCGCGCTGGCCGTCGAACGTTCGGAAGGGGTGCCTGGTCGTGGCGGTGGCATCGACGAGAAAAAGCCCGGAGCCACCACCCGGCAGGGCGGCGGTGACCACGAGAACGTCAGCGCTGTCCCCGGCGATCACGGGGTTTTTCCGGCCGGAGACCGTCCAGGAGCCGCCGCTGTCGGTGGCACGAGTACTTAGTTCCGTTAAACCGCGCCCACCGGATTCGGTGTGGGCGAAGGCCAGCAACCGCTCTCCGGCTGCCACTTCGTCGAGCAGCGCGCGTTGCTCTGCCGATCCGTGGGCGGCAATCACCGCACCGGGGATCAACGCCGCCGCGGCAACCGGTTCGGGCGCCAGCCGGCGGCCGATTTCGGTCATCACCGCCATCACCTCGATCGGGCCGGACTCCTCAGGGTCGAAGCCCAGGCCCAGGATGCCGATCTCGGCGAGTTGCTGCCACACCTCGCGGCTCCAGCCGAGTTCAGAGTCAACGGCCTTGTTCCGGCTTTCGGTGTCGTAGCTGCGGCCCAGGACGTCCCGCGCGGTGTCGGACAGCATCTGCTGTTCCTCGGTCAGGTCAAAGTTCATGTCGGGTCCTGATTCTTCCTGGAGTCCTAGGTTCTCAAAGTCCGAGGATCGTGGCGGAGATGATGCTGCGCTGAACCTCGTTGCTGCCGCCGTAGATCGAGGTCTTGCGATAGTTGAGGTACTTGGCCGCGGCGTTGTGGGCACCGTCCTCGACCTGAAGGCCATCCGAGCCGGCCACCTCCACCAGTAACTCGGTGACGGCCTGCTGCAGTTGGCTGCCCCGCAGTTTCAGGATCGACGAAGCCGGGTTCGGCTTTCCGCCGGCCTCGTCCTCGCTGACGCGCATCTGGGTGAGTTCCAGCGCCAGCAACTCGCCCTCCACCTCGGCGACCCGGGCCGCGAACAGCGGATCGTCGAGCAGCGTGCCGTGGCCCTGCGGTGTCTTGGTGGCGCGTTCCTTGGCCTCGGCGAGCCAGGCCTTGGTGGTGCCGATCCGGGCGATCCCGGTTCGCTCATTGGACAGCAGGAACTTCGCGTAACTCCAGCCGGCGTTCTCCTCACCGACGAGTTGATTCGCCGGAACCCGGACGTCTTCGAAGAACACCTCGTTGACCTCGAAGCTTCCGTCGATGAGCTTGATCGGCCGCAGCGTGATGCCCGGCGTGTTCATCTCGACGAGGATGAACGAGATCCCGGCCTGCTTCTTGGGGGCGTCGGGGTCGGTGCGCACCAGCAGGAAGATCCAATCGGCGTACTGGCCAAGCGTGGTCCAGGTCTTCTGGCCGTTGATGATGTAGTGGTCGCCGTCGCGCACCGCCGTGGTGCGCAGTGACGCGAGGTCGGATCCGGCTTCGGGTTCCGAGAATCCCTGGCACCACCAGATGTCGAGGTTGGCGGTGGCCGGCAGGAAGCGCTCCTTGATCTCTGGTGAACCGAACTGTGCGATCACCGGTCCCACCATGCTGGTGTTGAAATTCAGCGGTCCGGGCACGTAGGCCAGTTGCATTTCGTCGGACCAGATCTGGTGCTGTAGCGGCGACCAGTCCTTTCCGCCGGACTCGATCGGCCAGTTCGGCACCGCGAGGCCGGCCTTGTTGAGGATCTGCTGGGTGACGACCATGTCCTCGGGAAGGTTCAGCGCGTCATTGCGCGCGCGTTCGCGGATTTCCGCCGGGATCGCGGTGGTGAAGAATTCACGCAACTCGTCGCGAAAGGCCGTGTCGGCCTCGGTCATGGCCAGCCTCATGAGACCTCGAATCTCGGTAGTTGGGAATTTCGGTAGTGGATTTGTCTTGAGAGAACGGTATCGCATCCCGTGACCGGCGAATCCCCGGACTATCGGCCCCGGCGGCGCAGATAGCGCTCGAATTCTGCGGCGAGGGTGTCACCGTCCACCTTGGACAACGCCTCATTGACATCGACCTCGGCGTCGCCGCGGGCCTCCAAACCGGCCACATAGTCGGCGATCTCCTCGTCGTCGGCCGTCATCTCGGTGACGGCCAGTTCCCATTCCTCGGCCTGCGCCGGCAGGTCGGCCAGGGGCACTTCGATGTCCAGCGCCTCCTCGACGCGACGCAGCAGAGCCACGGTGGCCTTGGGGTTGGGCGGTTGGGAGACGTAGTGGGGTACCGCCGCCCAGAAGGTCACGGCAGGGATGCCGGCGGCGACGCAGGCGTCCTGGAAGACCCCTGCGATGCCGGTCGGGCCTTCGTAGCGGGACTCCTCCAGTCCGAAGAACTTCGCCGACTCCGGCGAGTAAGCCGCGCCGGTGACCGGGACAGGTCGGGTGTGTGGGGTGTCGGCCAGCAGTGCGCCCAGAATCACCACGGTATCGACGTTGAGTTTGTCGGCGATCCCCAGCAATTCGGCGCAGAAACTGCGCCAGCGCATGTTGGGCTCCACCCCATGCATGAGCACTATGTCTCGGTCTGAACCGGGTGGCCGGCAGTGCGAAATCTGCATGGAGGGCCACACCAACTCGCGGGTAACACCATCGATCTGGCGGATAACCGGCCGATTCACCTGATAGTCGAAGTACGCCTCGTCGTCGATCTCGACGATCGGCTGTGCCTCCCAGATGGCGTCGAGGTGCTCCAGGGCGTCGCTGGCGGCGTCGCCGGCGTCGTTCCAGCCCTCGAATGCCGCAACGATGATGGTGTTCTGGAGGTCGGGCAGGGCGGAGCCTTGAGCGCCACTAAGGTTCCACGACGTCACCGGACCAGCGTAAGCCCTGTCGCTGCAATCAGCTGGAAAGTGTCACGGTGGCAAGCTGACGTCGATGGGGGTGACGGCGTAGACTACGACGGTCGAGAGGCGTTGCAACGGCTATTCAGGAGACCAGAGGTCCCCTGGTATCCGCCACGCTCGGCGGAGTTAAGGACGCCTTCCGTTGAGGAAGGATTCCGATGGGTGCCCCGGAAGATAACCGTTTTGAGGCAAATAACCGCCCCGACTGCACCGATGAGCTGACGGCAACTCTGCGCCGGCGGATCATGGTGATCGACGGCGCGATGGGCACGGCGATCCAGCGGGACCGGCCGGACGAGGTCGGCTACCGCGGCGAGCGGTTCATCGAATGGCCGACGGCGCTTCAGGGCAACAACGACCTGCTCACGCTGACGCAGCCGGACATCATCGCCGGGATCCACCGCGAGTACCTCGAGGCGGGCGCGGACATCCTGGAGACGAATACGTTCAACTCGAACGCGGTGTCGCTGGCCGACTACGGCATGGCAGAACTGGCCTACGAACTCAATTACGCGGGCGCGGCCCTGGCTCGAGCGGTCTGCGACGAGTTCAGCACTGTGGACAAGCCCCGGTACGTCGCCGGTGCCATCGGGCCGACCACGCGGACCGCGTCGATCTCGCCGGACGTCAACGACCCCGGGGCCCGCAACGTCTCCTACGACCAGCTGGTGGCCGGCTACCTCGACGCTGCCAACGGCCTGATCGACGGCGGCTCCGACTTGTTCATCGTCGAGACGATCTTCGATTCGCTGAACGCCAAGGCGGCGGTATTCGCCCTCGAGACGCTGTTCGAGGACCGCGGACGCCGGTGGCCGGTCATTATCTCAGGCACCATCACCGACGCTTCCGGGCGGACGTTGTCCGGTCAGGTCACCGAAGCTTTCTGGAATTCGATCAGGCACGCGAAGCCGATCGCCGTGGGCCTCAACTGCGCCCTGGGCGCGCCGGAGATGAGGCCCTATATCGCCGAGCTCTCGCGGATCGCAGACACCTTCATCTCCTGCTACCCGAATGCCGGCCTGCCCAACGCTTTTGGCGAGTACGAGGAGTCCCCGGAGCGGCAGGCCGGCTATCTCGCTGAGTTCGCCGAGTCCGGCCTGGTCAACCTGGTCGGTGGTTGCTGCGGAACGGCACCGCCGCACATCGCCGAGATTGCCCGCGTGGTCGAGGGCACGCCGCCACGGCAGGGGAAGCAGATCGAGGTGGCCACCCGGCTCTCCGGCCTGGAGCCGCTCAATGTCACCGCCGATTCGCTGTTCGTGAATATCGGGGAACGTACTAACATCACCGGCTCGGCGAGGTTCCGCAACCTGATCAAGGCTGAGGACTACGACACCGCACTCTCGGTGGCCCTGCAGCAGGTCGAGACCGGCGCGCAGGTGATCGACATCAACATGGACGAGGGCATGATCGACGGCGTCGCCGCGATGGACCGGTTCACCAAGCTGATCGCGGCCGAGCCGGACATCAGCCGCGTCCCGGTGATGATCGACTCGTCCAAGTGGGAGGTTATCGAGGCGGGCCTGAAGAACGTGCAGGGCAAACCGATCGTCAACTCGATCTCCCTGAAGGAGGGCGAGGAGAAGTTCGTCCGCGAGGCACGGCTGTGCCGCAAGTTCGGTGCCGCCGTCGTCGTGATGGCCTTCGACGAGACGGGTCAGGCCGACAATCTTCAGCGCCGAAAGGAGATCTTCAGCCGCGCCTACCGGATCCTGACCGACGAAGTTGGGTTCCCGGCCGAGGACATCATCTTCGACCCGAACTGTTTCGCGCTGGCGACCGGTATCGAGGAGCACGCGACGTACGGGATCGACTTCGTAGAGGCCTGCGCCTGGATCAAGGAGAACTTGCCCGCCGTACACATCTCCGGCGGTATCTCCAACGTGTCGTTCTCATTCCGAGGCAATAACCCCGTCCGCGAGGCGATCCATGCGGTGTTCCTGTTCCACGCCATCAAGGCCGGCCTGGACATGGGTATCGTCAACGCTGGCGCGCTGGTGCCCTACGACTCGATCGACCCCGAGTTGCGGGACCGGATCACCGACGTCGTCTTGAATCGGCGCGTGGATGCGGCCGAGCGGCTGTTGGAGATCGCTGAACGGTTCAACACCACGGAAGAACCCGTTGACGCAAAAGTTGCCGAGTGGCGATCTCTTCCGGTCCGCGAGCGGATCACGCACGCCCTCGTCAAGGGTATCGACGCCAACGTCGATGACGACAATCGAAGAATTGCGCCAGAGATCGCCGCTGCCGGTGCGGCGTTACTTTCGATCATGGATCGATAAGGCCCGCTACGGTAGATCGCGTGAGCGAACGTCGTCGGCGACCTGCGCCGCGGTAAGATGTTCCTGCCCCAGGTTGTGAAGTCGGCCCGGGTGATGAAAAAGGCCGTTGCGTACCTGCTGCCGTATATCGCAGGAGAAAGCCGGAGTCCATGGTGCAGTGACGGCAGACACCAACCCACGACTACCGTCAAGGGCGACGTCCACGACATCGGCAAGAATATCGTTGGAGTCGTTTTGCAGTGCAACAACTTTGAAGTGATAGACCTCGGTGTGATGGTGCCCGCGAGCAAGATTCTGGAAGCGGCCAGAGAGCACAACGCCGACATCATCGGCCTGTCCGGGCTGATCACCCCGTCGTTAATTTAAACAGAGGTCACCGTCGTATCGAAAGAACGCGCGGGTAGCGCGATCCCGCTGCCGGGATCGGCGGTGCGATCACCTCACGCCCACACGAGGCAAGAAGATATCGCCGCGCTGCCCGGCCCAGTGGTTCGCCAAGGACGTCCTGAATGCGCCGGCGTGGCTGCCGCGCTGCTCGCACTTAATAAGCAGCGTCCGGCGCTGCTTCATTGCAGGCCACCGAAGAGATTGATTACGCCTCCCCGGTGGAGCGGCATGCGCAGAAGAACAGCGGCCGATGCTGACGCTGCAGAAGTTCGCGCCAACCGGAATGCCGATCGAGGGCCGGCTACACCACGCCGCCCTGCTCAGGCCCATGGCCCGGGAGTTCTGCGACTACGACCTTGCCGAGCTGCAGCAGCGAGAAGACTGACTGCGCGCCGCCCTTCAACGCCTGGGAGATGAAGGGCCGCCTTCCCACACACCCTCAACAACCTGGGTGTCGGGGAGACTGCCCGTAAGCTGTACTGACGATGCCTGGGATGCCTCGACACCAGAGAACATGGGATCGGGCGAAAAGGGCTGACGTACAACGTGGTGATCGGGTTCTTTCCACAAATGCATAAACGATATCGTGCGGTCTACACCGACGAAACCCGCACCGAGGTGATGGCCACGTTGCACAACCTGCGTCAGCAGGGCGAGCACCGCGACGGTATCCCGAACCGGAGCCTCGGCGACTTCATCGCGCCCAAGGGAACCGGTCTGGCTGACTACGTGGGCGCCTTCGCGGTGACTACCGGGCTCGGCATTGGCGTCAAGATCGATGAGTTCCAGGCAGCCAATGACGACTACAGCGCAATCTTGCTTGAATCGCTCGCCGACCGGCTGGCAGAGGCGTTCGCCGAACGGATGCACCAGCGGGTCCGCATGGCTCTGGGGATTCCAGCCGCTGACGGAGCCTGACAACAGAGGCGCTCATTGGTGAGAAATACACCGGAATCCGCCCGGCGCCGGGATACCCGGCCTGCCCGGAACACACCGAGAAGGCGACACTCTGGGAATTGATGGACGTGCGGCAGCGGACCGGCATCGAGCTGACCGAGTCGATGGCGATGTGGCCCGGTGCCGCTGTCAGCGGCTGGTACTTCTCGCACCCGCAGTCGCAGTACTTCGTGGTCGGCCGGATGGCCCAGGACCAGGTGGCCGACTACGCCAAGCGCAAGGGCTGGACCCTGGCCGAAGCCGAACGCTGGCTGGGCCCCAACCTGGCTGCAACCGATGAATGAGGTCGCAAATCACTGTGTCCGGCAGCACGTCAGCAGACGCGGCGGGGCTACAGGCCGGAAAGGTTCGTACCACGACCAGTCGGTTCGCTTTCCGCCTGCTCAGCCTTGGGGCATATGTGGCGCGACGGATGGCGCGTGGGGCCACTGGGGTGGGCGGGGCCAGTGGACGGGCCCAGTTCGCCGTCGCCGTCGCTGGTCGGTTACGATAAAGGCGAAGAGACGACCGGCGGGCCCGAGGCGATGGTGATGACGCCCTTTCGCCGATGCAGAGGGGACGGTGGTGGTAGGGGCATAGCAGAAAAATTATTGGTAAGACGCTCCAACTTCGGTCTTTCGCCACCGTCTTCCCAGGTGCTGACCGTGATGCGCGTGCAGACCGTGGCGGTGGCTCCGCAGCCGGGGACGGTGCGAAGTGTGGGGTTTCGCTCTCGAGCCACCGGGCAGGCGTGACGACGACTGATCGTGCGGGTGGTTCGGCCGTAGGTAGAGCCGATCACCCGCCGTCCCGAAGAACCACACTCTCGCGGCATCGCAGGCCGTATGCCACGCTCGGACGCCGGCAGTGGGCCGAGGTGCAGTGCGCCGATCTTCTGGTCGACATCGAGGTGCACCACCACGGTGGTGCGCTGTCCATGGGGCCGGCGTTGAGAACCTCGCCAGACCATCCGTCACCAGTCGCATGAATGCATCGATGGTGGTCGGCACAGTGCAGCCCCAGCCCCAACCTTCTCAAGCCGCGCCGCGCTACCACAGCTCAGGGTCGCTCACTGGCGGTCAGCGCGCCCGCGTGATTGGAGGCGCTTCGAAGGGGGTGTCGATTCGACGTGCGGCAGCGTGATTCGCCAGAAGTCGAACAACGCGCCGTCGCTGGTCTGGGGCAGATCGGTTGTGACACCGGGCCGCGGGGCCGGTATCGGGGGCAGGGTTCCAGCTTCGATCGCGGTGCATGCTGGCTGATCGTGGCGACTCGGCCAGCTTCGCGTAGTGCGCATCGGACCCGTCACCCGCGCGCGCGGCGATCACCCCGACCTGGTCCAGCGACAGTCGGCCGTCCCGCAGGCCCTGGGCGCAGCGGGGAAAGGATTCCAGCCGGTGGGCCACGCTCGCAAGGGCAGCGGCATTGCCGCGCGAGGTGCCGGTCTTCCAGGCCACCAGGGCGGTGACCGATCGAGCCCCGGTAGCGCCCCACAGGCCGGCACTATCGATCTCGGCAATGATGTCGACGATGCGCCCATCGATCGCGTTGCGCTGACCGGTCAACTCCGAAAGCTGCTCGAAGAGTTCGCCGAGCCGTTCACCGGGAGCCACGTCAACGTCGGTTGCCGGTGCGATATCGGTTGCCGGTGCGGTCGCGGACATGGCACGAGCATTGCACTTCGGTCTGACAAATTTCAGTGACACAATCACCGCCATGCGTGCGGTGCTCTTCGACATGGACGGCACGCTGGTCGACTCTGAGAAGCTCTGGGACATCGCGCTGCAGGAGCTCTATGCGCGCTTCGGCGGGGTGCTGACTCCCGAGGTGCGGGAGTCCACTGTCGGCGGGTCGTCGGAGAGCGTGATCCGGCTCGTCTACACGGATCTGGGCCTTGAGCTCGACCCGATGCAGATGGCCGCTACCGCGGACTGGCTGCATGACTTCACCGGAGAGTTGTTCGACGCCGGCCTGCCCTGGTGCGAAGGCGCCCAGGAACTGCTCGACGCCCTGGCCGATGCGGCGGTGCCGATGGCACTGGTGACCAATACCCGCCGGGCACTCACCGAACGTGCTCTCAACAGCATCGGGCGGCACTACTTCACGACCAGCGTATGCGGCGACGAGGTGGTGCGTGCCAAGCCGGCACCGGACCCCTATCTGCGGGCCACGGCCCTACTGGGATTCGATCCGGGGCAGTGCCTGGCCGTCGAGGACTCGGTCACCGGCGCCGCATCGGCCGAGGACGCGGGGTGCCCGGTACTGGTGGTGCCCAACGATGTCGAGGTGCCGGCTACGCCCCGGCGCCGCCACCTCCCCACACTTGCCGGCGTGAATCTGACGAGCCTTCGCCAGCTGCACAGCGAGCTGAACCCGGGAGTGGCCCCGATCTGACCACCGGTTGACCGGCTGGTGAACTACAGAGTCCAATACAGCCACTTGTGTGCGGCCCCTATGTCATCGTTGTCATTGCTACAACGCGCTTCGGAAAGGACAACCATGGCCGGTCAGGGGCCCACCAGCGACACCCCGTTGGTATTTGAGGACGAGGATTTCTCCGGCCGCGGTGCGGTACGGATCGCCTCGGTCGCCGCGCTGGGCGGCCTGTTGTTCGGCTACGACAGCGCAGTAATCAACGGCGCGGTGTCCTCGATTCAAAGCAATTTCAACATCAGCAACGCCGCTCTCGGCTTCGCCGTGGCCTCGGCCCTGCTCGGCGCCGCCGCCGGCGCTATGACGGCCGGTCGCCTCGCCGACCGGATCGGGCGAATCTCCGTGATGAAGATCGCCGCGGCGTTGTTCTTCATCAGCGCCATCGGCACCGGCCTGGCGGGCAGCGTGGAGATGATCGTGCTGTTCCGCATCGTCGGTGGTTTCGGCGTCGGCGTCGCCTCGGTGATCGCACCGACCTACATCGCTGAGACCTCGCCCGCGCGCATCCGCGGCAGGCTCGGCTCGCTGCAGCAGTTGGCGATCGTGTCGGGGATTTTCATCTCCCTTGCCATTGACTATCTGCTGGCGCACCTGGCCGGTGGAGCCAGTAAGGAATTCTGGCTTGGACTTGAGGCATGGCGCTGGATGTTCCTGGTGATGGCCGTCCCGGCGGTGGTCTACGGTGCGCTCGCGTTCACGATCCCTGAGTCGCCGCGCTATCTGGTTGCCCGCCATCGCATTCCGGAGGCTCGCAAGGTGCTGACGATGCTGCTGGGGGAGAAGAACCTCGACATCACCATCGATCGCATTCAGGGCACGCTGCAGGGTGAGACCAAGCCGTCCTGGCGTGATCTGCGTAAACCCGGTGGCGGGGTCTACGGCATCGTCTGGGTTGGTCTGGGGTTGTCGATTTTCCAACAGTTCGTCGGCATCAACGTGATCTTTTACTACTCCAACGTGCTGTGGGAGGCGGTCGGCTTCGACGAGAGCCAGTCCTTCCTGATCACGGTGATCACCTCGATCGTCAATATCGCCACTACCCTGATAGCCATCTCGTTGATCGACAAAGTCGGCCGCAAACCTCTGCTGCTGGTCGGCTCGGCCGGTATGGCCGTCACGCTGGCGACCATGGCCTTCATCTTCGGCACCGCGCCGCAGGTGGACGGCACCCCGCAACTCACCGGGGCGGAAGGACCCATCGCCCTGGTCGCGGCGAACCTTTTCGTGGTGTCCTTCGGCATGTCCTGGGGGCCGGTGGTGTGGGTGCTTCTCGGCGAGATGTTCCCCAACCGGATCCGGGCCGCCGCCCTGGGATTGGCCGCCGCCGGCCAGTGGGCGGCCAACTGGCTGATCACCGTCAGCTTCCCCGAACTGCGCAACCACCTGGGCGTGGCCTACGGCTTCTACGCCCTGTGCGCCATCCTGTCGTTCCTCTTCGTCTGGACCTGGGTGCGTGAGACGAAGGGAATCTCCCTGGAGGACATGCAGGGCGAACTCGCGGACAACAGGGCCACTCGGGCCTGATCCCGAGCGCATCGGCGGGTGTCGCGGGCGGAAATCGCCGTGACGGGACCCCGCCGGGCATGGAACAATCCCGTGCCGTGAAGACCTTCGAGGAACTGTTCGCCGAACTGGGCGAACGTGCCCGCACGCGGCCGGTGGGCAGTGCCACCGTCGCTGCCCTCGATGCCGGGGTCCACGGTCTGGGCAAGAAGATCATCGAGGAGGCCGGGGAAGTGTGGCTGGCCGCTGAGCACGAGTCGGATGAGGCGTTGGCAGGCGAGATCAGCCAACTCCTGTACTGGACCCAGGTGCTGATGATCGCTCGCGGACTGGGCCTCGACGATGTCTACCGGAAGCTGTAGGGCCCGCCATGTTGCGTATCGCAGTTCCCAATAAGGGCGCGCTCTCGGAATCCGCTGCCGAAATCCTCTCCGAGGCCGGTTACCGGCGCCGCAGCGACCCCAAGGACCTGACCGTGATCGACCGGGCGAACGGCGTGGAATTCTTCTTCCTCCGGCCCAAGGACATCGCGATCTATGTGGGCTCCGGCGAACTCGACTTCGGGATCACCGGTAGGGATCTGGCCACCGAATCCGGGGCGCCGGTGCGGGAACGGCTGGCGCTGGGTTTTGGATTCTCCAGCTTTCGCTACGCCGCCCCGGTTGGCCGGCGATGGACGGTCGCCGATCTGGCCGGGAAGCGGATCGCGACCGCTTATCCGAATCTGGTGCGCAAGGATTTGGCGGACCGGGGAATCGAAGCGACGGTGATCCGCCTAGATGGTGCCGTCGAGATCTCCGTTCAACTCGGGGTCGCCGACGCCATCGCCGATGTTGTCGGATCCGGACGGACGTTGAGCCTGCACGACCTAACGGCGTTCGGTGAGTCGCTGTGTGATTCCGAGGCGGTGCTGATCGAACGCGACGGTGCCGACGAAGAAGACGAACGTGGAGAGGGTCGCGGGGCGCGCGACCAGTTAGCCGCCCGGGTTCAGGGGGTGGTGTTCGGCCAGCAGTACCTGATGCTCGACTATGACTGCCCGCGCGCGGTACTGGAGCGCGCCACCGCGATCACCCCGGGTCTGGAGTCCCCAACCATCGCGCCACTGGCCGACCCGGACTGGGTGGCGGTGCGCGCACTGGTGCCCCGGCGGGAGGTCAACGCCATCATGGACCAGATCGCGGCCATCGGCGCCAAGGCGATCCTGGCTTCCGACGTGCGGTTCTTCCGCTTCTAGCCCAACTCCTCGCCGTGCTAGCGTCCCGGTCATGACGCACGCGCTCGTATTGCTGCTGGCACTGCTGATCGGCGTAGTCGCGGGCCTGCGGGCCTTCACCGCACCGGCGGTCGTCGCCTGGGCCGCGATGCTGCAGTGGATCAACCTGGATGGCACCTGGGCATCCTGGATGGGGCACTGGGCGACCGTGGCGATTCTGACCGTGGTGGCCCTCGTTGAACTCATCAGCGACAAAGTGCCCACATTGCCCAGCCGTAAGTCTGCCCCGCAGTTCCTGGTGCGGATCGCCACCGGGGCCTTCGCCGGTGCTGTGCTCGGGACCGCGTGGGGATACCGCTGGGGCAGCCTGGGGGCGGGGATGATCGGAGCGGTGCTGGGCACCGTCGGCGGTTATGCGGCCCGCACCAGCCTGGTCCGCGCCAATAGTGGGCGCGACCGCCCCGTCGCGTTGGGCGAGGATGTCCTCGCTGTCGTTGCCGGTGTCGCGGTCGCGTACGCCACCAGTGCTCTCTAGGCAAGGGCCCTGAATAGTCAGTGGGTGTGAATCACCACGCCCCGGATGTTGCGGCCGGCGAGCATGTCGTCGTAGGCCTCGTTGATCTCCTCGAGTTTGTACTCGGCGGTGATGGTCTCATCAAGCAGAAGTTTGCCTTCCCGGTACAGGCTGAGCAGTCGTGGGATATCGGCTCGCGGGTTGGCTTCGCCGTAAAGGCTGCCGAGTAAGCGCTTCTGAAACAGCGTGATCATCGCCGTCGGCATGGTCGGTGTCACATCGCTGATCGGGGCGAGTGCGGTCAACACCACCGCGCCGCCCTTGCTGATGATTCCGAACGCGTCATTGATCATCGGATGCTCGACCACGCCGACGGTCAGAATCGCCGAATCCGCCATCACGCCGCGAGTCAGTCGGCCGACCAACTCAAGCGCCTCGGGCATCGAGGTGGCGAAATGCGTGGCACCGAACAGAAAAGCCTTGTCACGCTTAGTTTCCACGATGTCCACGACGATGATCTTCTCCGCGCCGGCCAACCGGGCACCCTGGATCGCGCCGCTGCCGATCCCGCCGCAGCCGATCACCACGACCGTATCGCCCGGGCGCACGTCGGCGGTGTTGACCGCCGACCCCCAACCCGTGGTGACGCCGCAGCCCAGCAGGCAGGCCCGGGACAACTCGATGTCGTCGTCGATCTTGATCATCGACGCCTCCGGCACAGTTCCGTAGGGAGCGAAGGTGCCCAGGCCGATCGCCGCGTAGAGATCCTGTCCGCGGGCATGCCGCCGGAAGGTGCCGTCCGGTTGAAGTCCGACGAGGCTGTTCGCGCCCATATCGCACAGGTTTGATCGACCGGTCGCACACCAGCGACAGCGTCCGCACGCCGGTAGGAAGGCGGCCACCACGTGGTCGCCGACCTTCAGTTCACGAACCCCGGGGCCGACCTCGACGACAACGCCCGCGCCTTCATGGCCGCCGATGATCGGGACCGGGGCGGGTAGATCCCCGGTTCGGATGTGGTGATCGGAGTGGCACAGTCCGGTCGCTTCGAAGGACACCAGGACTTCGCCGTCCTGTGCCGGATCAAGGTCGACTTCCTCGACGCTCCAATCCTGTTCGTAGTCCCACAGGATGGCGGCATTCATCTTCATCAGGCTTCACCGAACGTTCGAAGTATGAGATCGGGGTTGCGGATCTGTGTCAGCATAGGACCCGCGGGGCGTTACCGGAGGAGGTCGACGGTGTCCGCTGTGGCAGGCTGACGCGCTGTGACCGACAGTCCGGATGCTCCGCGTAGAACCGGACCTTTCGCCGCCGGTGATCGGGTCCAACTGACCGACCCCAAGGGTCGGCACTACACGATGATCCTCAGACCCGGGAGCGAGTTCCACACTCATCGGGGTGCGGTCGCCCACGACGCGGTCATCGGGTCGCCCGAGGGCAGCGTGGTCAAGTCCACCAACTCAGATGCGTTCCTGGTACTGCGTCCATTACTGGTCGACTACGTGATGTCGATGCCCCGTGGTGCGCAGGTGATCTACCCCAAGGACGCTGCGCAGATCGTCCACGAGGGCGATATTTTCCCCGGTGCCAGGGTATTAGAGGCAGGCGCCGGATCAGGCGCGATGACCTGCTCACTGCTGCGTGCGGTGGGCCAAGATGGCGAGGTGATCTCCTATGAGGTCCGCAACGACCATGCCGAGCACGCCCAGCGCAATGTGGCGACGTTCTTCGGCCAGGATCCTGACAACTGGCGACTCGTCATCGCCGACCTCATCGACGCCGACCTTGCTGACGCTTCGGTCGACCGCGCAGTCCTGGACATGCTTGCACCCTGGGATGTTCTGGACGCCGTGGCGCGCATGCTCGTTCCGGGTGGGGTGCTGATCATCTACGTTGCCACCGTCACCCAGCTGTCCAAAACAGTTGAGGCGCTGCGGGAGAGGCAGTGCTGGACCGAACCCCGGTCGTGGGAGACCCTGCAGCGGGGCTGGAATGTCGTCGGTCTGGCGGTCCGTCCGGAGCACACCATGCGCGGACATACCGCATTCCTGATATCTGCGCGTCGACTGGCCCCGGGAACCGTGACGCCGGCTCCACTTCGCCGCAAGAAGGGCCGCATCACCGCGGAGCCCGCCTCAGAACATACTCAGGATTAATCCGGCCGAGGCGCGCGACAGCTTCCAGCCGCCCTGGTTCACGAAGACGATGCGCTGGGTGATGGGTGGGGTCGCCGGGCCGGTGGCGGTGATGGTAGCGCTCGCTGCCCCGGCAGCCACCGGACTGATGTCGGCGATCGAGAAATTCGGTGGCAGCTGGCCCCTTGGCCCCGGCGTTGCGCATCATGCCGTCCGCGGCGCGGGCCTCGACCCGGCCGATGCCGCCCTCAATGAGGCCCAGCTCTTGGCGCTGAAGGACACGTTGGGTCACCGCCAGCCCGTAGAGGACGGCGTTGGAGTTGCTCTGTCGTTGGGACGCCGGCCACGTCGTCGGCTGGCGGTGGTGCCGAAGACAGCGGGCGTCCTGGCGGGCGCCGGCGGGCAACCCGGTTTCGGCCACTGTCGCCATGGCGACCGGCGACGATCGCGGCAGCCGCCACGCGTGGCTGGGACTTTCTGGGTGATGGTCCTTTCGGTGGGCCCGACTCGAAACTAGGCTAACAGTGACGTAAGGGTGTCGAAATCGTCCTGGAGCCCATGATGGTCTAATCGCCGGTAGCGTTAGTGCAAACCGCCTCACCGTCTCCGGTGCGGGGAAGGAGCAGCTTGATGAGTGAGTCACATCGTCCTGAGGCCTTCGAATACGGTGACGGCGAGCACGGCGAGCACGGCGACGAAGCTGCCGAACTCGAACAACTTCGCCGGGAGGCGTCGCTGCTGCGCGAACAACTGCAGAGCGCAGGCTCATCGCGGGAGGTGCAGCAATTGGACGCCCGGCTTGACTCCCTGACCGCCCGTAACGCCAAGCTGATGGACACCCTCAAGGAGGCCCGCCAGCAGTTGTTGGCGCTGCGCCAGGAGGTCGACCGGCTAGGCCAGCCTCCGAGCGGCTACGGCGCGATGCTCCTGGGTACAGGACGACGACACCGTCGATGTGTTCACTTCGGGCCGCCGGATGCGGCTTACCTGCTCGCCCAACCTCGCCGTCAAGGAAATGCGAAAGGGCCAGACAGTTCGGCTCAACGAGGCACTTACCGTGGTCGAGGCGGGCGACTTCGAGGCTGTCGGCGAGATCAGTACCCTTCGCGAAGTACTGGCAGACGGACATCGCGCGCTGGTCATTGGCCATGCCGACGAGGAACGCATCGTGTGGCTCGCCGAACCGCTGGTGGTGGCCGAGAACATGGCACCCGAGGTCATCGATGCCCTTGACGACGACCAGCGGCCGCGCAAGCTCCGACCCGGTGATTCGCTGCTGGTCGATACCAAGGCCGGCTACGCGTTCGAGCGCATTCCCAAGGCCGAGGTGGAAGATCTCGTCCTCGAGGAGGTTCCCGACGTCGACTACAGCGATATCGGCGGTCTGACTCGTCAGATCGAGCAGATCCGTGACGCAGTCGAACTGCCGTTCCTGCACAAGGACCTCTACCGGGAGTACTCACTTCGGCCACCGAAGGGTGTGCTGCTCTACGGCCCGCCCGGCTGCGGCAAGACGTTGATCGCCAAAGCCGTCGCCAACTCGCTGGCCAAGAAAATGGCCGAGGTTCGTGGCGAGGATGCCCGCGAGGCCAAGTCCTACTTCCTCAACATCAAAGGCCCGGAGCTACTCAACAAGTTTGTGGGCGAGACCGAACGCCATATCCGGTTGATCTTCCAGCGAGCCCGGGAGAAGGCGTCCGAGGGGACCCCGGTGATCGTCTTCTTCGACGAGATGGACTCGATCTTCCGAACCCGCGGAACAGGCGTCAGCTCCGACGTCGAGACCACCGTTGTGCCCCAGTTGCTCAGCGAGATCGACGGTGTAGAGGGCTTGGAGAACGTCATCGTCATCGGTGCGTCCAACCGCGAGGACATGATCGACCCGGCGATCCTGCGGCCGGGTCGTCTCGACGTCAAGATCAAGATCGAGCGCCCGGATGCCGAGGCGGCCCAGGATATTTTCAGCAAGTACCTGACTGTCAACCTGCCGGTGAACGCCGATGATCTGGCGGAGTTCGGCGGCGACCGGGAGCTCTGCATCAAGGCGATGATCGAGAAGGTTGTCGACCGGATGTACACCGAGATCGATGACAACCGTTTCCTCGAGGTCACCTACGCCAACGGGGACAAAGAGGTCATGTACTTCAAGGACTTCAACTCCGGCGCGATGATCCAGAATGTCGTCGACCGGGCCAAGAAGTATGCGATCAAGTCCATCCTGGACAGCGGCCAGCACGGTCTACGAATCCAGCACCTGCTGGACGCGATTGTCGACGAATTCTCCGAAAACGAGGATCTGCCGAATACCACCAATCCCGATGACTGGGCCCGCATCTCCGGTAAGAAGGGCGAACGGATCGTCTACATCCGCACCCTGGTCAGTGGAAAGACCTCCAGCACGAATCGTGCTATCGACACCGAGTCAAACCTGGGGCAGTACCTTTAGCGGCTCCCGATCAGAACTGCAGCGAGTAGCTGTTCGCCAGGTTGTCCTGGAGGACGTGGGCGTCGCGCGTGGTGGTGTCGACGCGCAGCGGTTCGGACAGGATTCTCGTCTGGTAAACCCAGCCGTGGGGAAGGTTGAGCCGGTTCGCCAGCCCCGGTAGATCATCGAGTCCCAGGTCGGCATCGACCGTCTGGCTCCAGGTCTGCATCACCCAGCGTTGCGCGTCGGGGTCGACGAGTTCGAAGACGGGCCGGCCGGCGTCGAAGACGAAGATCGCTTTGCGGTCGACCCGGTTGACGCTGTAGGGCGCGGGGTTCATCGATGACAGTTGCACGACGGCCTGCTGCACCATCTCGATGCCACCGAAGCTCGTGATTTTCGGCGGGCCCGAGGCCTGCTTTTCGATACCGCTCATCAACCAGTAGCGTGGCCCGTTCAGCAACGCAGCGACGGCACCGTGCTTCTCGGCGATGACGTGGGCATCGAGCTTGGTCCACAGTCCGGCCGGGCAGTCGTTGAGTGGAAAACTGTTGTACACCGCAGCTTCCGGGCCGGCTTCACCCATCGTGACTAGAAGTACTTCGCCGTATCGCAGCCCGAATACGTCTGCGGATTTTTCAGTCAAGAGTTCCTCCAATGTGGGACCGGTTATCGCGGTGGATTTTCTGGCTAGTTCTTCGGCATGGACCGGTACCGCCCCAGTGCGACGATGGTCAGGCGGACATCATCGATAATCGGATCCAGAAATTGTGCGCGGTATTGGGTGTCGGTCACGGCTTTGGCGGACAGGTACATGAATGTGATCGCGGTCAACAACATCGTGGTCTGAATCAGCGAGTCGGGAATCGGTAGCGTCATACCTAACAGTTGTCCGTCCGGGCGCCCGTTGACGCGTGTCCAGGCGTCCAGAACGGGGGGACTAACCAGGATTATGCCCAGCACGAAGAAAACCGTGCCCGTCATCACCGCGACCGTGAAGACATGAACTACCTGAGATGCGACCACCACGAACACCGTATTGAGTCGTTCGCCCACCGACAATCCCCGGTCATCCGGTCGGTCCGGTACACCTTCGAACGGGGTACCGGCAAGGCGATCGCCGTCCCCGGCGACGGCCCCGGGGACTGACAGCAGAGGTCGCACCTCCGTCATCGTGCTCGACACCAGGAAAGCCGCGGCGACGGAGAAGAGAAAGCCCATCCCCAGCCAAAGGCGACCGCGGCTGATCAATGACGTCATCAGCCAAACGTAAGTGTTGAAGAACACCAAAAAGGTGAGCAGGACGACCGGCAACGCTCTGACGAACATGCCTGCGGCGCAGGCCAGGTTGGTCAGGGTTAATTTCCCCGCCCACCCCACAATTGAGCCAACACCTGTTGCGGTGAGTGCGAGGATGAATCCGATCGCAGCCGATCTTGCCGCGGGACTCGTACTGGGTCGGCCTTCGATGTCGATGGTGCGCATGCCGGACACCGTGTAGACGACGATCGAATTCTCTGCCAAGACCGCCGGGGCGACCAGCGCTGGCGACGAACGGCTCCACACCCGGTGCATTAGGGCGCCGCGACGCAGGACCGCGGGCAGCCCGCGAGCGAGGAACCAGCGTTCAGCCGCTTCGGATTCGGCCGACATGGAAGCAGACCCTAGCGCGCCGACGCGTATCGGCACCGGCGGGATCGACAGTGCCGGGCGGCTACGCTGTTGCAATGCAGCGGATCATCGGTACCGAGGTCGAGTACGGCATATCCTCGCCGTCGGATCCGGGCGCCAATCCGATCCTCACCTCCACCCAGGCGGTGCTGGCATACGCGGCCGCCGCGGGTATCCCGCGGGCGAAACGCACCCGATGGGACTACGAGGTGGAGTCGCCCCTTCGCGACGCACGAGGCTTCGATTTGAGCCGATCGTCGGGTCCGGTCCCGGTGGTTGACGCCGACGAGGTCGGTGCGGCCAACATGATTCTGACCAACGGGGCCCGGCTCTACGTCGATCACGCGCATCCGGAGTACTCCGCTCCGGAGGTCACCGATCCGATGGACGCGGTCATCTGGGACAAAGCCGGCGAGCGGGTGATGGAAGCCGCGGCCCGCCATGTTGCCAGCGTCCCCGGAGCGGCCAAGCTGCAGCTGTACAAGAACAACGTCGACGGCAAGGGCGCCTCCTACGGCACCCACGAGAACTACCTGATGAGCCGGCAGACGCCCTTTTCTGCCATCATCGCGGGCCTGACGACGTTCATGGTGTCCCGCCAGGTGGTCACCGGGTCGGGCCGCGTCGGTATCGGTCCGTCCGGCGACGAGCCCGGCTTCCAGCTCTCCCAGCGGGCCGACTACATCGAGGTCGAGGTAGGCCTGGAGACGACGCTTAAGCGGGGCATCATCAACACCCGCGACGAGCCGCACGCCGACGCCGACAAGTACCGCCGTTTGCACGTGATCATCGGCGACGCCAACCTCGCCGAGACTTCGACGTACCTGAAGGTCGGGACAACCGCACTGGTGCTCGACCTGATCGAGGAGGGCGTCGACCTCAGCGACCTCGTGCTGGCCCGGCCGGTCCATGCCGTGCACGTGGTCAGTCGCGATCCGTCGCTGCGCGCCACGGTGGCACTGGCCGACGGAAGGGAACTCACCGCACTGGCACTGCAGCGGATTTACCTGGACCGGGTGGCAAAACTGCTGGACCATCGCGACCCCGATCCGCGAGCGGCGCATATCGTAGAAACCTGGGCGCATATTTTGGATTTGCTGGAACGCGATCCCATGGAGTGTGCGGAGTTGCTGGATTGGCCTGCCAAGTTGCGGCTGCTCGATGGTTTCCGGCATCGCGAGAACCTGACCTGGTCGGCCCCGCGCCTGCAGTTGGTCGATCTGCAGTACTCCGACGTCAGGCTGGACAAGGGCCTCTACAACCGTTTGGTGGCGCGCGGCTCGATGAAACGGCTGGTCACCGAGCAGCAGGTGCTCGATGCCGTGGACAATCCGCCGACGGACACCCGGGCCTATTTCCGCGGTGAGTGCCTGCGTCGGTTCGGTGCCGATATCGCCGCCGCCAGCTGGGACTCGGTGATCTTTGACCTCGGCGGCGACTCACTGGTGCGCATCCCGACCCTGGAGCCGCTGCGGGGCAGCAAGGCTCACGTCGGTGCGCTGCTGGACTCGGTGAACACCGCGGCCGAACTCGTGGAGCAGCTCACCACCTGAGGGTCAAACGGCCCGGGGCACATCGGACGGTACTGTGGGGCACGGCAGCTGACGGACGACGGCGGTCAGAGGCGACGGCGATCAGAGCGACGGCGGTTAGCCGCGAGGGAGCAGGAGGCACCGGTGGCTCAGGAACAGACCAAGCGTGGCGGTGGCGGCGGCGAGGGGGACGATCCTTCCGATACCGCGACTGGTGGGCAGGAACGTCGCGAGAAACTGGCCGCAGAGACCGATGACCTGCTCGACGAGATCGACGACGTGCTCGAGGAGAATGCCGAAGACTTCGTGCGGGCCTACGTCCAAAAGGGTGGCCAGTGAGCCGGTCGTTTCCTGATCGACTGACCACCAACGAGTCTTCGCCGTTCACCGAAACCTCATCGTTCTCCGATCACCTGCGTCGTCAGGCGCCCGAGCTGCTCCCCGCGGGTTCTGCGGGGGGCGGTGTCGGCAGCGAACCCCGGGCCGGGGAATCGTTGCCGCACGGCACCACCATCGTCGCGCTGAGATACCCCGGAGGGGTCCTGATCGCCGGGGACAGGCGCTCCACCCAGGGCAATATGATCGCTGGCCGCGACGTGCAGAAGGTCTACATCACCGACGACTACACCGCCACCGGTATCGCCGGTACCGCCGCCCTCGCGGTCGAGTTCGCCCGCCTGTACGCGGTCGAGCTAGAGCATTACGAAAAGCTCGAGGGCGTCCCGATGACGTTTGCCGGCAAGGTCAATCGCTTGGCGATCATGGTGCGGGGCAATCTTGGTGCGGCACTGCAGGGCTTCGTGGCATTGCCGCTTCTGGTCGGCTACGACCTCGCCGACGCCGATGGCGATGCGGCCGGCCGGATCGTTTCGTTCGACGCTGCCGGGGGCTGGCACATCGAGGAAGAGGGTTATCAGGCGGTGGGCTCTGGCTCGCTGTTCGCCAAAGCATCGGTGAAAAAACTGTATCCCTCGGTGACGGATGCGGATTCGGCGTTGAAGGTGGCCATCGAGTCGCTCTATGACGCCGCTGACGATGACTCGGCGACCGGTGGCCCGGACCTGGTCCGCGGGATTTTTCCGACAGCGGTCACCATTGATGCCAACGGCGCGTTGGAGGTGACCGGGGAACTGGTCGAGCGGCTGGCGCGCGAAGTGATCGCGGCGCGCACCCGCACTGATGAGTTCGGCCCGGGTACCGGGCCGAGTAACACTGCGCCACGGGCGGATTCATGAGTTTCCCGTATTTCATCTCTCCTGAGCAGGCGATGCGCGAGCGCTCGGAACTCGCGCGCAAGGGCATCGCGCGGGGCCGCAGTGTGGTGGTCATGGCGTACGCCGGGGGTGTGCTTTTCGTCGCCGAGAACCCCTCGCGATCGCTGCAGAAGGTGAGCGAGATCTACGACCGGGTTGGCTTTGCCGCGGTCGGCCGATTCAATGAGTTCGACAGTCTTCGGCGGGGTGGAATCCAGTATGCGGATACCCGCGGGTACGCCTACGATCGCCGCGACGTCAGCGGTCGGCAGTTGGCCAATGTCTACGCGCAGACACTGGGCACCATCTTCACCGAACAGGCCAAGCCCTATGAGGTCGAACTGTGCGTGGCCGAGGTCGCCCACCACGGCGAGGTCAAGCCTCCGGAGATCTACCGGATCACCTACGACGGGTCGATAGCCGACGAGCCCGATTTCGTGGTGATGGGCGGGACCACTGAACCGATCGCCACTGCGCTCAAAGAGACCTACTCGACGAATGCCGAACTCCAGGAGGCGATCCGCACCGCGGTGGGCGCGTTGCAGGCAGGTATTGCAAGTACCGCCGGTAACGCCACGCCGGCGGCCGAACCGCGGGTGCTGGGCCCGGCGACGCTGGAGGTGGCGATACTGGACGTCAACCGTCCGCGTCGCGCGTTCCGGCGGATCGCACGGCCGCTATTGGCGACCATGCTGCCCGAATCGGCTGCGTCTGAAGCGGCATCCGGTCCGGGGTCGGACCCGGTGCCGGACTCGGGGTCGGACGCGCCGGGCTGACTCCCGCGTCGCCGGTGAGATGGCGTGTGCTCAACTGGGGCAGGGACTGCCCAGTGCGCGGGTGCCGTAGTTGGGCGCCGCCGCGAACTGCGGCGCGCACTGAAGGTAGGACACATTGTCGATCGGCCGGGTTGAGGCCGGTCGTGGCGACTCGGGCTCGGGCACCAGCCAACTGAGCGCCACCATTGCGACCGCGGCTGACGAAAGCGCGGCAATCCGGATCCGGCGTCCGATGATGGCGGTGTCGCGAGGCACGGCCGCCAGCGTAGTGAATCCGCCGCCGGGTTGATGATCCACCATCGCCGAGTGAGTCTTTGCTCCGGACCATCAGCGGGCTGGCTGTAAGAGTTGCTGGGGGGTCCGGGGCCGGATTCGGGTGTCTCGACCTCCGGCCTCCAGCGACAACCAGTAGGCTCGGCGCTGTGCAGCGAAGGATCATGGGCATCGAAACCGAGTTCGGGGTGACCTGCACATTTCACGGGCACCGCCGCCTCAGTCCGGACGAGGTCGCTCGCTACCTGTTCCGTCGGGTCGTGTCCTGGGGCCGAAGCTCGAATGTGTTCCTGCGCAACGGGGCGCGTCTTTACCTCGACGTGGGCAGCCACCCCGAGTACGCCACCGCGGAGTGCGACAACTTGATTCAACTGGTCACCCACGACCGCGCCGGCGAGCGCGTTCTGGAGGACCTGCTCATCGACGCCGAGCAACGCCTTGCCGACGAGGGCATCGGCGGGGACATTTACCTCTTCAAAAATAACACCGACTCGGCCGGCAACTCCTACGGCTGCCACGAGAACTACCTCATCGTGCGGGCCGGCGAGTTCTCCCGGATCTCCGATGTGCTGCTGCCGTTCTTGGTCACCCGGCAACTCATCTGCGGCGCCGGCAAGGTGCTGCAGACCCCGAAGGCCGCGGCATTCTGCCTGTCGCAGCGCGCCGAGCACATCTGGGAGGGCGTCTCCAGCGCCACCACCCGCTCGCGACCGATTATCAACACCCGCGACGAACCCCATGCCGACGCCGAGAAGTACCGCCGGCTGCACGTGATCGTCGGGGACTCCAACATGAGCGAGACCACCACCATGCTCAAGGTTGGAACCGCCTCATTGGTGTTGGAGATGATCGAGGCCGGGGTGCCCTTTCGGGACTTCGCCCTGGACAACCCGATCCGGGCCATCCGCGAAGTCAGTCATGATCTGACCGGTCGGCGACCCGTCCGGCTGGCCGGCGGCAGGCAGGCCAGTGCGCTGGACATCCAACGCGAGTACTACGCACGCGCCGTGGAGTACCTGCAGTCCCGGGAGCCCAACACCCAGATCGAACAGTTCGTCGACCTGTGGGGCCGCCAACTCGACGCCGTCGAGAGCCAGGACTTCGCGAAGGTCGACACCGAGATCGACTGGGTGATCAAGCGCAAGCTGTTCCAGCGGTACCAAGATCGTTACAGCATGGAGTTGTCGGACCCCAAGATCAGCCAGCTCGATCTCGCCTACCACGACATCAAGCGCGGCCGGGGCGTCTTCGACCTGCTGGCACGCAGGGGGCTAGCGGCCCGGGTCACCACCGACGAGGAAATCGAGACGGCCGTCGACACCCCGCCCCAAACCACCCGGGCGAAGTTGCGCGGGGAATTCATCAGTGCGGCGCAGCAAGCCGGCCGCGACTTCACCGTCGACTGGGTGCACCTCAAGCTCAACGATCAGGCGCAACGCACCGTGTTGTGCAAAGACCCGTTCCGCTCCACCGATGAACGGGTGAAAAGGCTCATCGCCAGCATGTAAGCGCACCGGCGGCGGCGGTGATTGCGGCTATGGTTGGGCGCGTGGCGACCTCCAAGATCGAGCGATTGATGAACCTGGTGATCGCGCTGCTGTCGACCCGCGGCTATCTGAGCGCCGAACGGATCCGGGCCAGCGTCGCCGGTTATGCCGACTGCCCGACCGATGAGGCGTTCTCCCGGATGTTCGAGCGGGATAAGGCTGAGTTGCGTGATCTCGGTATTCCGCTAGAGACCGGCAAGGTGTCGAACTTCGATCCCGGCGAGGGTTACCGGATCAAACACGACGCCTACGCCCTCCCCGACATCGACCTCACCCGAGAGGAGGCTGCCGCAGTCGCCGTCGCGACGAAACTCTGGGAGTCACCTGAGCGGATCACCGCCGCCCAGAGTGCGGTATTGAAGCTTCGGGCGGCCGGAGTGGATGTGGACCCGGCTGCCGGCGTTGCCATCAGCACCGGCGCCGGCCCGGCGGGGCTTCGGGGCTCAGAGGATGCCCTCGGAATCCTGTTGGCCGCGATCGATTCCGGGCAGGCGGTGCAGTTCCGGCACCGGCCCAGCCCGGTCGAGCCTTACACCGAACGCACCGTCGAACCATGGGGGGTGGTGACCGCGATGGGACGGTGGTACCTCGTCGGTCATGACCGCGATCGCGATGCCACCCGGATTTTTCGGCTATCCCGGATCGGGCCAGAGGTCAAGACCATGGGCCCCCGGTCGGCGGTGACCCGCCCGGCGGGGGTGAATCTTCGGGCAATCGTGGATCAGTCGATCGGAGAGACCTCAGTTGGCGGGCAGGCCCGGGTGTGGGTCGCCGACGGGTACGCCACCGCACTGCGCCGTGCGGGCCGTCCGGCCGGTCGCCGTATGGTCGGCGACCGCTCCGGGGAGGTCATCGAACTCGACGTGGGGGCGCTGGACCGGTTGGCCCGGGAGGTGGCCGGATACGGTGCCGATGCGCTGGTGCTGGAACCGATCGCACTCCGCGAGGACGTGATTGCGCGGCTCAGTGCTGCGGCCGGGGCAGCCGTATGACGCCCGTGTCGACCCGCCTGGTGCGGCTGCTGAACATGGTTCCCTACTTTCAGGCCAATCCTCGGGTTACCCACGACAAGGCCGCCGCCGACCTCGGTGTGAGTCGCAAGCAACTCAGGCAGGATCTTGATCAGTTGTGGATGTGTGGGCAGCCCGGCTACGGTCCGGGCGATTTGATCGATTTCGAATTCTCCGGCGACACCATCGAGGTCACCTTTTCGGCGGGCATGGACCGGCCACTGCGGCTCACCTCGCCGGAGGCCACCGGTCTGCTGGTGGCACTGCGGGCCTGGCCCACGGCTGCTGGGGAGGGGGTGGAGAGTGCAATCGCGGAAATCGAGGCCGCCGCCGGGACGGTGGTCGACGACGATGTGCCGACGGCCCTCGATGAACCCGACGCCCGCCGAGTGACAGCGCCGCAGCAGTCCGCGAGGCAGTCCGCGAGCGCCGCGCTTTGGCCATCGAGTACTACTCGGCCTCCCGGGACACCCTGTCGCGGCGGGTCGTCGACCCGATCCGGTCGTACTGGTCGGCGACCACAGCTACCTGGAGGCATGGTGCCGCGAATCGGAGGGGTGCGGCTGTTCCGGTTCGACCGGATCGTCGACGCCCACGTCCTCGATGAGTCGGCGGCGCCGCCTGCCGGTGCTCGGAGCGCCGCCGAGCACCGCACTCTTCGATGCCGATCCGTCGCTCCCGGCAGCCACTTTGCTGGTCGGCCCCCGAGCCGCGTGGATGCTGGAGTACTTCCCGATGCGCATCCTCACGGAATTACCCGACGGCCACTGCGAAGTCTCCATGACCTTCGCCGCGGAGGACTGGATGACCAGGCTTATCCTCGGATTCGGAGCGGACGTGCAGGTCCTGCACCCCGATACCCTGGTGCGCAGTGTGAAACGGGCCGCCACCGACGCACTTGCCGCCTACGGCGTACTCGACGACTGAGCGAACGAGGGTGGGCCCGCCAGGCGGTGGGGTAACATCAAGCCGACGTCAGGGAGGTAGGAAATGGGCAGTCTTAGTCCGTGGCACTGGCTGATTCTTCTGGCAGTGGCCGTCGTTTTGTTCGGGGCGAAGAAGTTGCCCGACGCGGCCCGGTCGTTGGGCAAGTCGATGCGCATCTTCAAGTCCGAGATCCGTGAACTGCAGGCCGAGAACAAGACCGACATCCCCGGTTCCGCATCTCCGGTGACGCCGGCCCAGCCTGCGATGCAGGTGCCCAATGAGCGCGTCGAGGCGCCGGTCAATCCGCCCGGGCCCAACCAGACCGACGTCCGGCCGGTCTGAACCCGCGAGTCAACCGGCGCCCGAGCGCCACTAGGTGAACGCTGTGCGCACCCCCTCATTCCTGACCCGGCTCGATCCGCGGCAGCGCCGCGCGCGGACGAACCCCGATGGGACGATGTCCCTCGTCGAGCACGTGCGGGAACTCCGGACTCGACTGCTGATCTCGGTTGCAGCCGTCGCATTGACGACAATCGTCGGCTTCCTCTGGTACGGCCACGGTTTCTTCGGGATGCAGAGCCTGGGCGAACTGCTGCGCGGCCCGTACTGCGCGCTACCACCCGCGGCGCGCGCCGACATCAGCGCGGACGGCGGATGCCGATTGCTGGCCACCGCGCCGTTCGATCAGTTCATGCTGCGCCTCAAGGTTGGTCTGACGGCCGGCATCGTGCTGGCCTGTCCGATCTGGCTGCACCAACTGTGGGCTTTCATCACCCCCGGCCTCTATAAGAACGAGCGCCGGTTCGCCATGGTGTTCGTTGTTGCCGGCGCGACCCTGTTCGTCGCCGGTGCGGTGCTGGCCTACGTGGTGCTGGCCAAGGCCCTGTACTTTCTTCTCACCGTCGGCAGCGACGTCCAGGTCACTGCGCTCTCCGGCGATCGGTACTTCGGCTTCCTGATCAATCTGCTGCTGGTCTTCGGTGTCAGTTTTGAGTTTCCGCTATTGATCATCATGCTCAACGTCGTCGGAATGCTCAGCTACGAGAGGTTGAAGGAGTGGCGGCGCGGGCTGATATTCGGGGTGTTCGCCTTTGCCGCGATCGCGACTCCCGGGTCCGACCCGTTTTCCATGCTGGCCCTGGGATTCTCGCTGACGTTGCTCTTGGAATTGGCGATTCAGGTCGCGCGCCTGAACGACCGGCGCAGGGCCAAACGGGAAGCCGTGCTGGCGATTCCCGACGACCAGGCCGCACCCATCGAGTCGCCCACCCCGGTGGCGGCACCGGCGCGGATGGGTCCCGAGCATGACAACATCACCTGACCTCAGCCCTCAACTGGCCGGCTTCACCGCGGAGTTGGACTTCCAGCTGGATCCCTTCCAGGTCCAGGCCTGCGAGGCGTTGGAGCGCGGCCACGGCGTCCTGGTGTGTGCCCCGACCGGCGCGGGCAAGACGGTGGTCGGAGAGTTCGCCGTCCACCTGGCGTTGGCCGCCGGACAGAAGTGTTTCTACACCACGCCCATCAAGGCACTGAGTAACCAGAAACACAGCGATCTCGTTCGCCGGTACACCCCCGAGCGGATCGGACTGCTGACCGGTGACCAGTCACTCAACGGCGATGCGCCGGTGGTAGTGATGACCACCGAGGTGCTGCGGAACATGCTCTACGCGGGTTCTGATGCGCTGCACGGACTGTCCTACGTTGTGATGGACGAGGTGCACTTCCTCGCCGATCGGATGCGCGGGGCCGTGTGGGAGGAGGTGATCCTGCACCTGCCTGAGCACGTGCGTCTGGTCAGTCTCTCGGCCACGGTGAGCAATGCCGAGGAGTTCGGCGGCTGGATCAAGACCGTGCGCGGCGACACCACCGTGGTGGTCGACGAGCACCGTCCAGTGCCACTGTGGCAGCACGTTCTGGTGGGTAAGCGGTTGTTCGACCTGTTCGACTACTCCGCCGAAACCGTCGACGTCGGCCGTGCGCATGTCGTCGATCCGGAACTCACGCGCCACATCGCCAACCGGCGTGAGGCCGACCGGCTCGTGGACTGGCAGCCCCGGCATCGAGGCGGTGGATCCCGGAGCGGCCCCAAGGGTGGATCCCGGGCAGGCCACCGGGGCGGATCCGGGGCTGGATCCGGTGCGAACAGGCCACCCTCGCGCCCGGACGTCATCGCCACCCTGGATCGCGAGGGCCTGCTGCCGGCCATCACGTTCATCTTCTCCCGGGCCGGTTGCGAGGGCGCCGTGAAGCAGTGCCTTCGCAGTTCGCTTCGATTGACGACCGAGGGGGACCGGGAACGTATCGCTGAGGTGATCGACCGTCGCTGCGGCGATCTGGCTGATGCCGATCTGGCGGTACTGGACTACTACGAGTGGCGGGAAGCCCTGTTGCGCGGCCTGGCGGCACATCACGCCGGGATGCTGCCGGTATTCCGCCACACCGTCGAGGAACTCTTCACCGCCGGTCTGATCAAAGCCGTGTTCGCCACCGAGACGTTGGCCCTGGGCATCAACATGCCGGCCCGCACCGTGGTCTTGGAGAAGTTGGTGAAGTTCAACGGCGAACAGCACATGCCGCTGACGCCGGGGGAGTACACGCAGTTGACCGGCCGGGCCGGACGGCGGGGGATCGATGTCGAGGGTCATGCGGTGGTGATCTGGCATCCCCACGAGAGCACCGCCGAGCCCACCGAAATCGCCGGGCTGGCCTCCACCCGCACCTTCCCGCTGCGCAGTTCCTTTGCGCCGTCGTACAACATGACGATCAACCTGGTCAGTCAGATGACGCCGGAACAGGCGCATCGGCTGTTGGAACGCTCCTTTGCCCAGTATCAGGCGGACCGTTCGGTGGTGGGCCTGGTGCGCGGTATCGAGCGCGGCGAGAAGTTGCTTGACGAGATCGCCGGTGAGATGGGCTGGAATCGCCGTGCCACCGAGGTGGAACCCGCTGTCCTCGACTATGCCCGGCTGCGGGCGACGATCAGCGAGCGCGAGCGCGCACAGTCAAGGATGTCCCGGCTGGCGCGGCGGCGAGCTTGTTCCGATGCGCTGGCCGAGTTGCGACGCGGCGACATCATCAACGTGACCGGTCGCCGTGGCGGCCTTGCGGTCGTGCTGGAACCGGCCAACGCCTCCGAAGATCCACGCCCCCTGGTGCTGACCGAAAACCGTTGGGCGGGAAGGATTTCGTCGGCGGACTACTCCGGCGCCACCACACCGATGGGCTCCATGAACCTGCCCAAGCGCGTCGAGCACCGCCAGCCCAAGGTGCGCCGCGACCTGGCATCGGCGCTGCGTTCCGCTGCTGATGGTCTCGTCACCACAGCGGACCGCAATCGGCGTGGTGGCGCTGTGGAACCGGCCGATACCGACCCTGAACTGGTGGCGCTACGGGAATCGATGCGCCGTCACCCCGGGCACCGGATGGCAGACCGCGAAGCCGTGGCCCGGATCGGCGAGCGGTATCTGCGGGTTGAGCGGGACAACGACCAGATCCGGGTCAAGGTCAGCGCCGCCACCAACTCGTTGTCGCGCACCTTTGACCGGATTGTCGGGCTGCTGACCGAACGGGGTTACATCGGGGGAGACGGTGCCGGCGTGACGGCCGGTCAGCCGCACGTGACGGCCGACGGCCGGTTGCTCGCGCGGATCTACAGCGAGAGTGATCTGTTGGTGGCCGAATGCCTGCGAACCGGCGTGTGGAAGGGGTTGGCACCCGCGGAACTGGCGGCGGTGCTTTCGGGGTTGGTCTTCGAGACCCGCGGAAGCGACGGGCCGACGCCCGCCAATGTAATCGACATGCCAACCCCGGCGGTGCGCCGGGCGCTGGCACAGACGCGACGGATGTCCGGCGAGTTGCGCGTCGATGAGCACCGGCTTCGGCTCAGTCCGACCCGGGAGCCCGATGAGGGATTCGTTCCCGCCATCTATCGCTGGGCCACCGCCGGCGACCTGGCTGCCGCGTTGGACGCCTCGGATGTCACCGGTAGCGGCAAGCCGCTGCCGGCCGGGGACTTCGTGCGGTGGTGCCGCCAAGTGCTCGACCTGCTGGATCAGGTGCGCAACGCCGCTCCCGAGTCAGCCGTGCGCACCGCGGCGAAACGCGCGATCGACGACATCCGGCGCGGCGTCGTCGCTGTTGACAGCGGGTAAGGTGATGCGGGCGCTACGGTTAGGGACGTGTCCTACCCGGGGCGAAGGCCCCAAGAATGACCCAGGGTGCGAGCCCCAGAGCTACCGAGGCTGGATAGCCCCCCGAACTACCGAGGAGAGACGATGAGCGGACCGCAGGGACCTGAGGCGAACCCTTGGCAGGTATCGGGCACTGATCAGCCGGTAGCGGGCGCAGAGGAGCCCTCACACCGCGGCCCCGGCCTGGCAGCCCGCTGAACCGACGGGCATCGAGACGCCAGCCTGGGCGCCGCCGGGCACCGAGGCGCCGGTCTGGGGGCAGCCGGCGCCCGCCTATAACCCGCAGCAGTACCCGCCGCCGGCACAGCAGTACGGGCAGCCCCCGGGCTATCCCCAGCCCTATGGAACGGCGCCCTATGGAACGGCGCCCCAGGGAACGCCGCTCGAGTACAACGCGGCGCCGTACGGTCAGCCCGGTCTGTACGGTCAGCCCGGGCCCTACGGCCCGCCCCCGCAGTATGGCCAGTATCCCCAGCAGCCGGGCTATCCACCACCGGGGCAACCCGGCCAGTACGCACCCTACGGCCAGCCGGGCATGGAGGAGGCGGCGAAGAAGTCGACCCGGGCGACCGCGGCGATCCTCGGGTCCCTGGGTGCGGTATTGCTCGCAGCCTTGCTGATTCTCGGATTCTGGAAGCCGGGCTTCTTCGTCACCACCACCCTCGATGTCAACAAGGCGCAGCAGGGCGTGCAGCAGATTCTCACCGACGAGGCCGGCGGCTACGGCGCCAAGAACGTCAACGACGTCCGGTGCAACAACGGTCAGAACCCGACGGTGCGCAAGGGCGACACCTTCAACTGCGAGGTGAGCATCGACGGCACCAAGCGCCAGGTGACGGTGACCTTCCAGGACGACAAGGGTACCTACGAGGTCGGTCGCCCCAAGTAGGCGCGGAGCTCAGTCCGAGACTCCGTTCAGGGCTTTCTGCAGCCTGGCGATGGATGAGCTGACGCCGTAACGCTCGGCCAACTCGGCCACCCGGTCGGGGTCGGCCGGTGGCGTTGGCAGCCGGTCGTCGCCGGTGAACAGGTGGACGGGAGCGTCGCGGACCACCCGGACTACCGGTTTCGCTGCGGCGATGTAGTCCGTCGCCGCCAAAATTTTGGTGCGGAATGCCCCGGGCAGGGCCGAGTTCGGGTCTTGGGCCGCCGCCATGATGCTCTCCAGCGATCCATACCGGGTCAGCATGGTCGATGCGGTCTTCTCGCCGACGCCGGGCACGCCGGGCAGACCGTCAGACGGGTCGCCCCGCAGGAGTGCCAATTCGGCGTACGCATCACCGGCGCGGTCGCCGGGAACGCCGTAGCGTTCGGCGACCTCGGCGGGCCCGAACAGCGTCGCCTTCTTCAATCCCTGGCCGATGTAGAACACCCGGATCTCGACGGGATCGTCGGCGACGAGTTGAAGAAGGTCGCGGTCACCACTGATCACCACGACCGGGTCGTGGCGTTCAACGGCAGCCAGCGTGCCGAGGACGTCGTCGGCCTCGAACCCTTCGGCGCCGGCGGTGGCGATTCCGTACGCATCGAGCAGCTCCAGGATCATTTCCACCTGGGGGCTGAGATCGTCGGGGATCTCCTCGGCGGCCCCTTCGCCCGACTCACCCACCGGACTGCCTTCCTCGGCTACCCGGTGCGCTTTGTAGGACGGGATCAGGTCGACCCGGAACTGTGGGCGCCAGTCCAGATCGAGACACACCACTAGACGGTCGGGCTGAAACTGGGTAATCAGCGTGGCGACACTGTCGAGAAATCCGCGTACCGCGTTGACCGGCCGGCCGTCGGGCGCGGTGATGGAGGCTGGCACACCGAAGTAAAAGCGGAACCACATGCTGGCGCCGTCGAGCAGTAACACCGGAGCGGACATAAGGCTCCACGCTAACCTGACGGGCATGAGCGCCGGACGGTTCAGCAGCGAGGTCTACGCCCGTCGGCTGGCGGGCGCGGCCTCTGGCGCGGCTGCCGCCGGGCTGGACGGTCTGGTGATCACGCCGGGTTATGACTTGCGGTACCTGATCGGCTCGCGGGCGCAGACGTTCGAGCGGCTCACCGCGTTGGTGATCCCGGCCGGGGGCACGGCGACACTGGTGGTGCCGCGACTGGAACTGGCGGCATTGCGGGAGTCCGCGGCTGCCGATCTCGGTGTGAAGGTGCGCGACTGGGTGGACGGCGAGGACCCCTACCGACTCGTCGCCGGGGCTTTGGGCGGGCGGGCCTGCGCGGTCACCGATTCGATGCCCGCGCTGCACCTGCTGCCGCTGGCCGGCGTCCTCGGGATACCTCCGGTGCTCGCGACCGGTGTGCTCGCGCCGCTGCGGATGGCCAAGGACGCCGCTGAAATCGACGTGCTTCGCACCGCCGGCGCGGCCATCGACCGCGTGCACGCGCGGGTGCCGCAGTTGCTGCGGCCCGGACGCACCGAAGCGCAGGTCGCCGCGGACATCACCGAAGCCATTGTGGCCGAGGGGCATTCGGAGGCCGCATTCATTATCGTCGGCTCCGGTCCCAATGGGGCAGACCCACATCACGAGTGCTCTGATCGCGAACTGCAGCCCGGTGACATCGTTGTGGTCGATATCGGCGGCCCGGTAGAGCCCGGTTACAACTCCGATTGCACCCGCACATACAGCCTCGGCGAACCGTCAACCGAAATCGCCGCCCAGTATGCGGTCCTGCAACGCGCCCAGGCCGCCGCGGTGGCCGCGGTGCGTCCCGGGGTGAGTGCGCAGGATATCGACGCCGCCGCCCGCGACGTGCTCGCCGAGGCCGGACTGGCAGAGTATTTCGTGCACCGCACCGGTCACGGGATCGGCCTGTCGGTGCATGAGGAGCCCTACATCGTCGCCGGGAATGACCTGCCGCTGGCGGAGGGAATGGCGTTCAGCGTCGAGCCGGGGATCTACATCCCGGGACGCTGGGGCGCCCGTATTGAGGACATCGTGATCGTCACCGCGGACGGCGCATCACCGATGAACGCCCGTCCGCATGAATTGACCGTCGTACCGCTCTAGCGAATCGAATCTAGGAACGGTCCAGCAGCGTGGATGACCCGAGCACTCGCTTGATGAGAACCTCGATCACCACCCGTTTCGGGTTGGGCCTCGGTGTTCGGTACCGCTGGGCGTAGCGCAACTCTGCGTCGCGGACGGCCTCGGGATCGCGGTTGACACCGGAGATGCCTTCCAGGGACAGCCAACGCGCGCCGTCCACCTGGGAGAGCACCCCGACGCTGCTGCGTTCGGCGTTGATCGCCTTCTGCGAACCATCGCTGGTAATCACCCGG
The DNA here is from genome assembly GCA_018401645.1 of Mycobacterium sp. Lineage (GTDB taxonomy): Bacteria > Actinomycetota > Actinomycetes > Mycobacteriales > Mycobacteriaceae > Mycobacterium. Next base: position 67,413 of record JAGYKK010000007.1, on the reverse strand, counting down.
GCGATATGGGTGGCGGGGTCGAAAGTGAAGCCGACAGCGACCACATGGGGGGAGCCATCGGCGCGAAGGGTCGTCAGCATCGCCAGGTGACGCTCGGAGAGAAAGTCCAGAGCGTCGCTGGTCAGCCGGGTAGTTTTGATCGTCATTTCCGATCACGTTAGCGCAGTGAATAATCGCAGCCATGAAAGACACGGCCGACACGGCCGGCGGGGTGGTGGTGATTTTCGGCGGCCGCAGTGAGATCGGCGTCGAACTCGCCACCCGACTCGCCCCGGGGTCGACGGTCGTGCTGGCCGCCCGTAGCGCCGACCACCTCGGTGACCAGGTTGCGGCGGTGCGCGCAGCCGGGGCCCGGGCCGTTCACGTGATCGAGTTCGACGCCGACGATCTGGCATCACACGGCCCCCTGGTGGACAAGTTGGTGGGGGAATATGGAGCCATCGGCACGGCGGTGCTGGCGTTTGGCGTCCTGGGCGATCAGATTCGTGCCGAGGCCGACCCGGCCCAGGCGGTGGCGATCGTGCACACCGACTACGTCGCCCAGATTAGTGTGCTGACCTCTTTGGCCAACGCGATGCGCGATGTCGGCCGCGGGTCGATGGTGGTCTTCTCCTCGGTGGCCGGGGTTCGTGTTCGCCGGGCCAACTACGTTTACGGCTCGGCCAAGGCAGGGCTGGACGGTTTTGCCAACGGACTGTCCGATGCGCTGCACGGCACCGGGGTGCGGTTGCTGATCGTGCGGCCAGGGTTCGTGATCGGCCGGATGACCGCGGGCATGGATCCCGCTCCGCTGTCGAGCACACCGGCACAGGTAGCCGCGGCTACGACGCGAGCGCCGACACGGAGCCGCCGCACGGTCTGGGTGCCGTGGGCCTTGCGGCCGCTGTTCTTCGGCATGCGTTTGTTGCCGCAATCTGTGTGGCGGAGGATGCCCCGATGATGAACGAAGTGAAGAATCGAGAACGGCCCCGATGACGTGCATCGTGGTGGGTATCGGGGCCGACGGAATGGCCGGGCTGTCGGAGAACTCTCTTCGCGAACTGCGCAGCGCCACCGCCATTTATGGATCGCCGCGCCAGCTGGATCTGCTCGACGACACGGTTGCCGCACCGAGGCATCCCTGGCCCACGCCAATGCTGCCCGCGCTGGAAAAGTTACCCGTCGATGAAGATATTCACGTCGTCGCCAGCGGCGATCCACTGCTGCACGGCATCGGTGGGACATTGATCCGCCTCTACGGCGCAGAGCGGGTAGTGGTCCTGCCGCACGTGTCCTCGGTCAACCTTGCCTGCGCGCGAATGGGATGGGCGGTGTCCGACACCGAGATCATCAGCCTGGTGACAGCGCCGGTGCACACGGCGATTCGTCGGGGCGGTCATGCCGTGGTGCTGTCCCGCGACGCTTCGAGCGCGGCGGAGTTGGCCACGGCTCTGACCGAGACCGGCCGCGGCGCTTCAGAGTTCACGGTCCTGGAGCAACTCGACGGTGTCAGGGAGCGAATCCGCAGTGGCCAGGCACAGGCGTGGGCGGCCGCACCCCCCGACGACATCGACGATCTCAACGTCATCGCCATCCACTACCTCCCCGAGGAGTACGACGGTGCCGGCCTGCCCGACTCGGCTTTCCGGCACGACGGGCAGATCACCAAACAGACCATCCGGGCAGTGACCCTGGCCGCACTGGCGCCGCGGCGGGGAGAGTTGCTCTGGGATGTCGGGTCAGGATCGGGCAGCATCGCCGTCGAATGGTGTCGGGCCGCCCCGAGCTGCCGGGCCGTGGCGTTTGAGTCCGACGCGCTGCGCCGCGATCGCATCGCCGCCAACGCGCGCACCTTCGGTGTCGACATCCGGGTGCTCGGCGAGGCACCGGAGAGCTTCGAGGGGGCTTGCCCGGACGTGATCTTCATCGGCGGCGGCCTGACCCGCGATGGACTGATCGAGGAATGCCTCGGCAGGCTTGCTGGTGGTGGTCGGCTTGTAGCCAACGCCGTCACCGCGGAATCCGAAAGTGTTCTGACCCAGTGGTACTCGCGACTTGGTGGTGACTTGCGCCGATTTCAGCACTACAACTCCGAGCCGATCGGCGGATTCACCGGCTGGCGGCCGCAGATGCCGATCACCCAGTGGTCGGTGACGCTGCTGTGACGGTGTACTTCATCGGTGCTGGACCCGGAGCTGCCGACCTGATCACCGTCCGCGGCCAGCGACTGCTCCAGAGGTGCCGAGTTTGTCTGTACGCGGGCTCGATCATGCCCGACGACCTGCTTGCGGAATGCCCGGCTGATGCCCGCATCGTCGACACCGGCCCGTTGACACTGGATCAGATCATTGACGAGATCGCCGGCGCCGACGCCGCGAGCCACGATGTCGCTCGGTTGCATTCCGGCGATCCGGGGCTCTACAGCGCGGTCGCTGAACAGTGTCGTCGCCTCGATGCGCTGGGTATCGGCTACGAGATCGTCCCGGGCGTTCCGGCTTTCGCTGCCGCCGCGGCCGCACTGGGCCGGGAATTGACCGTCCCCGAAGTAGCTCAGACGGTGATCCTGACCCGGGTTGCCACCCTGTCCACCGCGATGCCCGACGGCGAGGACCTGACGGCACTCGCCGCGCACGGGGCCACGCTGGCGATCCACCTGGCCGCTCACCGAATTGATGAGATCGTGCCGCAACTGCTGGCCGGGGGTTACCGGCCCGACACCCCGGTCGCCGTCGTCGCGTTCGCGAGTTGGCCACAGCAAGTGGTCCTGCGCGGGACGCTCACTGATATCGCCGGCCGCATGCATGACGCGCAGATCACCCGAACCGCGGTGATCATCGTCGGCGATGTTCTTGCCGCGGAGGGTTTCGGCGAGAGCTATCTGTATTCCTCCGGCCGGGCCCGCGGAGACCGGCACTGATGCGGGTGTTGCTGCTCGCGGCACCGGCGGGAGCCCGCGCACTGGCCGAGCGGCTGCACCCGAATATCGACATCATCAGCTCGCTGGCGGGCCGGGTGCCCGATCCGGCGCTTCCGGTCGGCTCGGTCCGCATCGGTGGCTTTGGCGGTGTCGAGGGCCTGCGCACCTGGCTCACCGAGAACGCGGTCACCGCTGTTATCGACGCCACGCACCCGTTCGCGGCAGCTATAACCGCCAACGCCGCGGCAGCCTGCGCCGGACTCGACCTGCCGTACCTGGTGCTCAACCGGCCGCCGTGGGATCCGGCAGGTGCAACAGTCGTCGCCACTGATACTGAAGCAGCAGAAATCATTGCTGCCAAGGATTATTCGCGGGTTTTCCTGACCACCGGACGCTCCGGCGTCACCGCCTTCGCCGGTAGCGACGCCTGGTTCCTGATTCGAGTGGTAACGGCGCCCGATGTCGGCACGCTTCCCCGCAACCACGAGCTTCTGTTATCCCGCGGGCCGTACCACTACGCCGCCGAACGGGAACTGCTGAGCAGTAGGCGCATCGAGGTGCTGGTCACCAAGAACAGCGGGGGAGCACTGACCCAGGCGAAACTCGATGCGGCGGGTTCGCTCGATGTGGACGTGGTGATGATTCAGCGACCGGCGCTTCCCGACGGTGTAGCGGCCGTCAGTTCGGTGCAGGATGCTGTGGCGTGGGCGCTCAACCGGGGTAGCGCCGCGGTGTGAACACCGTGTCCCCAGTTGCCGCCGAGTACCACTGGGTCTGCGACGACCCGACGATCAGCAGGCAGCGCATATCGACATCGGCCGGGGCGAGGTCGGCCAGGCGAACAACCCTGACCGATTCGCCCGGCCCGGACACATCGCGACCGATCACCACCGGGGTGCCGGCATCGCGGTGGGTGAGCAACAAATCCCGCATTGCCGCCACCTGCCAGGTGCGACTCTTGGACGCCGGGTTGTAGATCGCCAGCACCAGATCCGCCGCTGCCGCCGCGGAAAGTCGCGCGGAGATGACCTCCCACGGCTTGAGCCGGTCGGACAGCGAGAGCACCGCGTAGTCATGGCCGAGTGGCGCACCGACCCGGCTGGCCACCGCCTGGGCGGCCGTCATCGCCGGGATTACCCGCACGGCAACGTTCGGCCACTGCTTGGCCTCTTCGAGGACGGCGGTAGCCATGGCGAAAACCCCTGGGTCGCCCGACGATACGACCGCGACTGCGCGGCCCTGCTCGGCCAGTTCGCAGGCAAGTTGGGCGCGCTGCGGTTCGTCGCTGTTATCGGACGGATGGCGACGCTGTCCCGGACGGATCGGCACCCGGTCGAGATAGGGGCCGTATCCGATCAGATCGGTGACAGCGGCCAGTTCACGCAGGCTCTGCGGTGTCATCCATTCGCTCATGCCCGGTCCGAGTCCGACGACCGCGACGGTCCCGGTTCGCGGGGCGGCGCGGGTGGTCGTGCCGTCACCCGGCACGACGGCCAATGAAAAGTACGGCACCTGGGTGTCGTCGACGTCGGCAGCGGGCATGACCCGCTGACCCTCACTACTGGCCCGCTCGACGTAGATCGCCTCCTCGAGACGACCCGACAGTGAGAGTGCTTCGCGAACTTGGGAATACGTCCTTCCCAGTTTCATGATCACTGCGGCGTCGGTATCGGCCAGGCGGCGGGCGAGTTCGCTGACCGGCAGCGTGCCGGGTAGTACCGACAGCACCTCGTCGCCGGTCGCCAACGGAGTACCGATCGCCGCAGCGGCCGCGCTGACCGACGTCACTCCCGGCACGATCACCGCGTTGAAACGGTCGGCCAGTCGCGTGTGCATGTGCATGTAGGAGCTGTAGAACAGCGGGTCGCCCTCGGCGAGCAGCGCGACATCACGGCCGGCGTCCAGGTGCGCGGCGATCCGATCGGAGGCCTGGGCGTAGAAGTCCTCCATCGCCCCGTCGTAACCGCCGGAGTGGTCGGTGTCGCCGGTCGTGACCGGGTAGACGAGGTGTTCCTCGATCTGGTCCGGCCGCAGATACGGCGCGGCGATGCCGCGGGCGATACTTCGGCCGTGGCGCGCGCTGTGGTAGGCAACAACGTCGGCTTCGCCGATAACCCGGGCGGCTTTGACGGTCACCAGTTCCGGGTCACCCGGCCCAAGGCCAACACCGAACAACGTTCCTTTTTTCATTCCCCTCTGTTCATTGCTCATTCGGCAGGCCTCATTCGCGCTCGCTCGCGATCGCATTCACCGCAGCCGCAGCCATCGCACTACCCCCGCGCCGGCCCAGCACCACCAGATAGTCCATCCCGCGCGGGTTATCGATGAGTTCCTGCTTAGACTGTGCCGATCCGACGAATCCCACTGGGCCGCCGAGCACGGATACCGGCGCGGGCACACCCTCGTCGATGAGTTCCAGTAACCGGAATAGCGCGGTGGGTGCATTGCCTATCGCAAGCACCGCCCCGCCCATGCGGTCGGCCCACAATTCGACTCCTGCCGCCGAACGGGTGGTGCTGCGCCGGTGCGCAAGGTCAGCCGCCCCAGGGTCGGCGACCAAGGACACCACTTCGTTGGCGGCGGGAAGCCGTGCCGCAGTGATGCCGGCGGCCACCATCGAGGAATCGCAGAGGATGGGAGCGCCGGCGGCAAGTGCGGCATGGGTCGCGCTGACCACGGCGGGTGTGAAGGCAATATGTTCAGTCAGGTCGACCTGGCCGCAGGTGTGGATCAGCCGCACCACCACCCGGGCGACGTCCTCGGGGAACCGGGTGAGGTCTGACTCGGCCCGGATGGTGGCGAAGGACTGCCGGTAGATATCGCCGGCGTCGCGGATGTAGTCGAGCACACCATCACCCTACGACGGGGGCGGAAGGGGGTGATACCCATCGCCGGTGGCCACCAACACCTCGGCGACGGCGGGACGGCCGCAGGCCCGCTCGCAGCCCACGTAGTGCACGGTGCCCGCAACGGTGCCGGATTCCGCCACCCGCGTTGCTTCGGCGCGCACATCCGCCCGCGACCGCTCGCATCCCGGACTGCCCACGCAGGCGGTCACATCAAGCCAGGGCGAGGTGTTATCGAACACCAAGCCCAGCGGCGCCAGCACCCGCAGCGACGTGTCAGCCAGGCCCTCCTCGAGATCGCACACCAGCAATGAGCGCCACGGCGTAATCATCACGGGAGCGTCGACGGCAGCCACGAACTGCGCCTGCCGCGCCGAGAGCACTCCCAGTGGCACCGCCGCACCGAGTGCGACGCGACCGTCGTCCTGCTCGATCCAGCCGACCGGTGGCCGGGGCGGCGCCGGGATCGGCACCGCTGCGCTTACCGGCGTGAATCCGGCCAACAGCGGCGCCCGATCATTCACTTCTCTGATTCGCCAGGCGGTTCCGCGAGACTCGGCGAATCGGGAGGCGACAGTGATCATCGCCGCCACCGCCTCATCGGCATCCAGCCGGACACCCGTGTCGTATCCGGCCAGCAGCAGGGCGACGTCGTCGTCGACCACCTGGACACCGACGTCGGCAGCCAGGCCGGACACATCGGCGGTGCCGTCGTCGATGCTGAACATGAACCGCCCGGGCAGGTCGGCCAGCACCGGGTCGGCTTGCAGTGCATGGTCCAGTTCCCCCACCCAGGGCCGCACATCGGCGCGACCGCCGAGGCGGCCCGAGAGCGGTGAGGCGACGATATTGCGCACCAACTCATGGCTGGGCGAGGGCAGTAGACCGGCCGCGGCCACCGCTTTGGCGAGCGCGGCGGAGTCGGTGATCCCACGTACCTGCAGATTGCCCCGAGCGGTGAGTTCGAGAATCCCGGCGGCGAATCGCTCGGCGGCCTCGGCAAGTGACTCCAGTTGGGCGGGAGTGATCATCCCGCCGGGCAGACGGATCCTGGCCAGCGCACCGTCGGCGGCCTGATGAAGGTGCAGGGCGCCCGGACAGGCGTCATCCTTGCGCGATCGGGCCACCCGACCACCGTACGACGCGGCCGGGGGTGAGCCGGTGGCACCTCTGCGGTACGAATAGTGGATGCCCCGGCCCACGATTGTCCTGTTGTCGACCTCCGACACCGACCTGATTACCGCGCGTGCCAGCGGTGCGGACTACCGCTGGGCCAACCCAACCCGGCTGGCTGCCGGCAAACTCGCGGAATTGCTCGACGGTGCCGCGGTCGTGGTCGTCCGGGTCCTCGGCGGCTACCGCGCCCTGCAGAACACTATCGACACCGTCATCGCGAGCGGGGTCCCGGCCGTGGTGGTCAGCGGTGAGCAGGCCCCCGACGCCGACCTGATGGAGCGGTCCACCGTGCCCGCGGGCATCGCCATGCAGGCGCACATCTATCTGGCAGAGGGCGGTGTGGCGAACCTGGGCCAGTTGCACGACTTCCTCTGCGACACCGTGCTGATGACCGGATACGGATTCAGCCCGCCGGCGGCCACACCACCGTGGGGAATTCTCGACCGGGTCTGCTCAACGGCGTTGGGTTGCCCGGGCTGTCCGGGTGGGGTGGCGTGCTTCCCGGACATGGTCGCAGCCCGCGCAGTAGTGCCCGCAGACGCTCCCACCATCGCGGTGCTCTACTACCGCGCCCAGCAGTTGGCCGGTAATACCGCCTACGTCGAAGCGCTCTGCTGTGCGATCGAGCGGGCGGGTGGACGGCCGATGCCGATCTACTGCACATCCCTGCGGACACCCGAACCCGAACTGCTCAAGCTGCTCGGTGGGGTCGACGCGATGGTGGTGACCGTGCTCGCCGCCGGTGCAGCGGTGCCGGCGGCGGTGACAGCCGGGGGAGACGACGACAGTTGGAATGTCACACACCTTGCTGCGCTGGACATCCCGATTTTGCAGGGCTTGTGTCTGACCAGTTCGCGCGCGCAGTGGGAGGCTAACGACAGTGGCCTGAGTCCCCGCGATGTGGCCACCCAGGTTGCCGTGCCGGAATTCGACGGGCGCATCATCACCGTCCCGTTTTCCTTCAAAGAGATCGACGCCGAGGGCCTGATCTCCTACGTCCCCGATCCGGAACGGTGTACCCGGGTCGCGGGCCTAGCGATCAATTACGCCACCCTGCGCCGAGTCAGTGCCCCTGATAAGCGGGTCGCGTTGATGTTCTCGGCGTATCCGACGAAGTACTCCCGCATCGGCAATGCCGTCGGACTGGACACTCCATCCAGCACGCTGGCATTGCTCAACGCAATGCGGGACAGCGGTTATCGCATCGGCGAGGTGCCCGGACTGGCCAGTGGCGACGGCGATGCGCTGATGCACGCGCTCATCGAACGCGGGGGACTGGACCCCGATTGGCTCACCGACACCCAGATGGCGGAGCGGGCGATCCGCGTGCCGGCGGCACGCTACCGCGAATGGTTCGGCACTCTGCCGGAAGAACTTCGCGACGCGATGGTGCAGCACTGGGGTGAGCCGCCGGGTGAATTGTTCGTCGACCGCAGCCGCGATCCGGACGGCGAGATCATCGTTTCGGCAATCCAATCCGACAACATCGTGATCCTCGTGCAACCGCCGCGCGGATTCGGCGAGAACCCGATCGCCATTTACCACGACCCCGATATGCCGCCCAGCCACCACTACCTCGGCACCTACTTCTGGTTGCGGCACTCCTTCGGCGCCCACGCGGTGATACACATGGGCAAGCACGGCAACCTGGAGTGGCTACCCGGTAAGAGCGTTGGCGTGTCGGCGAATTGCGGTCCCGACGCCGCACTCGGCGACCTTCCGCTGATCTACCCGTTCCTGGTCAATGATCCGGGCGAGGGCACCCAGGCCAAACGCCGGGCGCATGCGACCATCGTCGATCACCTGATCCCGCCGATGGCCCGCGCGGAGAGCTACGGCGACACCGCCCGGCTTGAGCAGTTGCTCGACGAGCACGCCAATATCGCCGCACTCGACCCGGCGAAGCTACCCGCGATACGCCAGCAGATCTGGACGCTGATGAGCGCGGCCAAAATGGATCACGACCTCGGTTTGGCGCAGCGCCCCGAAGATGACTCCTTCGACGACATGCTGTTGCACGTCGATGGCTGGCTGTGCGAGATCAAGGACGTCCAGATCCGCGATGGTTTGCACATCCTCGGGCTGGCCCCGACCGGGGAGGCCGAACTTGACATGGTGCTGGCGATCCTGCGGGCCCGGCAGTTGTTCGGCGGCGAGCAGAGCATTCCCGGCCTTCGACAGGCCCTCGGACTGGCCGAGGACGGCACCGACGAACGCGCCGCCGTCGATGAAGCCGAGGAGCAGGCCCGCGGGCTGCTGGCCGCACTGCAGGCAACGGGTTGGGATGCCGGCCAGGTCGAATCGCTGACCTCTGACCCCGGCGTCGGACGGATCCTGCGGTTCGCCGCCGACGAGGTGGTCCCGCGGCTGGCCGGAACGGCGGCAGAGATCGCCCAGGTACTCCGCGCGCTGGATGGCCGCTACATCGCGGCCGGGCCCTCCGGTTCGCCGCTGCGTGGACTGGTCAACGTCTTGCCGACCGGGCGCAACTTCTATTCGGTGGATCCCAAGGCCATGCCGTCGAAGCTAGCCTGGGAAACCGGCGTCTCGATGGCCGATTCGCTGCTCGAGCGCTATCGCAGCGATCACGGCGAGTGGCCGAGGTCGGTGGGACTGTCGGTGTGGGGTACCTCCGCGATGCGCAATTCCGGTGACGACATCGCCGAAGTGCTGGCGCTACTTGGCGCGCGGCCGATCTGGGATGAGGCGTCCCGTCGGGTGGTCGACCTTGAGGTGATTCCGTTGGCCGAATTGGAACGGCCCCGCATTGACGTCACAGTGCGGATCTCCGGGTTCTTCCGCGACGCCTTCCCGCATGTCGTGACCATGCTTGATGACGCGGTGCAACTGGTGGCCGGGCTTGACGAGCCCGCCGAGCACAACTACGTGCGCGCCCACGTGCAGGCCGATCTGGCTGAGCACGGTGACGAACGTCGCTCCACCACAAGAATTTTTGGCTCCAAACCGGGTACTTACGGAGCCGGACTGTTGCAGCTGATCGACAGCCGGAACTGGCGCGACGACGCCGACCTCGCCGAGGTGTACACGGCGTGGGGCGGTTTCGCCTACGGCAGAGACCTAGATGGTCGGCCAGCCGCCGAGGACATGTCGATGCAGTACCGCCGGATCGTGGTCGCGGCCAAGAACATCGATTCCCGCGAGCACGATATCGCCGACTCCGACGACTACTTCCAGTACCACGGTGGAATGATCGCCACCGTGCGAGCACTGACCGGGACCGCGCCGACGGCCTACATCGGCGACAACACTCGCTTCGATGCGGTGCGCACCCGGACCCTCACCGAGGAGACCGCCCGGGTATTCCGGGCGCGGGTGGTCAACCCGCGCTGGATGGCGGCGATGCGCCGACACGGCTACAAGGGCGCCTTCGAGATGGCCGCGACCGTCGACTACCTGTTCGGCTACGACGCCACCGCCGGGGTGGTCGCCGACTGGATGTATGAGCGGCTCACCGAGTCCTACGTGCTGGATCCGGAAAACCGCAAATTCCTGGGCGAGTCCAATCCTTGGGCCCTGCACTCCATGACGGAGCGCTTGCTGGAAGCCGCCGGACGCGGAATGTGGGAGAGTCCGGACCCGGTCACCCTCGCCGGATTGCGACAGGTGCTGCTGGAGGCCGAGGGCGAGTTGGAGGGCAGGTAGGTTGGAGCTATGGCAGCCACTTTTGACGAGGTGTCCAAGGCCCAGTACGTGTCGCTGACGACGTTCACCAAGGACGGTCGGCCCAAACCCACCGCGATCTGGATTGCTCGCGACGGCGACCGCGCGCTGGTGATCACCGAGAAGAACGCGTGGAAGGTCAAGCGGATCCGCAACACCCCGCGGGTCACCCTGGCGGTCTGTGACAGGCGCGGCAACGTCAAGGGTGAGGCGGTAGAAGCGGTCGCCACGGTGCTCGACGATTCCGAGACCGAGTCCGTCTACCAGGCCATCATTAAGCGCTACGGCCTTGTCGGGCGGATCTTTAACTTCTTCTCCAAGCTCCGCGGCGGCAACGGCCGCACCGTGGGACTCGAGATCCGGGCCGCGTGATGCGGGCCGCGTGATCCGGGCCGCGTGGTCCGGGAAGCCAACGGTCACCGCAACTAGCATCTGAGCATGGTGTTTCCGTTGAAGTACGTTCGGATCTTCGTCGACGCCGACGGCTGTTCGCACTTCGAGGACTGCGAGTTGCCTCTGGAAACGCGCGACTTCGCGCCGCCGACCACACCACTGGAAGCGTCCGCCTTCATGCCTGCCGAGGGGTTCGCGGTGGTCCGCTTTGCTCCCGACTGGTCGGGGCCGTGGCATCCGTCGCCCTACCGGCAGTGGTTTTTCATGATGTCGGGTTCGCTCACGGTCACTGTTAGTGACGGATCAGAACGCATCGTCTGTGCCGGTGACACCGTCCTGCTCGAAGACATGGGCACCCGGGGTCACCTGACCCGGACCAACGGGGGACAGCAGGCGTTGGCGGTGGGCGTGCGGGTTGCCGACGCCGGATGATCCGGCAGGGGTTATCCCCAGCCCTGGATTCATCCCCACATTCGTTCGGCGGGGCTGTTCGTGTCGGACCCCCGCCGTAGTGTTTCGAACATGAGTTCGATTTCTGAGGCGGTGGATGCCCTCGAGCGGGCGCTCGAGGTGCTGGGTGCCGCTGATTGGACTCAGGTGGGCGATGGTGAGCGGGTGGGTCTGTTGGATCGGTGGGAGACCTGTGTTCGTCGTCAGCGTGCGGTGGCGCACGCGGTGATTCATGGTCTTGATGCGGCGGAGTTGGGGGCTCCGGTGGCGGTGGTGGTGGCTGATGTGTTGCGGATCAGTCGCAGTGAGGCGCGCCGTCGGGTGCGTGATGCCGAGCAGTTGGCGCCGCGGACCAGCCTGAGCGGACAACTGTTGCCGCCGGTGCTGCCGGCCACCGCGGCCGCCTGGGCGGCCGGAGTGCTGGATCCCGAGCATTTGCGCACGATTCAGAAGTTCATGCGGGAGTTGCCCGATCACGTTGGTCCCGGAGTGGCCGAGTACTGCGAGGCGTTGCTGGCCGAGAAGGCTGCGCTGTTGCGTCCGGATCAGTTGGAGGTGGTGGCGGATCGGTTGGCCATCACCGTCAACCCCGATGGGGTGTTCTCTGATGAGGATCGGGCCCGCAAGCGGGGCTTTGTCTGGTGTGGTCGGCAACGCTCTGACGGGATGAGTGTGGGGAAGTTGTTCGCGACCCCACAGTTGCGGGCGATGGTGGAGGCGTGGTGTGCGAAGTTCGCCGCGCCCGGGATGTGCAATCCCGCTGACCACACCCCGACGGTCACCGGGGAGCCAAGCAGTGCGGTCGCTGATCGTGATGACCGCAGTCATGCCCAGCGCCAGCACGATGCGTTGGCGGCGTTGGTCCGTGGGCAACTCGGTGATCCGAAACTTGGCACGCACAACGGATTGCCTGTCACGATCATCGCCACGGCGACGCTGGAGCAGTTGCAGAGCGGTGCCGGGGTCGCGGTCACCGCCGGCAGGACCCTGCTGCCGATGCGGGATCTGATCCGGATGGCCAGCCGCTTACCACTACCTGTGCGTGTTCGATAAACATACGCAGCGGCCGTTGTATCTGGGCCGGAGCAAACGCATTGCCACCGCCGATCAGCGGATTGTATTTGCACGCCTGGTGCCAGGGTTGTACCGCACCGGGCTGTATTTGTCGCCCGGTTACTTCACCGGGTACGCCACACCGACGAATGGGCTGGAAATGGCGGGGCGACCGATATCCGCAGATAAGCTCACCCTCGCCTGCACGCCCGACCACGGCCTCATCACACCCGGTGGCTGGCAGAGCGGAGTACGCCCCGACCCACGGCACATGCGAATGGATCCCCCCACCGGGCTCACCCCAACGCGGCGGCACCAACACCTTCCACCACCCCGAACGATTCCTCGATCGGGAATAGTTGATCCGTGACCGTCGACCAGGAACCAGCCAGGACCGTGGGTCGTTTCCAGGGCATGATGCGACCGGTGTGGCGCTTTTCGGCTCGTCTCGCGGCCCTTTACGTACTCGTGGAACTCGCGGCGCTGGCTTTATTGACCTGGGCGTTCGGTCTGGGCTGGACGCTGCTGGTGCTGTTCGCGACCTTCCTGGCGGGGATGGTGCTGGCCGGGAGTCAACTCAGGGGCCAACGTGCTGCGCTGCGGCGTGCCGGGACCGACCCCCGCAGTGCGATTACCGAAGGTGTGCTCGTCGGGTTGGGTGCGTTTCTGGTGTTCATTCCGGGCCTAGTGACCACGGCCGCGGGTGCACTCATGCTGGCGCCGCCCACCCGTGGGGCGATGCGGCCAGTGGCCTACACACTGCTCACTCGTGGAATCGATCGACGATTGGCGGCGGCGAACCTTTCCGCCTTCAGCGGACGCGGAACCGGTCGAGGTGACTACATCGACGGGCAGGTCGTTGACGGGCAGGTCGTTGACGGGCAGGTCATCGACGGGCAGGTCATCGACGGACCCGACCTCCCCGCCCCTCGCTGACCCGTCACACTTGCCCGGTGACCACACTTCTGTTCAACGGACGCGTCTACAGCCCGTCGCACCCCGATGCCAGTGCGATTGCGGTGCGCGATGGCGTGGTTGCCTGGCTGGGCGATGACGCGGTGGGGCTGGCGCAGTTTGGCGACGCCGAGATGATCGACCTTGATGGCGGGTTTGTCGCGCCCGCATTCGTCGATACTCACGTACACCTCACCGCTACCGGGTTACAGCTCACCGGCTTGGATCTGACCGCCGCCACCTGTCGCGAGCACTGTCTACGTTTAATTGCCGAATACCTGGCCGCCCATCCGGGCCGGCCGATCTGGGGCCACGGCTGGGCTGACGCCACCCTTTGACCACCACCGATCTCGACGGGATCGTCGGGGGAGTTCCGACGTACCTCTCCCGCGTCGATGCGCATTCCGCGGTGGCCTCGACCGGGCTGCGCGAACTGGTGTCCGGACTGTCGGCGGTGCCCGGTTTCGATCCGCAGCTTCCACTGTCGGCCCAAGCCCACCACCTGGTCCGGGCCGAAGCGCGCCGGCTGTTGACCGTCGAGCAACGCGACGACGCCCGCCGCGCGGCATTGGACGCCGCTGCCGCGGCGGGCATTGTGGCCGTCCACGAGTGCGCTGGCCCCGAGATCGGTGGGATAGCGGACTGGGACGAATTGCGGGCCTACCAACACGGGGTCGATGTGGTGGGCTACTGGGGTGAGGCAGTCTCCAGCGCGGCTCAGGCCCGCGCCCTGATCGAGGCAACAGGTGCCCACGGTCTGGCCGGTGATCTGTTCGTGGACGGCGCTCTCGGCTCACGAACGGCATGGCTGTGCGAGCCGTACGCCGACGCGCCGGCGGCACCGGCAACCGCTATCTAGACTCCGACGCCATCGCCGAGCACCTGTTTGCCTGCACCGAGGCCGGTGTGACGGCGGGTTTTCACGTCATCGGCGACGCGGCGGTCTCGGCGGCCGTTGATGCTCTCGGTGCGGCTGTTGAGCGGTTCCGGATTGCGATGGTCGCCCGCTGCGGTCATCGGCTCGAACACCTGGAAATGGTGTCCGCCGAGCAGGCGGCGAAACTGGGTGCCTGGGGCATCACCGCCAGCGTGCAACCGGGGTTCGACGCACTCTGGGGCGGTCCGGACGGCATGTACGCCCGGCGACTCGGGCGCGACCGGGCCGCTTCGCTCAACCCCTGGCGGTGTTGGCCTCGGCCGGTGTGCGGTTGTCGTTCGGGTCGGACACCCCGTGACGCCGATGGACCCATGGGCCTGGGTGCGCGCGGCAAGTCAGCACCAGAGTCCGGGCAGCGCGATCTCGGTGCGGGCCGCGTTCGCCGCCGCCACCCGCGGCGCCTGGCGGGCCGGCGGGGTACGTGATGGCCTGATCGGAACACTCGTCGCCGGGGCGCCCGCTTCCTACGCGGTCTGGGAGACCGACGACTTCGCGGTCAGTGCGCCCGCGGACAGCGTGCAACGCTGGTCCACTGATTCCCGATCCAGGGTGTCGGCCCTCCCGCGCCTGGAACCCGGCGATCCATCACCGCGGTGCCGCCAGACCGTGCACCGCGGCATGGTGCTGCATGGATAGCCGATTACTCCGTTCCGCCGTAGCCGTGCTGGCGGGTCTGCTGATGTGTGTCAGTTTTCCGCCGATTGGGTGGTGGTGGTCTGCGGTGCCCGCACTGGGTCTGCTGACCTGGGTGCTGGTGCATCCGAAGACCACACTGGCCGGCGGGTTTGGATACGGGTTCCTGTTCGGCTTGGCGTTCTATCTGCCGCTGTTGCCGTGGATCAGTGGACTCGTCGGCCCGATTCCGTGGATTGCACTATCGGTCTTGCAGGCAGGTTTTGTCGCGGTGTTTGGGGCGTTCGCGGTCCTGGTATCCCGGCTACCGGCCTGGCCGCTGTGGGTGGCCACGGTGTGGTCGTTGCAGGAATGGTTGAAGTCGAGCATCCCCTTCGGTGGGTTCCCCTGGGGTGTAACGGCTTTCAGCCAAGCTGATGGCCCCTTGCTGGTGCTGGCGCAACTGGGCGGCACCCCGTTGGTGTCGTTCGCTGTGGCACTGCTTGCCACGTCGCTGTGTGCCCTGGTACTGCAGGTCGCACGCCGGGTGGGCCGGGCTCCAACCGAACCCGATTCGAACTCCGATACAGGTGAGCTCATCACCGCCGTGGCGGGCGTCTGCGCGGTGCTGCTGATGACCGTAATCGCTTCCCCCGGCGTTCGGCGCGCAGCGGTCCCGACCGATCAGGAGCCGGTGGTCACCGTTGCGGCGGTCCAAGGCAACGTCCCGCGCCTGGGCCTGGACTTCAACAGTCAGCGTCGCGCGGTCCTGGACAACCATGTTCGCCAGACCGTTCAACTCGCTGATGACGTCCGGGCCGGGAAGGCACCGGCGCCGAGGTTCGTGATCTGGCCGGAGAACTCCGCGGATATCGACCCGCTGGCCAACGCCGACGCCGCCGGTCAGATCGACGTCGCCGCCCGCGCTATCGGAGTACCGATCCTGGTCGGGGCAGTCGTCGCGCGCCCGGATTCGACGCCGACGAACCCAACGGCATCGAACACCGTGATCGTCTGGGATCACCGGAACGGTCCGGGCGAGCGCCACGACAAGCAGATTGTTCAGCCGTTCGGCGAGTACCTGCCGTGGCGTGCCTTCTTCTCCCTGCTGTCCTCCTACGCAGATCGCGCAGGCTACTTCGTACCCGGCAACGGTTCCGGTGTGGTTCGGCCGGCGGGCGTGCCGGTTGGGGTGGCCACCTGCTGGGAGGTGATCTTCGACCGCGCATTGCGCCAGTCGGTGCGCAATGGCGCCCAGCTGCTGGCTGTGCCCACCAACAACGCCACCTTCGACGAGGCCATGAGTGAACAGCAGTTGGCGTTCGCGAAGCTGCGGGCAGTCGAACACGGTCGCTACCTGGTAGTGGCAGGAACCACCGGCATCAGTGCAGCGATCGCGCCCGACGGCAGGGAAATGGCCCGAACCGCATTCTTTACGCCCGCCTACCTCGACGTCGACGTGCGTTTACGGACTGCGCAAACCCCGGCCACCGGTTGGGCCGAGCCACTGCAGTGGCTTCTGGTGGCGATCGCGGTCGCCGCAATCGGTGCCGCGATACTGCAGAATAGTGGATTCGTGCGTCCACGGCGCACTCGGCGTGAGACCGGCCGGCACGACAAAGGAGTCGCATGAGCACCCAGGGCAAGGGCCGGGCCAAGAAGGCGGTCGAGCCTTCCGGCCAGCGGACTCTGGTGATCATTCCGACCTTCAACGAACTGGAAAACCTGCCACTGATCCTTGGGCGGGTGCACAAGGCCCGGCCCGATGTGCACGTTCTCGTCGTCGATGACTCCAGTCCGGATGGGACCGGTGAACTCGCCGACGAACTTGCGCGCGCCGATCCCGACCGCATCCACGTCATGCACCGCGTCGTCAAGGATGGCCTCGGGGCGGCCTACCTGGCCGGTTTCGCGTGGGGTCTGGCCCGCAAATATGCCGTTCTGGTGGAAATGGACGCCGATGGCAGCCACGCGCCCGAACAGCTCTACCGGCTTCTGGAGGCCGTCGACAACGGCGCCGACCTGGCCATCGGTTCCCGCTACGTCGAAGGCGGGACGGTGCGCAATTGGCCGTGGCGCCGACTGGTGCTGTCCAAGACGGCCAACACCTACTCCCGGCTGCTACTCGGTGTCGGGATCCACGACATCACCGCCGGCTACCGGGCCTACCGTCGCGAGGCCCTGGAGAAGCTCGATCTGGCCACCGTGGATTCAAAGGGTTACTGCTTCCAGATCGACCTGACCTGGCGAACCATCAATAACGGCTTCACCGTGGTCGAGGTACCGATCACGTTCACCGAGCGCGAACTCGGCGTGTCGAAAATGAGCGGCTCGAACATTCGGGAAGCGATGACCAAGGTGGCCCGGTGGGGCGTCGGCGGGCGCCTAGACCGGGCCCGTGGCGTGCGCGGTTGACGCTGCCGCCGGCGGGGGCTACCCGCGCCGCTTGGTCTTAATCAGGTCCAGGCGTTCCTTGAGAAGTTCATCCAGTTCTTCGACTGAGCGACGTTCCAGCAGCATGTCCCAGTGCGTTCTGGGCGGCTTGACCTTCTTGGGCTCTGGCAGGTTGCCCTCGAGCAGGGTGCCCTCAAGGCCGTTGCGGCACAACCAATTGCCGGGAATCTCCGCGTCGTCGGCGAAGGGGACGTCGAATTCCTCGCCGTTCTCGGTGCGGTATCGCGCAACCTGTCGCGGCGCCAGGTCATGGTTACGATCGGTCTCGTAGCTCACGGCCCCCAGCCGACTGCCCCTCAGGACACGATCCGCCATGGTCTTTCTCCTTGCGTTTAGATCGGTTGCACGTAGATCGGGCTAATCGCGACGTCGGTGCATCGCGGTGCGGTGCCGACTTCCCCATGATACCGGGACCGGGGGAGGGCCGGTTTAGTCTGAAGCCTGTGACGCGCCGCACCCGCCCACAGCCGTGCCGGTGGTGTGGGCGCGAAGTAGTCGACGTGGGATTGGGTCGGCGCAGGCAGTATTGCCGCCAGTCCTGCCGCCAGCGGGCCTATGAGCAGCGGGCGCTGGTCAAAGGCACCGCGGTGGCACCCGATGCGGTGGTGCTCTCAGCCGACCAGGCCGCCGAGTTGTCCGATCGGGTTTATCAGGTGCGCTGCGCGGCCGAAGACATCGCGACCGCCGTCGAGGAGGGTGCGCCGGTCGCAGAATTGCGCCAGTTGTGTGGCGAGTTGATACGGTCGGTCGAGGCGGCCGACGGATGGCGCTGACCAGCGGTGCTGGCCCTCAGCAGGTGAACCGGATGCCGACACCCGATTCGGGTGAGGATTCGCGGGTGCAGCCGTAGGTCTCGATTCCGGCATCGTCGTAGCGTACCGCAGTCCGATTCGCATAATTCACGCATATCAAGGTGGATGTGTCTGTGCGGCAACGGAAGTCGCCGAACGAAAGAGATCTGTCGGTGGGTAACGGCGGCCCCTGCCCGGCGCTGAATCGGCCCGGATCGCCGTGAGCCGAGCCCACCTGGACGGCGGCACCATCGAAATCCACCCACCCGCCCTTCCATGCGCCGTAGATGTCCGGGGGCTGCGGCGGTGGGTCAATCAGGTTCACCAGGCAGGCCAATGCCGTCGATCCGTTCTTGGAATCGGTCATGCAACTGGTGCCCGACGGTGTGGTGAAGGCGACATCCTCGGCCAGTGGCGTCGTGACTCCATTGCGCAGCGCGATACCGAAGTCCGCACCATCAACCGGACCCGCGGCCTCCACCCAGGCGATCACATCGGCGATCGGAGCTGAGGCGGCCGGCGCGGCCGTTGCGGTGGCCGAAGAGGGGGTGCTCGGCGCAGCACTCGCGCCAGGGGCGGGGGTCACCGCGGCGCGCGACGGGGAGATCGGTGTGAGCTGGATGGACCCGGACCGGGTGTCTGGCTGGTTTGCGCAACCCGCCACCAGCACCGACGCCACCAGCACCGACGCGGCCAGCACCGCAGCGATCCGCATGTCGCAAGGCTAACCGCCACGGCCGTCTGGGCAGGCCAGGCGCGGCGGACGTGAGTCGTTCGCTACCGTCGGTGCATGCACGAACACACGGTCCGGGTGTCCACTGCCAACGGGGTGGTCGAAGGATTCGCCCTTGATGGAGTCAATCGGTGGCGTTCGATTCCCTATGCGCGGCCGCCGGTCGGGCCGCTTCGGTTCCGGGCGCCGCAACCGGCACAGGCCTGGTCCGGAGTGCTGCCCTGCCACAGCTTCGGTAGTTGTGCGCCTCAGCAGCGCCGCTACACGATGATCTCCGGCGGCAAGTACCAGCCGACGAGCGAGGACTGCCTGACCCTCAACGTCGTGACCCCGAAGTGGTCGGGTTCGGCACCGGACGACCAACCGTTGCCGGTGATGTTCTTCATTCACGGTGGCGGCTACATCCTGGGCAGTTCGGCCACCCCGATCTACGACGGCGCTACGCTGGCCCGCCGGGGCTGCGTGTACGTGTCGGTGAACTACCGCCTCGGCGCCCTGGGTTGTCTGGATCTGTCATCGCTGGCGACAGCCGCCATCTCCATCGACAGCAATCTGTTCCTCCGCGATCTCGTGATGGCGCTCGGGTGGGTTCGGGACAATATCGCGGCTTTCGGGGGCGACCCGGAGAACGTGACAATCTTCGGTGAGAGCGCCGGAGCGCACGCGGTGAGCACGCTGCTCGCGGTTCCGGAAGCGAAAGGGCTTTTCGCCCAGGCGATTGCGCAGAGTCCCGCATCGGGCATGGTCAGCTCGGCCGAAGTCGCCGCTGAGT
This sequence comes from Mycobacterium sp., assembly GCA_018401645.1. Lineage (GTDB taxonomy): Bacteria > Actinomycetota > Actinomycetes > Mycobacteriales > Mycobacteriaceae > Mycobacterium. The sequence goes on along the minus strand of JAGYKK010000007.1, from coordinate 47,665 downwards.
TTGCCGGCCGGTTCGTCGATGAACTCGGGATCGACCGGGATAACGCCGCCGCGGCATTGCTCAGGGCCCGCCCGGCCGACCTGGTGCGCGCCATGGACGTCGTGATGACCACCAGCATGGACTCCATGATGGGAGCCGCCCCCGTCGGCCCCACCTGCGGAGACGAGTTCCTGCCGCTGGATCCGTTCGACGCGATGAGACAGGGCACCGCGCACAAGATCCCGCTGATCGTCGGGACGAACGCCGACGAGGGAAAGCTGTTCACCCGGTTCCTGAAACTACTGCCGACGACCGAGCACGCGATCGAACGGATGCTGGCCCACTCGCCGCCGGAGGTACGCCAACGTGTTCTCGCCGCCTATCCGCACTATCCGCATCCGAAGGCCTGCGTGCAGTTCGGCGGCGACATGATCTTCAACACGGCTGCCTGGCAGATTGCCGAGGCGCACGCAAAGCTGGCGCCCACCTACGTCTACCGCTACGACTTCGCGCCGCGAACGCTGCACTGGACCGGCTTCGGCGCGACCCATGCGACCGAACTTCTTGCGGTATTCGGCATCTACCGGTCCCGGGTGGGCGCCGTGTTGACCGCCGGCGTGGATCAGCGTGCCGCGGTCAAGGTCAGTCATCAGGTACAGACCCGCTGGCACGAGTTCGCCCGCACCGGGGTGCCCGGCGACGACTGGCCCGTCTACAACTCCGTAGAGCGTCCGGTACTGGTATTCGACCGACACACCCATGTGGAATACGACCCGCATCCGCACCGCCGCGAGGCCTGGGCGGAGTTCGCCCTCACACCGACACCGTGATCGAACGACCCGGGGACCTCACGGCCGACTGGCTGACCGTCGCCATCGGTGCGGGCCGGGTCGACGGCTTCACCGTCGAGCGCATCGGGACCGGGCAGATGAGCGAGTGTTACCGAGTCGGACTCCACTATGAGGCCCGCGACCGGGGTCCGGGTTCGGTGGTGCTCAAGGTCGCCGCCACCGACCCGGTCAGTAGGCAGACCGGCCTCGCGCTGGGACTCTATGAGCGCGAAGTGCGGTTCTATGCCGAGGTTGCACCCGGGCTGAGTGCGCGATCCGGACCGATCGCGCACTGCTACCACCGCGCCCATGAACCTGAGACCGGCTTCTTCACCCTGCTGCTCGACGACGCCGCTCCGGCGGAGGTCGGTGATGAAATCCGCGGAGCCACGCTCGCCGATGCCACCCTGGCGCTGAGCCAGTTGGGCCGCCTGCACTCCCCGCTGATCGGCAGCGCGACCCTGGCGCAGGCCGAATGGCTCAACCGCGAGACGCCGGTCAACCAGGAGTTGATCACCGCGCTGTATGCGGGTTTCGGCGATCGCTACGGCGACGCCATCACCGCCGCCCAGCGCGATGTGTGCGGGCGTCTGGTGGAGGCTTTCGACGCCTACGCCGCCCAGGAGTCGGGTCGCCTCAACGGCCTGGTCCACGGCGACTACCGACTGGACAACATGCTCTTCGGCCGGCCCGGATCGCTGCGCGACTTGACCGTGGTGGACTGGCAGACGGTCACCTGGGGTCCGGCGATGACCGACGTCGCCTACTTTCTCGGTTGCGCGCTTCCGACAGAGGTTCGCCGGAACCACTACGACGAACTGTTGACCGCCTATCACCGGGGTCTGGGACCTCAATTTCCGCTCACCGCAGACGAGGTCCGCGAGGGCGTGCGCCGGCAGAGTTTTTTCGGTGTGATGATGACGATTGTGTCGTCGATGCTGGTGGTGCGCACCGATCGCGGCGACGACATGTTCCTGACCATGCTGGAACGGCACTGCGGCCACGTGCTCGACACCGGCGCGCTTGATGAGTTGCCCCGCATCACCTGACTAGGGCTCCCCGGACTGGGGGCTCCCCGGACTGGGGGCTCCCCGGACTGGGGGCTCCCCGGACTGGGGGCTCCCCGGGCTAGGGGCTCCCCGGAGGACCCTCGGGCGACCGAATCGGGTGTGGACACCGGGGGAGTACAGCGCCCGCAACGGTCCGCCGACCACCCGCACTCCACTGGCCGCCAGTAATTCGTCATCGAGTTCGAGGATCGACGCCGAACGCAGCGGCCACGGTTCATGCTCGTTGGGCACCCACCAGGTCCGGCCGGCCTTGCGGGTGTGCGCCCCCCAGCGTGCGGTCAGCCAGACTTCCAGCGGCGTCGGCGTCACCGGGTCGCCGATTCGGATCGACAGGAGACTGCGCAGGCCTCGCTGAGGCCAGCGCCGCTGGCTCTGATAGCTGATCTGCTCCGCGGACTCATCGATCCGCATCCGCGCCCAGGTGTAGGGGATGCCCATCGCGAGACGCACGGCCGCAACCACGGCAAGGCGCGATGTTTCGAGCGAGAGAAACAGCACGCCGTGACGCCTATCCGCGTCCAGGGAGTAGAGCCGGATGTTGGTCTCGGCGAAGGTGCCGAAGTACGGAACCGGCGGGCTTGGCCCGACCCGGGTGCGGCTCATCTTGAACGGCACCAGAGCCACATAGGTCATGCCGTCGTCGAATACGTCTGGGCAGGTGCCCGGGGGAAAGAGGTGGACGACGTCGGCCGGCCGCACCGGCCAGTGGACAAAAGTCAGTTCGCCCCAGTGCTGATCGAACAGTACGGGGCGCGGCAGCGGCGGCGGCCTGACCGGATAGCCGGCCAGCGCGTCGCTCGCGGCCGGAGGTCCTGTCAGGACTTGACGACCTGGGTGCCCCCGGCCATCTCGTCGTGCTTGCCCTGTTTGGTCGGGCTGCTGTTGATTGTCATCGCGATCACCACGATGGCGACGACGCCCAGCACACCACCGATAAAGGGCACTATCGGCAGCAGGGTGAAGGCGTTGCGGATGGCCGACTGCTTCAAATCCGGTTTCGGCGCACCGCCGGGGCCGCGCACACTCAGGCCGAGGAGACGCTTACCCAGGGTGCGGCCCTGGGTCACCTCGAAGGCAACGAAGTAGACGAACATCAACAGGCCGGTGAACAGGCCGGTCACCAGGATGCTGCCGCTGGATTTGAACAGTGCCGCGAGCAGGCTCGCGAAAATGCCCACCAGGATTCCGTCGATCACCCGGGCGCCGAATCGGGAACCCAGGCTGCCGGGTGGCCGCCCCACGCGGCGGGCGGTGTCGACGGATAGCCGCCGCCATAGAGCTGGGCGCCGTAGGGTCCAGTGGCGGCGGGTCCGGCCGGCGGGGACAACCGGCCGGCGGGGGTAGGTAGTTCGCCGGCGGGGGCGGCGGGTAGCCCGGGGAGGAGGAAAACCTAGGGTGGGGGCGGGGGATAGCCCGGGTGGGGCGGGGATAGCCGAGGGCGACCCGAAGGCGTTGGGATCCTGATCGGTCATCAGTACGCTCCTCGCGAGTAGGTGAGGCCAATCTACCGTGCAGGTCGTCGGCGAGGCTCCTCAACGTAGCTATCGCATCTCGATCATGACCTTGCCGCACTCCCTGCTGCTGTCGAGAACTTCCAGGGCTGAGGTTATTTCGCTGAGTGGGTAGCGATGGGTGATCAGCGGCGAAAGATCGCGGCGGCTCAACAGTTCGATCGCGTCCCCGAAGTTCGCCGGGTACTCGATCGAACCCCGAATGGTCAGTTCCTTCATCAGCACGCTGAGGAAGTTGACCGGTACAGGTTCGTAGTGCAGTGCGACGACGCAGATGGTCGAGGCCCGTCCGGCGCGGTCGATGATCTTGGTGAGCATCTTCGACGAACCAGTGGCCTCGATGTACGCAGAGGTGGCCGGGGCGGTGCCGAACTGAACCTGCGCCGTGCCGTGCAGGCGACTCAGTTCGGCCCAGACACTGGTTTCCCCGGGGTCGATGCTGTTCGCCGCTCCGAGGGTCTCCGCCAGCCGTCGGCGCGTCGCGGACAGGTCGACGGCGACGATGTCGGTCAGGCCGCGATCGGCCAGGCTGGCGATCGCCGCCAGACCGATCGGGCCGCACCCGAAGACCGCGACCTTGTCGTCGAGATCGACGCCGGCCTGTTCGGCCGCGTGCATCCCGACCGCGACCGGTTCGGCCAGAGCCGCGACGTCAAACGTCATGTCATCGGGGATCGCGAACAACCGTCCGCCGCGGGCCGCCTCCCGGACCAGAACTGCATCGGAGAGCCCGCCTTCGGGGGTGCCATTGCCGATTCGGCCGATGTCGTCCGCGCCGGGATGGACCACCACCCGCTGACCCACGGCGATGTCGGTGACCTCGGCGCCGACCGTTGTGACGGTGCCTGCAAGTTCATGACCGAGTGCCATCGGTTCCCCGCTGGGGCCCGCAAGTCCGCCGAGGCGGATATAGCTGAGGTCGCTTCCGCAGATGCCGCAGGCTGCGACCTCGACGATCGCATCGCGGGGTCCGCACGGGGGCAGCTCGACCCGGTCGAGGCTGATCTTTCCCGCTTCGACGATTCGGACCTGTTCGATGGTGGTCATTGGGCCCTCCTCGGATCGCGACGGCCGGGTTGCGATGGGCGATAGGTTGGTCGGTGCCGCGTGCGGTGTTGCGCTCCAAACATAACGATCAGGACGGAGAAACGAACAGTGGGTTCTTCGGCGCAGACCATTGTTATCGACGATCTCATCGATCCCCGGCTCACCGAGACTCAGCGCCAGGTACTCGAATACACCGAATCGCGGCCGGTCTCACTCGACATCGACCAGATGATCGACGAGGCCATCGCCGGTGCGGGGTCCGACGATCTCGGCTACACGACAGACTTCGCAGCGCGCCTCGCTGCATTTGCGGGGGCGGTCGACGCCGATACGGCCCTGACCCAGCTGGGTCGGGGCACACTGCGGTCACGCATCGTCCGGCTGCTGCGGAATCGGATCTCGCTGGCTGACCTGATCAAGCGCTACCCGGAGATCGAGTCGATCGAGATCGAAAAGCCGATCATCGTGGTGGGCATGCCGCGATCGGGCACCACACACCTGGTCAATCTGCTCGCGGCTGACCGGCGCCGACGGGCCCTGCCCTACTGGGAGAGCCAGGAACCCATCCCCGCCTCCGGTCGGGGGCCGGACATCTTCGGTATAGATCCCCGCTACTCCCGGGCAAAGGCCGAACACGATGCGATGTTGGCGAACATGCCCCTAGTGGCGGCAATGCACGATCAGTTCCCCGAGGCGATCGAGGAAGAGGTTGAGCTTCTTGATCTCGACTTTGCCAGCTACATCCTCGAATGGCTGGCCCGCGTGCCGAGTTGGCGCGACACCTACCTGGCGCTCGACCAGATCCAGCACTACGGCTACATGAAGAAGGTGCTGCAGGCGCTCACCTTCTTCCGGGGCCCACGTACCTGGGTGCTGAAGTCCCCGCAGCATTCGGAGCAGTTGCCCGCATTGACGGCGACGTTCCCCGATGCCACGGTCGCGTTCACTCACCGAGATCCGGTCGCCGTCATCCAATCGACGGTCACGATGATGGCCTACGCGGATCGCCTCCGCCGCAGGAGCATTGATCCCGAATGGCTGATTGGTTACTGGACCGATCGGATTCACCGGCTGCTGAGCGCCGGCGTGCGTGACCGTGATCTGGTGCCGGCCGAGCGCAGCATCGACATCAGCTTCCACCAATTGGGCGGCAATGAGATCACTGTGCTCGAGGCCCTGTACGGCCGCGCCGGAATCGAGTTGACTCCCGGGGTGCGCAAGAGTTTCGAGCGGTATCTCGGCAGCAATCCACGAGGTAAGCACGGCGCTATTCGGTATGACCTGCACCGCCATTTCGGGGTGACGCCCGAAGACGTCCGGTCCCGGTTCGACTTCTACTTAGACCGCTTCGACATCCGGCCCGAGGTCGGCAGTCGTGTGGGTGAGAGCTGACAGGAGAAGCCGATGGCGGACTTCCGAACCGGCCTACCGAAGCCGGCCCGGCGCCGAAGCGATGGTGCCCGCGGTTCCCGATGAGGTCTTTGAGGTTGTCCCCGGAATCTGGTGCTCGCCGGGGCTGTCGAATGTCTACCTGCTGCCGACCGCGGACGGTCGGGTGGTGATCAACGCGGGGATGGGATTCGAGGGCCCGGTTCACCGGGCGAATCTGGATTCAATCGACTCTGCCCCGGTGGCGTACGTCATCCTCACCCAGGGCCACTACGACCACGTCGGCGGTCTGGACAGCGTGCGCGATCCCGACACGAAAATCGTGGCACAGGCGAACTGGTCGCAGTGGCGCGATGACAACGAGCGACTGGCGCGGTACCGGATATCCCGCAGCGCATTCGCGTTCTCCGACACCCTGGCCACCGGCATCGCCCGAATTCAGGAACGATTCGGCCGCAAGCTGCCCGGCCAGAGCACACCGGCCGCGGACATCGTCGTTGAGGACGGGCTCACTCTTCGCGTCGGCGAGCGGACCCTCGAACTCATCGCTACGCCCGGCGGAGAGACCACCGACTCGATGGTGGTCTGGTTACCCGATGAGAGAATCTGCCTGTGCGGCAATGTGTTCGGCGCCCTGTTTGGCCATATGCCGAATCTCGTCACCATGCGGGGAGACCGCTACCGGGATGCACTCACGGTGATCGAGACCATCGAAAGGGTCCGTGCGCTGGCACCCGAAATCCTTCTCACCGGTCACTTCGCGCCGATCACCGGTGGGGAGCGAATCCAATTCGAACTCACCCGCCTGCGCGATGCCGTGCAGTACGTCCACGATGCGACGGTCGAGGGTATGAATTCCGGCAAGGACGTCCGGACGCTGATGCGCGAGATCACCCTTCCGGAGCACCTCGAGGTGGGGCAGGGTTACGGAAAGGTGGCCTGGGGCGTGCGGGCGATCTGGGAGAACTACTCGGGCTGGTTTCACCACCGGTCCACCACCGAGTTGTATCCGGTGGACCCGGTTGATATCAGCGCCGATCTGGTGGAACTGGCCGGGGCTGACGCACTCGTCGCACGTGCGCAAGCCCATCTGGACTCCGGTCGGCCGGTGCAGGCGATCCACCTGGCCGAGAAGGTGACCGATACCGATACCGGCCACCCGGGTGCCCGCCGGGTCTTGAAAGCCGCCCATGAACGACTTCTTGCCGACAGCGACAACTTCTGGGAGACATCGTGGTTGAAGAAACAGATCGCGGATTACACATGAGCGCGCGGATCAGCTTCGACTTCACCGGCACCCGCGCGCTCATCACCGGAGGCACCAGCGGAATCGGACATGCGACCGCCGTTCTGTTCCGGGATGCCGGTGCCGATGTCACCGTCACCGGAACCCGGGCCAGTGCGGGGGAGTACGACACCGACCTGTCGGGGTTGGCCTACGCGCAGCTAGCACTCACCGATCCGGCGTCCATTGACGCGCTGAAAGGGCGGTTCGAGCAACTCGACGTGCTGGTCAATAATGCCGGCGCCAACTTCCCCGGTGGTCTCGACGAGTCGAAACCCGACGGCTTCGACGCATCCGTCGCGCTCAATCTCAACGGAACCTATCGGCTCACCGTTGCGATGCGTCGCGCGTTGACGGCATCCACCGCCGCCGGTGGAGCCTCGGTGGTGAATCTGGCGTCGATGTCGGCACTGCGGGCGGTGACTATGGTTCCCGGGTACAGCGCCGCCAAGGCCGGCATCATCGCGTTGACTCGCACGCTCGCGGTGAAATGGGCTAAGGACGGTATCCGGGTGAACGCGGTGGCACCGGGAACGATCGACACCCCGATGACGGCCCCGATGCAAGGGATTCCCGCGCTGATCGACTCCGAGGTGGCGCACATTCCGCTCGGCAGGTTCGGCCGCGTCGAGGAGATCGCGCCGTCGATCGCCTTCCTGTGCACCGAGCACAGCTCCTACACCAGTGGTGCGCTGTTCGTTGTCGACGGTGCGTCCGACTGCTTCTGAGGCCCCACGTTAGGTTCACACCATGGCCGACACCGCGAATGATCTCGACGCCGAAACCGCACGACTGTTCGCCCTCGCCGAGTCGGTCATCGGATTTATGCCGGCTGATGAGGGCAGAGCGCTTTTCGACGCAGCCACACGCTTCCTTTCCGGTGGGGTGGCGGTCGAAATCGGCACCTACTGCGGCCGATCGACTGTGCTCCTGGGTGCGGCTGCCGCCCGGATCGGCAGCGTGCTCTACACCGTCGACCACCATCACGGATCCGAGGAGCACCAACCCGGGTGGGAGTTCCACGACACCACGATGGTGGACCCGGTCAGCGGGCGCTTCGACACGCTCCCGACGTTCCGCCGCACCCTGGACGCCGCCGGACTCGATGACACGATCGTGGCGGTGGTCGGAAAGTCGACCGTGGTGGCGCGTGGCTGGCGGACACCGCTGGAGTTGCTGTTCGTTGATGGCGGCCACAGTGAAGCAGTTGCGCAGGCGGATTTCGACGGCTGGGCACCAAGGGTGGCCGTGGGCGGCGCACTGATCATTCACGATGTGTTTCCCGACCCCCGCGACGGTGGTCGTCCGCCGTATCACATCTACTGCCGGGCTTTGGATTCCGGCGAATTCACTGAAGTCAGCGCTACCGGTTCGCTTCGGGTACTGGAGCGGACCCGCGGCGTGCCGGGCGATCAGCTGCGGACGCACTCGCAGTCGTAATCGCCTTCCAGGCCCCTGGGAAGTGCATCATCACGGAAGATTCCGCTGCCGGCAGTGGTCTCCGACAGCGAGTCGGCCGCGAGGATCATGGCCGCACCGGTCCAGGTGGTGCGCTCCACCGGCCAGCGCTTGCCGTCGGAGAACACTAATCCGGTCCAGTACGAACCGTCGACTTCGCGGAGGTGCTGCATCGCCTTGAACTGCGTCAGTGCCCTGTCACGCTCACCCATAGCGTCCAAGGCCATCACTAACTCACAGGTCTCGGCTCCGGTCACCCATGGACGATCGTCCACGCAGCGGATGCCCAGTTCGTCAACGACGAAATCACTCCAGCGCTCGGCGATCCTGTCGTGCGCGGCCGCACCGCGCACCGCACCGGACAAAATCGGGTAGTACCAGTCCATCGAGTGTTTCGGTTTCTCAGTGAATGCGTCCGGATGGTCGGTGATGGCATGGCCGAGTCGGCCGACCGCGACCTCCCACTCGGGTTGCTGTTCGCCGAGGTAATCAGCGAGGGCCAGCGCGCACCGGATGCTGTGGTAGATGCTGGCGCACCCGGTCAACAGAGCCTCGTCGAACACCCCGTTCGGCCCTTGCGCCCAGTAGATCTCGCCGGTTCCGGCCTGCAGGTTGAGCACTAGGTCAATGGCGTCGCGCACAGTGGGCCACATCCGCTCAGCGAAATCGCGGTCGTCGGTGATCAGCACGTGATGCCACACGCCGGCAGCGATGTAGGCGCAGAAGTTGCTGTCGGTGTTGGAGTCTTCGACCACGCCGCGGCGGTACTGGATTGCCCAGGACCCGTCACTGCGTTGCCGCGCGCGACTCCACTCGTAGGCTGCTCGGGCCTGTTCGATGAGTCCGGCGGCCGTCAATGCCATGGCGCACTCGACGTGATCCCATGGATCGGTATGCCCGGCCAGTGACCAGGGGATCTCACCCGAGCTTAGCTGGATCGTCGCGATCGACTCCGCCGTCTGCCGGCACTGCGCAGGTGTGAGGATCCCGGCGATCCCCGGCACGCCAGCGATGTCAGACCCGGGCATCGGCATTCCGCTTCACCGCAGCCGGCGGCTTCTCGAAGTACACCGCGACGCTTTTTCCCGCCACCGGGTTGAGGACTGTTTCGGCCACCCGGGTCAGCGTTGGCTTACTCATCATGTCCCACACCAGCAGCTTGTGATAGGCCCGTACCGCGGGATGGTCATTATTGTTAACGCCGACAGCACATTTGAGCCACCAGTAGGGCGAGTGCAGGGCGTGAGCGTGATGGAATCCGGTGACAGTCATCCCGCGGCGCTGAAGCTTTGATCGCAATTGGTCGGCCCGGTAAATGCGGATGTGGCCGCCCTCGTTGGCGTGGTAGGAGTCCGACAGCAGCCAGCAGATCTTCTCCGGCAACCACCGTGGCACCGTGATGGCGAGGCGGCCCCCGGGTCGCAGGACCCGCACCAACTCGGCGATCGCGGTGTCGTCGTCGGGCACGTGTTCGAGGATCTCTGACGCAATTACGACGTCGAAGGTGCCATCGGGGTAGGGCAGGGCCAGTGCGTCGCCGACAACCACCTGGGCCTTCGCCGCGGCAGGCGCCTCACCGGCCTGGCCCATCGCCTGCAGCATGGTGTCGACCTCGGCGAGTTCCTCGGCGTTCTGGTCGAAGGCGATCACGTCGGCGCCTCGGCGGTAGGCCTCGTAGCTGTGCCGCCCGGCCCCGCAGCCGACGTCGATGACCTTGGTTCCGGCCCCCACGCCAAGCCGGTCATAGTCCACCGTCAGCATGGTTCATCGACCGCCGTCACTTCGCGGCGCGGTGACCCGCTTCGCTCGATGGCCCGGGCATAGATGCGTACCGTCTGGGCGGCCACCGATTCCCAACTGAAGACGTCCAGCGCGCGCCGACGCCCGGCCGTGCCCAGCCATTGCCGTCGTCCGGGGGAGTCGAGCAGGCGGCTCAATGCGCCGGTGAGTTCTTCGACATTGCCGGGGGCGACGAGATCTGCGCATTCGCCCCCGGAGCCGAGTACCTCCGGCAGGGCGCCCGCCCGGCTGGCGACAATCGGAATGCCGCTGGCCATCGCCTCGACGGCCGGCAGGGAGAAGCCCTCGTACAGCGAAGGAATGCAGGCGATTTCCGCGGAGGCGAACAGTGCCGCCAGATCGGAATCCGACAGGCCACTGGAGATGTGGACGATATCGGCCAGGCCCAATTCCGCGATCAACTTCTCGGTGGCGCCGTGGGGTTCGAGCTTGGCCACCAGTTGTAACTCCAGGTCGTGGTGGGCGCGCAGCCTGGCGACCGTCTGCAGGAGGTGCCCGATTCCCTTCAGTGGACGATCGGCTGAGGAGATCGCGATGATGCGACCCGGAACCCGGCTTTCCGGCGCGGGTTTGAACAATTCGGTGTCGACGCCCAGCGGCACGACGTGCAACTGATCTGGGTTCACGCCGAAGTCGTTGGCGATGTCCGCAGCCGAGGAAGAGGAAACCGTGAGCAGGTCAGGTATCGCCCGCGCCACCTTCTTCTGCATGGTGGTGAAGCCATACCAGCGGTGTACCGATGGTGTGCGCCACCACCGCGCGGCATCGAGATCGAGCACCCTGTCCCGGGTGATCGGATGATGAACGGTGGCCACCACCGGGAGATGCCGTGCGACGGTGAGTAGGCCCGAGCCCAGGCACTGGTTGTCGTGGACCACATCAAATTCCGTGCTGCGCCGGGCTAACAGTCGGGACACCCGCAGGCTGAAGGTTCGGGGTTCGGGAAACCCGCCGGTCCACATGGTGGCCAATTCCAGGAGGTCGATGCGGTCGCGGATCTCGCGGGGATGCGGAACCCGGAAGGGATCGGGTTCGCGATACAGGTCGAGGCTGGGCACCTCGGTCAGGCGCACCCGGGGATCGAGCAGTTCGGGATAGGGCTGACCGGAGAACACCTCGACCCGGTGACCGAGTTCAGCCAGGCCCCGGCTCAGGTGGCGGATGTAAACGCCCTGGCCACCGCAGTGCGTCTTGCTGCGGTAGGACAGCAGCGCGATGCGCATGCTCACGCTCCGCCGAGGGCCGAAAAAGCGGCGGTAGGCGAATTGGACATGTGTCCACCCTATAAGTCGCTCAACAGCCGTGCAAAACGGGTTGCGACGCTTGAACTTCGTCGCCGCCGGCGCAGGACCGGCTGCCCAGCAGGTGAGAGGCGCTACCAGCCGGTGGCCAGGACCCGGTCGAGGGTGTCGACGAAGAAGTCGGCGGACTCGGTGGTCAGACACATCGGCGGTTTCATCTTCAAGACGTTCTGGCGATCGCCGGTGGGTTGCACGATGACCCCGAGTTCGAGCATCCGTTCACAGATGGCGGCGGTCTCGGTCGTGGCCGGCTCCAGGGTGGTGCGGTCGCGCACCAACTCGACTCCCATGTAGAGGCCGCTGCCGTGGACGGTGCCGATCAATCGGTGACGTTCGGCCAGTTCGATGATCCGGGCCTTGAGCTGGTCACCGACGGTGAGCGCGTTGCGCTGCAGGCCTTCGCGTTCGATCTCGTCAAGGACGGCGAGCCCGACCACGCACGACACCGGGCTGCCACCTGAAGAGGAGAAGAAGTAGCCCTGAGTCCGATAGGCATCGGCGATCGCCCGGGTGGTGATCACCGCACCCAGGGGTTGGCCGTTGCCCATCGCCTTGGCGATGCAGACGATGTCGGGCACCACGCCCTGTTGCTCGAACGCCCAAAACCAGCGACCGGTCCGGCCGTAGCCCACCTGAACCTCGTCGGCGATCGCGAGGCCACCCACCGCGCGCACCGCCGCGTACAGAGCGCGCAGGTATCCGTCGGGTAGTGCCATCCCGCCGGCGTTGCCGTAAAACGGTTCAGCGATGAACGCGGCAGGCGGATGTCCCTGAGCGGCAAGCGCGTCGATGATCGCGACCGCCTCAGACGCGTACTTCGAGGCTTGGGCGCCGCGATGCTCGCCGCGGTAAGCATTGGGGGAGGGAACGGTGTGGACCCAGGACGGCCGGGTGGACAGCGCGTTGGGGTTATCGGCGACCGACGTGGAAATCGCGTCGGTGGCGTAGGTCCAGCCGTGGTAGGCCTCCGCGACGGCGACGACATCGTGGCGGCCGGTGGTCGCCATGGCCAATCGCAGCGCGAGATCGTCGGCTTCGGAACCGGAGTTGACCAGGAACACGGTGTCCAGCGGGTCCGGCAGGGGTGTGGCGACAGGCGCTCCGAAGACGCCACCACGCTGGCGTAAGTTGAACCTCGAGTTGGTGTTAAGTCGTCGCCACTGGCGAGCGACGGCGTCGGCGACGGCCGGATGCCCGTGGCCGAGGACCGCGACGTTGTTAATCATGTCCAAATAACTGCGCCCGTCGGTGCTGATCAGGTGTTCCCGCCAGCCTCGCTCGATCAGGGCGGATGACGGTAGTAGTGCTCTTGGGACTCGGCGAACGACTGAGACCGCCGCCGGCAGCGCAGTCCGGCGCTGTCGTCGTGGGTGCCGTCGCCGGCGTGAACCCGAACGCAGCACCGCGGAATTCACTGACCCGGTTCAGCCAGGCTGCGTAGTCGGGTTGGACGAAATCGGAGCGCCCCCGTCGTCGTGGCGCCGACATCGAAGGGGCGGCGGCACTGAATCCCCACCGGGGACTCGATGCTGCCGGACGGCACCGGCGGCACGGTGCGCCCCGATGGCCCGGCCCCGGTCGCAGCCCGCCCCGGATCGCGATGGTCCCAGCCACACCGCTCAGGGTGAGGATCGGGTGTTCGCCGGAGAGTGTCGTTTCCACTACTCCGGGCCACGGTGCAGTCAGGGTCAGCGACCTGGAAGGCCACACCCGTACGCCGGTGGCAATGGTGGGCGGAGATACCTCACTGAGTGTCGCCGAACGGGTGAGATGGGCTTCGCCGAAGGTACTGAGCACCGCGGCGGCGCCGGCGGATATGGCATCGCGGGCCAGCCGGTCTTCGCAGTCGGTGTCGAGCCACGCGCCGGCATCCATGGCATCGGATTCCACGGACAGATCCAGGCGGGTGATGTCAGCCGGGTCGAGGCCGGCGATGAGGGGTGCCTCTGCGGAGATCGGCTTGGCCGGGAGAGTGTTCCCAAGAACGTGACGTATCTGTGCCGTCATCACGTCAAGCGGAATACCGTTGGCGCGCTGAAAAATTCGTAGTTCAGGGTCCAGTCCGGTGTTGGCGTAGGCGTTTTCGACGTCGATCACGGACTGCTGCAGACCACTGACGACGAGCACGGCCGCGCGGAGTACGACCAGCGGCCACAGTGCCGTTATCTCCGCCGGACTCAATGGGCGGACCGCGTGGAAGGCCGCGATGGCCGCCATGGTGCTGGCCGGTTCTGCACCGTCATGGCGAAGCACCGACGCGACGGCGATGGCCAGTTCGCCGATCGTCCAGGAACGTGTCAGGTCACCGAAGTCGATCAGGCCATCGGGCAGTCCGTGGGCGTCGCACACCACGTTGTCGTCGGTGACGTCGCCATGAATCACCTGCACGGGCAGGTCGCCGACGAGGCCGGCCACCGCCGCCCAGGCCCGGGCGGCAGCGGATAGGAGTTCCTCGCGCAGCGAGATGTCGGCGACGTGTTCGGCGAGCGTTTCCACGGTGCGCATGCCGTGGCGCAGATCCCACTGGAGCACCCGATCGACACCGGCGTGATCGAAACCCGCGAGCGCTCGGGTGGTCCGACCTGCCAGGTCGCCAAGTGCGCGCACCCGGGCCGGATTGAGGTAGCCGTCGCCGCTCAGTGTCCCGCCGTCGAGGTAACTGATGATCCGGACGAACAATCCGCCGTCGACGTCGATCTGGGCGATCGGGGCCACGGCGTCGAACTCGCGGTTGGTGGCGGTACGGATCCCCTCGCCGGCGGCGATAAAGGCCGCCGCGGCGTCTTGCGCCTGAAGTTCGACCAGGCTGAACGCCGGGTTGGCGATCTTGAGTACCCCGACCGGCACCCCGGCGTGGTCGCTGACCAGGAAGTTGGCATCCTGCTGGCTGCCGAGTGCGGTGATCGTGCCCGCTACGCCGAAGTACTCGGTGGCGATGGTGCGGGCTTGTGCGTCGCCCACGGCCGGAACCGGCAGTCCGCTGGTTCGGAAGAAGTCGAACGCTGTCACGCCCAAAAGATACCGCTCCGCGGAAGGGTTCCGGCTACCGTGGTGGGCGTGCGGGCACTGTTGATCATCGACGTGCAGAACGACTTCTGCGAGGGTGGTTCGCTGGCTGTGACTGGCGGTGACGCAGTCGTCGGGGCGATCAACGTACTGCTGGCCTCAGCTGATCGCGATCACGGCCACGCCGGTTATGACCACGTCGTCGCGACGAAGGACTTTCACATCGACCCGGGTGATCATTTCGCCGATCACCCGGACTACGCGGTGTCCTGGCCCCGGCACTGCGTCGCGTATAGCAGCGGTGCCGAGTTTCACCCCGCACTGGATACGACGCGGATCGAGGCGGTCTTCCTCAAGGGTGCCTACCGCGCCGCCTTCAGCGGGTTCGAAGGTACCGCGGATTCAGTCGGCCTCACCGACTGGCTTCGTGCCCGTGGGGTCGACGAGGTGGACGTCGTTGGGATCGCCACTGACTACTGCGTGCGAGCGACCGCGATGGACGCCGTCGCCGCGGGATTCCGCACCCGGGTGTTGGTCGATCTGACGGCCGGGGTCAGCCCCGATTCCACCGCCGCGGCACTCGATGAGATGCACCGGCGGGGAGTGCGTCTCATCGCCGGCCCCGCAGCGCCAGAGGGTCCCTGACCGTCAGGTCGACCGGTCAGACGTCGACCCGTCAGATGTCGACCCGCTTGCGCCGGTAGAGCGTGCCGGCGACCAGCAGGATGAGGCTGATCCCGAGGATCGCGGTCGCCAGCACGTTGATCTGAGGTGGTACCGCCGCCTTGGTAGCCGCGTTGACGTAGAGCGGGTAGGTCACCGTGGACCCGCTGACGAAGTAGGTGATGATGAAATCGTCGAGGGAGAGCGCGAACGACAGCATCGCTGCTGCGATGATCCCCGGCACGATCAACGGCAGCGTCACCTTGAAGAAAGTACGCACCGGGCCGGCCCCCAGATCCAAGGACGCGTCCTCCAGGGACCAGTCGAATCCACGGATCCGGGCGCGCACGGTCATGGCGATGAAACTGATCTGGAATGCCACGTGCGCGATCAGCACCGTGACGTAGCCGGTCGCCCAGCCGAGGCTGAGGAAGAGCGTCAACAGTGAGGCGCCCATCACCACCTCGGGAGAGGTCAGCGGAAGGATCAGGAAGGTGTCCACGGCTGTTCGGCCCCGGAAGCGTTGGCGCACCAGGGCTACCGCCACCAGGGTGCCAAGGACCAGTGCGATCGCCGTCGACACCGCCGCGACGTTGAGGCTGAGTTTGAGGGCTTGCGTCAGCGCCGGGTACTTGAACGGATCCGCCCAGTTGTCCAGTGTGAAGCCCTGCCAGGTGTAGTTGAACTTGCCCGCTGGTTTGTTGAACGAGAAGACGATGATCACCAGGATCGGAACGAACAAAAACAGCAGGACCAAGCCGGCGAGGGTGCGCAGGGCCAAGTCGCCCAGCTTGAAGCTGCCCCGGAAGTTGCGGCCCGGCGAGGCGAGGTCGGTAAGACCCTGAACTGTCATGTCCTCACACCAGGTCCCCTCACACCAGGTCCCCTCACACCAGGTCCCCGGTGCCCAGTGCCCGGGTGTAGGACAGCACCCCGACGAGGATGAGAGCCATCAGTACGAAGCTCATCGCGGCGGCCACCGGGTAGTCCTTGATCACGAGGAATTGCTTCTGAATGACGTTGCCGATCATGGTGGTCTTGGCACTGCCCAGATAATCGGCATTGATGAAGTCACCGACCGAGGGGATGAAGACCAGCAGGCTGCCGGCCAGCACGCCGGGCAGCGCCAGGGGCAGAATGATTTTGGCGAACATCCTGCGGTTGGTGCCATAAAGGTCCCTGGAGGCCTCAAGTAGTCGGCTGTCGATCTTCTCCAGGCTGACATAGAGCGGCAGGATCATGAAGATGATCCAGTTGTAGGTCAGCCCGCCGATGACTGCCCAACTGGTCGAGAGCAGTCGGCCCTCGCTGGGCAGCAGGCCCACCGAACCCAACGCATTCACCAGCCAGCCCTGGTCGGCGAGAATCGTCTTCCAGGCGATGGTGCGGATCAGAAACGTCACGAAGAACGGCAAAATCACCAGGCCGAGAATGAGATTCTTGTAGCGCCCGGCCTTGAATGCGATGACGTAGGCCAGCGGGAAGGCCAGCAGCAGGCACAGCACGGTGGCCGCGAACGCGTAGCCGAAGGAGCGCAGGATCTGGTCGCGGTACTCGGTGAGCGCCTGGCCGTAGTTGCTGAAGTGCCAGGCGAAGGTGAGTTCGGGCAGAAACACCGAGCCGCCCATGGTCGACAGCGAGGTGCGCAGCAGCGAGACGAACGGCACCGCGTAGAACACCCCGAGATAGACCAGCGCGGGCAGGATCATCAGGTAGGGGGCGATCCGGCTGCGCTGCCGGGTGCTGGTGGCTACCCCGGCCATCAATCAGCCGCCGGTGACCGCGGCGTAGGCCTTGTTGAACTCGACGGTCTGCTCGTCGGTCAACGTCGGCCAGGCCTTCAGCAGGTCCAGGGTCGCCTTCGGCGGGTTGATCAACGGGTTTGATGCCAGCGCCGGATCGATCTTGGTGAGATCCTCGGTCATGTCACTGAGGACCGGGGCGTACTGCGTCTCAGCGACGAGCTTGGCGTAGTTGGCGCGGTCGTAGACGAAGTTGATCCACTCCTCGGCGGCCTTCTGGTTCTGGGTGGTGTACGGGATCGTCATGGTGTCAACGAAGGAGGTCCCGCCAGACTCCGGAACCACGAATCTCAGGTCGGGATTGTCCTTCTGCAACTGCACCACGTCACCCGAGTACGCCTGAGCGACAACGATATTGCCTGCGGCGAGGTCGTCGGCGTAGTCGTTGCCGGTGAATCGGCGGATCTGGCCCTTATCCTTTTGTTCCTTGATCAGGTCCACGGCCTTCTGGACGTCGGCGATCGTCAGATCCTCCAGAGAGTCGCGCTGTGCGAGTAGGAACATGCCCAGCCCGTCCTGGATGTCGGCGAAGAGACTGACCTTGCCCTTGAACGCCGGATCCCACAGGTCGTCCAGTGTGGTGATGTCGCGGTTGGTCGCGGCCCGGTTGTACGCAAGACCCACCATGCCGGACATGTAGGGCGCGCTGACCTTTCGACCCGGATCGGTACTGGCGGCCAGCAGGTCAGCCCGCATGTTCTTCTTATTGGTCCAGCGAGCCTCGCTGATCTCGTTGAGCCAGCCCAGGCTGTTGAGGCGGGCCATCATGAACTCGGTGGGAACCACCAGGTCGGCGCCGATGTCCTGCTTGCGCGACAGTGGTTCCTTGTTTTTGGCGAACCACTCTTCGTTGTCGTTGAAGTCTTCCTTGTAGTCCACCGTCAGGCCGGTCGCGGTCTGGAACGCCGCCACGAAGCCGGGAGCCATGTAGAGCGGCCAGTTCGAGATGCGCAGCTTGCCGGTTGCCGGGCCACCATCGTCGGCGGGCGCGGCCGCTGCCCCAGAGGTACCGGTGGCGGCCTTTTCGCCCGAACTACAGGCGGCCAGGAAGGACGGGCCCAGGATCAATGCCGCCGCCGCGGCGGCGCTTCCGCCGCTGATGAACCGGCGCCGCGACGCCGTTTGGGTAAGCACTCGGGGGTCGTTCTCTCTTGTCATGGGTGCAACCTTTCCTTCGTTCGATGACAGACGATCAGGGTGATCAGGACTTGTCCGGCGTTTCTTCGGGGCCGGGTACCGCGGGATTGGTGGCTGTCGGCAATACCAGCGAGGCGTCCGGTGACCAGCCGACGTAAACCTCGTCGCCCGGGCGCAGCATGGGTAGATCCAGTTCGGCACCGACATGGGCGACGATCGGGGAGTCGTCGGGGGCGATCAGCGACAGCCGTAACACCGGACCCTGGAAAGTCATGTCCAACACCCGGGCCGGCACGGCGGTGGTGTCTCCGGGGAAGGGTTCCATCGCGACCCGAACCCGCTCCGGACGAACCATGACGGTCACCTGCCCACCCGACTCGACCGCGGTATCGCCCGGTCGGGCCTTCAGCGCCGTGCCCAGCACCTCGACTTCCACGTAGTCGCGGTTGGCCCGCCCGGTGTGGCGGCCCGGCCAGAGATTGGCCTGACCGATGAAGCCGGCGACGAACACCGAGGCGGGCCGGTCGTAGATCTCCGTCGGGGTGCCGATCTGCTCGACGTGGCCGGCGTTCATGACCGCGATCCGGTCACTCATCGTCAGCGCCTCCTCCTGGTCGTGGGTGACGTAGACGAACGTGATTCCGACCTCGCGCTGGATTCGTTTGAGTTCGAACTGCATGACGTGGCGCAGCTTGAGATCCAGTGCCCCGAGTGGCTCGTCGAGGAGCAGCGCACTGGGGTAGTTGACCAGGGCACGGGCCAGCGCCACCCGCTGCTGCTGGCCGCCGGAGAGTTGCGCGGGCCTGCGTTTGGCGAAGTCGCCCAACCGGACCACCTCGAGCATCTCGTTGACGCTCTTGGTGACGGTGGCTCGATCCTTCTTCTGGCTGCGCGGGCCATAGGCGATGTTGTCCCACACGGTCATGTGTGGGAACAGCGCGTAATGCTGAAAGACCGTATTGACGTGACGCTTGTTCGGCGCGACCTTCGAGACGTCCACGCCCTCGAGTCGGATGGCTCCGGAAGTCGGGCTCTCGAATCCGGCGATCATCCGCAGGGTAGTCGTCTTACCGCATCCGGATGGGCCGAGCATGGAGAAGAATTCACCGGCGCCGATCGAAAAATCAGCGTCGGCCACCGCAACGTAGTCCGCGAAACTCTTGGTCACGTGGTCGATCTCGATGACCGGTGAGGCCCCGCCCCGTTCGGTGCGGCTCGGCACAGCGGTCTGCGTTTCGGTGGCGCCGGTCTCGGACAGAATCGTTCCTCCTCGATGCCGGCGATGACGGGAGCCGATGTCCGTGCGGTAAACCATGGCTGATTCCCGCGGCATCCGCAACACATGCCGCCCAGTGAAGCGTCCCAGTGAAGCGTCCCAGTGAAGCGTCCCAGCGAAGCCTTACGTGTGGGCTCCGCCGTCGATGCGGACCTCGGTGCCGGTGACGAAGAATGCGTCGGTGCTGCCCAGCATCGCGACCACCGCGGCCACCGCGTCGGGGGCGGCGAAGCTGGCCTTATCGGCAAGCCGCAGGAGCGGAGCGACCCGACCGAACAGTCGGTAGTTCACGTCCTCCGGGAAGCCGGGTCCGACGCTTTGCCTGGACTCGCCACTGCCATCGGTCATGCCCGAGGAGATGGATCCGGGCTGGACCGAATTGAACCGGATGCCGGCCCGGGCGTATTCGGCTGCCAACGCGTGCGTCATCGCCAGGATGCCGCCCTTCGAGGCGGCGTAGGCCGACATGTAGGGATGGGCGAAAGTCGCCGATGTCGAGCTGAAATTAACCACCGCCGGGGCATTTCCCTGCTGAAGGGCCGGAATCGCCTCGCGGGTGACTAGGAATGTTCCAACCAGGTTGACGCGCAGCACGTGCTCGAAATCCGCCAGCGAGGTCTCGGCGAAGTGCGCTGACCGCAGGATTCCGGCCACGTTGACCAGGGTGTCGAGGCCGCCGAGGGTGTCGAGCGCCCAGTGCACCCCGGCCTTGACCGACTCTTCGTCACCGACGTCCATCTCGATGGTGCTCAGCATTCCGGCGTCAGCCCCGGCCCGGGCACGGGTGTCGGCCAACCCGCTCGCGCTGATGTCGGCCGCCACCACGGTGCCACCCTCGGCCAATATCCGAAGGACACAGGCCTGACCGATGCCGGACCCGCCGCCGGTGATCAAGACACGACGATCTGTGTAGCGCGGCAATGTCGTGCTCCTGTCGGATTGAGGGGATGCGACTCGCGGGACGACGCGCGGTCAGTCCGTCCGATTCTGGCACCCTCAGCAGATTATTAGCCTAAGTTACGTGGGCACAGTTGGAACACGTTTCAGTTAGGGAGAACGCCCACGTCTATGGGAAATAGAGCGGCGGATCGCTGGTCTCCGGGTATAGCGCTGAGCAAGGGCACCTCGGGTCCGATGCAGGCCATCGGAGGTTTCTTCGCCATGTCCGCCGACGCCTTCCGGTTCGTTTTCCAGCGGCCTTTTCAGTGGCGGGAGTTCATCGAGCAGGCCTGGTTCGTGGCCCGGGTCTCGCTGGCGCCCACCCTGCTGGTTGCCATCCCGTTCACCGTGCTGGTGAGCTTCACCCTGAACATCCTGCTGCGCGAGTTGGGCGCCGCGGACCTTTCCGGGGCCGGCGCGGCATTCGGGGCGGTGACACAGGTCGGCCCATTGGTGACGGTGCTCATCGTGGCGGGTGCGGGTGCGACGGCGATGTGCGCCGATCTGGGCTCGCGGACCATCCGAGAAGAGATCGACGCCATGGAGGTGCTGGGTATCAACCCGGTTCAGCGCCTCGTGACGCCGCGCGTACTGGCCTCGGGTCTGGTGGCACTACTGCTCAACTCTCTGGTGGTGATCATCGGCATCCTCGGCGGATACGTCTTCTCGGTGTTCGTTCAGGACGTGAACCCCGGAGCGTTCGCCGCCGGCATCACCCTGCTGACCGGGGTCGGGGAGGTGGTCATCTCGTGCGTGAAGGCCGCCCTATTCGGTTTCATCGCCGGGTTGGTGGCCTGCTACCGGGGATTGATGATCTCCGGTGGCGGCGCCAAAGCGGTCGGCAATGCGGTCAACGAGACGGTCGTCTACGCGTTCATGGCACTGTTCGTAGTCAACGTGGTCGTCACGGCCATCGGCATCCGATTGACGACGGGCTGAGACAATGGGAACCCTGACAGTGTTGCGGACGAACTACCCGCGGTTGTTCCGGGAGTTTCGTCGGCCCGTCGGCTTCTTCAGCCGGATCGGCGACCACATCCTGTTCTACGGCCAGGCGATCGCTGGAGTGCCGCAGGCGATGGTACGCTACCGCACCGAAATCATCCGTCTCATCGCCGAAATCTCCATGGGCGCAGGAACATTGGCGATGATCGGCGGCACCGTCGCGATCGTCGGCTTTCTCACCCTGGCGGCGGGCGGAACGTTGGCGATTCAGGGTTACTCCTCGCTGGGCAATATCGGTATCGAGGCGTTGACCGGCTTCCTGGCTGCCTTCATCAACGTCCGGATCGCTGCGCCGGTGGTGGCGGGTATCGGTCTGGCCGCAACCTTCGGTGCCGGGGTGACTGCTCAACTCGGGGCGATGCGCATCAACGAGGAGATCGACGCGCTGGAGTCGATGGGGATCCGCCCGATCGAGTATCTGGTCTCCACTCGGCTGGTGGCCGGCATGATTGCCATCACCCCGCTGTACGCGATCGCGGTCATCCTGTCGTTTTTGGCCAGCCAGTTCGTCACCGTGGTGCTATTCGGGCAGTCCCGCGGTCTGTACAACCACTACTTCAACACATTCCTGAACCCGATCGACCTCCTGTGGTCGTTCCTGCAGGCGGTCCTGATGGCGATCACGATCCTGCTGATCCACACCTATTTCGGCTACTTCGCCACCGGTGGGCCCTCCGGTGTGGGCGTCGCGGTGGGCAACGCGGTGCGGACGTCCCTGATCGTGGTGGTGTCGGTGACATTGTTGGTCTCCCTGGCCGTCTACGGTTCCAACGGCAACTTCAACCTGTCCGGATAGGAGGCCAGATGACAGCGAGTCTCGGCCCCGGACCGGCCGATCGTTCTGAGACCGAAACCGCGGCGGTGCCGGTTGCGGCAAAGCCCGGACGGAGTTTCGGCGCCCGGGGTAACGCCCGCCCGATCGCCGGATTCCTGACCGTCCTGACACTGGCGCTGATCTTCGCCCTGGCTGTAGGGCTTTTCCGGGACAGCTTCCGTGACACGGTCCCGGTAACGGTCATCGCCGACCGGGCCGGCCTGGTGATGAACCCCGACGCCAAGGTCAAACTCAACGGTGCCCAGGTCGGCAAAGTGGCCTCGATCGAGTCGCTGCCCGACGGCGGTGCGGCGCTGCACCTGGCCATCGATCCGGGTGCCCTGCAGGCTATTCCGGCCAACGTGGGCGCGGAGATCACGTCCTCGACGGTGTTCGGGTCGAAGTTCGTGGAACTCGTGCCGCCCGCCGACCCATCACCGGCAGCGCTGAGCGCGGGCAAGGTCATCCGGGGCGGCAACGTCACTGTCGAGATCAACACCGTCTTCGAGCAACTCGTCTCGGTGCTCTCGGCGATTGAGCCGGAGAAACTGAACCAAACCCTCGGAGCGTTCTCGGCATCGCTGTCCGGTCGCGGCGACAAGTTCGGCCAGAGCCTGGTGGACTTGGACAGCGCACTGGGCAAGATCAATCCTGCCCTGGACAACCTCAATCAGGTACTTGCCGCGTCGCCGACGGTCTTCGGCGCCTTCGCCGACGCCTCGCCGGATCTACTGGCGATCCTGGATAACACCGCGCGCTTCGGCGGCACCGTCGTTGATGAGCAGAGCAATCTGGACGCCTTGCTCATTAGCGCTATCGGTCTGGCCGACATCGGTACCGACGTGGTGTCGGCCAACCGCGGGCCCCTGACCGACGTACTGCGCCTGTTGGTGCCGACCACCGATCTGACCAACGAGTACAACGCGGCACTGACCTGCGGGCTCGGCGCGTTGATCCCACTGGGTGCCGGTCCCGGGGCGCCGGTTCCCGGCGCGATCCTGCTGCAGTCGTTCTTCCTGGGCCGCGAGCGCTACCGGTACCCCTCCAACCTGCCCAAGGTGGCGGCCAAGGGTGGTCCGCAATGCACGGATCTGCCCAACGTCCCCTATGAGAAGCGGACGCCGTTCGTGGTCGCCGATATCGGGGCCAACCAGGCGCAGTACGGCAATCAGGGCATTCTGCTCAACTCAGACGGCCTCAAGCAGGCACTGTTCGGTCCCCTCGACGGCCCGCCGCGTAACACCGCACAGATCGGTCAGCCCGGCGGATGAGCGGCATCCGAGGTACCTCGATCAAGGTCGGCATTTTCACCGTGGTGATGCTACTGCTGACCGGTGTGCTGTTCGCGATCTTCAGCCAGTACCGCGGTGGCCCGGACAGCAGGTACTCCGCCATCTTCGATGACGCTTCCAGCTTGCAGTCCGGTGATTCGGTGCGCGTCGCCGGCGTCCGGGTGGGGACGGTCAACAGCGTTGCGCTGCAACCCGACAATTCCGTGGTGGTGGGATTCGGGGCGGACCGCAACATCGCTCTCACCTCAGGCACCACGGCCGCGGTGCGCTATCTCAACCTCGTCGGCGACCGTTTTCTTGAACTCATCGACAGCCCGGGCTCGGCGAAGATCCAGCCGCCCGGCTCGGTGATTCCGGCTGATCGTACCGAGGCCGCGCTGGATCTAGACCTGCTCCTCGGTGGGCTGAAACCCGTTGTGCAGGGCTTGAACCCGGAAGCCGTCAACGCGCTCACCAACTCGCTGATCCAGGTGCTGCAGGGCCAGGACTCTAATCTGGAATCGTTGTTCGCCAGGACGTCGTCCTTCTCCAACGCCCTGGCCGACAACAGTCAGACCGTGCAGCAGTTGATCGACAACCTCAATTCCGTGCTGGCGACGATCAGCAAGGACGGCGAGAAGTTCTCCGGCACCGTCGACCGTCTCGAAAAGCTCGTGACCGGCCTCGCTCAGGACCGCAACCCGATCGGTGAGGCCATCACCGCACTTGATGCGGGCACCGCGTCGCTGACCGATCTGCTCAATGAGGCGCGGGCACCGCTGGCCGGTACCGTCGACGAACTTGCCAGGTTGACGCCGCTGCTCGATGAGGACAAGGAACGCCTCGACATCGCCCTGCAGAAGGCGCCGGGCAACTACCGCAAACTGGTCCGCCTGGGCTCCTACGGCAGCTGGATCAACCAGTACCTGTGCGGACTGTCCGCCCGGGTGACCGATCTGCAGGGGCGCACGGCGTACTTCCCCTGGATCATGCAGCACACCGGAAGGTGCGCTGAGCCCTGATGTTGAGATATCGCGGTTCCAACCTCATCCGCTCCGGCCTCATCGGCCTGGCGTTGATCCTGCTCGTCATCATCGTGGGTCTGCAACCCCAGCGGTTACTCACGCTGGCCACCGCAGTACGCCACCAGGCGCTGTTCACCGAAGCCGGCGGTCTGGCGCCGGGCAACGAGGTCAAGGTCTCCGGTGTGACAGTCGGAACGGTCTCCGACGTCGGACTGCAAGATGGGCGGGCACTGGTGACGTTCATGGTGAACGGAAAGGTGCGACTGGGGTCGGCGACCACCGCCAACATCCGCACCGGGACGCTGCTGGGCCAGCGGGTGCTCACGCTGGAATCAGAGGGCAGTGGCAGGCTCAAGACCGCCGACGTCATCCCGGTCTCGCGGACCGGTGCGCCGTACTCACTGACCGACGCGGTCAGTGAGTTCACCGCCAACACCGCCGACACCGACACCGCCGCGCTCAACAAGTCCCTCGACACGCTGTCGGTGACGATCGACCGCCTCGCACCTCAGTTGTCCCCGACGTTCGACGGGCTGAGCAGGATTTCGCGAGCGCTCAACGAGCGCAACGAGTCGCTGTCTGGACTGCTCAAGAGCGCAGCGGACGTGACCTCGGTGCTCTCGGAGCGCAGCCAACAGGTCAACACGTTGATCCTCAACGCCGATGAACTCCTCGGGGTCCTCGAACAACGCCGCTACGCGATCGTGAACCTACTGGCCAACACGTCGGCCCTGGCGCAGCAATTGACCGGTCTGGTCGCCGACAACGAGCAGGAACTCGCACCGGCCCTGGAGCAACTGAATAGGGTGACCGAGATGTTGCAGCGCAATAACGACAACATCGGTAAGGCACTATCCGGGTTGGCGAAGTTCCAGATCACCCAGTCCGAAGCGGTCAACAACGGCTTCTACTACAACGCGTTCGTGGCCAATCTGAGTCCGGCGCAGACGATTCAGCCGTTTCTGGACTATATCTTCGGATTCCGGCGTGGGGTCGACGCCGGGCAACCGCCGGATAATGCGGGTCCGCGCGCGGAGTTCCCCTTCCCGAACAATTCCGATCCGGAACCGTGGCGCAGAGCAGGGCAGGTACCGGGATGACCCGCAAACGAATCACCACCGCGGTCGCCGTCGCATTGGCGCTGCTCATCACCGCCGGCGTGACCCTGCTGATCCGCAACACCGCCCTGCGGCCCGCGAAGATCACCGCCTACTTCACCAGCGCCACCGCGATCTACCCCGGCGACGACGTCCGGGTATCGGGGGTCAAGGTGGGCACCGTCGAGGCGATCGAACCACAGGGCACCAGGGCGAAGATGACCTTGGCCGTCAAACGCGGCATACCGATCCCAGCCGAGGCCAACGCCGTCATCGTCGCCCAGAATTTGGTCGGAGCGCGATTCGTACAACTCGCTCCGGCCTACGGACTAGACGGGGACACCAGTGGGCCGACGATGCGCGACGGGGCCGTCATTGATCTCGACCGGACCGCTGTTCCCGTCGAATGGGATGAGGTCAAGGCCCAATTGACACGGCTGGCAACAGATCTGGGGCCCAGCAGTGGGGTCTCCACCTCATCGGTGGGTCGGTTCATCGACAGTGCCGCTACCGCACTGGACGGCAACGGGGACAAACTGCGAGAGACCATCAAGCAGTTGTCGGGATTGAGCCGAATTCTTGCCGACGGCAGCGGCAACATCGTCGATGTCATCGAGAACCTGCAGACCTTCGTCACGGCGCTGCGGGACAGCAATGAGCAGATCGTTTCCTTCCAGGGCCGCCTCGCCACCGTCAGCAGCGTGCTCAACGACAGCCGCTCGGACCTCGACGGCGCGCTAACCAACCTGTCCAGCGCGGTGGTCGACGTCGAACGGTTCGTCGCCGGTAGCCGTAACCAGACTTCTGAGCAGATCGAACGCCTCGGCGACGTGGTCAGAAACATCAACGACAATCAGTTGGCGCTCAAGAACCTGTTGCACGTCGCACCCAACGCGATCGGCAACAGCTACAACATCTACAACCCGGACACCGGAAGCGGCCTCGGCGGCTTCGCGTTGGGGAACTTCGCCAACCCACTGCAGGTGATCTGCGCGGCGATCGGAGCGATTCAGAACGCGACCGCATCCGAAACCGGGAAACTGTGTTCGCAGTATCTTGGGCCCGCGCTGAGGCTGCTGAACTTCAACTACCTGCCGGTGCCGTTCAATGCCTATTTGGCTAAGTCTCCGAGTCCGGAGAACCTCATCTACTCCGAGCCCAACCTGGCGCCCGGCGGAGCCGGCGGCAGTCCACCGCCCCCGCTTCAGCCACCGGCGATCTCGGCGTACACCGGACTCAACGGCGACGTGCCGCCGCCCGCGGGTTGGGGCGCGCCGCCCAACACCACGCCCGGCACCTACGCGCCCAATGGGTTGCCCGCTGATCCGCAGCCCGCGCTGTATCCGAACGCTCCGATCCCACCCGGTGTGGTCCGAGGTCCGGCCGGACAGACGCCGTCGTCACTGCAGGACATGCTGCTGCCCGCCGAGGCACCGGCCCCGCTACCCGCTGAAGGGATGCCGCCGTCATGACGTCTCGACTGCGCCGCGTGATGATCGCGGCCACCTGTGTGTCGATCACCGCCACTGGATGCTCCTTCGGCGGACTGAACTCGCTGCCGCTGCCCGGCACCGTCGGACACGAACCGGGGTCATCGAAGTTTCGTGTCGAACTGGCGAACGTCAGCACTCTGGAACCGAACTCGCCGGTGCTGGTGGGTGATGTGGTCGTCGGCAGCGTGGCCGCGATGGCGGTGCGCGATTGGCGTGCCGACGTTGAGATCACCGTTAAACCGGGTGTGGTGATACCGGCTAACGCCGTTGCCACGGTCGGACAGACCAGCCTGTTGGGCTCGATGCATCTGGCACTGAACCCGCCGCTGGGCCAGACCCCCCGCGGGAGTCTGCAGCCCGGCGCGACGGTGGGTCTCAACAAGTCGTCGACCTACCCCTCGACTGAGCAGACCCTGTCGGCGCTCTCGGTGGTGATCAATGGCGGGGGAGTGGGACAACTCGGCGATATTGTCGCCGAACTCAATGCCGCGCTGAACGGGCGCGAGTCCCAGGTCCGGAGTCTGCTGACCCGTCTCAACGATTTCGTGGGCGTGCTGGCGACCCAGCGCGACACCATCAATGCCACGGTGGTGTCGCTGAACCGTCTGGCCGGCACCTTCGCCGGTCAGCGCGACGTCCTGACCCGGGCGCTGGACCGCATTCCGCCGGCTCTCGACGTGCTGGTGCGCGAGCGTCCGCAGTTGACCGCCGCTCTGCAGAAACTGGGTGGGTTCAGCACCCTGGCCGCCGGTCTGGTCAACGACACCCAAGCCGACCTGGTGCGAAACCTGCGCAACCTGGAGCCCACGCTGCGGTCATTGGCGGATGTCGGACCCAAACTTAATACCGCGCTCGCTTACTTCACGGCATTCCCGTACGGCCAGGAATTCATCAACCGGGGCATCCGGGGCGACTACCTGAACCAGTACATCATCTTCGACCTCACCGTCCCACGACTGAAGAGAACGCTGATGCTGGGCACCTCCTGGGGTCAGGAGGGCGCGAAACTCGTTCCCGCGCCGGGTGATCCGTGGTATGCCACCTATACATACGATCCGATGAACGCGCCGTTCAGCCCGCCGCCGACTGCGGTCGCGTCGATTCCTCAGCTGATCGACACGGTGGCCGCGGTCGCGACCCAACCAGGCCCGTCCGATGTGTCCGGGCCGGAGTCCGACGTCCACGGCGCCGGGGCCATCCCGGCACCCGGGCCCGGACCGGGTGTCGTTGATCCGGATGGAGGCGGCAACTGATGCTGACCCGATTTGTTCGAATTCAGCTCATCATCTTCACGATCGCCTCGATCGTCGGGGTCACGGCGATGGTATTGGTCTACATGCAGGCGCCGACGCTGTTGGGTATCGGCCGGATGACCGTGAAGCTGGAACTTCCGCGAACAGGCGGGCTGTACCGTTTTTCCAACGTCACCTACCGGGGCGTGCAGGTGGGCAAGGTCACCGATGTGCGCGCCACCCGGGCGGGGGCGGAGGCGACATTGTCGCTGGCCACCTCGCCGAAAATCCCCGCCGACCTGCAGGCCAACGTGTTCAGTGTCTCGGCGGTCGGCGAACAGTACGTCGATCTGCAGCCGCGGACCGACGACGGACCGTACCTTCGGGACGGTTCGGTGATCACAGTCAAGGACACCGGCGTGCCGCAGGCCGTGGGGCCGATGCTCGACCAGGTGAGTGCGCTCCTGCAGAGCATCCCCAAGGACAAGCTTGGAAAGCTGCTCGACGAGTCCTTCAAGGGCCTCAATGGTGCCGGCGATGATTTGGCGGCGTTGTTCGAATCGGGGTCGACGGTGGCCGCCGATCTGGACACCGTCGCAGATCGGGCGCGAACCCTGATCGACGACAGCAGGCCACTGCTGGAGGGGCAGGTGCGCTCCAGCGACGCCCTGCGGGCCTGGGCGCGCGGCCTGGCCGGCGTCACCGGTCAACTCGCGACGAACGACCCACAGATCCGGGGCCTGCTGCAGAACGGTCCGGGGGCGCTCAACGAGGTATCGAGATTGCTCGAGCAGGTCAAGCCAACGTTGCCGGTGCTGCTGGCCAATCTCACGACCGTGGCGCAGATCGGCATCACCTACAACGCGTCGCTGGAGCAATTGCTGGTCCTGCTGCCGCCGTTCATTGGATCACTGCAGACCGTGGGCCTGCCCCGTAACAACCCGACCGGATACACCCAGGGTGATTTCACGCTCACCCTCAATGATCCACCGGCCTGCACGGTCGGCTTCCTGCCGCCGTCGTCGTGGCGGTCGCCGGCGGATCTCTCCGATATCGACACGCCCGACGGGTTGTATTGCAAGCTGCCGCAGGACTCTCCGATCGCAGTGCGGGGCGCTCGCAACTACCCCTGCATGGGCCAGCCCGGAAAACGTGCTCCCACCGTCGAGATCTGCGAGAGCGACCAGCAGTTCACACCGTTGGCCATGCGTCAGCATGTGCTGGGCCCGTATCCGTTCGACCCGAACCTCGTCTCCCAGGGTATTCCGATCGACGATCGGGTCACTTTCCAGGAGAACATCTTCGGACCTCTGGAGGGTACGCCCCCGCCGCCGCCGGCTGATTCCCCGCCGCCGGCGCCGGTCGATTCCGGGCCGCCGGCACCGGTCGTCACCGTGCCGCCGGTACCGCCGCTGCCACCGGGTCCGACAGTCGCCCCCAGCGCGTTCGGTCCGGGTGACACCGACGGCCCGTCCGTCGCGATCGCGACCTACGATCCGCAGACCGGCCGGTTCGCCACCCCCGATGGCGGCGTCTACCGCCAGACCGACCTGGTCCCGCAGGCCGGTGAACGGTCCTGGGAAGATCTGTTGCCGACCACCTGAGGCCCCGCCTCTGCGCGGGCCCGGTTCGGGTCAGGCCTGCTTGGCCAGCTTGAACGGCATGGTGATGTAGAGCGGGAGGCTGCGGCCGCAGGCGCCGCTGGGACCGGTGGTGATGTCCTCACCGACCAGGGTTGTCGCGGAGGGGTCCGCCGAGGCGCCATCGGGCGTCGTCCCGATGAAACGGAAGACCTGTAGTCCTGATGCGAAGGTACCGTCCGGGCACGGGATCCAGTTCGGTACAACGTGTTTGACGTACCACGTGCCGCCGGTCTGATAGATGGGGGCGGTCCAGCCCTGACTGCTGGCGACCGTGCCCGTGCACTCGCCGGGATAGCTGCATTGCGTTGAGATGTTCCACAGGGCCCGAACGCTCACCTCGTTGCGGAACACGTCATTGGTACGGGCCCATTCGCCATTCGACGTCGCGGTGAAGGGGCCGTTGAGCGACCACCGATCGGCGGCCTGCACCGGCGGTGCCACCGTGACGGCGGTGATCAAACCGGCCGCGGACAGTGTGGCGGTCACGATCCCACGCATCAGGCACTCCTCGTCACGGGCGGACACATCGGATTTATTATCGCCGATGTGGCCCATGTCCCAGCGCCGCGATATGGCTGAACAGCATGGAGGCACCGATCGGGCTGCCACCGCCGGGATAGGTCATTCCGCTGACCGCGGCCATGGTGTTCTTAGAGCCGCGCTGAGGCCGGGGATCACCGCGTAAGCCGTCCGAAACTGGCCTTGGTATCGGTGCGCAATCCGCCCTTGGTCCCGAGGTCGGAGGCCAGGCGCGGCCGCATGGTAGGGACCGGTGTCGATGGGGTCAGCGGTGGCTTGCCGCGCGTGAGAAGGACCGGTCATAGGCCTCGTCGCCGCGACCGAAGTCGGAATCGACTCGGCGGCGACCATGTCTTTGTGCGGGCGACGGTGTCGGCCAGCGCGGTGGCCGGTACGCCGATGTCGGCTGCCAGCTCCGCGATCGTGTCACGGTGCGCCACAGTCGGCCGCTCGGTAACTCTCGGTGTCGACCAACGACAGGTTGGATTTGCCTTGATGGGGGTACTTCGCCGCCGCGATCGTCGTAGACCATCCAGAATGGCAGCGTAGGTCGCCCGGCTTCGATCTGCGCGATGATCTCGCGGCCGATGCGGTCGCCAAGGGCGCCGATTCGTTGACGAACCGCTGTCGAACTGATTGACGAAGATGCCGCCGGTGAACCACAGCGCGAACGCGGCACGCCGCCAGGGTGGATCAGCCCGGGTGACCACCAGGCCTGATCCATCAGATCGGTGCTCGCGCCCACCCGGATCGCCGCCTCGTGGGCGGCACGGTGTTATCGGGGCGCCCGGAGCTGTCCTCGACCGACCCGGCGCGATAGGCAGCGCGCATCCCGGAAGTTGTGTTCGGAAACCATAGGCCGCGAGCAGCACACACCCCGGCGCGCCAGATCCGCACCTGTTCGCCGTTGCGGCGGGCCCACGGCCCCGACCACTGCGCCGTCGACGACGAGGAGGTCGGTTCGGTGTTGAGGTGCAAACGGCGTTCCGGGAAACGTCGAAGCGCGGCGATGAAACAGCCGACCAGTGCCCGTCCACCAACCAACAGATCAGGAGCGGGGTGCCAAGCCGGTCGTTGTCCAGGGGCCGCGGATCAGTGCCGCGTCCGCACCGAGGCGCTCGCTGGGCAGTGGTGTGGCCACCACATGACGCAGTCCGTCGAGGCGGGCCTGCGGCCTTGCCGTAGTAGTCCGGCCACGGCAGCACGGTGAAGGCGAAATCGTCGTCGGCCTCGAGGTAGTCGATCAGTGCAGCGCCGCCGCGGACATAGGTCTCCTGGAGATCGCGGGGGGTCCGATCGCCGACAACCGCATGGAAGTAGGTCAGCGCCGCTTCGATGGTGTCGTCGCTGCCGGCCCGGCGCAACACCGCGTTGCAGGGAAACCACATTCCACCGCCACCGGAGTAGGAGGTGGTGCCGCCGAACTTTTCGCCGGCCTCCAGCAGTGCCACCGAAAGGCCCTCTCGCGCTGCGGTGTAGGCGCCGGTAACGCCACCACCGGATCCGGCGACGATGACGTCGACGGTCTCGTCGTACTCGATCGAATTCCCGGCCATGCTGATCAGATCATCGCCCGTAGCGCGCCCTGCGGTTCGACACCGAATGAGCTCAGGGCCGAGGCGTGAAACGCGATGCCCGGCACGTGGATGGCGTGCGCCAGGCCGGTATGGGCGTCACGCCAGTAGCGCTGCAGGGGTTTGTCCATTCGCATCGCGTTCCCGCCGGAGCGGGCGAAAATCTGGTCGACAGCCATCACAGCTCGCCAGACGGCCCGAACCTGGGTGCGTCGGCCCGCCGCGCGGTCGGCGAATGACACTTCCTGGCCGGAATCGACGATGTCGTAGATGCGGTCGACGTTGGCGAGGATCTCTTGGCGCGCGGCGTTGATGTCGGCGGCAGCCTCGCCGATGGCGTACATGACATAGGGGTCGTCCTTGATCGCCGTCCCACTGGAGTTGACTCGCTCGCGCTGGTAGTCCAGGTGTGCCGCGAGTGCCCCCTCGGCGATGCCGATGGTCGCCGCGGAAATGCCCAGCGGGAACATCGTCGACCACGGCATCAGATAGAGGGTGTCGGTCATACCCGCCTCGCGCTGGGCAGAGCCGTCCATCACCTTTATCCCGTCCATGGTGCGGTAGGAGGGTACGAAGGCGTCGGCGACGATGATGTCCTTGGAGCCGGTGCCCCGCAGGCCGACGACGTCCCAGGAATCGTCAACGATCTGGTAGTCCGCTCGCGGCAGGATCATGTGCAGCATGCGTGGCGGCATCAGCGGCATGCCGTCCTCGCCGCCGATCATGGCACCGAGGATGATCCAGTCGCAGTGGTCGGTTCCGGAACTGAACTGCCAACGGCCGCTGAAGAGGTAACCCCCGTCGACCGGCCTGGCGATGCCCTGCGGGGCGTAGGGCGATGCCACCCAGGTGTCAACGTCATCGGCCCAGACCTCGCCCGCCACCCGTGGGTCTGCATACGCCAGTTGGTAGGGGTGCACCCCCACGACGCCGTTGACCCAGCCGGCGGCTGGATCCAGTGCGGCCAGTGCCATCACCGTCTCGGCGAATTCACGCGGATGAACTTCCAATCCGCCGTGTTCAACGGGTTGCAGCATGCGGATGTTTCCGGCCGTCTTCATCGTCTTGACGGTGTCGTCGGTCAGCTTGCCGATCGTCTCGGCCTGCCAAGCCTGCTCGCGGATCTGATCGGCGAGATCCATCACGTGTTCGATAACCCGGGTGCTCATCGCTCAATGATGGATCACCATGGCCGCGATGGTGTGCACCGGTCCCCGGTGAGCGGGTCGGTCAGCCCCATTCGTGGTTCATCGCGCGGGAGTCGCTGATCTCCTCGACGGTCTCGATCGGGCGCAACCGAGGCCGACTCGCGGCGATTAACACCAGCGCGACCAGTCCGGTCACCGCACCGAGTGCGAAGATCGCCGTGTAACTGCTCTCCGGGGGGTAGCCGGTCTGATTGCGGCTGAGCAGCACCGCGACGATCGCCGCGGCGGTAGAGGCCCCGACGGTGCGGGCGATGGCGTTCATGGACGTCGCCACCCCGGTCTCGCCGACCTCGACCTCGCGAACCACCAGGGACGGCAGGGCGCCGTAGGCCAGGCTGATGTACACATTGACCAGCACGCCGGCCACGATGATCTGCCATGGCGCGCTGTGCGCGAGCGCCAACAGGGTGAAGCCGACAATGCCGACGGCGATCCCCACCACCAGGACCGGGCGGGCACCGAAACGGTCGATGTAGCGGCTGCTCGCGAGTGCGGTAAGAAACCCGGCCAGCGCGCCGGGCAGCAGGAACACCACGCTGGCGGTGAGCACGGTGGCCGCGAATCCATAGCCGCTTCCGGCGGGGGCCTGGACGAAGCCGGTCAGTCCGAGAAACCCGAAGTACAGGCCCATCCCGACGGCCACGGTGGCGATGTTGGTAAGCAGGATCGGCCGCCGCATGAGCATGCTCGTCGACACCAGTGGTTGGGCACAGCGCTTCTCCCACCACCACCACGCAGTGAGCACGGCCCCGGCTCCCAGCGCGGCCCCGAGCGTACGCGGTGACGTCCACCCCCACGGGTTCGCCTGGGTGATGGTCAACAGCAGCAGCGAGAGTCCCACCGCCAGTCCGGCCGCGCCCGCCCAGTCAACTGTTCCGGTGGCGGTGTGTGGCCGCTTCGGCACGACGATCATTACCGCGATCAGTACCACTGCCACGAAGACCGAGACGAACCAGAACGCCCGGTGGTAGTCGGCCTCGCCGCGCATCAACACGCCGACGACCACCAGTCCCATCCCGCCCCCGAAACCGAGTACCGCCGAGAGCACCGCCAGAGCGGCCATCAGTTTCTCGGGTGAGAGTTCCTCGCGCAGGATCGAAACCCCGATCGGATACAGCGAGAACGACGCGCCCTGGAGCACCCGCGCCACGATCAGCAGCGCAAACGAGGACGTCATCGCGGCAAGCAGCGATCCCGCCAGGACGACGGCCAGCACCGCCAGCAGTATCCGTTTCTTGGTGTGCAGGTCCGCCAGCCGGCCCAGCAGCGGGGTGGTGGCCGCCGCCGCCAGCAGATTGGCCGTCACGGTCCAGCTCACGTCGGCCAACGAGACGCCCAGTTGGTCCGACATCACCCCCAGGATCGGAACGACGCCGGTCTGCAACACGGCCACCGTCAGGACGGTAACGCTCATCGTCGCGACCAGTCGGGGATTGGTGCTGGTCACCCGGCTACCCGACATTGGAATGATTATGCTGACTAAGAATCATGCGCGGCGGCCGGGTCCTGGGCCTGTGCGAGGATGCCCGGGTGGTCAACGCCCCTGCGTATTTCATTGCAGGCGGCGACGGCGCCTTCGTCCCGACGGAGTTCGCGCTCAGCCGGTGGGGTGCGGACAGCCTCAACGGCCCGGCCATCGTGGGTCTTGCGGCGTCCATCCTCGAGCGTGAATACGGACTGGCCGGGTTCGGGCCGTCGCGGTTGACCGCCGACCTGTTCAAGTCCGCCCGTCGGGTGCCCACGTTCATTCGGACCCGCATCGTTCGCGATGGCCGACGGATCCGCAACACCGAATGCGACATCGTGCAGGACGACGCCGTTGTCGCCCGGGATAATTGTTGGCCCGGCGATCCGAGCCGCCACCTGGCCAGGGTGGTGGGTAAGAGGCGGGTTCACCGCCAGTCCAGCATCGCGGGCGCGGTCTACTTCGTCGGCAGTGATGATGTCGGCTGGGACGCCTCATAGGGAGAGATGCGCCAGAACATCTCATAAACAGGGTCATTACCACGCCCAGCGCGGGAACGATCAGGCGTGGTGGCGGGTGAGGGTGCCGGAGTCAGTTCATTCCAGCGCGTGGCGCTCGAAACAACCAATACCGGTGATGAAACTCTCGTGCAGGGTATCGGTTACATCAATGGCGACCTGACCGTCGCGATGTCGCGGTTACCGATCAGGATTACAGTATGGCGATGCCTAAACGGTTCCGCATTATTGGTCCTCTCCGGACGGGATCGCGATCAACGTTCACACTGTTCGATGATAGCGGCCCCTTCAGCGCCAGGATGGTGACCGCGATTGCTGTGGCCCGCCCAGATTGACTTCGGCCGCCCGGACCCGCGATGACCCGGGGCGAGTGCTCATCACCGTGGCGGAACTGGCGGAACGGTTGAGGCACAGGTGAGCCGCCGGTGATCCTCGATGTGCGGTGGCGACTTGACCGGCCTGACCGGTCGAGATGACTACCACCAGCAGGCCACCTGCGGTGCGGTTATGTGTCCCTGGAGGATGATCGCGACCATGCCCGCACCGGACTGGGAAAAACCATCCACTGCCCTCCCGGTACCGACCTGCAGGTCGCCGCGCGGCGTGGGGACGCGGGACGGTCACCCGGTCGTGGTGTACGACGACTGGAACCGGGCCGGGTCGTGTCGCGCCTGGTGGTGTTGACAGCGGCCGGAATCGCTGACGTCCGCATCCTCGACGGTGGACTGTCGGCGTGGACCGTGCCGGGGGAGAACTGCACGGCGGCCCCGCGACCGGCGGCGGCACGGTGAGCGTCGTCCACGACGACCTCTATGTCGGCAGGCGTCGGACACTCACCGCCCAACAGATCGGCGATGAGCAGGTGGCCGTGTTGCTCGACGCCCGCGCGCCGGAACGTTTCCGTGGCGAGTCCGAGTCAGGTGGATCCGGTCGCCCGGACACATTCCAGGCACTCAGAACACCCGATCCTCAGGTACTGGCCACGGACGGCACGTTTCGCACCGACGCCGAACTGGTGCACTCTTCAGCAAACCGCGATCGACGCCGCACGGAGGTCGGCGTCTACTGCGAGTTCAGGATCACGGCGTCGGTGTGACTGGCCGCGCTGCGTCAGCGGTATTCATGCGCCTGTTCCCGGGCTCGTGGTCGCAATGGACTGCCGAACCCGGCCGTGGCGTGGCAGGGTCCGGTGTAACCGCAATCCCCTGGCACCCTGGCGCGTGCTGCTGTGCGGCGACAGTCTGGGTGGGAGCGTATCGGCGTGCTCGCGTGCTTACTCGGCGCCGGCGCAGTAATCCGGGTTCGGCGCACGTGCGCGGGATGACCTCTGCGGCGCCCACGGCCCGACTCGCCGGGACTGTCGCGAGCCGATACGGCCGAGGTGCCTTTCAACTCGGCATCCGCACCCCAGTCCACCGCAGTCGCGCGGTGCGGTCAAAAGCGCGGTCGCGGTGGCGATGCCCACCGCCGGGCGACCTCGGCGGTCGCCGTGGTGCGCTCCGTGCCGACTCCGGCGCGGTGGCGAGCCGCGACCGCGGCACTCACGGCGAGAGTCCCGTACTGGACCCGCCGTACGTTCGACTACGCCGGCTGGCAGAGGAAGGCTGAAACCTGCCCCTGAGGTGATCCCGGCCGGCAAATCACCTCTACAAGGGACGCATTTCGCCATCCCGGGCAACGCCAGTTGTTCGTCCAGGAGACCGTCAGCTGGCACCTTCACCACCAACTCGACCTGACCTCAGAGTGAAACCAGATTCGACCGACAATTCCGCCGGGATTACCTTCCACCCATTGGAACCCGGACCGAAACACCGCCATGGTCGGCTGGCGGTACAACCTGACTCAGAGGTGGATCGCCCCGTACTACAGCATTCGACAAGGCGAGGATCGGCGAATGACAACGAGGTCATCAAGGTGCCGGTGGGCGAAACGACCAGTTCGACGTCGACTATGCCGGTATCACCCTCAGCTACGAGGACAGCACGTCTACAAACCGTATCCGCCCGGTTTTGACGCCGACGTCTGGACCGCTGCGCATCAGCGGATGGTTCGGTGGCGGTCGCCCGCCGGTGGTGTCGTACTTCCTGCGGCTGACCTGAGTTCCAGCGGCTCTCAGTGTTCAATTGCCTCAGTGTTCCTTGCCTCAGTGCGTGCGGGCACCGTCTGCTGCGACGGCGAGGTGCACTCGCACGACACCTGGCCCGGCTGGTGAGCGGCCAGCGCGTTCCCGCGACCACGCCGTTGAAGCCGGCGCCATTGGTACTGGGTGCTCGATTTCGGCTGCGCCACGGCGACTTCAGCGCCGGCATGCGATGCGGGGCACTTTCATACCAAGGGTGTGCGGCTTCTGAGTCGGCGGCCACCCGATTGCGGTGTGACGGTGATACCCGCTACGCATTAACGCCTGGGTCTCCTTGCGCTGTTCGGGGAGAACGACGGTCACGACGTCACCGGCACCGCCGGCCCGCGCCGTTCGCCCGGAGCGGTGCAGGTACGCCTTGTGTTCGGCGGGCGGGTCGATGTGTACAACCAATTCCACATCATCAACGTGCACCCCGCGCGCGGCGATATCGGTGGCCACCAAAACCATTACATCGCCGGCGGCGAACTTGGCGAGATTGCGGTCCCGGGCGGGTTGAGACAGGTTGCCGTGCAGATCAACCGACGGCACGCCGGCTTCAGTGAGTTGCTTGGCCAGCTTGCGGGCCTGATGCTTGGTGCGCAGGAACAGAATTCGGCGTCCGGTGCCCGAAGCGAGTCGGTGCACCAGTGCCTTCTTCGCATCTGCCCCGTCAACGTGGAACACGTGGTGGGTCATGGTGGAGACCGGGGAATTCGCCTCATCGACGGAATGTAGGACCTGATCGCGCAGGAAGCGGGTGACCAGTTTGTCGACCCCGTTGTCCAGCGTTGCCGAGAACAGCATGCGCTGGCCACCGGGGGGAGTGGCGACCAGTATGCGGGTCACCGCGGGCAAAAAGCCAAGGTCTGCCATGTGGTCGGCCTCGTCGAGCACGGTGATTTCGACGTGGTCAAGGTTGACCAGTCGCTGCTTCATCAGGTCCTCGAGACGGCCGGGGCAGGCGACCACGATGTCGATGCCCGACTTGAGTGCGCTGACCTGCCGGCCCTGCGGCACACCACCGAAGATCGTCGTGACGCGCAGGCCATAGCACTGCGCCAGGGGCTCCAGAGCAGCGGCGATCTGGGTCGCCAGTTCGCGGGTGGGGGCCAGGATGAGACCCGACGGTTGACTAGGGCGGCGCTTACCGCTGTTGAGTCTGCTGACCAGAGGGATCGCGAAGGCCAGGGTCTTGCCGCTGCCGGTCTTTCCGCGACCGAGGACGTCGCGACCGGCAAGCGTGTCGGGAAGCGTCTCCAGTTGGATCGGAAACGGCGCGGTGATGCCGAGTTTGGTCAATTCGTTGACCAGCGCGATCGGGACGCCGAGATCGGCGAAGGATGAAGTGGTAGTCATTGTTCGATGCCTTTCAGGCAGTGGTGTGTGCAGCGCACAACCGCGTGGGCCGCGCGCCGGGAGCACTTGTGTGGGCGAGATTGCCGGAGGGCAAAATCGATCGCCGCGAGACGTATGTGCTTGGCTGCACGGAACATCCGAGCCGTCGCTCAGTGAGACACTGGCGCGGGGGTGGGATGGCCTTCATTCCACGACGTAGGTCGAAAACGCGTGAGCGACATCGACGTTGATATGACTATAGCGTACGGACTTCCTAATCGGACCAACGGTGTAGCGTAGGACACACAGCCGTCCCATTGACCGCGCGAGCCTGCGGTTCGACACTGCCGAAGGATCCCATGATCAGAGACTGCGATGAGCGCCGTCCGGCGATTCGGCTCCGCCTGACGATGGCATCAGAATTAGGCCGCGATATCGACGGCGCGTGGTGGCTGCGAACGGCGCGGACGGCCAGGGAGCTACCAGAGTTGATCACTACTCTGAAGGGTCGACTGGGGGAGATCGTCGACATCAACGTCAACTGGTCG
Source organism: Mycobacterium sp. (assembly GCA_018401645.1). Classification (GTDB taxonomy): domain Bacteria; phylum Actinomycetota; class Actinomycetes; order Mycobacteriales; family Mycobacteriaceae; genus Mycobacterium. The sequence continues at coordinate 8,303 of JAGYKK010000007.1, read as the reverse complement.
TTGGATGGTCCACCGCGCATGACCTTCTACGGTGGCGAGTGCAAGCGTCAACCCGTCATGACGATCACCGGCGCAGTGGCGGGAATCAGCCTGCTGGTGGTGCCGTGCACCACCAGTGCCGCATTGGCGGTGATGATTCTGCGTCATGCCGCGCGACTACCCATTGAGCCCTTTCACGTCGACACCGAGGCGTTTAAGACCGCCGAGGGGATCGTCACGGCGGCCCGCGCCCAACGCGCTACGCCGGTGGCTTTGTAGGGACATCCCGCGCAGCGTTAATTCCGATGGTGCCGGGTTGCGGCGACTATGATCCGGCCATGGCACAGTCCATCGCTTCCGCGAGGTTGCTCGCGCTGATTCTCGCCCTTGTCGGGCTGATCGGATGTGCCCGCAACCCCCAGGGCCCGGTGGATATCGGCGATCTCACAATCACCATCGAGAACCAGAACTTCACGATGACCGACGGAGTCGGCGCCCTCAACGCGGCGCCGGGTTCAGCAATCAAGAACACCGTCCGCATTCTCGGCGATCCGGTCGAAGGCGACATTGACGGCGATGGCAATGTCGATGCCGCGCTGATGATTCAGAACGACCCGGGCGGCAGCGGTGTCTTCTACTACGCCGTCGTGGCGATCAACGACGGCGGCTCCTACCGGGCGTCCAATGCATTGCCACTCGGGGACCGCATCGAACCGCAATCCATCCAATTCCGCGATCAGCGTTTCGTGTACAACTACGCCGTTCGCAAACCCGGTGAAGCGATGGACGTCCGGCCGTCGGTCGAGCGTAATGAGTTGGTTCGCCTGGACCCGGCGACCGGGCTCATCTCGGCGGTGTCGTAACGGATGCCGAGTCACCCGATGGCGCCCGTCCGAGGGCAGCCCATAACTCGGGGCGGCCCATGCTGACGACGTTCGCCGCCCCCGCCAGATACGTGCAGGGCAAGGACGCCACCCGGGAACTTGGGGCGGTGATGACGCAGGTCGGATTGACCGGACGCGCCCTGATCCTGGCCAGTGAACGGCTCAGTCGGCAGTTGACCGTCACCTGGACGCAGACTCTTGGCGCGGCGGGAATCGAGTTCACCGTCCATCGATTCGGGGGGGAGTGTTCGCAGCCTGAGATCGACCGCGGGATTGCGGCGGCCACCGCGGGCGACGCCTCCACCATCATCGCCGCCGGCGGCGGCAAGGCCCTCGATACGGGACGTGCCGTCGGTGTCGCGGCCGGGCTCAGGGTGGTGATGTGTCCGACGCTGGCCTCCAATGATGCGCCGTGCAGCGCCGTCTCAGTCGTCTACACCGAGACCGGTGAGGTCGAACGCGTCATGCACCACCCGCGCAATCCGGAACTGGTGCTCGTCGATTCCACGCTCATCGCCAACAGTCCGGCCCGGTACCTCGTCGCCGGCATGGGCGATGCGCTCGCCACCTGGTTTGAGGCGCGCACCGTCGTAGAGGCGAACAAGGCGAATGAACTCGGTGGGGCGCCGAGCATGTCGGCGCTCGCGCTCTCTCGGTTGTGCTTCGACACGTTGCTCGCCGACGGACCTGCCGCGTTGGCCGCCGTCGAGGCCAACGCGGTAACTCCGGCAGTGGAGCGCCTCATCGAGGCGAACACGTTGCTGTCGGGCCTGGGGTTCGAGTCGGCGGGATTGGCCGTCGCGCACTCCGTCCACAACGGCCTGACAATGCTGAGCCCGACCCACGAATTCCTGCACGGCGAGAAAGTTGCTTTCGGCCTGCTCGTCCAGCTGGCGTTGGAAGGCCGGCCGAGTTCGGAATTCCGCGACGTCGTCAATTTCTCTCGGGAGGTGGGCCTGCCCACGCGACTTGCCGACATCGGGTTGACGGATGTGTCCGACGATGATCTCCGCGTCGTGGCTGAGCGATCCGTGGCACCGTCGGAAACGGCGCACAATGAGCCGTTCGCCGTAACGCCCGGCCTCATCCTCGATGGGATTCAGGCGGCTGATTCGTGGTCGAGGGCCATCGGGCGGGTCTGACCGCGGACGCGCAACTACGCGTTTGCTTTGCGGGTGTCCCGGAACGATTTGACGCAGAGACCGACGAAGATCACACACAGCACAGCAAAGACGGCCTGCACCCCGACGGCGGCCGCGCGTTCGACCGGTTCACCCGACAAAAGCGCCGGCACTTTGCCGAGGCTGCGGGCCGTGCCCAAAAAACCCAAAAGCCCGACGAGCGCAGCAAAGTGACCGCCGTGCTTGAGATTCTTCAGCGAAATCGCGCCGGCCGCGGCCAGAAGCAGGCCGAAGATCGCCGGAATCAACGCCGTCATGGACTGCATCCCCGTGACGAAATAGGCCCCGATGCCCAGGAGAACAAAGATGGCGGAGAAACTGAAAATCACGCGCGGCATGTTCATGCCCGACACGATACCGTCAGGCCGCCATCAGTTCCCAAGCCCGGCGGGCATGGGCAGCGACGTTATCGGGAAGCCGGGATATGTCGAGCACGCGCGCTGAGTGGTGATTGGAATCAGTAAGTTCCCGGTACCGAGTGGGGTCGTCGATCAGTCTCATGATGGCGTCATGGTCACGGTGGTCGATGGTGGTGATCCCGAGGGCGTGGATTTCTGCGAGGGCGGGGAAGGGGTGGGTGGCGATCAACTTGCGGGCGGTCGCGGATTCCATGACCGGTAGTCCCCATCCTTCCCACAGCGAGGGAAAGACGATGAAGTCGGCTGCGGCATAAAGGTCGGCCACATTTGCGACATTGCCCCGGTGGACGCGGACTTCCGGTGGAGTCGGTCCGATCGGGCCCTGTGCGGAGGTGAGCCAGTAGTGGACGCGGCGCGTGGTTCGAGTTGCCAGATTCGCCGCCAGATCAAGGGCCGCCGGGATGTTCTTGCGGGCGGCGTTGCGCGCCGGGTGCGCCAGCAGGATGTCATCGCGATGGACTCCCAACCGCGACCGAGTCCCATCGCGGTCCCCATGGGTCGTCGCTGCGAAGTCCACCATCGGGTGGTCGGTGTCAATGGCCTCGCGGGTATCCAGATCGGGATAGCGGCGTCGGAACTGGTCCTCGGTCATTCGGTTGATCGTCAGGTGCAACATTGCGGGATTGTGTAGCGGAAAGCAGTCCGACACGGCGGCCGGCCATGAGGTGACCTGCCACGCCGGGTCGTGGTGGCGGACAATGGTCGAAATCCCTTGCCGGAGGGCGGCCTCCTCGAAGGCGTGGGCGGCGAGGGCCGCCGACGGGTAGCAGCCGACGTTCTCGAGGACCAGAAGGTCATGGGTTCCCACCAGTTCGTCGATGAGGGCATAGTCGGGTTTCGGCGGAACACCACCGCGGATATCGGCCCACAGTCCTGCAACCACGGTGTCGGTGTCCGGGTTTACCGGATTGTCGAAGCGCCCGGCGGCATGGGTCACGCTCCACCCGAGGCGCGCGTAGGCACGATCCCACTTGGACGCCTCCACCGCGACCCCGTCGAAGCCGCCGAACCGATGTGACACCGTGCACACCCGCATCGTCGTTGACTGCCTTTTCAGTAGATGAAATTTCCCTTTTACGACGGTACGCGAAGCAGTTTTGGAGCTTCCCGCCCCCGCCTAGCTGCTGGATTCGACCAGATCAACCACGGGCCGACGGATGAGTCGCACCTCAGTGATGGTGTTGCGCTCGATCGCCGACACTTCAAGGGTCCAGCCATCCAATGGGATTTGGTCCCCCGGTTCGGTGGGGATGCGGGTCAGAACCACCAAGACCAGTCCGGCGACGGTGGCGTAGTCGCCACGGGGTAGGTCACTGATGTCCACGCCGAGATCGGGTAGGTCATGAACGGGAAAACTGCCTGGCAACACGAGACTGCCGTCGGGCATCACCTTGGCTCCGAGGACGTCGCGATCGGTTTCATCGTAGATCTCCCCGACGATCTCCTCTAGGACGTCCTCGAGGGTGACGATTCCCGCGACGCCGCCGCGCTCGTCCACCACTACCGCGAACTGCTCGCGCTCGGTTTTGAACCGTTTCAGCGCCTCCGACACGGGCAGGCTGTCGGGTAGCTGCAGTGCCGGACGGGCAGCCTCGGCCAGGGAAGTGGCGCCTGCAAGTAGGTCACGCAGGTGCATCACGCCGAGCACCTCATCGAGGTCGTGGGCGCGCACCACCGGGGCGCGGGAGTGGCCCGATGCCACTAAGCGGTCCTGGGCCAGGTCGATCTGCATGTCGCTGGAAAGCATGACCACTTTGCGCCGCGGTATGAGGATCTCGCGCAGCACCCGATCCTGAATTTCTAGGGCTCCGGATATCATTTCGCGCTGCTCGATGGTCAGGCCGCGGTGCGCCGAAACCATTTCGCGCAGCTCCTCGGATGACAGTTGCTCGGCGGCGGCATCGGGGTTTCCGCCGAAGAGTCGCACGATCAGGTCGGTCGCCTTGCCCATGAGCCAGACGATCGGCTTTGTCAGCGTCGCGAGACGATCCAGGGGGATGGCGACCATCAGCGCCCAGCGCTGGGCGTTTTGCATCGCCAATCGTTTCGGCGCGAGTTCGCCCACCACGATGTTGACGACTGCCAGCACGATCGTCACCGAGGCGACCGCCACGACCTCCGCGGCACCGCCGAGAAAGCCCAGGGAGGGGACCAGTGGCTCGGCCAACGTGATGGCGGCGGTCGCCGAGGCGAGGTAGCCGGCGAGGGTGATGCCGAGTTGAATCGTCCCCAGGAAACGGTTCGGGTTGCGGGCCAGCCGGACCAGAGCCCGTTCCCGTCGACCAGACCCACGTTCCAAGGCCCGCAGTTGTCCCTCACGGAGCGAGATGAGGGCGATCTCGCTGCCGGCAAACAGCCCGTTGAGGAGCAGCAGGACCAGGATCAGTGACAGATCGAACACGTACCGTTCCACATGCACCTTCCGCAGTGGCCAGACTGCGCATCGGCTGGGTGCTGACCGAACCCATGTCTATTATGCCGGGTTTGGGGCTGCAGCTAGATCAATACGTCACTGTGATGAATTGACGGATTGTCGCTGGACGGGCCGCCGGAGGGGGTCGGGGAATTTGAGCCGTGAAATTCGCCTGGACGCCGGGCGCCCGGTGTCCAGTCCGGTGTCCAGTCCGGTGTCCAGTCCGGCGTCCGCTGTCGGACGGTTGCGGATTTCAAGTGATGGGCCACCGGCGAGATCCGGCCATGCATCCGATTGATCCAAAATGCCGGGACTGTCGGATAGTCGCGGACCGGTCAACAGGGACAGGACTTTAGATGTTCGGCCGGGCCAACCCGCCGGTCCAAAACGTGCCGATAAGCCACATTATGTCAACTAATCGGAACCGCTCCAACTCTTCAACCCAATCCCCCTGACCTGCTGCTTACCGGCTAAGTCGCCAAAATCGTGCCGGTCGCATTCTCGGCGAAAGCGACGAAACGCGCGGCGGCGTCGTAATCGCAGGCCAGTACGGAACGGCCGATGAGCACCGGTCCGCCGCGCAGGCCCCGCCAACCGCTCACGCCGACGTAGCTGCCCGGCGGTATCGGCTCGCTGATGCAGTACAGGGTTGGCGCGGCACCCTCGTCGATGTCATTGGCCAGTCGATTGGCCGCAGTCTTGACTACCCGGTGGGTCAGCGACATCAGCGGCGAATCCGAGACATGTGAGAGGTTCGAGGCCACCCATCCCGGGTGGGTCAACTGGGCAACCACCGGCGACCCGGCGGCCCGCAATCGGCGGTCCAACTCCAGTCCCCACAGCATGACGGCGAGTTTCGAACGGGCGTAGGCACCCATCGGCGTCCACCGGTGGCGACGCAGATGCATGTCCTCCGGGTGCCAGGTGGCCGAGCGGTGCGCGTCGGAGCCGACGTTGATGATCAGTGAGCGGACCCTAGGCAGCAGCAGGTTGGTCAACGCAAACGGTCCCAGGGCGTTGGTGCCCAGCGTGGTCTCGTGTCCGTCGACGGTCTCGGTGCGGTGCTGCGTCACCGCCCCGGCGTTGTTGATGAGGATGTCGATGTCGCCGTCGATCAGGCCGGGGAAAGCCCGCACCGAGGCCAGGTCGGCCAGATCCAGTGGCGCCACCTGGGTCGTCCCGCCGATCTCGGCGGCCCGCTGCTTACCCAGGCCGGTATTGCGGACGGCCAGGATGACGTCGGCGCCGGCCGCTGCGAGGGCACGTGCGGTGCCCAGGCCGACGCCGTTGGTGGCTCCAGTCACGATGATTCGCTTGCCGGTCAGGTCACCCAGTCGGGTTGACGACCATGGCGAGGACACGGTTTTCAGACTAGCCGTCGAGGCACCGCGGAACGGCCAACGGCTGGACGAACCGGTGGTCGGGGAGATTTTCAATTGAAATACAGGATGTTGTCGGCTGTGCCAGACTTGCTTTTATGGACATGGTTCCCCTGCTGATTATCTTCGGTGCGGTGGTGTTGATTGGGCTGATCTGGGCGGCATTGCGGCTGACGATCAAGCGCGATACCGCGACGATCAAGGCCGATATGGACGAGCCCGAAGAGGTCGAAGAATACAGGAAGCGGTGGCGAAAGCACTCCTGAAACACCCCCGGGGCCCGGGGCTACGCTTGCGCAGATGCCCGTGCTGAGGACACCCGACGAAAGATTCGTTAACCTACCCGGCTATCCCTTCGACCCGAGCTACCGCAATGTCGACACCTCGGGACTCCCCCCGCTTCGCATGCACTACGTCGACGCCGGTCCGGCCGACGGCCCGGTGGTGGTGCTCTTGCACGGCCAGCCGACATGGTCGTATCTGTACCGCGACGTCATCACCGCGCTGGGGGCGGCCGGTATGCGGGTCATCGCACCGGACCACATCGGGTTCGGCCGCTCCGACAAACCCACCGAGGCAACCGACTACACGTTTGCCCGGCACATCGACTGGATCCACAGCCTGGTCGTGGGCCTGCGCCTGCGGGAGATCACGCTCGTCGTCCAGGACTGGGGTGGGCCGATCGGCCTGAGCGTGCTGGCCCGCGAGCCCGACAGATTCGCCAAGGTGGTGGCGACCAACACCATCCTGCACACCTGCGAGCCGACGTTGGCCGGCAAACTGACGTGGGCACATCACGGGGTCGGGGCCGACCGGATGCTGCTGCAGGAGACACTGCTGGACTACATATCGTTCTACCGGCGCTCGCCGGACATCACCCCGAGCGTGTTCCTTGATGCGGTTGCCGGGCCGCTGAGCGCCGCGGTGCTGGCAGCGTACGACGCGCCCTTCCCCGACCGGGCGCACAAGGCCGGGTTGCGACAGTTGACCGCGCTGATTCCGCTTACCCGCAACGACCCGGGTGCCAGGATCAGCGCATCGACGATGGCGGCGTTACACCAGTGGGACAAGCCCTTCCTCACCGCGTATTCCGACTCCGATCCCGCCACCGCGGGTTGGGATGCGGTCTTCCAGGATCGAATCCCCGGTGCCCGCGGTCAACACCACACCACTATCGCCGGCGCCGGCCATTTCGTGCAGGAACAACAGGGCCGGCGCCTCGCCGATATCATCGCGGAATTCGTCGGTGCCTCTGCCTGAATCCGCGAACGCTGTAACGTAGCGCCACGTGAACTCCTCCCGCATCTCCTTGATTCTGCTCGCCGGTGCTGCCCTGTTCACCGGATGCAGCTCCCAGACGGACACCTCCGCGTCGAGCACGGTCTCCCAGGTGGCATCGTCGGTCACCGAAACGGAGATGCCGGTGAGCCCCTGCCCGATCGCGCTGCCACTGTCCGGGGGGACCCCGGAGTGGACACTGCCCGGTGCGACCGGCACCCTGGCCGTGCGCGGGTCCACGACGACCACCGCCCCATCGGTCGAGGTCGGCGCCCCGTTCAGCGTGACGCAGACCCAGGTGAAGACCCTGACGGCGGGTGACGGGCCGGTCGTGGCACCCACCGCGACGGTGTCGGTGTGCTACATGGGCGTCAACGGTCGGGATGGATCGGTGTTCGACAGCAGCTACCAGCGCGGCGCTCCGGTCGAGTTTGCCCTCGACCAGGTCGTGCCGGGCTTCCAGAAGGCGATCGCCGGGCAGACGGTCGGGTCCACCGTCGCCGTCGCGATGGTCTCGGCCGACGGCTACCCCCAGGGGCAACCCGCGGCGGGAATCGAACCGGGCGACTCGCTGATCTTCGCGATCAAGATCCTCGACGCCACCGACTAAGCCGCGCGCGGGCGCCGGTCACTTCGGCCGGGTGCCGACCTCCAGGGCGGCCAACTCTGAGGTGCCCTCGAACAGCAGGGCACCGCGCTCCCGCACCGTCAGCCGCAACCTGGCGCCGAGGTGTTCGAAGTCGGTGTCGATATTGCGCCGCTCCGCAGGC
>JAGYKK010000069.1 GCA_018401645.1 Mycobacterium sp. | reverse complement strand
GCTTCGTGGCGATGGCAGATGAGGTGCGCTACCCCGAGGGCGGGGTGTCGCCGGCGGCGGTGTTGGAGATCCGCCGCATCAAAGCCCGAGTGGACGCCGAGCGGCTGCCCCGCGGGGCGGACCCCAATACACACACCAAGCTTGGCCGTGGTGGCCTTGCCGATGTCGAGTGGACGGTGCAGCTGCTACAGCTGCGCCACGCCCACGCGGTACCCGGATTGCGCGATACCTCCACCCTGCGGGTGCTGGATGCCATCGCGGCGGCCGAACTGATTCCCGAGTCCGACGTGGCCCAACTTCGGGACGCCTGGCTGACCGCGACCCGGGCCCGCAACGCTCTGGTGCTGGTGCGCGGCAAACCGACCGATCAGTTGCCGGGCCCGGGTCGGCAACTCAACGCGGTCGCCGTCGCCGCTGGGTGGACCGGCGGCGACGGCGGGGAGTTCCTGGACCACTACCTCCGGGTGACCCGGCGGGCGAAATCCGTTGTCAACACAGTATTCGGGAGCTGACCGGTGATCAGGGCGGGCGGGAGCGACGCGACATGGAAGGAGAAGGCCGATGAAGTTCTACGTCAGCAGCGCGTTTCTTGAGGCCACCGAGATCGTTGAGATAGCCAGGGCTGCCGATGATCTCGGCTATGAGGGTATGGCGATTCCCGATCACGTCGTGAATCTGGAGACGCTGGCAACTCCCTACCCGTACACCGAGGACGGCCAGCGTCGATGGCAGCCGTTCACCGATTGGCTGGACCCGTGGGTGCTGGTCGGTGCGCTCGCCCAGGTTACGTCGCGACTGAAGTTCGTCACCACCGTCTACATCCCCGCCATGCGTGACCCGTACTCCGCGGCCAAGGCGATCGGCACCGCGGCCTGTCTGTCCGGCGGTCGGGTTGAACTCGGCATCGGTGTCGGCTGGTGCGAGGAGGAGTTTGATCTCCTCGGTCAGTCGTTCGCCAAACGGGGCAGGCGTACCGACGAGATGCTTGAACTGATGAAGAAGCTGTGGCAGCCGGGGTGGACCGAGTTCGATGGCGAGTTCTACCAGACGCCCAGGCTTGAAATGACGCCCACGCCGCCGCGGATACCGATTTACGCCGGCGGGCTATCCGACATCGCACTGCGGCGGGCGGCCCGCAACGATGGCTGGATCGGTGACCTGATCACGCTGGAGCAGGCCATCACGTCGGTGAATCGGGTCCGGGAGCTCCGAGCCGAAAAGGGGTTGACCATGGACGGGTTCATCGTCATCACCCCATTGATGGACGCCTTTTTGCCGGAGCACTTCGCCCGGGCATCAGAGGCGGGCATTACCGGGGTGCTCACCATGCCGTGGATGTTCTACTCCGGCCCGGACGCGTCGCTGGCCGACAAAATCGACGGGATGCGCCGATTCCGTGAGGACCTGGCTCCGGGTATCTGAGGGGTCACGAGCGGCCGTTATCCGCGGGGGTCTCGGCGCCGTCGTGGGCATGCAGGACACTGAGGATCTCGCCGATGTGATGGCCGCCCTCGACCGGGTGCCGCAACGGTTGATCTGCGCGGACGCGATAGAAGTTACGACGGCCTTCGCGGTGCCGGTCGAGATAGCCGGCATCGACGAGGTCGCTCACGATCCGCTGCGCGGCACGTTCGGTGACGCCCACCCGTTCAGCGACATCCCGGAGTCGAAGGCCTGGGTCGCGGGCGATGCAGACCAGGGTGTGTGCGTGGTTGGTGAGAAACGTCCACTCCGCCATTTCCGGAAATGTACAGGACATATCGCCTGTTTCGACATGTCAGAACAGGGAAGGCGAACGCCGACCACACCAATCGCGACACGCAACTACGGAAACTTGACACCAGCGTTATAAAACATGTAATTTACTTCCCATGACAAGCCGGGCGAGTGGCCTGCTGGCAGCGGTCCTTCTGGTGCCGGCCGTCATGGGACTCGCGGCCTCGACGTTCGGCCCGCGCGACCCGCGCCGCTTCGGACAATTCGGCGCTCTCATCGCCGGCCTCGGGACGCTGGCCGCCCTGGTGTTTGCGGTTCTCGCGGGCAGGGGCGAACCGACGTCGGTTGTCGTCGGGGGCGCTGAGTTCGAGGCTGACCGCCTCGCGGCGGTGCTACTGCTGCTGGTCTTCGGCGTGAGTGCGATCGTCCAGAGTTTTGCGGTGCGCTACCTCGCGGGGGACCCGCGCGCGGCCTGGTTCACCGCTGGGGCGAGCCTGCTGACCGCCGCCTCGGCCGGCCTGATGACGGCCGCCACCCTGATCACCCTTGCGATCTGCTGGACCCTTGCCGGGGTGGCCCTGTGCCTGCTGCTGGGGATGTACTGGCACCTGCCGGCGGCCCGCGACGGAGTCCGGCGCACCGCCATCGCATTCGGAATCGGCGACCTCGCGCTGTGGACAGCGGTCGCGATCGCGACCGCGTCTCGGGGTCGAATCGACCTGCGGGACATCGGTTCTGGAACCTTCAGCGGACCGACCGTTGCAGTGTTGGCTTTCCTGGTGGTGGTGGCGGCGCTTTCCCGGTCGGCCCAAATCCCCTTCCACCGTTGGCTACCCGCCACGCTCGCCGCTCCGACACCGGTCTCAGCGCTCCTTCATGCCGGAGTGGTGAGATGCCGGCGGGATCCTGCTGATCCGGTTGGCTCCGCTGGCTACCGATGACGCGGCGCGGTACTGACAATCGTGGCCGGTGCCGCCACCATGATCCACGGCACCCTCATCATGCTGGTGAAGCCGGACATCAAAGGTGCCCTGGCGCACTCCACGATGGCCCAGATGGGTTTCATGATTCTGACCTGCGGTCTCGGGCTTTGGGCGGCCGCGGTAATCCATTTGGTGGCACATGGGTTTTATAAAGCCACCCTGTTCTTGTCGTCGGGGTCGGCGATCTCGCGGCATCGGCGGCTCACCTGCTTCCGGCCGCCGCACCGCTGACCTGCCGCCGGGGATTGGTGAACGCCTCAGCGGCGGTTCTGCTACCCGCACTGGCGCTTCACAGCGGCCCTGGCCCTGGTGCCACTGCAGCCGGGAGACCACGCCGCCGAGCACGCGCTGCTGATCTTCGCCTGGGTGACCGGCGCCGCCGTCACCTGGGGATGGCTGCAACGCCGCCCGGGTTGCGCGGCGTCCTCACCGTGACGCCGTCCTGATCCCGGCCGCCGTGGCCTACGTTGCGATCGTCCGGGGTTACCGGGTACCTCAATCCCGCCCTGCCATCGGCGGGACTCTCGGTGACGAACGTCTGGGTGGTCACGCTGGCGGCTCTGTCGCGCTCGGGGGACTTCGCCACGCTGCGACGCGGGCCCGGTGCGGCGCGGTACACGCGCCGCTTACACCGGCGCGCTCAGCGCCGGCCACATCTCATCCGCACAACCCACAGGAGCCCGGTCATGACCGATGTGGAGAACCGACGCGCCCGACTGCGCAGCGACGTCGCATTGGCCGCACGAGTGGTCCCCACGCACTACCCGCTGGAGACCTTCATCGCGGTGAACCCCTTGCGGGCCTGGAGGGAATGCCGTTCGAGCAGGCGATCCGGCGGGCCGGCGACCTCTATGGGACTCGCGGCGCCCTCAGTGAGGAAGCCTTCCGCCAGTTCCACCGGACGGCCGGATCACCGACACCGACCTCGACCGGACGCTGGCCCACCGATTCCCGAATCTGTTCGGCGCCGAGGACCTCCGGCTCGGCAACCGGATGGTCAGCGCTTTGGAACTCCTCCGGCAGACCTTCAACACGGGACCGGAAGCCCGCAATTTCGGCGGCGATTCCTGACCCGGGCCGAAGAACAGGCGCCCGGGATCGCCGACACCGTCGACGCCCAGACCTCGAAGTGGTGCGCGGCGTTCTTCGGTGACGCCGCGTGGCCGATGCCCGGCAGCGAGCACGGGTTCTACTCGGCCTGGCGGTCGTTGGCACCCGGTGACCGCAGCCTGCATCGCACCGTACGCAAGGAACTTCGTCGGACTCCCGAACGGGCCGACGACGCGGTCTTGGAAGCGCTGGCCCGACTGGGGGTGGACGCCGACGCGCGGACCGCCTACCTACAGGCGCACCTGACCAGGATGCCCGGTTGGGCCGGACACGTGCAGTGGTGCGCCGCCCACGGCAGGGGGATCGACCTGGTGGGTTATCTCGCTATGCGGTTGACCTACGAAGCGGCACTGCTGGAGCGACGTCCGGGCCCCGACGGCGGCGGGCGATCAGTGGGCACTGGAGAATCCGTCGACGCCCCCTCGGCGCGTGACCGAGCAGCCCACCTGATCGGGGTCTGGAACCTCGGCGACATCGAGGACGCCGAGGTCGCGGCAGCGGCCCGGGTACTCACGGCGATGCCGGTCACATCCCGAGCGATGCTGTGGCAGAACGCTTTCGAAGCGCACTACCGCGACGACCTGCTGAGGCAACTCGGGGCGGGGGAGTGCCCGGTCGCGCCGGGCCCGGTGCGTGCACAGCTAGTCACCTGCATCGACACCCGTTCCGAGGGGTTGCGACGGCGACTGGAGTCGCTGGGTGGTTATGAGACGTTGGGCTTCGCCGGCTTCTTCGCCGTTGCCATCCGGTACACCGGCCTTCTTCAGGGCCGGGCCAGCGACCTGTGCCCGGTGCTGATAGCCCCGAATCACGACATCACCGAGAATCCCGCGTCCAACGGTGCGGGCGCCGCTGCCCGGCAGGTGTCGGGGGCGACCCGACTCGCGGGCGCCGAGTCGGCGTTCCACGCCGCCAAGGAGGCCTTCGCGGCACCCTTCATCGGTGCTTAAGCCGAGCTGATATATGACATTTCTGAGGA
>JAGYKK010000068.1 GCA_018401645.1 Mycobacterium sp. | reverse complement strand
TAGCAGATCGGCCGGTGCCACCGTCAGCCCGATCGCCACGAAGAACACCGCGGCGAACAGGTCCCGCAGTGGGGTGAGGACAACGCGGGCCCGGTCGGCGGTCGGGCCCGTCAGCGTCAACCCCACCAGGAACGCGCCGACCGCCGCCGAGGCGTGCAGGTGTTCGGCCACCGCGGCCACGATCAACGTGAGACCCAGAATCCGCAGCAGCAACTGCTCGTCCTCGGGGTGGGCGAGGAGGCGGCCGACGTGGTGGCCCCAGCGGTAGGACACCAGGAACGCCAGCGCCAACGCGCTAAGTGCGACCGCCATCCACAGCAGTGCCTGCTGCCAGGTCCCGCCGGAGGCGAGCACTGTGAGCAGCGGAAGATAGGCCGCCATCGCGAAGTCCTCGAGCACCAGCACCGACAGCACCGCGGGGGTCTCACGGTTGCCAAGTCGACCCAGATCTCCCAGCAGTCGCGCGATCACTCCGGATGACGAGATGTAGGTGATGCCGGCCAGAGCCAGGATGCCGACGGCATCGAGCCCCAGCAGCCAGCCCGCAACGGCCCCGGGGACAGCGTTGAGCAGCAGGTCCACCGCGGCGGAGGGGAGATGTCGCCGCAGACTCGTCGAGAACTCGCCGAGGGAGAACTCCAGGCCCAGGGTGAGTAGCAGGAGCACCACCCCGATCGAGGCGCCGGTCGTGACGAACTCCGCGGCCGCGGGCACCGGCGCGATGCCGCCGGTGCCGAGAAACAGACCCGCGAGCAGATACAGCGGGATCGGCGAGAGCCCGAACCGCCGGGCCGCCGTGCCGAGGACCGTCAGCACGATCAAGATGGCGCCCAGCTCCAGGAGCAGTGGCGCAGAAACAGCCACGGACTCAGCCCTGGTCGATGAGATGCCGGACGGCGGCGATGCCGTCGGCGGTGCCGATCACGACGAGTACGTCATGGGTGTGCAGGACCTCATCGGGTCCCGGCGATGCCAGCACCTGCTCGTCCCGGACGATCGCGACGATGGAGGCCCCGGTTCGGGTGCGCGCCTGCGTCTGCCCGAGTGGCCGTCCGGCATACGGCGATGCCGCACCGACTTCGACCTGGCCGGCGTCGAGCCCGGGGACCTCCTTGGTGAGATCGGCGAAACGCTCCACCATCCGAGGGGCACCGAGGATCTGCCCCATCGCCTCAGCCTCCCGGTCCGTCAGCCGGAACACCCGACTGGCCTTGTCCGGGTCGGCCGCCGTGTAGACAAGAACCTCGAAATCACCTTTACGGTGGGCGATGACGCCGATCCGGTCTCCGTCGGCGTTGTCAAACTCGAAACACAGCCCCACCCCGGGTAGCAGGGTCTCCCTGACGTCCATCGCCCTAGCTTCCCGGCCCGACGGCGGCGGCGCGGGCCGGCTCCCAGCCGGGTGGGCCGAAAATGTAGCCAAGTCGGTCGCGCCAGGTCGTCGCCGACCGGACGTCGCGGGCGATCGCGACGTACTCGCCGGTCTCCAACTCCCAGATGTTGAACGTGTCGACCGGTTTGGTCAGTCCGTAGTGCGGTCGGAAAAGTTCCGGCTGGAAGGTGCCGAACAGCCGGTCCCAGATGATGAGGATGCCGCCGTAGTTCCGGTCCAGGTACTCGGCGTCCATGCCATGGTGCACCCGATGGTGCGAGGGCGTGTTGAAGACGAACTCAATTCCGCGCGGCAACGTCCCGATGCGCTCAGTATGAATCCAGAACTGATAGACCAGGCTGATCGAGAAGCTGGTGAACACCATCCACGGCGGAACACCCAGCATCGGCAGTGGCGCCCACATGATCAGTTCCCCGCTGTTGTTCCATTTCTGGCGTAGCGCGGTGGCGAAGTTGAAATAGCGGCTGGAGTGGTGCGCCTGATGAGTGGCCCAGATCAGCCGGACGCGGTGGGCGATGCGGTGATAGGCGTAGAACAGCACGTCGACCCCGACAATTGCGATCACCCAGGTGTACCACTGCCCCGGCGACAGCTGCCAGGGTGCGACGTAGGCGTAGAGCGCCGCGTAGCCCATCAGGCCGAGGAACTTCCAGACCCCCATGGTGGCGACTGACACCACGCCCATCGAGATCGACGCACGCGCGTCACGGCTTTCGTACGACGCGGGGCCGGGCCGACCGGATTGCGGTTCATCGTCGAGCCGGCGGGCCGCGGCCCACTCGATGGCGAGCAGGAGAATGAAAAACGGGACGGCGAAGAGCACCGGATCCCGCATCGGCTGAGGCAGCACCGATAACATCTCCGCGATTCGATCCACTGCGCACCTCCTGAACTGAGACGATGCCAGCTTAACGGGCCGCGCCGCCGGTCGTATGCCGCCGATATCGTGGCGGCCATGCACAAATGGGCGCTGCTGCTGGGTGCGATCGTCGCGGAGGTTGCCGGCACGTTGTCCCTACGCGCCTCCCAGGATCACCCGGGATGGCTGGGCACGGTCGTTATCGGGTACGTCACGGCGTTCTTCCTGCTCGCACAGGTGATACGGGCCGGTATGCCGATCGCGGTGGCCTACGGCACCTGGGGCGCCCTGGGCACCGCACTGACCGCCGGGATCGCGGCGGCGATCTTCGGCGAGAAACTCACCGCGCCAATCATCGGCGGTATCGTGCTGATCATCGTCGGGGTGCTGATGATCGAGTTCGGTTCACACTCTCGAGCGGCCGAGGATCTCCCCTCGTGATGTGGCTGGCACTGGCCGGGGCGATCGTCGTCGAGGTGTGTGCGACCCTGTCGCTGCGGGCCTCCGACGGGTTCCGGAAGCGGGTCTGGATCGCCCCGGTGATCCTGGGTTACCTGATCTCGTTCGCGCTGCTGTGGCTCACCCTGCGACTGGGCATGCCGGTGGGTATCGCCTACGGCGTCTGGTCGGCGTGCGGTGTCGCCCTGGTCGCGGTGGCGGCTCGGGTGTTGTTCGACGAACCACTGACGCCGTTGATGGTGGCCGGGATCGTGGCGATCATCGGCGGCGTGTCGTTGATCGACTTATCGGGTTCCTGGCGCTGAGTACCGGTTTACCAAGCAAGATGACACCCGTGATCAATCCGTCGCTGGCCGAACTGGCCCACCGGTTGGGCGTGGCGACCGAGTACTACGACTGGGTCGGCCACCTCAAGACGGTGGAACCGACGACGGTGGTCGCGGTGCTGTCCGCACTGGGATTCAAGGCCGACACCGAAATCGACTGTGCCGCATCAATCTCAGAACACACTCGCAAGCATTGGGCTCGGAACCTACCGCCGGTGATCGTCGCCCGTACCGGCTCCGAGGCCGCACTGTGGGTTCATGTCACCCACGGCGCCCCGGCGGAGGTCTGGGTGCGACTGGAGGACGGCAGCATCCGCACCAACATTCGGCAGGCTGATAACTTCACCGCGCCGTTCGACCTCGACGGACGGCGTGTCGGCGAGGCCACCTTCGTACTGCCGGGGGACCTTCCGCTGGGCTACCACCGGGTGCACCTGCGCTCCGGGGACACCGAGTGCGTTACTCCGCTGATCGTCACACCGGCCTGGCTGGGCATGCCCGCGCGGATGGGCGCGCGGCGCACCTGGGGTCTGGCCACCCAGCTTTACAGCCTCACCTCGAAAGGTTCCTGGGGTGTGGGCGACCTGACCGATCTGGCCGACCTGGCGGTGTGGGCGGGGTCGCGCCACGGGGCCGGATTCGTGTTGATCAACCCCCTGCACGCGGCCGCGCCGACGGCACCGATGGAACCCTCCCCCTACCTGCCGACCTCGCGACGCTTCGTCAGCCCGCTGTACCTGCGGGTCGAGGCGATCCCGGAGTTCGCCACCATGCCCGGGCGCCGCCGGGTGCGCAAGAGCCAGCAGGCCTGCGCGGCGGCGGCCCGCAAGGGCGACATCATCGACCGCGACGCCGCGTGGGCCGCTAAACGCGCGGCCCTCGCACTGGTCCATGCGGTGCCGCGCTCGGCCGGCCGGGAGCAGGCGTACCGCGCCTACCGGCGTCGCGAGGGCGCCGCACTGGATGATTTCGCCACCTGGTGCGCGCTGGCCGAGGAACTCGGCAGCGACTGGCGGGCCTGGCCGGCGGGTCTGCGCCACCCGACCGGGCCCGGGTCGCCGACTTCGCCCAACCATCCCGGGCGCGGTCGACTTCCACCGGTGAGGTTGCAGTGGCGACTCGACGACCAAGCTGGCCGGCGCCCGGTCCAGGCCCTGCAGGCGGGATGCCGCTGGGAATCATGGCCGACCTGGCCGTCGGAGGTGCATCCGTCGGGGGCCGACGCCTGGTCACTGCAGGACGTGCTGGCTGGGCGTCACCGCCGGTGCCGCCAAATGAGTTCAACCAGCTGGGCCGGGACTGGTCGCAGCCGCCCTGGCGGCGGATCGCCTCCGAAGGCGGCTACGAACCGTTTCGGGCTCACGATCGCCACCATCTTGCGTCATGCCGGCGGCGTTCGGATCGACCACATCATCGGGTTTGTTCCGGCTGTGGTGGATTCCCCGGGGTGCCCCGCCCGCCGTCGGCACCTACGTGCGTTACGACCACGGCGCAATGATCGGCATCGTCGCTCTGGAGGCGCACCGGGCCGGGGGCGGTGGTGGTGAGCGAGGACATCTCGGCACGGTGGAACCGTGGGTGCGCGCGACTACCTTCGCGAGCGCGGCCTGCTGAACTTCGAGTCGCAATGGTTCGAGCACGACTCGGGCGGTCGCGGACCATTTACCCGGCTGAACACTGGCGCTGTGCCTGTCCTCACGGTGACCACCCATGATCTGCCGCCCACGCCGGGATATCCCCTGGCCGGCGAACGTGCGACTGCGGCACGCGCTCGGGTTGCTCACCCGCCCGAGGCCGCCGAACTGGCCGATAGTCGAGCCGAGCAGGCCGGCTGGATGGCGAGTTGCGCCGGGTCGAGCTACTCGCCCGCAAGGGAATTACCGGCGATGCCGACGAGGGAGGCGGTCATCCTATTTTTCACCGGTATCTGGGGCGTACTCCGTCTCGACTGCTGGGCGTTGGCACTGGCCGACGCGGTCGGTGAAGCATCGCACGCAGAATCCAGCCCGGAACTACCGACGAATATCGAACTGGCGGGTGCCGTTGGCCGGCCCCGACGGGACGCGGCTTTCTACCCTGGAGGGACGTCTTCACCGGAGCCGGCGGGCGGCCGCGCGGCCGAGGCACTGCGTGCGGCCGCTGTCCCTTCCGGCGACTGGCGCACACCCTGCGCGGCCTCGGTGACACGACTACCCCGACGACAAATCCGCCGCCGGGTCAGCGCGGTGCCGCCAAGTGATCTCGTCGACCATTTCGCCCAGAGCGAAGTGCCACCAGCGCCAGGCCCGTCAATCGGACGGCCTAACATGGCGCGATGAGCGACGACGACACTCCGCTGTGGTTATTCGCCGACCAACTCAGCCCGCGGATTTACGGCGGTGAACACGCCCACCGCGAGGTGCTGCTCGTCGAATCCACCTCGGCGCTGGGCCGGCGCCGATCCCACCGCCAGAAGCTGCACCTGGTGCTGTCTGCGCTGCGGCACGCCGAGGCCGATCTCGGGGACCGCGCGACGCTGATCCACGCGGACACCTACACCGAGGCGCTGCGCGGCTACGGCCGTCCGGTACTGGTGTGCGAGCCCACCTCCCACGACGCCGAGCGGTTCGTGGCGCGGTTGCGCCGCGACGGTCTGGTGGCCGAGGTGCTGCCCACTCCCACCTTCGCGGTGCCGCGGGCGGAGTGCGGCGTCTGGGCCGGGGCCCGTAAACGTTTCCGACTGGAGGATTTCTACCGCCAGCAGCGTCGCCGATTCGGGGTGCTGATGGACGGCGATGAGCCGGACTCCCCACCGATGGGCGGGCGGTGGAACTTCGACACCGAAAACCGGGAGTCGCCCCCGAAGGGTGCGGCGACGCTGGACGTGCCGCCACCGTTTCGGCCCGAGGAGGACGACATCGACGCGGGCGTTCGCCGTGATCTTGATGCGATGGATCTGAACACCGTCGGCGTCGACGGACCCCGACTGTTCGCGGTGACCCCCGCCGAGGCCACCGAGGCGCTGCGGTGTTTCGTCACCGACCGGCTGCCGCTGTTCGGCCGCTACGAGGACGCCATGCTGGGCGGCGACTGGGCGATGGCGCACTCGCTGCTGTCGGTGCCGCTTAACTTCGGTGTGCTGCACCCCCTCGACGCGGTCCATGCCGCTGAGCGGGCCTACCGAGATGACCTGGCCCCATTGGCCGCCGTCGAGGGTTTCATCCGGCAGATTTTGGGCTGGCGCGAATACATGTGGCAGCTGTACTGGCACTTCGGCCCGGAGTACCTGGACAACAACTCCCTGGGCGCGCACACCCCGTTGCCGGACTGGTGGAGCGACCTCGACGCCGACGCGGTG
>JAGYKK010000067.1 GCA_018401645.1 Mycobacterium sp. | reverse complement strand
CAACGGCACCTGCGAATGGATACCCCCACCAAACCTGCCCCTCAAAGGCGGCATTAACACCCACCACCACCTTGACAAACTCGCCCAAAAACTCCGCCGACAACAAACCCGACGGCACTAGCGAGTCCGGTCAGTCGGGCTTTCGCATCGAGGCGCGAATCTCTTCAAGTTTCTCGGCTGCTGCTTTGTGCTGGGCCTCGTACTGCTCTGTCGCCCTGCGGCCCTCGGGGGTTTCCTCCGCCAATTCGGTTGCGCCCAGCGCGGTCCCGTACCGCGTCTCGATCTTCTCCCGGACACCCTCGAGCGTCGGTACCCCGCCGGCGGTGTAGCCCGTATCAAGGTTCGGAACGACGGGGGATGACACCGGGGATGACACCGGGGATGACACGGGGGATGTCGCGGCCGGCACGGGTTCCGGCACGGGGGGCACGGGTTCCGGCACCGGGGGCACGGGTTCCGCTGCAGACGGTTGCTGTTCGTCAGCCATGGGTTTCACCGTACCCAGCCTCGGCTTCGCCGCTACGGGCAGGCAGGCTAGCGCGGCCTCGCCAGTGGAAAGGGCAGGGTCTCCCTGATACTTCGGCCGGTGATCAGCATGACCACCCGGTCCACGCCGACGCCCAGGCCCCCGGTCGGCGGCATGGCGTACTCCATGGCCGCCAGGAAGTCCTCGTCAAGTTCCATGGCCTCGGGATCACCGCCGGCGGCGAGCATGGACTGCTGCTGCAGCCGGCGGCGCTGTTCGACCGGGTCGGTGAGTTCGCTGTAGGCGGTGCCCAACTCCACGCCCCAGGCCACCAGGTCCCAGCGTTCGGCCACGCCGGGTGTGCTGCGATGGGGACGGGTCAGCGGCGACACCGAGGTCGGGAAGTCGGTGTAGAACGTCGGCGCCTCGGTGCGATCCTCGACGAGATGCTCGTACATCTCGAGCACGAGCGCGCCGGCGTCCCAGTGGCTCAGGTAGGGGATACCGGCGGAATCGCAGAGTCGGCGCAGGGCGGCCGGGTCGGAGTCGGGCGTAACCTGCTCGCCCAGCGCCTCCGACACGGCATCGTGGACGGTCTTGACCGTCCAGTCCCCGGAGATGTCGATCGGCGCCAGGGAGCCGCTGTCGTCTCCGACGGGCCGCATCACCACCGTCGATCCGTTTGCCGCGGACGCCGCGTTCTGGATCAGTTCGCGACAACCGTCGATCCACACCCGGTAGTCGGCATGCGCCTGGTAGGCCTCCAGCAGCGTGAACTCCGGATTGTGGCTGAAGTCCACGCCCTCGTTGCGGAACGCGCGGCCCAGTTCGAAAACGCGTTCCACTCCGCCCACGCAGAGTCGCTTGAGATAAAGCTCCGGGGCGATACGCAGGTACAGATCAAGGTCATAGGCGTTGATGTGGGTCTGGAACGGTCGGGCATTGGCGCCGCCGTGGATCTGCTGCAGGATTGGCGTCTCGACCTCAAGGAACCCCTTGGCGAACAACGTCTCCCGGATCGAGCGCAGGATGTCGCTGCGGGCCCGGATCAGATTGCGGGCAACCGGGTTGATGGCCAAATCGACGTAGCGCGCCCGCACCCGGGCCTCGGGGTCGGTCAGGCCCTTCCACTTGTCCGGAAGTGGCCGCAGGCATTTGCCCAGCAGTCGCCATCGTTGAACGAGCACCGAACGGGTTCCGTTGCGGCTGTACCCGATCACCCCGGTCGCCTCGATCAGGTCACCGAGGTCGACGTCGCCGAAATCCGCCGCCGTGGGTTCGACCCGGGACCTCTCCAGTAGTAATTGTGCGTCGCCGGACCAGTCCCGCAAGTGGGCGAAGGTGACTCCGCCGTAATCCCGGGTCCGCAGCACCCGACCGGCCACGGTGACGGAAGCCCCATCATCGGCGGCCAGCGCTTCCGCGACCGTGTGGCTGGGTGGTTCACCCACCGGGTAGGGATCAATACCTCTGTCCTGCAATGCTTTCAGCTTCGCCAGCCGAACCCGAACCTGCTCTGGGAGTCCCCGGCTCTGCGTGTCGTCGTCCGCGATCTCGGCGGGACCTCCTCGCGCGAGGTGGCCGCGGGCGCGCTGCCGTCGGCCTGCAATCCGCACCGCCGCGACGCTGCGGGGCACCGCGGAGTGCTGGCCGGTGTGCTGCTCGGCTCGGCGGGTGAACGGCAGCACCAGGAAGCCCTCGGCGATCACCGAGGCCACCCCCACCCGCGGAACGAGTCGGGTGTCTTGGTAGCAGGCGAATCGCGGCACCCACTGCGGCTGGTATTTCATGTTGGAGCGGTACAGCGTCTCGAGTTGCCACCACCGGGAGAGGAAAACCAGCAGTGTGCGCCACAATCGCGCTACCGGTCCCGCCCCGAGTTGCGCGCCCTGTTCGAATGCCGACCTGAACATCGCGAAGTTCAGCGAAACGCGGTTTACCCCCACGGTTCCGGCCTGCTGCAGCAATTCGGAGACCATCAGTTCGATGGTCCCGTTCGGCGACGTCGGGGACCGCCGCATCAGATCCAGCGACAGTCCGCTGCCGCCCCACGGGACCAGCGACAGCATCGCGACGACGTCGTCGCTCCCGACCGCCTCCACCAACAGGCAGTCGCCGTCCGCACGGTCGCCCAACCGGCCCAGCGCCATCGAGAAACCCCGTTCGGTCTCGGTGTCGCGCCAGGTGTCGGCGCGGGAGATCACCGTTGCCATCTCGGCCTCTGAGATGTCCCGGTGTCGGCGCATGCGGACGGTCAGGCCAGCGCGTCGGGCCCGGGTCACCGCTTGGCGCACCGCTTTCATATCCGGCCCGGACAGCCGGTACTGGTCGGGGTTCAGGATGGCCTCGTCACCGAGCTGCAGGGCGTTGAGGCCGGCCTCCCGGTAGGCCTGCGCGGCAGTGGAACTGGCGCCCATCACTCCGGGCGCCCAGCCGTAATCCCGACACAGTTGAAGCCAGGCCGCGATGGCCTCCTGCCAGGACTTCGGATCGCCCACCGGGTCGCCGCTGGCCAGGCAGACGCCGACCTCCACGCGGTAGGTCACCGCGGCGCGTCCGTTCGGTGCGAAGATGACCGACTTGTCCCGGCGGGTCGCGAAATAGCCCAGTGAGTCGTTCTTGCCGTAGGTCTGGAGCAGGCCGCGGATCGCGGACTCGTCCTCGCCGGTGAGTGCGTTGGAGGCGCGCTGGGACTGGAACAATACGACCGCCGCCGCCATCAGTGCCAGCGCACCGAACAGGCCGAACAGTGCGTTGAGAATGGTGTGCGGTTGCCCGACGAACAGATCCGGGGTCGCGGTGACGAAGCCGCTGACCCGGTTGGCGGCGTAGGCAAGCCGGTAGCCGGGTTGCAGGGACCCCGGAAAGAGTTCCAGCAGACTCCAGGCCACCGCGATACCCACCAGGTTCCCGGCCGCCAGCACGGCTGCGGCCTTGAACAACGCGCCGCGGCGAACCTTGGCCCAGAACTGATCGTATGCCGCCACCAAAATAGCGATGGCCCCGAGATGCAGTGTGAGGCCCAGGAATTCGCCTACATCTTCGAACCGGCTGCCATCAGTCTGGATCAGCGAGGCGATATCGAAGCCGACTGCGATGACCAGGTTGGCCATCAGCACCCACCACGCGATGCGCTTGCGTGCGGCCAGGGCTCCGGCCATCACGGCGACCGCGAACGCCCACGCGAAACTGGTGTCGGGAAAGTTGAACAGATAATCGTCGATGAATTCCCGGGGTGCCCGGGTGAGGTGCCTGATCGTCGTCGAGACGCTGGACAGCAGTGAGGCGGCCGCGATCACGCCGAGGATCGCGCCCGCCGCCGCGGGCACCCAACCCAACCCCGACCGGGCTCGTCGGGTCGTCGCAACTGGTGCGGCGCGACTCAACTGAGCGGTCCGGTGAGCTTCTCGCCCGGTCCGAATCCGGGTTCGTCGGGAATCGCACTGGCCTCCCGGAAGGCGAGTTGGAGGCTCCGCAAGCCGTCCTTCAACGGCTTTGCATGCGGTCCGAGGAACTCCAGCGACGCGGTCAGCAGGCCGGCCAGTGCGGTGATCAACCGGCGTGCCTCGTCGAGGTCCCGATACTCGCTGTTGTCGGGATCGGGTGCGGACAGACCGATCTTCTCGGCCGCCGAACTCATCAGCATCACTGCCGCCCGGCTGATCACTTCGATGGCGGGGATGTCGGCCAGGTCGCGGATGTCCGGGTTGTCGATCATGGCTGCTAGACTGCCATCACGACCGTCCTGGTGAACGCCGGGACAGCAAGTGGAGTCCCACTCCCACCGCCGGCTGCGGACCTCGGTCCGATGGCTACGCGGTCCGGTCACGGACACCCTCGGGTGTTCGTTCTGCGGCATACGCAGGCGACTTCGTCGCGATCGGTCGGCATGGGCCCTGCTTTGAGCAGGGCCTTTCTGTTCGGTAGAACAGGGTGCTGGTGGTGTGATGCGCGCCGTTGTTGTTCCCGGTGGTCCGCCATCGGGCGGTCGGTCCAAATGACCGAACCAGGGAGGCCGCATCAGCACTGAGACCCGCGTCAACGAGCGCATTCGAGTACCTGAGGTCCGACTCATCGGACCCGGCGGGGAGCAGGTGGGCATCGTGCGCATCGAAGACGCCCTCCGCGTGGCCGCGGATGCCGATCTCGATCTCGTCGAAGTAGCCCCCGAGGCCAGGCCCCCGGTGTGCAAGATCATGGACTACGGAAAGTTCAAGTACGAGACGGCACAGAAACTCCGCGAGTCTCGCAAGAACCAGCAGCAGACCGTCGTCAAGGAACAAAAACTGCGACCCAAGATCGACCCACACGATTACGAGACCAAGAAGGGTCACGTGATCCGCTTCCTGGAAGCGGGGTCGAAGGTCAAGGTGACGATCATGTTCCGCGGTCGCGAGCAGTCCCGGCCCGAACTGGGCTACCGACTGCTGCAGCGATTGGGTGCCGATGTCGCCGACCACGGCTTCATCGAGACCTCGGCCAAGCAGGACGGCCGCAACATGACGATGGTGCTGGCCCCACACCGCGGTGCGAAAACGCGCGCCAAGGCGGCGACGCAGGTGGTCGGGGCCCCGGTTGCGGAGCCTGAAGAGAGCGCCACCGAAGAAGCCACCACCGACCCGAGCACCACCGACCCGAGCACCACCGACCCGAGCACCACCGACCCGAGCACCACCGAGCAGACCACCGCTTAGTGCAGACCACCGCCCAATGCAGACCACCGCCCGGTACAAACGATGAAGAACTGAGGAAAGATGCCCAAGGCCAAGACCCACAGCGGGGCAGGTAAGCGGTTCCGCAAGACCGGCACCGGGAAGATCGTGCGACAGAAGGCCGGTCGTCGACACCTGCTGGAACACAAGTCATCCAAGCGGACCCGTCGTCTCGACGGTCGCACCACGGTGGCGGCCAATGACACCAAGCGCGTCAAGAAGCTGCTGAACGGCTGACGCCGAACCCCTCACTTCACCGAACGAAAAGAGGAACACCCCATGGCCCGCGTGAAGCGCGCAGTCAACGCCCAGAAGAAGCGGCGGACCCTCCTCAAGGCGTCCAAGGGCTACCGCGGTCAGCGGTCCCGGCTCTACCGCAAAGCCAAGGAGCAGCAACTCCACTCCCTGAATTACGCCTACCGCGACCGGCGTGCCCGCAAGGGAGATTTCCGCAAGCTGTGGATCACCCGCATCAACGCGGCGGCTCGTGCCAACAACATCACCTACAACCGGCTGATCCAGGGCCTCAAGGCCGCCGGCGTCGAGGTCGACCGCAAGAACCTTTCGGAGATCGCGATCAGCGATCCGGCCGCGTTCACCGCACTGGTCGACGTCGCGAGGGCCGCCCTGCCGCAGGACGTCAATGCGCCGTCCGGCGAGGCCGCCTGAGGGGACCGGATGGTCCTGGCTCCTCGGGCCTGATGGCACCCCTGACGCCGAAATCCGCCCGGGTGGTGGCTGCGGTCAAACTGCAGCGCCACACCGGGCGGCTCCGGGCTGGGCGCTTCCTGGCCGAAGGTCCTAACCTCGTCGAGGCCGCCGCCGCGCGGGCCATGGTCGAGGAGGTCTTCGCCACTGCCGCGGCCGCGGACCGCCACCACGCACTGCTGCGCGGTCTACCGGTCACCCTGGTCACGGAACCGGCCGCGAAAGCCCTGTCCGACACCGTCACTCCGTCGGGTCTGGTGGCTGTCTGCCGGACTCCCGATCCCCGTCTGGACTCGATCCTGGCCGACCAACCCACCCTCATCGTCGTCGCGGTGGATATCTCCGAACCGGGCAACGCCGGAACGCTGATCCGGATCGCTCACGCGATGGGAGCCGACACGGTGATCTTCGCCAGCCACAGCGTCGACCCGTACAACGGGAAGTGCCTGAGGTCCTCGGCGGGCAGCATCTTCGCGGTACCCGTGATCATCGAACCCGACACCGCCGGGGTGCTGTCGCAACTGCGGTCCTCGGGCCTACAGATCGTGGCGACCACACTGGACGGTGACACCAGTCTCGACGACGCCGGTCCGGTGCTGGCGGGGCCGACCGCGTGGCTGTTCGGTCCGGAGTCCCAGGGCCTGCCCGACGACGTCGCCGCCCTGGCCGACCACCGGATTGTGATA
>JAGYKK010000066.1 GCA_018401645.1 Mycobacterium sp. | reverse complement strand
GCACCGTGCGCTCAGCGGCCGTGACGCCGGTGAGCGACACCCGCGCGGCATTGGCGGGGTGCGGGGTGCAGCACCCAGTGATGTGCGAATGGTCGGGCATCGTTGCCTTTCTCGGCGTTTCGGGTCCTACCGCTGCGAGGATACGGCGCAGTGCGCGCACCGGACGCCAGCCGTCTAACACCTAGTTTTTTGAGAGCAATCGCGCTGGATTGCCACACCGTGTTTTGGTCACCCGGTCATACCGAGGTAGACCAACAGTCCGCGCTCCAACTGCAGCATCTCGGTCGTCGATACCTTGCCGATACGCTGCCCCAACTTTGACCTGTGGGCCGTGGTGATCTTGTCGACCATGATGCTACTTGGTGTAGTTAGTCCATTGGTTTTGTTGGGCTGCAATGGGATTCGCAGTAGTGGGATATCGGTGACGGTAGTGGTCAGCGGGCAGAATGTTATTGAGTCAGTGGCGTCGAATCGGTCATCTTGGATGATCAGGACCGGGCGTGGCTTGCCCGCGTCACCGTGGCCGGCTGAGGCGGTCCAGAGTTCGCCGCGTCTCACTAAGCATCAAAGTCTTCGTCATTGAATACAGAAGTGGCGTCCACGAAGGCCTGGTCGTCACTCGCGGTAGGGGTAGCAGCGGCCAACGCGGACTGACGATGCGCCTCTTCGGCGAATTCAGGGGCCCGGGTGTCGGGGACCCAGATTTGGAGGGGACGCAGTCCCTGCTCACGCAGTCGAACTCGATGTTCGGCGACTCGCTTTCCCACGTCACGGCTAGCCATGGATCGTATGTTACATGTAACTGGCCAATGGGCGCTCCGTCTTTGCGGACGGGCCGACTCGTACCCTTCAGAGGTGGCAACGTTCGATGTCAACGGCCTCATCGGCAAGGCGACGCAATGGATGGCCGCGGCACCCTTGTTCTCCGTGGTAGCCCCGAAGGTGGTGCCGCCGGTGGACCGCGCCCTGCACCGGCTCACCGGCGGCCGGTTCATCGTCGGCCGGTTGCTGGTCCCGAGCCTGGTGCTCACCACCACGGGCCGGCGTTCCGGTGAACCCCGCGACGCCCCGCTGGCCTGCATGCCCGCCGATGGCGGCTGGTACGTGGTCGGCTCGAACTTCGGGCGCACCCACCATCCGGCCTGGACGGGCAACCTCATCGCCACGCCGGAGGCGACGGTGTCGTTCGAGGGCCGCACCACCGAGGTGGTGGCCCGGCAACTCTGCGAGCAGGGCCGGGTCGAAGTGTGGCCCCGACTGTTGGCCATCTGGCCGCTGTATGACACCTATGAGGCCCGCGCCGGCCGCGAACTGCGTATTTTCCATCTCACCCCCGCCTAGGTTTTCGCGGGCTTGCCTTTGCGGTCGCGATCCTTACTCGGCTGCACGCGTTTGGGTTCGCCGGGCATCTTCGGATAGCTCGGTGGGTAGGGCAGATCGGCGAGGCCGCGTTCCGTGTCGGCATCGGCCATTGCCAGCAGCGGTTCGATGGACTGCGCGAGTGAGTCCAGTCCGGCCATCGGGTCGCCGCGTCGCGCCAGGAGTTCGGGCACCGTGGCCATGGTGTAGTCGTCGGGGGTCGCCGCGGCGGCCAGTTCCATCCACGTGAGCGGTGTGGACACCGTGGCGATCGGGGTGGGCCGCACCGAGTAGGCCGCGGCGAAGGTGCGGTCGCGGGCATTTTGGTTGTAGTCGAGGAAGATTCGCTGTCCGCGCTCTTCCTTCCACCACGAGGTGGTCACCAGTTCTGGTGCGCGGCGCTCGAGTTTGCGACCCAGCGCGATCCCGGCGCGACGAACGTCGATGAAGTCCCAGTCGGTGGTGATGCGCAGGAACACGTGCACCCCGCGGCCGCCGGAAGTCTTCGGGTAGCCCACGAGACCGAGTTCGTCGAGCAGCGGTTTGAGGATGTCCACAGCGACGGTGCGCGCCTCGGCGAAGCCGGTGCCCGGCTGCGGGTCGAGGTCGATGCGCAACTCATCGGGGTGGTCGGCGTCAGGACAGCGAACTGGCCAGGGGTGCAACGTGATTGCACCCATTTGGGCGGCCCATACGATCGCGGAGGGGTGAGTGACCCTCAGCGCCTCGGCAGTGCGCCCGGAAGGGAAGCTCACCCGGCAGGTCTGCAGATAGTCGGGATGCTTCTCGGGCACGCGTTTCTGGTAGATCTGCTCGCCGTCGATGCCGTCAGGGAAGCGCTGAAGGTGGGTCGGGCGATCCCGCAGCGCAGTGAGCATGGGGCTCAACGACTTACCGTCGCCGGCCTCGCCGAGGCAGGCGACAGACCGGTAGTAGTCGATCAGCGCATCCTTGGTGCCGGCGGCGCCGAGCTTGGGAAAATACACTTTGTCGCGGTTGGTGATGCGGACGCTGACGCCGTCGACGTCGATCTCTTCGGCGGAGCCGGCCATCACCGCGTCTCCAGGACATCGTTGAGGTCGTAGCTCGCCGGCACGTCAAGCTGGCCGAACGTGCAACTCGCCGGGTCGCGGTCAGGGCGCCAGCGCAGAAACCGAACGGTGTGGCGAAACCGCTGCCAGCCGGCCCCATTCGTTTGGCCACCCTCCATCTGGTCGTAGGCCACTTCGGCGACCCGCTCCGGCCGGATCGGGATCCAGCGTTTGTCGGCGCCCGCATTCCATCGGCTGGGTTCGGCGGTGTTGACGGCGCTGTCGCCCTCGCGCAGCGGTTCAAGCTCGGCCAGCAGGGTCAACCGGTTCGCGGCGGTGAACGACGCTGCGCCACCAACCATTTGCAACTCGCCGTCGTCGCGGTAGGGAGCGGGATTGAGCCGACCCGCTGTGCGTCGGGGTGGCCGATGGCGAGGCCGAGGGCCACGCAGTCGGCGTCGCGGGCGTGTTTGACTTTCACCATGTCGCGCTTGCCGGGCAGGTACGGGCCCTCGAGACGCTTGGCGATCACCCCGTCAAGGCCGGCGCCTTCGAAGGTGGTGAGCCACCGGGTGCCGAGTGCGGGATTCTCGCTTGTGCGCGAGACGTGACACCACTGGCCGTCGCCGATCGAGCCCACCAGCGCCTCCCGGCGCACCCGGAACGGCTCACCCATCAGCGACCGGTCGCCGGTCGCGAGGGCATCGAAGCCGATGAAGTGCGCCGGGGTCTGCTCGGCGAGCAACCGCACCCGGCTCGCCGCGGGATGAATCCGCTGGGATAGCGAATCCCAGTCCAGCCGGACCCGGCCGCTAACGTTACGCGGCACCACCACTTCACCGTCGAGCACGCACCGCGGCGCCACCTCACTGCGCAGGGCGTCGATCAATTCCGGGAAGTACCGGCCCAGTTCTTTGCCGTTGCGAGACTGCACCACGACCTCGTCGCCGTCCCGGAAGACCAGGGCGCGAAAGCCGTCCCACTTGGGTTCGTAGGACCACACACCCGGTTCTTCGGGAACCGTCCCCTGAGCCTTGGCCAACATCGGCTCGACCGGAGGGGTAACGGGAAGGTCCACGGCCTCCATCGTCATACATTTTCTCTCGATTCACACCACCCAGCACTAGTGGCCGCGCTACGCCGCGCTCGTCGCCAACTGGGAACTGCTCGCAGAGTTGGGACTCATCGACTCAGCGGAGAACCCACCGCAGCGGGAGTTTCGTTCTGCCCGGCGCGAAATATCAGGACCTTCTCCGCAAGCGTGTAATTATGTAATTATGAAATCAACTCAGTCTCGCCGGATCGATCCCGCTGACATCGCCGACTGGTTCGCCGGCCGGTTGCCCACCGACTGGTTCACCGGGGAACCCGTCGTCACCGTGGATCGTGAGGAGATCACGATCATCGGCACGCTGCCCGCCGACGGCGACGATGAGACGCCCGCGCGGGCATCGGGGCGCGCCGCGCGATTCCGTGAGGACACCCGCGGTGAGCGCATCCGGATCGCCGAGGAGGCCCAGCATAAGTTCGGCCGGACGGTGTCCTGGGGTGTCGACGTCGGAGACCCCGCGGCACCGGAGCGAGTCCTGTTCACCCACATCGCGGTTCCGGTGATGACCCGGCTCAGGCAGCCCGAGCGCCGAGTGCTCGACACCCTCGTCGACGCCGGAGTGGCCCGCTCGCGCGCGGACGCGCTGGCCTGGTCGGTGCGTCTGGTTGGTGAGAACACCGAGGAGTGGCTGGCCAAGTTGCGCGCCGCGATGGAACAGGTGGACGACGTCCGTGCCCAGGGGCCCGACCCGAAAAACTGATCGCGGACGCGCGGGCACCCGACTACGTAATCGAACAGAAGTTCGATAGTCTGCGCCCATGCTGCCGGCGAGTGCTCGTCTCCGCGTGTCGCAGGAACCCAAACGGGGGTCGGCGGCTTCAGAGTGTTGCCTGAAGGTCTTGCCCGTCAGCAGGCCCGCTCACCTCACCCACGGAAAGGGGCCGGGCCGCCCGTGAGCTACACCGCCGCCGATATCACCGAACTCGACGACGTCGCGCACACCCGACTGCGTCCGGCGGTGAACCTGGGCCTGGACGTGCGCAACACCGCGATCCGAGAACTCATCGACAACGCCATCGAAGAGGTGTCCGTCCCCGCGCACGGCGGGTCGACGGTGACGATCGTGCTGGATCGACTGGTGTCGGTGAGCGTCGCGGCCGCCGGATTCATCCGCAACGGCAGGAAGGTGCGAGCCGAGGTCCGGGCGAAAGCGACGATCAAGAGTGCCGCTGACGGTGTGGTTGCGGCGCAATGAGGGATTCGGGACTCGTGGCCGAACCGAGTGCCTAGGTCTACATTTCGTCTACACTTAGCCAATGGCGTCAGAAGACACGACTACCGTCCGGATTCGACGACCGGACTCTGAGCGTTTGCGGGTCCTTGCCAAGGAACGGCAGGCGACGGTGGTCGAGGTGCTTCATGCCGCGATCGACGCGCTGGAGCGCCAGGAATTCCTGAGCGGGCTCAACCAGGACTATCAGCGTTTGCGCGAGGACCCTGAGCGCTGGCGGCAGCATGTCGCTGAGCGTCAGGAGTGGGACGCTCTGGCTTGATCTGGCGAGGTGAGGTCTACGACGTTGATCTGGGTAAGCCGGTGGGACATGAACCCGGCTTCACGCGACCGGCGGTCGTGGTGTCGGTCGACATCATCAATAACGGGCCCGGCGGACTCGCGGTGATCGTTCCCGTGACGTCAGCGGCATACGGGTTGCGAAGCCACATCGAGATCCAGGCGCACAACAGCGGGTTGGATCACACCTCGTATGCCCGCTGCGACCAACTCCGAGTGGTCTCGACTAGCCGACTGGAGTCTCGTCGGGGCATGGTCGGACCCGACGAGTTGCGGTCGATCGACCAGGCGTTGCGGTTCGTCCTCGACCTCTGATTGCGCTCATCAACGCTTCGCCACCCACCCACGCTCAATCCCCGGACAGGAACCCCAGTGACCCGACAGTCCCGATTTAACGGCACCATCGGCCGCACCCTGGCCGACTCACAAGCCTGGTTCGATGAGCCACCTCACGCCGGGCCCGATGCCCCCAATGTGGTGGTGGTCCTGCTCGACGACACCGGCTTCGCGCAACTGGGGTGCTACGGCTCCGATATCGACACCCGCAACATCGACGCGCTGGCCGCAAACGGTTTGCAGTTCACCAACTTCCACGTCACACCGCTGTGCTCGCCCACCCGGGCGGCGCTGCTGACCGGCCGATCCCAGCATGCGGCCGGGATGCGCACGGTGTCGAATTTCCGCACCGGGTTTCCCCATCAACTGGGCCACATCGCCAACGAGGCGTCCACCGTCGCCGAGGTGCTGCGCGAACAGGGTTACGCCACGTTCTGTGTCGGGAAGTGGCACCTCGCTCCGATGGAGCAGTGCTCGGCGGCCGGCCCGTTCGACCAGTGGCCACTGGCACGCGGCTTCGACCGGTTCTACGGGTTCCTGGACGGCGAGACCGACCAGTTCCATCCGCAACTGGTCAGCGACAACCATCCGATCGAGCCGCCCGGTCGACCGCAAGACGGCTACCACCTGTCCGAGGACCTGGTCGATCAGGCGCTGAAGATGGTGTCGGACTCCCGTGGCGTCCGGCCCGACCGCCCGTTCTTCCTGTATCTGCCGTTCGGCGCCACCCATGCCCCGCATCAGGCACCGGCGAGTTACCTCGCCAAGTACCGGGGCGCATTCGATGACGGCTGGGACGTGACCCGCCAACACTGGTTCGACCGCCAGATCGCACGGGGGGTGGTCCCGGCGGGCACTGAACTGGCACCGCGCAACCCCGGCGTCGACGCCTGGGATGGCCTGGGGGACAACCAGCGCAGGCTGGCCTGTCGGTTGCAGGAGGCCTTCGCCGCGTTCCTCGACCACACCGACGACCAGATCGGCCGACTCGTCGACGGCCTGCGCCAGATGGGCCAGCTCGACAACACGATCCTGTTGGTGCTGGCCGACAACGGCGCCTCCCAGGAGGGCGGGCCGTTCGGCGTCATGCACGAGATGAAGTTCTTCAACGGACTGCTCGACACCCCCGACGATGTGATGGACCGTCTCGATGACATCGGCGGCCCGCACAGCCACACCAACTATCCGTGGGGCTGGGCGCAGTGCGGCAACTCCCCGTTCAAGTGGTACAAGCAGAACACCCATGAGGGTGGTGTGCACGTGCCGATGATCG
>JAGYKK010000065.1 GCA_018401645.1 Mycobacterium sp. | reverse complement strand
GGATCTGCTGGCGATGACCGCAGCGTCGTATCAAGTCGTCGATGTCGATGCCGATGAAGCGATCCGACAGGCCTATGGTCTGCGGGTGCCGGTGCTCCTGCCGGCTGCGGTCCTGGTCTGATCACTTGGGCAGGATGCGCGACCTCCTACCGCCGCCGGCGATTTGAAAGGTCTGGCCGCTGACCCACCCGGCCGCCGGGGACGCCAGCCACAGAAATGCGTTCGCGACATCCTGTGGGCTTCCGGCGCGTCCGGTGAGATTCTTGGGGTGCGCGAGAGCATGGCGGACCTGTTCGTCTAGACCGACGTCGGCATAGGCGTCGGTTAGTACCGTGCCGATCAGCACGGAGTTCACCCGCACCCGCGCTCCGAAGTAGTGCGCCACGCTGAGCATCGCGTGATTCAGCGCGGCCTTCGCGGCGGAGTAGGCGAGGAATTCAAAGGCCGGCATGACGGCCACCATCGAACCCGAATTCGTGACCGTGGCGTTGTCGGCCCGGAGCAGATGCGGTCGGCAGGCCGCGGTCATCCGCAATGCCGACACACAGTTGAGTTTGTAGGCCTCCACCATGTCCTCGACTCCGATATCGAGCGGGTCGTCATAGGGCCGCCCCCAACCGACGTTGTTGACCAGCGTCGAGATGCCACCGAACGTGGCGACGGTGTGCTCAACCACGCCGGCGACATCGGCCTCGTCGGTGACATCGCAACCCATCCCGAGTGCGCCGGCGCCGGTCTCTGCGGCGATCGTCGCGGCGGTCTCTGCGGCCTTTTCGCCGTTGCGATCGGCGATCACCACCTCGGCCCCGGCAGCGGCGAAGATCCGGGCGATCGCCGCACCGATGTTCTGGGCGCCGCCGGTGACGATGGCGACGTGACCACCCATCCGGAAGTCGGCGAAGGCGTCGAGTGCCATGGTTCTCCTCATGGGGTGCGGCCGGATCGGCGAGACCTGAGCAATACTTCCCCAATGGGCACCTACGCGGTCACCGGTTCGGCATCCGGGATGGGTGCCGCGGTCGCCGCGAGATTGCTCGGGTCCGGCCACACCGTCATCGGAGTCGACATCAAGGGCGCCGACATCATCGCGGACCTGTCGACGCCGACGGGTCGCCGCGGTGCCGCAGCCGATGTGCTGGCCGCCTGTGCGGGTCGCCTGGACGGTGCGGTGCTGGCCGCCGGTCTCGGGCCGACCAAGGGTGCCGAACGGGTGATCACCGAGGTGAACTACTTCGGCGTGGTCGAGCTGCTGCAGGCGTGGCGTCCTGCACTGGCAGTCGCCGAGTGCGCGAAAGTCGTTGTTTTCGGTAGCAATTCGACCACCACCGTGCCGGCTGTTCCCGGCCGGGCCATCCGGGCGCTACTGGCCGGCGACATCGAGAAGGCGGTGCGCGCCTACGCGATGTTCGGCCGCTATGGCCCGCCCGTTGCGTACGCGGCGTCAAAGATCGCGCTCAGTCGGTGGGTGCGTCGCCACGCGGTGACGGAACAGTGGGCCGGGGCCGGGATCCGACTCAACGCCCTGGCTCCGGGGGCGATCATGACGCCGATGCTCGAAGAGCAGTTGGCCGATGCATCGGATGCGAAGGCGGTTCGCGAGTTCCCGGTCCCGATCGGCGGATTCGGCGACGCCGGACAGCTTGCCGACTGGGTGGTCTTCATGCTCTCGGATGCGGCCGACTTCCTTTGCGGCAGTGTCATTTTCGTCGACGGCGGCTCGGATGCATACTTTCGGCCCGATGACTGGCCGCGAGCAGTCCCGGCCCACAAATTGCTGGCCTATCTTCGGCGGACTCGACAGTTTTCGGAGAGGATCCGATCGTGAATTCGCGATCAGCGGCCCTGCTGGTCATGGCGATCCTCTCGTCATCGTTGATGGCGTCCTCGTTGATGGGCTGCGCCGCAGGATCCGACCCGCGGGAATCCGGGCCACAGACCACCACTATCGAGGTGTCTTACGACGATCTGCTGGACCAGAAGAACATCACCCGAACCCTCACCCTGAACCTCGGAGACACCCTCCAGATCAGTCTGGGCTCCAATCCCTCCACCGGATTCCGATGGACACCGCAGATGCAGATCACCGATCCGACAGTGCTGGCCCAGGCCGGCCACGAGGTTCTCGGCCCTTCCGTCGCTCGCCCGGGCGCGGCAGGTCGTGAAGTGTGGGCACTACAGGCGATCGGGCCCGGCGCCACCACGGTGTCCACCACCTACGGCCGGCCCTGGTCGGGTGGGGAGAAGGACTCGTGGACGTTTTCCGCCGAGGTGACCGTCGACTGACGCCCCGCGAGTCACTCGCGTCACTGCAGTCACCGAGTACGTACTCTGAACGAGTGCGGATCGCCAAAGGAATGAGAGCCGGGGTCCTCGCTGCCTGGCTGCTGGCGACGGTGGCCTCGGCCGCCGGTTGCGCCACCACCGTCGACGGTGTCGCCATCTGTATCGGTTGCGGCAATGCGACCGAGCCGGAATTTCCGAATGCTCGCCCCAGTGCGCCCCCAACGATGCCGTCGCCGGTGTCGCCACCGACCGGTGCGGCGCTATCGCCCAATTCCGGGTACGTCTACATCGAGACGAGGTCCGGCAAGACCCGCTGCCAGATCTCGGCCGACAACGTCGGATGCGAGTCCGACTTCACCGATCCCCACGGTGGACGGCGGCCCGGCCAACGGGGTTGAGGTATCCAGCCGGCGGCAGTAACCGCTGGGTGCTCGGCAACCTGGGAGCGATGCCCACCATCACGATCGGTTATGCGACCTACAGTGCGGTCGGCTGGACCATCAGGCCGATAGCGGCGGTACGCAGTTCACCAATGATCAGACCGGCCGCGGCATGTTCATCAGCACCGAGGCGGTCGAGTTCTTCTAAAGTCTGCCCTAGGCTGGCCCCGTGGACTTCCGCGTCTTCCCTCGAACCGCAGCGGGGCGCCACCTACGACGACCAACTGGCGGTTGCCCAAGCCGCCGAATCCCTCGGGTATTCAGCTTTTTCCGCTCGGATCACTACGTGGCGATGAGTGGCGAGGGACTGCCGGGACCGACCGACTCCTGGGTGACCCTGGCTGGAATCGCGCGAGAGACGTCCTCGATCCGACTGGGCACCCTGGTGACGTCGGCAGCCTTTCGTTTTCCCGGGCCGCTGGCGATATCGGTGGCTCAGGTCGACGCGATGAGCTGCGGTCGCGTCGAATTCGGCATCGGGGCAGGCTGGTTCGAGGCTGAGCACCGCGCCTACGGGATCCCGTTTCCCGCCCTCGGTGAGCGATTCGATCGGCTCGAGGAACAGCTGGAAATCATCACCGCCATGTGGAGCGACCCCGCTCGGCGAGACCTACGATTTCACCGGCACTCACTACACGATCACCGCTTCCCCGGCGCTGCCCAAGCCGGTGCAACTGCCGCATCCCCGATCATCATCGGCGGCGGTGTGAACGCACCCCGGCGCTGGCGGCGCGCTACGCGCGGGTTCAACCTCGCCTTTCCAACACTGGAATTCGCACCGGTTCAGATCGGCCGCGTTCGGACCCACTGCAGACGGCCGACCGAGGGACCGACGACGTCATCTTCTCGGCGGCGTTCGCGGTGTGCGCCGGCCGCGACGACGCCGAGGTTGCCAGGCGGGCCACCGCGATCTCCCGGGATGTCGACGAGCTTCGGGCCAACACACCACTGGCCGGAACGCCCGACGAAATCGTCGACCGACTCGCGCCGTTCGCCGAAGCCGGTGTGCAACGGGTGTACCTGCAACTGCTGGATACCGGGGACCTCGAACATCTTGAGTTTTTCGCGGCCGAGGTCATGCGGCAGATCCGCGGAGGTGGCTAGACTCCCGACCCGTGGCACGTGAAGGTTTTCCCGATGATCCGGACGGCTATCCCGAGGGCGAACCCACCCAGTACGCCGGGTACGGCGCAGCACCGGATGACCCGACCGGAATCGCACCGTCCGCCTCAGACGCACCGACCGGTTTGGCCCCGGCAGCGCCGACCGGTGCCGCCGCCGAGCTGGCCTGGTCGCGCGATGATGGTTCGGGTGAGGAACCGGTTCCCTATACGGGATCTGACTACACGGGCGCTGATTACAGCGGATCCGATTACGCCGGACCGCAGGATGATTCGCGTCCAACCGTCCGGATCGACCACGGCTCCGACCCGGGGTTCCTGCCGACTCCGTGGTACCGCAAACCACCAATATTGTTCGGGATCGCAGCAGCGCTGGCCGCACTGACCGTGGGTGGACTCGCGATCCGGCTCACCAGCATCGACAGCACCCCGACGACGACCACCACCCGGGTCACCAAGCCCGGGCAATCGCCCTCCAACGCGCCGGTTCCGCAGACGATCACCGTCACCGGAACCAACGGACAGCCGACTGTCTCAACAGTCACACCCACCACCACCGCCCCGGCGACGACCACGACCACACCCGCCCCAACGACGACCACGACCACAAACCCGACGACGACGACCACCACGACGACGACGACCACGACGACGACCACGACTCCCACCACCACGCGAACGACGACCACGACCACCACGACACCGCCGCCCACCACCACCCAGGCACCCACCACCACGCAGGCACCCACCACGACGCAGGCACCGGAACCCACCACGACGGTGGAGCCGCCACCACCGACGACCCAGGCGATCATCACCGGTGAAACGCTGCCGACGGTCAAGCCGGCACCCGAGGAATAACGCTTTCGGGACCGGTTCCCGTATCAGCGCGCGGGGATGAGACTATGGGGCAACGACAAGCATAAGTTACCGGCCGGTAACAACCACTTAGTTACCGGTGGGTAACTGCCAGACCTGCAGAGGGACGCCGTGGACACGCAGATTCTCATCCGGTTGATCATCGGCCTCGCCATGACGGCCATCGTCGGCCTCCTCGCCCTGAAACGGGTCCGGTGGCTGACCAAGCTGATCAGTTCAGGCCAGCCGACCTCCGATGAACGTGGTCGCAAAAATCGCCTCGGTGAACGCCTCGGAAACCAGGCGCGCGAGGTCTTCGGCCAGACCCGGCTGTTGCGCTGGTCGATTCCCGGGATCGCGCACTTCTTCACGATGTGGGGCTTCTTCGTTCTCGCCACGGTCTACCTCGAGGCCTACGGCGTCCTGTTCGATCCGAAGTTCCACCTTCCGGTGGTCGGCAGGTGGGGCATCCTCGGATTCCTCCAGGACTTCTTCGCCGTCGCGGTGCTGCTGGGCATCATCACGTTCGCCGTGATCCGGTTGCGCGCCGAACCCAAGGAGCACGGTCGTTCCTCGCGGTTCTACGGCTCCCACACCGGCGGCGCCTGGCTGATCCTGTTCATGATCTTCAACGTCATCTGGACTTACGCGCTGTTCCGCGGTTCGGCGGTCAACAACGGTCACCTGCCCTACGGCCCGGCGGCGTTCCTGTCCCACGGTGTCGCCGCACTGCTGCGGCCCCTGGGCGGACAGGCCAACGAAATAATCGAAACCGTCGCGCTGCTGCTGCATATCGGCGTGATGCTGGTGTTCCTTTTGATCGTGCTCAACTCCAAGCACCTGCACATCGGCCTGGCGCCGCTCAACGTGACATTCAAGCGGCTGCCCAACGCTCTTGGACCGTTGCTGCCGATGGAATCCAAGGGTGAACTGATCGACTTCGAGGATCCCGCCGAAGACGCGGTGTTCGGCCGCGGCAAGATCGAGGACTTCAGCTGGAAGGGCTACCTGGACCTGACCACCTGCACCGAGTGTGGCCGATGCCAGTCGCAGTGCCCGGCGTGGAACACCGGAAAGCCGCTGTCTCCCAAGCTGATCATCATGGACCTACGCGACCATCTCTTCGCCAAGGCGCCCTACATCTTCAATGACAAGGAAACCCCGGCCGAGAACACCCCCGTCGGTGGCGTTGGTGAAATCGTTCGTGGTGAGCGCCACGCCGAAGAGCACCACGTGCCGGAGTCCGGCTTCGGCCGGGTCCCCGCCGACTCCCCCCTGCAGGCCACCCGCCCACTCGTGGGTGACGCCGCGGCACTCGGCGTGATCGACCCCGACGTGCTCTGGTCCTGCACCACCTGCGGCGCCTGCGTTGAGCAATGCCCGGTCGACATCGAGCACATCGACCACATCGTTGATATGCGCCGCTATCAGGTGATGATGCTGTCTGAATTTCCCAGCGAGTTGGCCGGGCTCTACAAGAACCTGGAGAACAAGGGAAATCCCTGGGGCCAGAACTCCAAGGAACGGCTCACCTGGATCGACGAGGTCGACTTCGATGTGCCGGTCTACGGCAAAGACGTCGACTCCTTCGCCGGCTTCGAGTACCTGTTCTGGGTGGGCTGCGCAGGCTCACTCGACGACCGTGCCAAGAAGACCACCAAGGCAGTTGCGGAACTGCTGTCGGCGGCCGGAGTGAAATTCCTCGTACTCGGCGATTCGGAGACCTGTACCGGCGACTCAGCCCGACGCTCCGGCAATGAATTCCTGTTCCAGCAGTTGGCATCTCAGAATGTCGAGACCATCAACGACCTGTTCGAGGGCGTCGAGCACGTCGACCGCAAGATCGTCGTGACCTGCCCGCACTGCTTCAACACGCTGGGCCGTGAGTACCCCCAGGTCGGTGGGACCTACAGCGTCCTGCACCACACCCAGCTACTCAACCGTCTGGTCCGGGACAAAAAACTGGTTCCGGTCAATTCCTCAAGTGGGGCCGCCGGCACGATCACCTACCACGACCCGTGTTACCTCGGCCGGCACAACAAGGTCTACGACGCGCCGCGCGAGTTGATCGGTGCTTCCGGTGCCACCCTGACCGAAATGCCGCGGCACGCCGAGACCGGGTTCTGCTGCGGGGCGGGAGGTGCCCGGATGTGGATGGAGGAGCATCTCGGCAAGCGGGTGAATCACGACCGGGTCGATGAGGCGCTCACCCTCGATCCGACCACAATCGCCACCGGGTGCCCGTTTTGCCGGGTGATGCTCGGCGACGGCGTCGGCGACCGCGGTAAGGCCGAGCAGGTCGAGGTGGTCGACGTC
>JAGYKK010000064.1 GCA_018401645.1 Mycobacterium sp. | reverse complement strand
ACCGGGGCCGTTTGGTCGACGGGCGCGGGATCTTGACCCACGGTTGCCGCCGCCACAGATCGCCGCGGGTGTCCGCGTCGTCGGCGACCAGAACGTCGAGTACCTCGAACATGTCGGCCATGGTGCGGGTGTGCGGAACCACCACGTCCATGGTGGGCACCAGCGGCCAGTTCCCCCGCACCGAGATCATCCCGCGCGACGGGGTGTAGGCGCACAGGGCGTTGTTGGTGGCCGGGGCCCGGCCACTGGACCAGGTCTCCTCCCCCAGGCCGAACGCGGCAAAGCTCGCCGCCGTGGCGGTACCGGAGCCATTGGATGATCCTGATCCGAAGGCTGACGTCAAATAGTCTGCACGGTAGGGACTTTCGGCTCGCCCGTACAGACCGCGCTGCATTCCGCCGTTGGCCATCGGGGGCATGTTCGTCAGCCCGATCAGAATCGCGCCGCCGCCGCGGAGACGCTCGATCGCGAAGGCATCGGTGGTCGCGATGAGATGTTCGAACGCATGCGAGCCCGCCGCCGCGGTCAGACCGGTGGCCAAATAGCTGTCCTTGGCGGTGTAGGGGATGCCGTCCAGCGGGCCGAGGAGTTCTCCGCGGCTGCGCCGCTGGTCTGAGGCTGCTGCTTCGGCCAGAGCAGCGCCATTGGGCACGACGACAGAGTTTAGGGTCGGCCCGGTGCGGTCGTAGGCCTGGATGCGGCGCAGGTAGGACTCGACCAACTGCACGCTGCTTACGCGAGAACCCTCGAGAGCCTCGCGGAGCCCCGCGATACCGACCTCGGTGACCTCGAACGGATCCACGCCGGGACGCCTTCCTAGGCCTCGAGGCAGTCGTGCACTCGGGCCAGTGCCTCGTCGAAGATCTCCACCTTCTCGACACTGCGTTCGTTGGCCGGCTGGGCCGCGCCCCGGGAGCCCTCGGCCTGGACCCGGGCCGCCCCCTGGCGTCGCAACAGACTGAAATGCTTGTCGCGGGCCTTCCTGAGCCGGCTCTGCAGGTCGTGCAGCGACTCCGAATCCAGTCGTGCCAGTGCGTGCGGCTCGGTCTCGTCGATCAGCGAGTTCTCCTGCTCGGTCAGGTTCACGCGGTGGGTGCTCACCGTAGATTCATAGCCTGTGCAACCGGCACCTGTGCGCGGAATCGGCGCATGTCCCGATAGTGTTTCCCGCCATGAGCAAACCCACCCTCGTCGCTGCCGGTCTGGCGGTCCTGGCTGCCGCCGGAGTGGCGGCGTGCGCGGCTCCGGCCCCGAACCCGCCGCGGGCGGCAGGCGACACCACGGTCACCAAGGTCGGGGCATGACCGAGTGCACCGTGGCCGCCCTTGCCCAGCCCGCGACCGCGGCCGCCCGAACGCTGGGACCCGACAACGTCTACACCGTCGACGACCTGTCCTGCGCCGACGGCTGGGCGGTGACCGCCGGAGTCCTGGCCGACAAGGACAGCGGACATGGGCGCCCCGACGTCCTTCGTGTTCGAACAGCAGGGCCAGTTCTGGGTGCTGCAGGACAAGACGGCGGTGTGCGGCGCCGGCAATCACCACCACCGCCCCCGCCGACGCGCTGATCCCCGCCGCGCTGTTCTGCCCGGGTGCGCCGCGGGCTGGGCCCGATCCCGTCCCAGCCATCCGGGGCTGACACGTTAGGGTTTGGCAGAGTGTTGGCCATGCAGCAAACGACGGCAGGAGAATTGCCATGGCTTCGTCCTGATTGATGCGCTCCTCGGCTCGCAGAGGGTGGCTGACTTCTTCACTGAGATTGCTGGCCGACAATAGCCGATTCGATCACTCGTCACGGATGCGTCCGCTTGGGGCCGGATCATCTACGCGAATAAAGCCTTCAAGAAACTCACCGGCCACGACCCGGCCGCCGTGATCGGCAAGGACCCGCGGCTGCTGCAGGGCCCCGGCACCGACCGGAAGGTGATCGAGCGGATCAGCGCGACGATCAAGGCTGGCGGACGCTTCGAGAAGGTCGCGCTGTCAGCTACCGCAGAAGACGGAACGCCGTTCATCATGAACGGATGTTCCCGCTCGGATGCGGGCAAGATCATCGCCTGGGTGGCCATCCAGCGCGAAGCGCTCGCGGCGACCTAGCGGCGGGCCGGGTCGCTGCTAAAATTCGCCCGATGCAGAAGCCGACCCTGACCGACTGGCGGTCGCTGTACCTCTATGCGGTGTGCTTTATTGTGTGCGTCGCAGTGGGCATCATCACCACGCTGGCACTGGTCGACAACATCATGAGCCTGGTGTACCCGAGTCCCGCATTTATCGATCCCTATGCCACCCAGCCGGTCGAGGTCGACCGGGAATTGCTCGAGGAGCAGAACCGGCTCAGCGAGCGCCGGTCCGGCGTCGTCGGCACGGTCGGCAACCTGGTCGCCTACGCGCTGATGATTCCGCTTTCCTGGTGCACTGGCGATTGGCCCAGCAAACCGGCACCGTCGGAAGGATAAGAACCGTGAGAATCAGCTACCGGGTAATCGCCGCCGTACTGGCGACGACGATGTATCAGTGATGCTGGCGCCGGCGGCGACGCCGCAGCCGGGTGACCTGGCTCGGGCCGGACGGCGCGGTCATCGGCAGGCGGTCCGATGGACTGGCCGTATTCGTTTCA
This sequence comes from Mycobacterium sp., assembly GCA_018401645.1. Classification (GTDB taxonomy): domain Bacteria; phylum Actinomycetota; class Actinomycetes; order Mycobacteriales; family Mycobacteriaceae; genus Mycobacterium. The sequence continues at coordinate 4,506 of JAGYKK010000064.1, read as the reverse complement.
CTCCCACCTCTACGCCTACCCGCGCGGTCTGGAGCAGAACGGCGCGGCGGAGATCAATTCTCTGACGTGGACAACCAAGTTCGGCGCGATCGTCGTCGCGGGAACCACCGATCCCGGGCCCGATCGACGGGATTTTCGACGGGATGAACGAAGCCGGCACAGTGGCCAGCCTGCTCTATCTCGGCGAGTCCGACTTCGGGCCCGCACCCGCCGATGATCGGCCCCGCCTGTCGTTCGCTGCCTGGGTGCAGTACGTGCTGACGTCCCTTCAAGACCGTCGACGAGGTCGTCGAAGCGTTCACCGACCCGGCAATCTACGTCGTGCCGATTAACTTCCGGACCGGGCGGTGCGGCGAAGCCGACGGTGCTGTCGGTGACCGACGCATCCGGTGACTCGGCGATCATCCAGTACCTCGACGGCAAGCCGGTCATCCACCATGGCCGTCAATACCGGGTGATGACAAACAGCCCGACCTATGACGAGCAACTGAAACTCCGTGCCAAGTGGGATAACTCGATAAGAACACCGACCTGCCCGGTTCAGTCAATCCGCCGACCGGTTTGTGCGCGCCTCGTACTACCTCAACAACCTGCCGCAGACCACCGATCAGCGCCGGAGCGCGGTGGCGGGGGTGTTCAGCGTCATGCGCAACGTATCGGTGCCGTGGGGCGTCGGCGACCCGGAGCACGAACCTTTCGCCCACCTACTGGCGTTCGGTGGCCGACTCCACCACGAATCTACTACTTCGAGTCCCGCGCTGAGCCCGAACATCGTCTGGGTCAGCCTCAACAGCATCAACTTCGCCCCCCGGTTCCGGCGTCCGTGCCGTGGCCGTCGAAGAGAACTGCTCGATAATCGGCAACATCGACACAGAACTGAAACCCGCGGCGCCGGTCCAGTTCCTCGCACCCCACTTTGAACCACCCGCGCCCGCCGCCCCGGACCAGAGACTTCAGAATCGGACGCCACCGGAACGACCGAGCAGTCGAAAAGGGCTTCGGTTGGTGGTGGATCCCCGTCAGGCTCGCCGTTGTCGCCGTGGTCGGCGCGCTGGTCAGCCGCTGAGCCGTCGGCCGGTTGAGGCGGCCACCACCCTCGCCGCGACACGGGCACCGATAGCCCAGGTGCCGGCAGCACCGGTCGCGAGCCGACGATCAGTGACCGACAGACCAGCGCTGCGGATGCCTCGTCGATCAGGTGACTTACGAGAACAACGCCCTCGGCGGTGAGCAGGACGGCACCGACAAGAGCGACTCGGTCCCGGACTGAGCGCTGCCCGGCTCTCCCCCATTGTTGCTGTGGTCGTGGCTGTAGCGTTCGGCCTATGAAATACGGAATCTTCGGCGGCGCGGTCAGCACTGGGAACCATCGACGACATGGTCGCCGAAGCCGCAGCGACCGAGCGATGGTTTCGCCGCCTACTGGGCACCACCGCATCTTCGGCCACGACGCTGGCCGCGCTGGCGGTCGTCAGGTCGAAGGTGCCGCGCATCGAACTGGAGCTTACTCGGTGGTGCCGACGTTCCCGCGTCATCCGCACGCAATCGCCCAACAGGCCCACGGTGGCAGCCGCATCGAGAACCGCTTCACCCTCGGTATCGGACTCAGCCACAAGATCGTCATCGAGAACATGTTGGGCCTGAGCTACGACAAGCCGTCCGTCATCTGCGCGAGTACCTGAGCGTGCTGATGCCGTTGTCCCGCAACGAACTCGCCAGCTTCGACGGCGAGATGTACCACGTGCACGCCGGCATCAACGCCAAGGGTTCGGCTGGTTTCAGTGTGGTGGTGGCCGCCCTGGGTGAACCCAGATGTTGCGGGTCACCGCCGCTACAGCCGACGGCACCTGACCTGGTGCACCGGCCCCTGGTGACGCTGGCGGCACACACCATCCCGACCATCACCAGGGCGGCCAGGAGTTCGGCCGTCCGGCACCTGGTCATCGCTGCACTCCCCGGTCTGCGTCACCGCCGACAGGACGCCGCCACCGCCCGCGCCGCCGGACGTTCGCCGCCTACGGCGGGGCTACAACTACCGCGCGATGCTCGACCGCGAGGGCGTGGCTGGCCCGGCCGATATCGCCATCATCGGCACCACCGCTGAGGTCAGGATCGCATCGGGGCGCTGGCCGGGATCGGCGTGACCGATTTCGCCGCGGTGGAATTCGGCGAGACGCCCGAGGAGGTGGCCGACACCCGATCGGCATTGAAGGGCCTGTTGAGCTAGGTGCGCTTGACGCAGCGAAAACCGATGTGGCTCATGCCGGTATCGACCATCTGCGGTCGGCGCGCGGCGGGACGGTAACGCAGGCAGTAGTTGTCGGCGCACAGAAACGACCCCCCCTTGATCACTTTGCGCGCAACCGGGAACTGCGGTTGCGCGGAGTCGTAACTGTCGGCCTCGCAACACGGATCGCCGGTGCGGTCGTCGCCGTAGAAGTCACAGGTCCACTCCCAGACATTTCCGGCCATATCGAACAGGCCGTAGGCGTTGGGCGGGTAGCCCCCCACCGGGCTGGTGCGGCCGTAGCCCGGATCCGGCCGCCAGGGGAATTCGCCGTGCCAGTAGTTGGCCAGCCGTTGGCCGGGCTGTTCGGGTTCATCACCCCAGGTATAGGTCGCGCGGTCACGTCCACCGCGGGCGGCGGTCTCCCATTCGGCTTCGGTGGGCAGCGCGAGTTCCGCCCAGAGGGCGTAGGCCTCGGCGTCCTCGTAGGCGACGTGGACCACCGGGTGCTCGGCGCGCGCGGCGATCGACGAGTTGGCCCCGATCGGATGACGCCACGATGCACCGGGAGTCCAGGTCCACCACTGGCTCAGATGCCGTAGGTCGACCGGGCCGGCGGTACGGCGAAAGACCATCGAGCCGGGCTGGAGGTTCTCCGCAGGCGCCCCCGGGTAATCGGCCGGATCCAGTGGGCGTTCAGCGACGGTGAGATAGCCCGTGGCGTCGACGAATTGGGTGAAGTCAGCATTGGTCACCGGGTGGGTCTGAATCCAGAATCCGTCAACGGCCACCGGCCGCGCGGGTGCCTCCTCGCGATATTGGCTATCCGATCCCAGTACGGCGGTCTGACCCGGGATCCAGACCAGTTCACCTGTCACTTACGCTCCAGGCGCCGGGAAGACGCTCACCCACTCATCACGCATGCTCGCCACCACCCAGCCGGACTCGGCGGCCAGGTCCAGGGCCCGCTCAGCGCCCTCGGTGTAGGCGAATTCACGCTCGGTGTCGTTGTGGAGCACCAGCATGCTCATCGAGACACCCGGCGATGCGGCGATGAACTGGAGCATCTCGATATCGCCGTTGGAGTTGCCCGCCGCGAAGATGGGACGCCGCCCCGTTCGTCCCCAGATCCGCACCGCCTTGACCGGGCCGTCATTGACAAACTCTGGCCTCGATGTCGTCACCAGCTGACCCTCGGTGAAGTCCAGTCCGACCGAACTGCCGATCACGCGTTCCGGCGGTATGCCGTACATCTGCGCCGTCACCGGCCGCATGAAATCCCGTCCACCGCCCGAGGCGATGTAATTGGTGAATCCGTGTGCTTCCAGGTAGCGCAGCAACTCCACCATGGGTGTGTACCCGCACGAGGTGTAGGCGCGGTCCAGGGTCGGATGGGTGGCGTCGGCGAAGAATGCCTGCACCTGCTCGGCGTGCTGCTCGACCGTCAGACCCTGATACGCCGAGTAGATACCCTCGGCGAGTATCTCAAGCCGGGAGTCGTCGCCGTCGTAGTGCTGGGTGACGGCGTCGGCGAACCAGGCCAGATCCCCGGATGCCGCCGCGATATACGGCTGCCTGCGCCCCAGCGAGGCGTCGGCGGCGGATTGTTCCGCCAGTCGGCGAACCAGAAAGTCCAACTGGACCAGTGCAGGTTTCTCCACCCACAGCGTGCCGTCATTATCGAAGACCGCGATGCGCGCCTCGGGAGCGACGTAATCCGGGCCCTTGGTGGTGATCCGGCCCACGAAGTCGACGATCGCCGATTTCGTGGGCCCGTCACGCCAGGAAACCAAGCCCGCCAAGCTCAGTTGCCCGCCGATCCCAGGGCGCTCTTCATCTTCTCCACTGCGGCGGAGATGGTGAACGACGCCGGCTCAGCTCGCGGCGGGAACTCCTTGAACGTATCCAGGAACCGCAACACGAGCGCATTGGCGTACAGGCAGAGGAAGATCCGGTCCATGACCCAGTCCCAGTAGGTGTTGGACGTGACGTCCGCTCGCTCGAACGGATCGGTGCGCAGGTTGAACAGCTTCGGCGCCCGCAGTTCGGTGAACGGCTCGAACCAGATCTGCAGGGTGCCCTGGCACCGCTGCTCCAGGAATACGACCTTCCAGTTCTCGTAACGGATCCCGAGCACGTCGCAATCGTCGGAGAAATAGATCAATCCCCGGCGCGGGCTCTCGTCGACCTGACCGGTCAAGTACGGCAACAGGTTATAGCCGTCAATGTGCACGTGGTAGGTCTTGTCGCCGATCGTGTGGCCCTGCTTGAGCTTGTCG
>JAGYKK010000063.1 GCA_018401645.1 Mycobacterium sp. | reverse complement strand
GACAGACCGGCTCACGTTCACCGCGCGCGCTGCCGAGACAATTTGTCGACTCCGCACTGCGGACTCGACGTAGACCATCGCAAACCCCTTTACGGCAGACGTTCGCCCGACGGTGGCGACTTTACCCATCGACGCGACAGAGCAAGCCGCGTGGGATGGGATCGACGTCGTCAGTCGGTGTTGAAAGCCGCAGCGGCATCTCGTTGCAGATCGACATAGGCCTTTTCGCTGACGTCGATGGCCACTCCCTGGATAGTGCCGCCGGTGAACGTGCCGGGGTTCTTGTACTGCTCGGACACGTTGTCGCCGCTGTCATAGCCGACACACAGTCCGTCCCCCGAGAGGGTGAACTTGCCGACCTGGGCGCGCATCGGACCCTTGGCCACCTCTTTGCCGTCGACGTACAAGACGGTGGTGCCCAGCGACTCGCCGTACTGGCCGGCCTTCTCCCGCTTGAACTCCATGCCCAGCGAATGCTTACCCGGCGACAGCGGCGGAGAGGCGAAGTCTTGCTCGGGCTTGATGCCCAGGAAGTTGTACACGTAGTGCAATCGGCCATCCTTGAGGAACATCGTGTGCCCACCGAAACGCGAGCCGTGGGCGAAGATCACCCCTTGGGCCTCCGGCTCGATGTCGACGTTCGCCACGATCTTGTAGGAGCGGCCCCGCACACTTGCCGCCACACCCTCCGGCACCGGGGCGGTGTCGGGGTAGTAGACGTAGCGGTCCCGCGGCGGCTCGGACTGCGGACGCGGGGTATTCAGAACTTCAGTGGCGACCCGGTCGTCGAGCGGTAGTACGAAGTTGTTCCTGGCCTCCTCGAACCAGGCGTCGACGAGTTCCTTGAGCTTGTCGGGGTTTTGCTCAGCGAGGTTGGTCGATTCCGAACGATCCTCGGCGACGTGATACAGCTCCCAGCGGTCCTGATCGAAGTTCCCTTTACCGCTGATTGGGGCGTGCAGTGCGGCTGCCTTCCAGCCGTCCTGCCAGATCCCACGGGTGCCCAGCATCGCAAAGTACTGCCGCTTGCGAGTGGTCGGGGCGTCCTTGGTATCGAAGCTGTAGCGCATCGAGACCCCGTTGAGCGGGTACTGCTTAATGCCCTTGTACTCCTCGGGCATCTGCACACCGGCGACATCGAGAACCGTCGCCGCCACGTCGGTCGCGTGGTGGTACTGGTCACGCACCTCGCCTCGGGCCTTGATGCCCTTGGGCCAGGAGATCACCATCGGATCGCAGGTGCCGCCGGCGAACTGCGCGTAGCGCTTGAACATCTGGAACGGCGTCGAGAACGCCACCGCCCACCCGGTCGGATAGTGGTTGTAGGTGTCCGGGCTGCCCAGGGTAGCCAGATACTTCATGTTCTCCGACAACTCGTCGGGATAGCCGTTGAAGAACTTGTTCTCATTCACCGACCCATTGGGCGACCCCTCCCCGGAGGCACCGTTGTCCGCGCAGTAAAACACGATCGTGTTCTCCAACTGACCGGTCTGCTCCAGATAGTCCACGATCCGGCCGACCTGGGCGTCGGTGTACTCCGAGAACCCGGCGTACACCTCAGCCATCCGCGAAAACAATTTTTTCTCATCGGGATTGAGCGAATTCCACGGCCGCACGCCATCATTGGCCACCGCGACGTCCTCGGGCAGCGGATTGATCGGAGTCATTTTAGTGCCCTCGGGGAAGACGCCTTTCTCCACCATCCGAGGGAGCACCCACTCGCGGTAGGCCTCATAGCCGTCGTCAAATTTGCCCTTGTACTTGTCAATGTAGTCCTGGGGGGCGTGATGCGGTGCATGGTTGGCACCGGGGCAGAACCACATGTACCAGGGCTTGGACGGGTTGGATGACTTCTGATCGCGCAGCATCCGAATCGCGTTATCCGCCAGATCTTTCGACAGGTGATAGCCATCCTCCGGCCCGTATTCCTGCTCGATGAACCGGTTGTCCTCGACCAGATCCGGGAACCACTGATTGGTCTCCCCGCCGATGAATCCGTAGAACCTGTCAAAACCCTTCTGCAGCGGCCACTCCGACTTGCTGCCGCCGCTGGAGACATCCTCCTCGGGCACGTTGTGGTTCTTGCCGATCCAGAAGGTGCTGTAGCCGTTGTCCTGCAACACCTGCCCGACTGTGGCGCACTGCGCCGGCAATCGGGCCGCCGCCCCGGGAAATCCGTTGGAGCCCTCGGTGATCGCCGCTGATCGGTTGACGTGGTGGTTGCGGCCGGTCAGGAAACACGACCGGGTCGGGGAGCACAGTGCGGTGGTGTGCCACTGCGTGTACATCACTCCGTTGTCAGCCAATTTCTGCATGACGGGCATGTTGATCCGCCCGCCATACGGCGACCACGCCGCCTGCCCGGTGTCGTCGTAAAGCACGACCAGGACGTTCGGCGCGCCCTCCGGTGCCCGTTTCAGCTCGAACGGTGTCCAGTCCGGCGTGGAATCGCGGACGTCGAGTTCGATCTTGCCGTCGAAGCCCTCATTGATCCCGGTCCCGAAGCCTGGGGGGCCGTCACCTCCGGCCGTCCCGGTGCCCTCCTTGGATCCGCAACTGACAGCGAATGCCGACGCCGCCGCGGCCCCCACTCCGGCGGCCGCTATTCCGCCGAGAACCTTGCGCCTTGACATCTTGCCGCCGGTGCCCTCTACGTGATCGGTGGCCAGGTCAGTGTGGTCGCGGTCGTCCATGGTGGTTCCACCTCATCGTGAGTCGGCTGAATTTCCGTCGAAATCTAACAGATAAACCAGCACCTCCCTAGCGTGTCGCGTTCTTCGCCAGAGTGTCGGGGGCTCAGACAAAGCCGTGCATGGCGATCACCTGGATCGTCCGCGACGCATTGCTACATCCGCACCGCTAGAGGTACTGGTCGAGAATGTTGTAGCGCTGACTGAGGTAATAGGCCAGCGTCAACCCCAGGATCGCGAGGTAGGCCACCAGCGAGATGATGCCCACCCGCCGGTCCAGTGCCCCCGAGAGCGCCTCCGCCATCTCCTGGCGGTTGCGGCGACTGGCGAGCACCGTGTAAACCATGGCCCCCAAGATGTAGACCATCGAGACGATGTACACCAGATCCAGCATCGTCAGGTACTCCACGGAGGGAAGACTGGCGTCGGTGGTCCACTGCAGCGCCACGATCGTCAGCATCGCGGTGACCCCGATTCCAGTGCGGGCTTCCTCCAGGCGGGCCGGCAGCAGGTAGATCAGCGAGGTGATGAGGATGACAATGAAGATCGGCAGCACCAACTTCACCAGGTAGGGCAGCACGTCCCGGGTCACCGGTAGGGCGATGATGATTCGTGAATACGGAATGTCCGCCCGGGTGGAGATGTCACCAAAATTCGTCGGGTACGTGTGTGGCGCCACGATCAGGATCGGGTTGCCCACCTCGTATCCCGGGATCGTCATCGAATCTCCCAGGTTCTTGGTGACCGGCGGTGAGTCCGGGACGAACTCCAGCTGCGTGGCGTTGCTGCGTTGATCCTCGAACACCATCTCCAGGACCTGGGTGTCAAACGGGTACTTCTCCAGATTCATCTTTCTGCTGAACACGCCCTGGAAGCGCAAAGCCTGGTACTTGGTCCCGTCCGGCATGTCCCGTGGTTCGTCGTAGATCGGTTTGCCGACCACACCGCCCGTCGAGGAGGAGGTGGTGTTCTGGGTGCCCTCGGAATTCATCGATTCCAACGTCAGCGAGGGGTCGATCTCCGGATTGGACCACCGCATCCACAGATAGAAGTCGACGGTGAAGTTCTCCGACACCAGGTCGATGTCCTGCAGATCGTTGATGAACGCGCCGACGGTCACCTTGTCGGGGCCGGGACCAGGCACGGGGCTGGGATCAGGGGCGGCGCCGACAGAGGCAGTCAGCCCGAGCGGGATGGCCAACGCCGCGACGAACACGAGCAACACCCGGATCGCGACGACGGGAAAATGGCGCAGGCGGCGCGCCACCTCCCACTGCTTCACGGGTTCCCTCCGAGGCCGACCAGTGCGCCGATGCTAGTCCAGGCAGCGTTTAACCTGGTTGTACGACGCGGCGCCCGGGCATTTGCCATGCTGGTGCCATGGCTCTGCTCCCCCGCCGGATCGCGTCGGATTTGAACGCGAAACTGCGCAGTCCCGAGACCGCCGCGGTGGTGGCGGGGATCGAGAGCACCCTGACCAAGCGCCGCCGCGAGTCGAAAATGAAGTCCGGCGCCTTTCGGGGCATGCATGTGGTGGTCTATCGGGGGTTCGTGGCCGACGGCGTCGCCAAGGTCCGGGTACGGGTCATGGAGGCGCCGGAACTGCCCGGGGACAGCCGCATCCCGTACTGGGACATCGCCCAGGCAAACCTGCGCCGCCACGCCGCACTGGCGCTGGTCGGCGTGGAGGTGGAGTTGCGCATCGGTCGTCACAGCACCCGGGAGGTCACCGACGACCACGGTTTCGCCAGCTTCGCATTGCCGGTGCCCAACCTGCGCGTCGGCTGGCATGAGGCGCACGCCGAGACGACCACCATCGAGGGCGGCGAGTCGGCGTCGGGCACCGGGCGGGTCATCAAGCCTGCATTGAAGGCGCCATTCCTGGTCATCTCCGATATCGATGACACGATCCTGGTCACCGGATTGACCGAGGGCGTCGCCATGGTGACCCGGACGGTGTTGCGGGAGGCCGACAAACGTCGGGCGATACCGGGGATGTCCTCGCTCTACCGCGGTCTGGCCCGCGGGGTCGCCAACCGCGCCGGCAACCGTAGGCCGGAACCGGCCTTCTTCTACGTATCGACCGGAAGCTGGTCGTTCTATCCCCTGCTGGCGCAGTTCATGCAGTTACGCGCCTTCCCGCAAGGCCCGATGTTCCTCACCGACTGGGGTCCGACCGAGCGCTACCTGCGCCGAAGCGGGGCCGAGCACAAACGCACCGCGATTCGCCGGCTGCTGGAGGCTTATCCGACGATGCCGTTCGTGCTCATCGGTGACAGCGGCCAGCGTGACGCCCTGACGTATGAGGAGATGGCCCGCACCTTCCCCGGCCGGGTCAAGCTGATTCTTATCCGCCAAGTCGGCGACGACGACGAGGAGCGCAATGCCGCGGTGCGCCGACGGGCGGCCGAACTGCGCGCCGAGGGGATCGAGTTGCATCTGGTCACCGACGCGGTGCGGGCCGCGAAACTATGTCAGGAGTTCAGTCTCTGCGACGCGGAGACGCTGGCCGACGTCGCGGGCGAACTAGATCCGCAGTAGCCGATCATATACCCTGGCGGGTATGCGGGAAACGTTCAACGGCGTTCTGGCAGTCGCGGCGGCAGTCATCCTGACGGGTGGCCTGTCCGGTTGCTCGACCGACTCGTCGGTGTTGGCGGCCAACGCCGACCCGGCCGCGGTCGCCGGATCAACCACCCCGATCCGGATGAATGCGATCGACTTCGAAACGGTGCTGGCCACGCCGGGAGTCCAGATCATTGACGTCCGCACGCCCGAAGAATTCGCCGGAGGGCATATCCGAGGCGCGCGGAACATTCCGGTGCAGGACCCCGACTTCACCGAGCAGATCTCCGGACTCGACCCGGCGGGCAGTTACGCCGTCTACTGCCGAAGCGGCAACCGCTCGCAACCGGCCGTGGCAGCTATGCAACGGGTCGGCATCTCCACGATCTACGAATTGGCCACCGGCACGACCGGATGGGTGGCCGCCGGAAAACCCCTGATGTGACCGAACCCTGTTGTGACGCAACCGGATCCGTAGTAGCCGCGCCGTCAAACCGGTTGCGTCACAAAGTCGATGAGTTCCTCGACCCGGCCGATGAGTTCGGGTTCCAGGTCGGTCCAGTCCCGGACCGAGTCCCGGATTCGCTGCCACGCTCGGGCGATGTCGGCCTGATCGCGGTGCGGCCAACCCAACGCCGCACAGATGCCGTGCTTCCACTCGATGGTGCGCGGCACCGTCGGCCACTCCGACAGACCCACCCGGGCCGGTTTCACCGCCTGCCAGATGTCGACATAGGGGTGTCCAACCACCGACGTGTGCTCACCGCCGGGCCCGCGGCGCACCGCCTCGGCGATGCGCGACTCCTTCGAACCGGGCACCAGGTGATCAACCAGCACACCCAGCCGCCGGGTTGGCCCGGGGCCGAATTCATCGACGATGCGCCCAAGATCGTCGACGCCGCCGAGGTATTCGACGACGACACCCTCGACCCGTAAGTCATCGCCCCAGACCGATTCGGACGAGTTCGGCGTCGTGGCGGCCTTCGACGTAGATCCGGCCCGCCGCGGCCACTGGCCCGGCGCCGGGAGCCTTCACCGAACCGGATGCGGCGCGCGTCGCCGCCGCGGGGGACCGGGCGGTATATACCGAGGTCGCCGTCAAAATCACCGGCCGACCCTCGACCAGGAAGCCGGGCCCGAGAGGAAAGACCCGGACACGCCCGCGGCGATCCTCCAGTTCGACCCGCCCACCCTCGACTCGCACCACCGCACCGACGAATCCCGACTGCGGATCCTCGGCGACGATGCCGACCTCCGCGCAACACTCGACCGAACGGACCCGGCGGGACTCATGCGGGTCGTCGCCGAGCACGTCGGCGCCGTAGCGGTCGGCCACCCGGTGATCCTAAGTGCCGGCCACCGACACGCGGGCGTCGCTATTCGAGTTCCTGCAGGCTTTCCTCGAGGTAATCCAGCAGTCGCTGCAGTTTCGGAATGCTGCGCCGGCAACCGACCAGACCGAACTCGAGATGGTCGGCATAGCTGACACAGGAGATGTTGAGCGCCTGATCCTCGGTGGGGATCGACAGCGGGTAGATGGCCTCCAGTTCGGCGCCGTTCCAGTACAGCCGTTCCCGCGGCCCCGGCACGTTGGAGATCAGCACGTTGTACGGCGGCGGCAGCGAGGCGGACCCCGGGATGCGGGTCAGCGCCGACGGCCCGACCGCCGTCAGAATCCCCAGCGCGGAGAGTTCGACGGCGGACCGGTCGGCCATCACTGCTTTGGTGGCCCGCATCGATGACGTGATCGCCTCCAACCGGTCGTCCGGATCTTCGAGGTCGGTGCCGAGATTGCACAGCACGAAGGTGATCGCGTTACCGCCGTCACCGGCCGTCCGGATCGACACCGGTACCGAGGCGATCAGTGGCTCATCGGGCAGGGCATCGTTGGCGATCAGGTAGCGGCGCAATGCTCCCGAACTCATCGCCAGCACCATGTCGTTGAGCGTGACGCCGCGGGCCTTGCCGGCTTTGAGGATTCGGGCGATGTCCCAGGATTGCGCCGCGACCCGCCGCGATCCACTGATCGGTTGGTTGAGCATTGTCCGCGGCGCGGCGTAGGGCAGCACCATCGTCTGTTCCAGCAATGCACCGGCGCCGTACTTGGCGAGCATCGGACCGATCCCGGCCATGCTCCCCAGCGTCCGTGCCGTGCCACTGAGGGTTCGGGCCGCGCCGCGGAACACGTCGAGTGGGTTGGTGGTGCTCCGGGTGCCCTCCGAGGACACTTCCCCTCGGGGAACCCACATCGGCGGCATATCCCGAGTGGCCGGATCGGGACTGAGCGACTCGATGACCTTCCGGGCCAAAGCCACACCATCGGCAAGGGCGTGGTGGGTTTTGGAGTAGGTGGCGAAGCGACCGTCGGCGAGGCC
>JAGYKK010000062.1 GCA_018401645.1 Mycobacterium sp. | reverse complement strand
TCAAGTGGTGGCGCGGACTGCAGGCCCGCAAGGTGCTCGAGGAGTATTTCACCGAGCGGGTCCGCCAACGCAGAACCGCCGAAGGCACCGACATGCTGACGGTGCTCTGCCACACCACCGACGACGAGGGCAACTCCTTCACCGACACCGACATCGTCAACCACATGATCTTCCTGATGATGGCGGCCCACGACACGTCGACGTCGACACTCACCACGATGGCCTACCACCTGGCCGCCGACCCGCACTGGCAGCAGCGATGCCGCGAGGAGGGTGACCGGATCGGCGACGGCCCACTTGACATCGACGCACTCGACACGCTGGAGACCCTCGACCTCGTGATCAACGAGGCCCTGCGCCTAGTCACCCCGCTGCCGTTCAGCGTCCGTCGGGCGGTCCGCGACACCGAGATTTTGGGCCACTACATTCCGGCCGGAACCAATGTGACCCTGTGGCCGGGCATGAACCACCGGCTCCCGGAGTTGTGGGACGCCCCTGAGCGTTTCGATCCCGCCCGGTTCGCCGAGCCTCGCTCTGAGCACAAGCGGCACCGTTACGCGTTCTCGCCGTTCGGCGGGGGCGCGCACAAGTGCATCGGCATGGTCTTCGGGCAACTCGAGATCAAGACAGTCATGCACCGGTTGTTGCGCAACTACCGCCTCGAGTTGACCCACCCGGGCTACCGGCCGCACTATGACAACGCCGGCATGCCCGTTCCGATCGACGGTATGCCGATCATGCTGCGGCCGCTGGGCTGAGAGTCCGGTTCCGGGTAACCCTTCCTCAGGCCAGCGAGAGGAATAGCTTTTCCAACTCAGCCTCGGTCATCGGGGCCTGGCCGTCGGCACCTTCGCCCAGGACGCACTCCCGCAACCCGGTGGCAACGATCTTGAAGCCGGCCCGGTCCAGCGCCTTGGACACCGCGGCGAGTTGGGTAACGACGTCCTTGCAGTCGCGGCCCTGCTCGATCATTGAGATGACGCCCGCTAACTGACCCTGCGCGCGACGCAGCCGGTTCAGCACACCGGCGATGGCGTCTTCGTCACCAACCATGATTTCTCCTTCTTATGCCTCTGCCATGGCGAGTTTGCCCGCCGGGGTATTGCTTCGCCGGCGGCTTCGCAGGTGATAGACGATTGCCGCGACAACCGTCAACGCCACCGTGGCGATACCGGCCACCGGATGAACCTCCTCGAACAGAATGACCGAGGACATCACCAGCACGAACCAGCCGAACGCCTTGCGCAGCGAGTCGGGGTCGACCAGCGCCGTCAACCGAGCCCCTACCAGGGCGCCCAGCACGGCGGCCGCGGTGACCATGCCTGCGATCCGCCAATCTATCGAGACGCTGCTCAGATACCCGGCGAACCCTGCGAACGACTTCATCGCGATGACGACCAGCGAGGTGCCGACCGCGATCGGCATCGGAAGTCCACCCATCAACGCCAGCGCGGGAACCACCAGGAATCCGCCACCGGCGCCGACCAAACCGGTGACCAGACCCACCACCAAGCCCTCGGCGACCACCTTGGGGACCGGGATGTGGTGGTGGCACGGCTGCCGACATCCTTTCGGCCGCGCAGCATCGCGATCGCGGTGCCGATCATCATGACGGCGAAGCCGATGAGCAGCACGCTCCCGGGAATGAACCGTGCCAACAGTCCGCCACCGAATGCCCCGACCATGCCGGCCACGCCGAAGATCAGTCCGGTACGCCACTGCACCCGTCCGGCGCGGGCGTGCGAGATGGCCGCCACCGCACTGGTGGTTCCGACGACGAGCAGCGATGTTGCGATGGCCTGCTTGGCATCCATTCCGCCGACGTAGGCCAGCAGTGGGACCGTCAGAATCGAGCCGCCGCCTCCGAGGAGTCCCAGTGCGACGCCGACCAGCACGGCCAGCCCGACGGTCAGGGCGATCATCAGCGCTTCGCGTTCCCGGCCGGGCCGGAGCCGACGAGTTGCGAGACGATGCTCTGCGCGTCACACGTGGCGCCGCGGTTGTAGGGCAGTTTGGCCAGCATCTGGCCCATCATGCAAGTGTTGGTCGCCGCAGCCATGACCAGACCGAAACCAATCGCGAAGGCGAGCCACTTAAGGCCCGGCACGAAAATGCTGGCCGGGACTGCGACTGCGACGATGGCCCCGGCGACGAGGCGAACCTGTCGTTCCAGATCCCAGCGCTGAGCACCGCGGTTGACCGTGAACCCGTTGGCCTCCCAGGCGTTCATCCCGCCGACCAGGATTCCCACGTTGGTCAGGCCCGCGTTTCGCAGCGTCTCCTCCGCCTGAGTGGCGCGCTGGCCGGAGCGGCACACCAGCACCACCCGATCGTCGAGATGCGCACGGATCTCATCACGATGTTCCCGCAGCAGGTCCAGTGGCACGTTGTAAGCCCCGGCGATGTGCAGGCTCTCGAACTCCCCGGGAGTGCGGACGTCGAGAATTCGGGGCGGCTCCGCTGAAGCGAGAAGGCTCCGAAGATCGGCGGCGTCGACGAGGGCTGGCGAGGATGCGCTCATAAGTGGTTCCATTCTTATCAGATACCCAAGGGGGTATGTCCATCTCCATCATAGACATACCCATAGGGGTACATGCAAGCGCTGCGTCAGGGGAAATAAAATACCCTGGGGGGTACTTGTACAATACACTGACGACCCGAGGAGGAAACCATGTGCTACCCCGTTCAATGCCCCCGCTGCCAGAAGACCACCTGGAATGGTTGCGGCGAGCACGTCGTTGAAGTCATGCGCAACGTGCCACCCGCCCAGCAGTGCGCCTGCGCGGCCGGCAACGCCCCGCAACACTGAGGTTTCGCGGGTTAACGGAACGGGTTGTCGCCGCCGGCAACAGCGGTGCCCAGGCCCATCAGCATCACGGCGCCATCGTGTAACCGTTGTCCGGCCTCCCGGCTCGCAGCGCCGGCCAGGTAGCGCACCCAGGTGCCTTCGATGACAACGCCGAGTTTCAGGCAGGCCAGAGCCAGGTACCAGTCCAGGTGTTCGATGCGTCGCCCACCCGCGGCCTGATAGGCCTCGAGCAACTCCTCGCGCTGGGCCAGTCCACCCAACTCGGCCAGATACCCCGCCGAGCCCAGTGGATCCGGCGCGATGGGCCAGCAGATCAGCATCCAGCCCAGATCAAGCAGCGGATCGCCGATGGTGCACATCTCCCAGTCCACGAATGCCGCCACCTCGGGTGTGTCGCGGCGCAACATGGTGTTATTCAGGTGGATGTCGCCGTGGATGATTCCGGGCTCGGATTCCGGTGGCCGGTTGGCCTCCAGCCAATCCGCCAATTCATCCACCCCGGGCAGTGAGTCAAACGCGTAGCCATCCTGCTGACGGTAGGCATTGACCGCCGAGCGCCACTGTGGCACTTGACGTTCCAGGAAGGACCCGGGACGCTTCCACGCCGCCAACGGGCCGTCCTGCCACTCGGCCCGACCCAGCCTGGCGACGTCGGCGGCATAGTTGAGACCAACCCGATGACGCATCGCCGGATCGCGGATGTACGCGGTCGTGACCTCGTTTCCGGGGTTGAACCCGTCGACGTCCTCCATCAGATAGAAAACGACATCGAGGACCTCCAGATCCTCACACCAGGCGATGATCGCCGGATGGGGCACCAAGCTTCCCGCCAGGGTTCTCAGCACCGCAATCTCGCGTTGCATCGTCCGGTCACTGTTGGGTCGCGGGTGCGGGGGTGGGCGGCGCAGCACCAGTGAGCGACCGTCGATCTTCAGGCGCACCACCACGTTCTGGCTGCCGCCGGCCAGCGGGACGACGTCGGTCACGGTGGTGCCCAGGCCTTGCGCCCGCACCCAGACCCTCAGCGCGGCGACGGCCCCGGCGTCCAGTGTTCCGGTGACTCCGCGGATCATGGGTTCAGCCACCGGCGTTAGCAGATCCGCGGAAGTTGTTCGCCCAGTTCGCGTTCGACGACGCGGGTGGTTCCGAACGGGGTTTTGGCCACCACCATGCCCGGGTGCTCGGCAACGGCGCGGCCGATGATCACCGACGCCGCCCCCTCGGGACGGGCGCGCATGGCGGCCAGCACTGCCTCGCTGTGCGCGGGGTCGACGAAGGCGACCAACTTGCCCTCGTTGGCCACCTGCAGCGGATCCAGGCCCAGGAACCCGCACGCCGAGGCCACCGCTTCAGGAACCGGCACCTTCGCCTCATCGAGTTCGACGCCGACGCCGGAACTGCGGGCGATCTCCACGGTCGCTGCGACGAGTCCGCCGCGGGTCGGATCGCGCAGTGCGTGAATCACGTTCGGATCGTCAACTGCGGCGAGCATCGCCGCCACCAGGCGGTGCAGGGGCGCACTGTCGGTGGTCATCGTGGTGCCAAAGTCGATGCCCTCGCGCACGCTCATGATCGCCACACCGTGCTCACCGATGTTGCCCGAGACGATGATGTGATCGCCCGGGCGGGCCTGCTCGGGTCCGATGCGCAAGCCCGCGGGTACGACGCCGACACCGGCGGTGTTGATGAAAAGGCCGTCCGCGCTGCCTTTTCCGACAACCTTGGTGTCGCCGGTGACAATCGGGACCCCGGCGGCGGCGGCGGCTCTGCCCATGGCGTGGGCGACGGCACCGAGCACCTCCATCTCCAGGCCCTCTTCGAGGATGAATCCGGCCGTCAACCCCAGCGGTTGTGCCCCGCTGCACGCCAGGTCGTTGATGGTGCCGTGGACGGCGAGGTCGCCGATGTTGCCGCCGGGAAGAACAGGGGTTGACCACGTAGGAGTCGGTGGTCAAAGCGATCCGCGCCGCCCCGATGTCAGCACGGCGGAGTTCGCGAGACGCCGCCGGCGGTACCGAAGGCCGGCAGGAAGAGGTTCTCGATGAGTTCCTCGGACAGGATGCCGCCGCCGCCGTGGCCCATTACGATCCGCGTGGTTTCGCGCAGCGGCAACGGACAGACCCAGTTGGTCGGGTCGACGGGACTAGACACGCGCAGACGACTCCAGCCGACGGAACTGGTAGTACGCCGCGCACGCCCCTCGCTGGAGACCATGGTCGCGCCGAGGGTTTCGCGGCGTGCAGTCGGTGCCGAAGGCCGGACATTGATTGGGCTTGAGCAGGCCCTGCAGCACCTCTCCGGCATGGCACAGCTCGGATTCCTGTACCTGCAGGTCACCCACCCCGAACTTGAGTTCGGCGTCGAACTCGGCGTACCGCGGCGACAGCGTCCAGCCGGATCGGGGGATCATGCCGATGCCACGCCACTGCCGGTCGGTGACGCTGAAGACATCGGCCAGCGCCTGCTGAGCCACCACGTTCCCGACGTCGGTGACCGCCCGCGGGTAGGCGTTGCGCAACTCGGCCCGGCTCCCGTCGACGTGGCAGGCCTCCATCAATTCGACTAGTTGGCGCACCCCTTCGAGCAGGTCCAGCGGCTCGAACCCGGTGACCACGATCGGGATGTCGAACTTCTCCACCAGGGGGCCATACTCGCCGGTGCCCATCACCGTGCACACGTGGCCGGCGGCCAGAAGCCCTGCACCCGGTTGGACGGCGAACTCAGATCGCCGTCATCGCCGGCGGAACCAGAACATGGGAGACCAGCAGCGAGAAGTTGGTCAGCCCCAGGCGCTGGGCGTGCAGCACCGACATCGCGTTGGCCGGCGCGGTGGTCTCGAAGCCGACGCCGAAGAACACCACCTGTTTGTCGGGGTTCTCGGCGGCGACCCGGGTGGCATCCAGCGGCGAGTAGACGATGCGGACGTCGCCGCCGCGGGCCCGCACGCTGAACAAATCCCGCTTGCTTCCCGGTACCCGCAGCATGTCGCCGAAGGAGCAGAAAATCACGTCGTCACGGGAAGCGATCTCCAGTGCCCGGTCGATCATCTCCAGCGGTGTGACGCACACCGGGCAACCCGGCCCGTGAATGAATTCGACTGCGCCGTCGAGCAATTGATCGATGCCGTTACGGATGATGGAGTGGGTCTGGCCCCCGCAGACCTCCATGATGGTCCAGGGGCGCGTCGCGCCGCGCCGGATCGCCTCGACGAGCGACTTGGCGGCAACGGGGTCCCGGAACTCGTCGAGGTACTTCACGCCGTCTCCCGGCTGCTCTGCCCTTCGGTTCCGGCCAGCTCCTCGTCGAGGAAGCCGAGGTCGGCGAACATCTTCAGCGTCTCGTTGGCGGAGTCCTCATCGAGGCGGGTGAGGGCAAAACCCGCGTGCACGATCGTGTACTCACCGCGTTCCATGTCAGGGAGATACGCCAGGCACACCGTCTTGGTGGTGCCGCCGAAGTCGACCGTCGACATCCGGGTTCCCGACTCCTCCCAGATTTCGATCACTTTGCCGGGGATTCCGAGACACATGGGGCGCTCCTATTCCCGGCCGTGGCCCTGATGGCGGCGGCAATGGTGGCCTGGCCCAGCGCCAGGCCCCCGTCGTTACACGCAACGATACGGTGACTGAGCACCTCACAACCACTCCTGGTCAAAGATTTCCGCAGTCCCCGCAGCAGGATCTGATTGGCGAACACTCCGCCGGTCAACCCGATCACCGCGGCGCCGGCCTCCTCGGCGCAATGCCGGGCGGCGAGGGTGGTAGCCCGGATGACCGCCTGGTGGAACCCGTTGGCCAGGTCGGCGCGCTCAACCCCGGACCGTAACCCGTCGACGACGCCGACAATCACCGGCGCGGGATCCAGCACCCCGCGGTCAACGTCGAAGTCCAGGCCCACGTCACGCCCCCCGCGGGCGAGGTGCTCGAGTTCGACCGCGGCCTGGCCTTCGTAGCTGACCTGCTGGCAGACCCCGAGCAGGCTGGCGACGGCATCGAATAACCGGCCCATGCTGGTGGTCGGCACACAGCCCAGCCCGCGCGGGATCTGCTGACGCAGGACACCCAGTCCGGCCTCCCCCACCGCGGCCACCGGCGGCAGGTCCGGCGCCCAGTCGATGCCGGCCCGGACGAGCAGGTCCAGGGCGATCCGGGCCGGGTGGCGCACCGCGCCCTCACCTCCGGGGAGTGCGAACGGCGCCAGATGCCCGACCCGACTGAACTGGGCGGGATCACCGATCGCCAGCAGTTCCCCACCCCAGACCGTGCCGTCAAGTCCGTATCCGGTGCCGTCGAAGGCCACCGCGATCATCGGGGTACCCAACCGCTGGTGTTCGGCCAGTAGCGAGACGGCGTGCGCGTGGTGGTGTTGCACGGCCAGTACCGGTCGACCGGCGGCGACGCGCCGGGCCCAGGCGGTGGTGGCGTATCCGGGGTGCATATCGCAGGCGATCACGGCGGGGTGCTGGCCGGTCATGAATGCCAGATGCTCCAGCGTCGAGGTGAAGCACGTCTGGGTGCGCGGATCGGCCATGTCCCCGAGGTGCGAGGACAGGTGGGCGTGGCGGCGTCCGTCGATCGCGCCCGCCATCAAAACGAAGGCGGTTTTCAGATCGCCGCCGGTGGCCAGCAACACCTCGTCACCGGAACCGGCCACCAAGATCGGCAGCGGCGCGTAGCCGCGGGAGCGCCGCAGTGGCACCTGCTCACCCTGGTCGTCGATGGTGACCACCGAGTCTTCGCACGGCACGTGAATGGGTCGGTCGTGGGTGAGGACCGCATCGGCGAGACCGTCGATCCAGTCCAGATCTTCATCCCGGTAAACGATCGGTGAGCCGCCCTGGTTGGCCGAAGTCATGACCAGCGGCGTATCGCCGAGCTGGTCGAACAGCAGATGGTGCACGGGTGAATAGGCCAGCATCACCCCGAGGTCGCCCAATCCCGGGGCAACCGCGTCGCTGACGACGGTTCCCCGTCGCGGCACCAACACAATGGGCGCGGCCGGGGACGTCAGTGCCACGCCCGCGGCCTCGTCGATCTCGGCGAT
>JAGYKK010000061.1 GCA_018401645.1 Mycobacterium sp. | reverse complement strand
TGGACTATTCGGCCGAGCCTGACGCGCCGGAGCTTGCCGACGTTCGTATCCTGACTGTCCCGGGCCCGGCTGGCCCGCTCAAGGCACGCCTATATGTCCCGCTGGGTGCGGGCGTGCCGCCCGGTCCAGGCATCCTCTTTTTTCATGGCGGAGGGTTTGTCCTGGGCGACCTTGACAGCCATGACATGATCTGCCGGCGTCTTGCCGAAGGATCGCGCTGCAGGGTTCTGGCAATCGATTATCGCTTGGCGCCGGAGACCCGTTTTCCCTGCGCGCATGAGGATGCGCTCGCCGCCTGGGGCTGGTTGAGCGAACAGGGTGGGAAGATCGGAATCGACCCCCGGCGGATCGCCGTTGCAGGAGACAGCGCAGGAGGAAACCTCGCCGCTTTTCTCTGCCAGGAGATGAGCCGCAGCGGCGGACCTATGCCTGCCTTTCAGCTGCTCCTCTATCCACTCCTGCAGTTCGCGGATATTCGCAGAAAGAAGATGTCACCGCAAGAAAGTGGGTTCTTCATTTCTGCGAGCCTGTTCGAGTTCTTCCGGGGGCATTACCTGCCTGATCCGAAAACTTATATGGACCCGAGGATATCGCCGCTTTTTGCTTCAGCAGAGGAGTTAAAGCCGCTGCCTCCGGCCCATGTTGTGGTGTGCGGCTGGGATCCTCTGCATGATGAAGGGCTCGCCTATGCGGCAAAACTCCGTGCCGTAGGCGTCCAGGTCAGTGAGGTCGAGTATGCATCGATGGTACACGGATTTATGAACCTTACTCACATTTCAGCAACAGCCCGTTCTGCGATACGAGATGCCGGTAGAATAACGGGAAATGCCATAAGTGCCTTTTAGCAACTAAAGTTAGTTCCTAAAAGGTACTTTAAGTTTGCGTGACCGCAGGGCAACACCCAGCAAGCAAACATATTTGCTGCGCCGCAGCAAATATTTCAAATGTTGGATAACCGTCTATTTAGTCCGCAAGTGTCAGACACCGCTGACACTCATAAGTATTAGAGGAAACTCCCAGAAATGACGTTCAATAAAATGCTGATGACGTCTGCATCTGCAGCCCTCGTCCTGATCGCGCCTGCCTACGCGCAGGAAGGCACAGCTGCTGAAGAAACCGCGTCGCGCGAATCCGCTATTGAGCGCGTGCTCGGTACGGTCACCGTAACGGCGACCAAGAAAGCTGACGTTGAAGACGTGCAGACTGTTGCTGTCGCAATGACTGCCTACAATGCCGACACGCTCGACGCCCTCAATGTCACTACACTCGAAAGCCTGAGCTATTCGTCGCCGAACGTGTCCCTGGATGATGTGGGTACCGCGCGCGGCACCGCGAATTTCGCAATCCGCGGCCTTGGCGTGAACTCGTCGATCCCGTCGATCGACCCGGCAGTCGGCGTGTTCGTCGACGGCGTTTATCTGGGCGTGAACAGCGGCGTTGTCGTCGACTTGTTCGACCTCGACAGCATCGAAGTCCTGCGCGGCCCGCAAGGCCTGCTCTTCGGCCGTAACACAACCGGCGGCGCGATCGTGGTCAACACGGCCAACCCGACCGACGAGTTCAGCTTCAAGGCTCGCACCAGCGTTGATGGCCCGGTCGACAGCGATCGCGGCGGTGCAAATGCCAACGTTCAGGCGATCGTTTCCGGCCCGCTGATCGAGAACCTGCTGAACGGCAAGTTCGGTGTTTCCTACAACACGGACGCTGGATACTTCAAAAATGAGTTCAACGGCGACAATCACGGCGAGCTTCAGTCGGTCACCTATCGCGGCGCGCTCGAGTTCATGCCGACCGATGCACTGACTTTCCTCGGCAAGCTGGAATACACGGACTCCCGCTCCGACGGACCTTCTGGCAAGAACCATGCGTTTTTGACCGCGATAACTTCGACATGTCGATCAACAATCCAGGATTCGGCGAATCTGAAACTATCCTCGGCTCGCTGCGCACCGACCTTGATGTCGGCTTCGGCAATGGCGTGATCACCAATATCTTCGGCTATCGCAATTACGAGTCCACCTCGAGCGCCGATATTGACGCAACACCCTTCACCCTGTTCCACTCCAATGCAGAGTTTGATCAGGAGCAGTTCTCCAACGAGCTGCGCTATGCAGGCACGTTCGACAAGCTCGACCTGACCACCGGCCTCTACTATTTCGAGCAGACGCTCGACTATACAGAGATCCGAAACCTTCCCACCACGCGGCCGCCGACGCTGCCGGCCAGCATTCCGTGGGGCTTCTATGGCGGCGGCACGCTGGACCATACAGTCTGGGGCGCCTTCGCAAACATTGACTATTCGCTCACGGACAAGCTGATCGCCACTCTGGGCGTGCGCTATTCGGTCGAAGAGAAAGCTGGCGATGTTATCTACATCCGTCCCCGCATGCCCTGTAGTGTCGTTCAGGGCACCTGTTCGCCTGATGGCTTCAACTCCCTGATCAGCCTCATCACAGGCGGCGCCGTGCAGGAGCCTAATGGGTTCAGCGACTCCGATGAATGGAAGAACTGGACCCCCAAGGTTGGCATCCAGTATTTCTGGAACGACAATGTTCAATCCTACGCCCACTATACCAAGGGCTTCCGTTCGGGCGGCTACAACTTCCGCATCACCGACCTGCCGATCTTCAACCAGTTCGTGGCGCAGACCGGCAGCTTCGGCTTCGATGAAGAAGAAGTGGACTCATACGAAATCGGCTTCAAGGCCCAGAGCGAAGATGGCCGCGTCCAGGTCAACGGCGCTGCCTTCATGACTGAAGTCGGCAACATGCAGCGTGAGGTCAACACGGCAGGCGCATCAGGTGTTGTTCAGAACATCGTGAACACGGCCGATGCCACGATCTACGGCATCGAGTTCGATGGCCGCGTTGCCCTGACCGAAACGCTGCTCGCTTCGTTCAATGTAGGTTTCATGGATGCAGGTTATGACGACGTGTTCTTCGACCTCAACGCCGATGGCATTGTCGATCAGGATGACATCAATCTCGACCTCCCGCGCGTGCCGCCTATGACCTACGGCTTCGGCCTCATCAAGGACTTCGACCTTGGCGCTTCCGGCGCAATCGTCGCCCAGGCCAACTACCAGCACCGAGACCGGATCGCTTACACTGACAGCAACTTCGGCTGGATCCAGGAAGCAGACATGATCGATGTCAACGTTACATGGGAAACGCCGATGGAAGGCCTCTCGGCTTCAATCTACGGCAAGAACCTGCTGGATGAAGTGCAGCTCGGGAATGATACGCAACTGCCCTTCCCCGGCCCGAATTCGACTGGCGTGAACAACCCCTATCAGACGCTTCCGTCGGGCGGCACCTTCTCGCCGCTGAAGAAAGGCCGCCTGCTCGGCCTGGAACTGACCTACGCTTACTAGGTCTGGAGGCCATCTGGCCCGAAGACGAGCAATCCAGAAGGGCGGCCTCCGGGCCGCCCTTTTTCTTTGATAGCAAAAAGTAAGCGGCCCCCGTTTCCGGGGGCCACTACTGTCAGTCAGGCGTCTCGCCGATCAGCTTCCCGGGCCAAATGCCTTCTTCACGCTGACCTTGATGGTACGGCCAAACGGGTTGTGCGTGTAGGGATCATAGTTCGTGTCGAAGGCCGCAGCCGGCGGATCTTCGTCGAACACGTTGACCACCGAGAGGCCGAGATCAAGGCCAAGCGGAGCTTCCCAGTTATAGAACAGGTCCAGAGTCGTCTGGCTGTCGATCTCCGGATACACTCCGCCACGTGCGGCGGCCGGACGCTCGTCAGCATAGCTGTCAACATGGCGCACAACGCCGCGCAGGTTGTGGTTCCCGAGGGCAAGATTGGCGAAAACGTTCGCTTTCCACTGCGGCATCGAACGAGTGAAGTTCGACCGGTTGAACTGGTCGACATAATCGCCCCCGCCAATCGCCACGCCCTCGACGAAGTAGGGATCAACTACATACTCGATGACATAGGTAGCATCGAGGCCGAGTGCGAACTCTCCGCCCATGAAGTTATCCCAGACATTCTCGACTCTCAGGTCGATGCCCGAGGTCTCGATATCGGGACCGTTCACCACATTGGTGCGGATGCGCGAGATCGTATTCGGCGCGGGCGTTCCGTCGAAGGTGATCCGGCTCAGGACCGCGTCATCATCTGTCGTCGGCGTTGCAAGGGCGGCAAGCGCGGCAGCGACAATGTTGGCCTGCTCCTCGACGATGATCGGGTCGCTGAAGTCGAAATTGTAGTAGTCCAGCGAAGCGCTGAACCCGCCACTCTGGTAGAGCGCACCCATATTGAAGCTGAACGCGCTTTCCGGGCTGAGTTCAGGGTTGCCGAACTGGTCGACCGCCTTGAACGCGCTGGTCGGCGCCACGAATTGCAACGTGGTGCCAACACCGCCAAGCTGATTCAGGGTCGGGCCCTTGAACGAGGTCTGGGCCGAGCCGCGCAGGGCGAAGTTCGGCGTGGCCTGCCACTTGGCCGCAACCTTCGGATCGAAGGTCGAGCCGATGTCGCCGCCATAATCCTCAAACCGGGTCGCGACCTGGATGTTGAGATTGTCATAGAGCGGGATCTGCAGTTCACCAAACACGGCATAGATCGTCTGGTCAGAATCCGTCGGCACCGTGCCGGCGAGGAAGGAGAAAGCGCCCGTGCCGCCGGGTCCCGGCGTGAGGTTGAGGTTGGTCAGGTCCGTCGGAGAGGTCGTGCGGGCCTCGTTACGGATCTGCGCGCCGAGCGCCCAGCCGATCTCGCCGCCTGCCGCCTGAACACCGCTCATTCCAGAAAGGGCTGCGTCGAAGACGAGGAGTTCGTTCTGCTGGGTGCCTTCGGCGCCGCCATCGGTCATCCAGTTGGCGAGCGTAAGAGAATTGGCCAGCGCCGGATTGTACTGCGGGTTCGGCGCGCCGTTGATGGCGCCTGCAGGGATGGCGTTGGAGAACGGGTTGTAATACTCGCAGGTGCCGCCGCCCGCCGTCAGCGAACCGGAATAGCCGGCTGCCCAGGGCTGGGTTCCGGTCGCCGGATCCGTGCCGTTAATCGGATTGGTACAGACGCCAAAACCGCGCAGAGCCGCCGTCAGGCCAACGATGTAGGTGTCATTCGTCTTGCCGTAGAATTCGGAGGTCGAATAACCGAGGCCGATATCATAAGTGATGCCGTTCTCGAATTCGCCGGTCAGGTCGCCGGCGATCCTCCAGGTCTCGTGCTCACGAATGCCTTCCTGCGCTCCGAAATCCGTGCCCGGGAAGCCACCCCAGCCATAAACGCGGCCGATGAACAGCGCCTGTAAGGCAGTGTCGAGCGTGGTGCCCGGATTGTCGGCGATATACTGCTGCCAGCCAGGATGGCTCGGGAAGACGACCTGGTTGGTCAGTGCCTGCGGCGGATAGGAAGGCGAGGTCTTCCACTCCGGCACTTCGGATTTGCCGTAAAGGGCTTCGAGGTGGAACTGGGCCCCGTTTCCAAAGGTATGATTGTATTCGGAGAAGATCTGATAGCGCTCCTCCTTCTCCTGCAGATTGTCGAACTGGAGGAACTGGAAGCGGCACTGATTGTCCGGGCCGAGCTGTCCGCCAAGCGGAACGCAGCCGGTGTCGGCAACGTTGCCGTTCACGCCGAAGCCACCGCCGGGCAGAGGGCCGATCGTCACGAAGCGGCCCGGATTGGACAGCCCGGAATAGCCCGCGACCGGGTTTTCCGTGAAGGAGGGCGTGCCCCAGTCCTTCTCGAGGAAACTGACTTCGGAGCGGAAGTTATAGCCGACCGAGGTCACCCAGCTCCAGTTGTCACCCTGGAAGCCATAGGCCGCCGACAGGTTGTAGTCGCCGTCGTCATTGCCGTCGAAGGTCGAATAGTCACCGCTGATCTCGAGACCCTTTAGGTCGCTGCGGGTGATAAAGTTCACCACGCCCGCGATGGCGTCAGAACCGTAGATCGCGGCAGCGCCATCCTTTAGCACCTCGATCCGGCCGACAGCGGCGGTCGGTATCATGTTGGTGTCGATGAAGAGCTGGGCCTGCTCGCCGATCGCGACGGGCGAATAGACTTGTCGGCGGCCATTGATCAACACCAGCGTCCGCGCCGGGCCAAGGCCGCGCAGGTTGACATTCGAGGTGCCTTCCAGGCCGTTAGATGCGAACTGGTTGGTCTGTCCGTCGACGCCCGAGGAGACGCCGAGATTGCGGATCAGCTCGGTGATCGTCGGATTGCCTTCCAGCTTCAGGTCAGCTGCAGTCAGCACATCGACCGGCAAGGCGGCGTCTTCCGGCGTTCCGGCAATGGCCGACCCTGTGACCGTTACCGTTGCGAGCTTGCGCTCGTTCTCGTCCTCCTGCGCGTGCGCGGCAAAGGAGCCGCCCAGCGCAATGGCCGACGCACAGTAAAGCATTCCCTTGAAAGTTCTCATTCGTTTCCTCCCGAAACAGTTACGGTCTGGCGCAAGCTTTTGCCGCTTGTCATAATTAGACCCGCTGCACTCTTATGCGGTATTGTAAAGTCGCATAGGGGTGACTTGTGCTGCGGCGCCGCATACAAAAAAGGAACTTTGGTTAAGCGCATTGTTTCCTCCGCTCACCCACAAGCTGGTGTATTTCATGCAGAACAGCCCACCTCCAACCGCCCAGGGGGCTTCGCCTCCCTTCCTTCGGATTGCCGGATCCTTCGCAGACGCAGTGGCTCCGGCAGATTTTCCATCTGCCGTGTTGCGTTGGCGCAACCAGCGCTGGGCGGATGAGACGGGCCTCGGCGGCCTTACGGATGAAACCTGGCTGGATCATTTTGCCCGGTTTACGCCACTTCCGGCAAACCTGCCGCAACCGTTGGCCATGCGGTATCACGGTCACCAGTTCGGGACCTACAATCCCCAGCTCGGAGACGGGCGCGGCTTTCTCTTCGCCCAGCTACGCGACAGGACCGGACGCCTTCTTGATCTGGGAACGAAAGGTTCTGGCCAGACACCCTGGTCCCGTCAGGGCGACGGCCGCCTGACCCTGAAAGGAGGCGTCCGCGAAATCCTTGCCGCCAGCTATCTGGAGGCCCTCGGCGTGAATACGTCGAAAGCGTTCAGCCTGATAGAAACCGGCGAGCAACTCAGCCGAAATGACGAGCCCTCTCCGACCCGCTCCTCCGTCCTTGTCCGCCTCTCATACAGCCATGTCCGGTTTGGAACGTTTCAGCGCTGCGCCTGGCTCGAAGACAAGGAAAGCCTGGCGCAGCTTGTCGACTACTGCATTTCGGAATTCTTTCCCGGCGCCGATGATCCGGACATGGCCCGCAAGGCCAGCAACCTGCTCGAATCCATCGCGATCGCAACCGGCCGGATGATTGGCCAATGGATGGCGGCAGGCTTCGTTCACGGCGTCATGAATACGGACAACTTCAATATTACCGGCGAAACCTTTGATTTCGGTCCCTGGCGCTTCCTGCCGGTCTCGGATCCGAACTTTACTGCAGCCTATTTCGATGCTCAGGGCCTTTACCGGTTTGGACGCCAGCCTGTCCAGGGCGGCTGGGCCCTGCAACAGCTGGCCTCTTCCATGCTGCTGTTGGCGGACGCTGAAAATCTCGCCCGGTCGCTCATTCCGTATGAGGCGGCCTACCGCGAGAGCTTCATCGCACACACACATGCCCTGCTTGGCCTTAAGCCTGGGCAGGACGAAGCTGGCAACCTTGCCTTCCTCCAGTCTTTTTATGGATGGATGACACAGAGCAAGGCCAGTTGGCCGCAAACCTTCTTTGACTGGTTCGGCGGCGCACTCAGTGACGCCCGCGCTGCTGCCTCGCCGCAAGCCGGGCTTTATGCCGATGCCGGATTCGAACCAGTTCGGGCAGCATTGAAGGACCGGGAAACCGAGCGCCCTGAACGCCTCAACCACCCCTACTTCAAACGGCCAGCCCCAGTCAGCCTGCTGATCGCAGAGGTGGAAGCACTCTGGGACCCGATTGCGGAGGCCGATGACTGGTCAGCCTTTTCCGCC
>JAGYKK010000060.1 GCA_018401645.1 Mycobacterium sp. | reverse complement strand
CGCGTGATGAGCACGCAGGTTGCGTGCCGGTTCCCGGCCGGTCGAGTGACCTTTGGCGTGCAGGATTTCCGAGTCCGGCACGTAGACGTTGAGCCAGCCCGCCCGGCCCAGCCGGTCACCGAGATCGACATCCTCCATGTACATGAAGTAGCGCTCGTCGAAACCGCCGACCGCATCGAACGCCCTCCGGCGAACCAGCAGACACGAGCCAGAGAGCCAGCCCACCGGCCGTTCACTGGGCTCCGTGTGTTGCTGGCGGTAGGCCTTTGACCAGGGATTGGCTTTCCAGGCGAAGCCGACCACCGCGTGCATCCCGCCGCGGATCAGGCTGGGCAGGTGACGGGCGGAGGGATAGACCGCACCGTCGGGTTCGCGAATGAGTGGTCCCCACGCCGCAGCATCCGGCCACCGGCCGGTGGCCGACATCAACTCGTCGATACTGCCGGGTCCCCATGTCACGTCGGGATTGGCGATGAGGACAAACTCCTCATCAGCTGCGATGGTCGCCATCGCGCGGTTCACGGCGGTGCCGTAGCCCAGGTTGGCGCCGGTACGCAGCAGCCGGGTGCCCGGATAACGTTCAAGGGCCTCCTCGGGTGTGCCGTCGGTGGAGCCGTTGTCGGCAATGATCACCTGCACCGGCCGGTCGGTGGCCACCGTCAGCGACGACAGAAATCGGTCCAGGTGCGAGCCGGGGGAATAGGTCACCGTCACCACGGTCAGGCCCGGCCCATCGGTCACGGCGTCGAGGTTATCGGTCACTTGCTAAACAATCGGATTCTGGGCGACAGCTACCCCAACAGCCTCGGCAAGGGCGTCGCGCCACGGCCGCAACGCGGTCAATCCAGCGCGGGTCGAGCCCGCCATCGACAGCACCGAATAGACCGGGCGGTGCGCCGGCCGCGGCACCGCGGCCGTGCCGACCGGTCGGACGCGGTCCGGATCAGCCCCGAGTTCCTCGAACACCGCGCGGGCCTGCTCGAAACGGCTGGCCGCGCCGGAATTGGTGACATGCAGCACGGGCGCACCGATGCCGCCCCCGGCGATCTCCAGCAGTGCCGCCACCAGATCCTTGACGTACGTCGGTGATCCGGTCTGATCATCGACCACGTCGATGACTCGATCAGAGCCGGCCAGTCGGCGCATGACCGCGACGAAGTCGGTGCCCGCGGCACCGGTGTACACCCAGGAGGTCCGAACCACCTGGGCCTGGGGCAATGCGGCATGCACCGCAAGTTCGCCGTCGAGTTTGGAGCGCCCGTAAACGCTCAACGGCCCGGTGGCGTCGGTGATCTCGTAGGGACGATGTGACCGACCGGCGAAATCGCCGCTGAACACGTAATCCGTCGACAGATGCACCAGACGGGCGCCGACCCGGGCACACGCCCCGGCCAGGTTGCCAGGACCGACCGCGTTGATCGCCTGTGCCCCGGCCGAATCGGACTCGGCGGCGTCGACGTTGGTCAACGCCGCGCAGTTGACCACGACATCCCCGGCCCGGACGTGGCGCGCGACGTCCGCAGCGGCGGTGATATCGCAATCCCGGCGAGTCAGAGCAGCCACCTCATAGCCATGGCGGGCCGCTTCACCTGCGAGAAACCCACCGACTTGGCCTCCCGCGCCGGTAATCACCATCCTGGTCACCACGTCGAGGAGTCTGGCACGCCGGTTTCGGCTACCGGGCAAGTGCCCTCATCGCCAGTAGCCTGACGTGGTGCCACGTGAGACGGAAGTGACAGCAGGGACGCAGGCTCGGCCTCTGGGACGCACCGTGGTCGCACTGCTCGCCGTGCTGATCATGGTCGGCACCGGCGTCGCGTGGGGATCGGTCCGCTCATTCGAAGGCGGGATCTTCCACTTCGCGACCGCCGTCCTCGGCGCCGGCCGCAGCGAAGACGGCGCCCTGGACATCATGCTCGTGGGAATGGACAGCCGTACCGATGCGCACGGCAACCCCCTCGCGGCCGACGAACTCGCCCAGTTGCACGCCGGCGACGACGTCGCGACCAACACCGACACCATCATCCTGGTCCGCATCCCCACCAACGGCCGGTCGGCGACCGCGATCTCCATCCCGCGCGACTCCTACGTCCAGGCTCCGGGATTCGGCATGACGAAGATCAACGGCGTCTACGGCGAAATCAAACTGGACCGGATGAAAGAACTCGTCGAAAACCAGGGCATGGATCCGTTGCAAGCGGAGCCGATCGCCGTCGAAGCCGGTCGCAACGCCCTCATCGAGACCGTCGCCGATCTCACCGGCGTCACCGTGGACCACTACGCGGAGATCGGGCTGCTGGGCTTCTCGCTGATCACCGACGCCCTCGGCGGAGTCGAGGTCTGCCTCGACAACGCCGTCTACGAACCACTGTCCGGTGCCGACTTTCCGGCCGGTTGGCAACGACTCGACGGCCCGCAGGCGCTCAGCTTCGTCAGGCAGCGCCAGGGTCTCCCGCGTGGCGATCTCGACCGGGTAGTGCGCCAGCAGGTGGTGATGGCTTCCCTTGCCCATCAGGTGATTTCGGGACGGACATTGAGCAGTCCGACCACCCTGAGTCGGCTGCAGAACGCCATCCAGCGATCGGTGGTGATCTCGTCGGGCTGGGAGGTGATGGACTTCCTGAAACAACTGCAGAAGTTGGCGGCCGGGAACGTCGCTTTCGCGACCATCCCGGTACTGGCCGAAGACGGCTGGAGCGATGACGGCATGCAATCGGTGGTGCGGATCGATCCGGCCCAGGTCAAGGATTGGGTGACCGGGTTGCTGCAGGATCAGGCTCAGGGCAAGACCGAGAAGATCGCCTACACGCCCGACCAGACCACCGCCGAGGTCGTCAACGACACCGAAATCAACGGATTGGCCGCAGCGGTGTCGGACCGGCTCAGCGCGATGGGATTCGGCACCGGCGCCGTTGGCAACAACGACAAGGCCAAGGTCACCGAGACCCAGGTCCAAGCCGGGACCTCCGACGATCTCGGTGCCGCCGCGGTCGCGAAGGAACTCGGCGGGTTGCCGGTGGTGGCGGATGCCTCGATCCCACCCGGAACCGTGCGGGTGGTGCTCGCCGACGACTACGCCGGACCCGGTTCCGGACTCGACGGGAGCCTGCCGCGATCGGGCTCCGACGGGACCCTGCCGACGGCCGCGACAGTCAGCCAGGAATCCGCCGATATCGAGGCCGCACTGCCATCACCGGTGATCACCGCGGGGTCCGATGACCCTAAATGCGTCAACTGATGCTCAACCTGACCGAAGCGCTTCTGGAACCCTTGCTCGCCCCGGACGTCCGCGGCGGCCCCGCGGGGCCGCGGATCACCTACTACAACGACGCGGGCGAAGAGGCGAGCGCATCGAACTCTCCACCGTGACTAGCCCAGCTGGGCAGCCAGACCATAAGCGCCAGGAGAACTCGGCGTCGGCGGGCACCCGGGGTGGCCACGCTGCTGCGCATTAGCGGCGGGCCGACTGGCGGACCGCCAGCTGGGTGTGGTGGGTCGGTGCCGAGGTGGTCTGCCGGCCGGGCCGACGTCGCCCTGTGCACCATCGATCGCCTGGCCGAAGCCGATGAGAGGTCGCCAAGGCGGTGAGGTGTCGGTGCTGTCGCTGGATCCATTCGGCAAACCGGCCGACGGCCTGCCGATCAGGTCACCGACTGCGCGACCGCAGTGCGCGTGCGCGGTGATCAGGTGACGCGCCCGAACACGCCGGACGCTCGACGGCGCCCAGGTGGACGCCGTCCTCGTCGCCGCCACTGGGCGCCGACCTCAACCTGACCGCCGCGGACCGGGTTACCTATCGTCGCGGCCGTGGTCATTGCATCAGATCGTCATTGTCTGCGCGGTCTTGGGTCGCGGGGGCACTCCCTGGTTCGGGTCGCCAGCCCCGGCCGCGCTGCTGGACCGGCGCCGGGTGACGGAAGAAGGTCACCCGCTCGTTGGAGTGGTACCGTGCGCCCAAGCGGCAGGAGCCGGTGCCGCAGGAGCCATAACTCGGAACTGGAGCGGTTGCGTGCCCACCAGATCCAAGCACCGCAGGATCCCTCGGCCGCGAGGTCGGGCGCGGCCCGCGATCTCATCGGCGACCGGCTCGGCGAGCGGTGGTGGCAGGACCTGCTGCGGGAGAGTGCTGCCCTGCGGCGAGCGCCCCTCGAGCCTGGCGTTCCTGCGGCGGCTTCTGCAGTAGCAGGTTCATGTGGTAGACGATGCCACCTCCCGAATCCAGCGTGGCTCGGGTTGGTTTGCCCACTAACTCGCCGTGGCGGTGACGGGGCATTCCTCTGGCGGTGGCGACCATGGAGATCGGTCCACAACCCGAACACTGGGTATTGAGCATGGACGGCGGCACGGTGTCGGCCGAGCGGGAGCCGTCGCGAACGTCACGAGCGTCAACAGCGGCGACGGCGCTGCACGCACTGGGGTTGGATAACGGGCCGGAGTCTCTATCAATATCCGGTGCAGGCCAAATGAGTCACCTTCTAACTGCGTTTACGAGCAAGGCATCTCGCCCGCGCTCTCGACGTCGACAGGTGCGCCACGAAGGCTTTCGTCATCGACCCCGAACATTAAGCGGCTGGACGTAGTTGCGAACCACCGGTCCCTGTCGCTCTGGCCAGCTGCAACGCGGGCAAAGGATATCGACGGCGCCCGTGTTGATCGCCGAACATTCGAAAACGTGGCGCAGTGCAGCAGGCAACTGGTCCGCCCGCGATCACTGTCGCGCTCTCGGTGGGCATTGCCGCGGGCGGTACCCCTCCCCGCATGGGGTTGGGTGCCGCTGCTCACCGCAACGTCGCCGGTCGGCGCGTCCGAACCACACGCCATGGACGCCACGCTCAAGTGGCCAACGATGTACTTGTCGGCGAACAAACTCGGCGGGATCCTGAGCCTGGGAGTGGCGCCGATCGCGGTCCGTGGTGGGACTGGCCTCAACGAGCGCCAAACCCGACGAAGGCCTGGCGGATGCGCGCGCGACGTCGTTGCTGATGTTGGGCTCGACGATGCTGGACCGCAGTGCGCTGCTAGGTGCGGTCCTCGCCGAGTTGACCGCCCGGATGTTCCACTGGCGCTCAGCCAGAAGCGGACCGACGCCGGGTTGATCGGTGACTACCGCCGCAAGCGTGACACTAGGCAATCGAGGTGCGCGCAACCCTACCGGGAAGACCGCAGTCGGCACGGCAACGATCCTGACGACACGGGCCGACTCCACATCGACACCGGAACAAAGTGATCGCGTATCCGCAGCGACATCACCCACCAGCCTGCTCGGAACTACGCGCAACAGCGCCGCGACATGATACCCGTTGAATCTGGTTGGTGCCCTCGTAGATCTGATTATTGACGGCGTCGCGCATCATCCGCTCGACCGGGAAGTCCACCGTGTATGGCGCCGCGTTTGATTGGACCGCGTCAGTGGTGACCTCCATCGCGACATCGGAGGCGAAAGCACTTCGACGCGCGAGATGAGCTCAAGGTCAGCTTCTTCGCCGCGTTCGGCGGCGCGCCGAATACACCATCAGCCGCGCCGCCTCGGTCTTCATCGCCATGTCGGCGGCATAAGGATTCACGCCCTGATTGTCGGCGACCGGACGGCGGACTGCTTGCGGTCCCTGGTGTGAGCGATCCCGCCGCGTCAGAACGCCTGTCGAATGCGCGCATATGCGCCGATGGTGGGTCCAGGGTGGCCAGCGCGGTCTTGAAGCCGGTGCCGGGCTCGCCGATAATCCGGTCTCCGGGTACCCGACAGTTCTCGAAATACAACTCGGTGGTCGGCGAGCCCTTGATGCCGAGCTTGCGTTCCTTGGGTCCGATGGTGAAACCCTCATCGTCCTCATGAACCATGAAGGCGGAGATTCCATTGGCACCCTTGTCCGGATCGCTGACCGCCATCACCGTGTACCAGGCTGACTTGCCGCCGTTGGTGATCCAGCACTTCGACCCGTTGAGGATCCAATCGTCACCGTCGGCCTTCGCGCGGGTCCGCATGGCGGCGGCGTCGCTGCCGGCCTCGCGTTCGGACAGTGCATAGGAGGCCATCTTGCCGTCGGCGATCTCGGAGAGCACCTTCTTCTTCAGATCGTCAGAGCCGCGCAGGATCAACCCCATGGTGCCCAGTTTGTTGACGGCCGGGATCAGTGATGCCGAGGCGTCGACGCGGGCGACCTCCTCGATGACGATGCACGCCGCCACCGAATCCGCGCCCTGCCCGCCGTATTCCTCGGGGACGTGCACCGCGTTGAAGCCCGAGGAGTTCAGCGCATCGAGGGCCTCCTGCGGGAAGCGCGCATCCTCATCGACTGCAGCGGCGTGGGGGGCGATCTCCTTTTCCGCCAGCGCCCGGATCGCGGCGCGCAACTCCTCGTGTTCCTCGGGCAACTGAAAGACGTCGAACGACGGATCTGACATACCAGCCTCCTTGATATCGGAGACTAATTTACCTGGCTGCTCAATCGCCCAGCAAGCGCGCCCGAAGCGCGCGGTCCTTGGCCAGCACCTCGGCTTCGAGTCCGTGTTGGAAGGCCTCCACCCGGGCCATGAGTTCCGGGTCGCCGACGGTGAGGATCCGCACCGCCAGCAGCCCGGCGTTACGGGCTCCGCCGATCGAGACGCACGCCACCGGAACGCCGGCCGGCATCTGAACGATCGACAGCAGCGAGTCCAGACCGTCCAGGGTGGCCAACGGCACCGGGACCCCGATCACCGGCAGCACAGTCGCGGCGGCGACCATGCCGGGCAGGTGGGCCGCACCGCCGGCTCCGGCGATGATGACGGCGATCCCACGGCCGGCCGCACCGCGGGCGTAGTCCAGCATCCGTCCCGGGGTGCGGTGTGCCGAGACGACGCCGACTTCGAAGGGCACATCGAATTCGGCCAGGGCGCCGGCGGCGGCCTCCATCACCGGCCAGTCGCTGTCACTGCCCATGATCACGCCGACCCGGGGTTCAGTCATCTCCGCCGTCCCATCCGTCCGACCCCCATCCGTCCGACCCCCATCCATCCGACCCCCATCCATCCGACCAGCGCGCATGCGATAACCAGTGTGCCGCTCGTTCCGCGCGTTCCCGTACCGACCCGGCGTCGGTGCCGGACACGTTCACATGTCCGATCTTGCGTCCCGGGCGCTCCTGTTTGCCGTAGAGGTGCACGCGGGCATCCGAGATCCGGCCGAACAGGTGGTGCAACCGCTCGTCGATACTCATCGTCGGCTGCTGCGC
Source organism: Mycobacterium sp. (assembly GCA_018401645.1). Lineage (GTDB taxonomy): Bacteria > Actinomycetota > Actinomycetes > Mycobacteriales > Mycobacteriaceae > Mycobacterium. The sequence goes on along the minus strand of JAGYKK010000060.1, from coordinate 752 downwards.
CGCGCCGATCACATTGGCCATCACCGTCACGGGGGCGATCGCCCGGGTGTCACCAAGTGGGTAGTCCAGCACCGCCCGCAGGTGCTGCTCGAATTGGCTGGTGAGGGACCCATCGATGGTCCAGTGGCCGGAGTTGTGCGGACGCATCGCCAATTCGTTGACCATCAAGATGCCCTCGCGCGTCTCGAAGAGCTCGACCGCGAGCACGCCGACCACGCCCAGTTCCTCGGCAATCCGCAAGCCCAACCCCTCGGCCTCTACCGCCAGTCGTTCGGGAAGCCCGGGCGCCGGGGCTAGCACCGTCACGCAGATACCCTCGCGCTGAACTGTTTCCACCACCGGCCAGGCCGCGCCCTGCCCCAGCGGTGACCGAGCCACCAGCGCCGAGAGCTCCCGGCGCATCGAGACCCGTTCCTCCAGGAGCACCGGCACGCCGGCGGCGAGGTATCCCGACACCACCTCGCGGGCCTGCGCGGTATCCGTCGTCAACACCACCCCGCGGCCGTCGTAGCCGCCGCGCACCGTCTTGACCACCACCGGCCCGCCGACTCGCGCGACGAAGGCCTCGACATCATCCACGGTTCGGACCGCGGTGAAGCGCGGCATCGGCACGCCCAACTCCGAGAGCCGCCGCCGCATCGCGAGCTTGTCTTGGGCGAAGACGAGCGCCTCGGGGGCGGGAAGCACCGGGACGCCCTCGGCGACGAGCGCATCGAGCAGTTCGGTCGGAACGTGTTCGTGGTCGAAGGTCA
>JAGYKK010000006.1 GCA_018401645.1 Mycobacterium sp. | reverse complement strand
TGGGCGTGGCTGCGATGATCGCCGTCGATGCGGGCCTGGCTGGGTTCACCGGCGACCAAGGGGGTTTGGTCGGCGGGGTTGCAGCGTCCGGGGGCGGCGAACTTGGCGAACAGGGCGTCGATCTCGGCCCGCAGGGCCGGAGTGGCCCACAGCCGGCCCTGGCTCATCCCGGTGGATTGTTGGGGTCCCCAGGTGAATCCGCGGCGGGCGGCACGGTCGGCGTCGCTGAATACGCCGTCGGGGTTGAGGATCAACGCCAACTGCTGGGCGCACTTCATCAGTTGGTCGGGCCGCAACTGGCGGGCCTGGGTGGCCAGCAGCGCTTCGGCATCGGCGCGCTCGGCGTGACCGACCCCTAGGGGGAGTTCGTCGAGGAACCCGGCGATCACCCGGACGTGCTCGACGTCGAGGTCCCCGGCCCGCCACGCCGCGGCCGTCGCGGGTTGGCGCGCCGGCAGCGGTTCACCGAGCAAGGTGGTGCGCGGTGCCAGCGGTTCGGCCAGCGTGACCCGGCGGCGGGCCTCCGCGGGGGTGATGCGCACCCAGTCGGCGAGCACCTTATGCGGGGCGCCACCCAACTCGGCGGTATCGCGGTGCGCCAGTGCGACCGCGATGTCCCCGCACATCACCCGTTGACGGCGCAGCAGGGTCTCGCAGCGCTCAGCCAGGCCCACCAACTCCATCGCGCTGAGCGCACCCAACTCGGCCGCACCCAACTCATCGAGGGCGGCGTCGATCCGGGCCACCACCCCGGACACCGTATTCGAAAGCATGTTCGAATAATAAAACAGACCCCCGACGGAATCCCTCACCAAGGAATCACCTGTGGATCAAGCCACAACTGTGGACAGCTACGCGCTGACTTTTCGTCGCCGCGGCGCCCGCTTGGGCGCAGGCGCCTCCAGCAACCCGGCCAGGAACGTCCCGGTGTAGCTCGCCGTGGCCACCGCGACCTCTTCGGGTGTGCCCTGGGCTACAACCGTCCCGCCGCCACCGCCGCCCTCGGGCCCCATGTCGATGACCCAGTCCGAGGTCTTGATGACGTCGAGGTTGTGTTCGATGACGATCACCGAGTTGCCCTTGTCGACGAGATCATTGATGACCTTCAGCAGCTTGCGGATGTCCTCGAAGTGCAGTCCGGTGGTCGGCTCGTCGAGGATGTAGACGGTCCGACCGGTGGATCGCTTCTGCAGTTCGGCCGCCAACTTGACCCGTTGGGCCTCGCCGCCGGACAGCGTCGGGGCCGGCTGTCCGAGCCGCACATAGCCCAGGCCGACCTCCACCAAGGTCTTGAGGTAGCGGTGGATGCTGCTGATCGGCTCGAAGAACTCGCATGCGTCCTCGATGGACATCTCGAGCACTTGCGCGATGGTCTTGCCCTTGTAGTGCACCTCGAGGGTCTCGCGGTTGTATCGGGCGCCGTGACACACCTCGCAGGGCACGTAGACGTCGGGCAGGAAGTTCATCTCGATCTTCAGCGTGCCGTCACCCGAACATGCCTCACAGCGGCCACCCTTGACGTTGAACGAGAAGCGGCCGGGCTGGTATCCGCGGACCTTGGCCTCGGTGGTGGCGGCGAACAGCGTGCGGATCTTGTCGAAAACCCCGGTGTAGGTGGCCGGGTTGGACCGCGGAGTACGCCCGATCGGCGACTGGTCGACCCGAACCAGTTTGTCGACGTGTTCGAGGCCGTTGATCCGGGTGTGCCGGCCCGGCACCTGGCGAGCGCCGTTGAGTCGGTTGGCGAGCACCGCCGCCAGAATGTCGTTGACGAGGGTGGACTTACCCGACCCCGACACGCCGGTGACCGCGGTGAGCACACCAAGTGGGAACACCACGTCGATTCCGCGCAGGTTGTGTTCGCGGGCGCCGACGACGGTGAGAAGTCGCTTGCGGTCGATCGAACGGCGGACCGCCGGCAACTCGATGCTCTGCTTGCCGGACAGATACGCCCCGGTGATCGAGTTGGGATTCTTCAACAGGTCCGCATAGGTGCCGCTGTGCACCACCTGGCCGCCGTGTTCACCGGCCGCGGGCCCGATGTCGACCACCCAGTCGGCGTGGGCGATGGTGTCCTCGTCGTGCTCGACAACGATGAGTGTATTGCCCAGATCCCTTAGGCGCGTAAGGGTTTCAATGAGTCGCCGGTTGTCGCGCTGGTGCAGTCCGATAGACGGCTCGTCAAGCACGTAGAGCACCCCGGCCAGCCCGGAGCCGATCTGGGTTGCCAGCCGGATGCGCTGGGCCTCGCCGCCGGACAGCGTGCCCGCCGCCCGGCCCAGTGACAGGTAGTCCAAGCCGACGTCGAGCAGGAAGCCCAACCGGGACTGCACCTCCTTGAGAACCTGCCCGGCGATCGCCTGTTCACGGGTTCCCAGGGTGAGTTCGTTGAGAAAGTCCGCGCACTCCCTGATTGACAGTTCGCATACGGCCGCAATGGACTTCGCGTCGTCGGCGGCCGACAGCGTCACCGCGAGGATCTCCGGTTTGAGCCGGGTGCCGTCGCATTCCGGGCAGGGCACGTCACGCATGAATCCCTCGTAGCGTTCCTTCATCAACTCCGAGTCGGTCTGCTCCATGCGCCGTTGCAGAAACGCCATGACACCTTCGAAATCCGCGAAGTAGGACCGGGTGCGGCCGTAGCGGTTGCGGTAGCGCACGTGAACCTGCTCGTCGCAGCCCTCCAGAATCGCCTTGCGCGCCGAAGCCGGGAGCTTGCGCCACGGTGTGTCGAGGTCGAACCCCATCGACTCGCCAAGGCCGGCCAGCATCCGGGTGAAGTACTCCGAACTCTGTCCCATCGACCACGGGGCCACCGCACCGTCGGCCAGGGTCCGGTCCGGGTCGGGAATGACGAGTTCGGGATCGACCTCCTTGCGAATCCCGAGGCCGCTGCACTCAGGGCAGGCGCCGTAGGGCGAGTTGAACGAAAACGACCGCGGCTCAAGATCATCCACCGCCAACGGGTGGCCGTTGGGGCAGGCCAGTTTCTCGGAGAAGCGTTGCTCGCGGTGCGGGTCGTTTTCGTCGCGATCGACGAACTCGAGCACCACGATCCCGTCGGCGAGACCCAGCGCGGTCTCCACCGAGTCGGTAAGGCGCTGCTTGGAGCCGGCCTTGACGGTGAGCCGGTCGACGACCACCTCGATGTCGTGCTTCTCCTGCTTCTTCAACGTCGGTGGCTCGGTAAGGGGGTGCACGACGCCGTCGACCCGGACCCTGCTGTAGCCCTGGGTGTTGAGCTTGTCGAAGAGGTCGACGAACTCCCCCTTGCGGGTTCGCACCACCGGGGCGAGCACCTGGAACTTGGTGCCCTCGGCCATGGCCAGCACCTGGTCAACGATCTGTTGCGGGGTCTGTCGCGCGATCCGCTCACCGCAGACCGGGCAGTGCGGCGTGCCCGCGCGGGCATAGAGCAAACGCAGGTAGTCGTACACCTCGGTGATGGTGCCGACGGTGGAACGTGGGTTGCGGTTGGTGGACTTCTGGTCGATCGAGACCGCCGGAGACAGGCCCTCGATGAAGTCGACGTCGGGTTTGTCCATCTGGCCGAGGAATTGGCGGGCGTAGGCGCTCAATGATTCGACGTACCGACGCTGCCCCTCGGCGAAGATGGTGTCGAAGGCCAGCGAGGACTTGCCCGATCCGGACAGGCCGGTGAACACGATCAGGGCATCGCGGGGCAGATCCAGGTCGACGCTGCGGAGGTTGTGTTCGCGCGCACCCTTGACGATCAACCGGTCAGCCACGCGCCCATGCTATGTGCCGCTACCGGCGGCACAGACAGCGGCAGTACCGTGATGTTCATGACAGTTGTGACGAGCACCTATACCGGCCACGTCGAGTCCCAGACCGCCGCCAGGCGAACCCTGCCGGGTGTGACGATCATCAAGATGTCGGTGGGCCCGATGGACAACAACGTCTATCTCGTCACCTGCTCGAATACCGGCGAAACGCTGCTCATCGATGCCGCCAACGACCCTGAACTGCTGGTGGCACTGGTGGCGGTACACGCGCCCAAACTGGATCTGATCGTCACAACCCATCAGCACTTCGACCACTGGCAGGCCCTGGAGGCGGTAGCGCGGCCACCGGCGCGCCCGCGGTCCACCAGCCGACGCGAGGCCCTGCCGGTCAAACCGGGACACTTCCTGGCCGGCGGCGACGCCCATCGTGATCGAGTGAGCTGACCTTCGACGTGATCCTGCGCGGCCACACACCAGGGTCGGTGGCACTGGCACTGCGACCAGACGGCGAGCGGACGGCGGTGCAGTTGTTCAGCGGCGACTGCTTGTTCCCCAGTGGCCCTGGACGGACAACAAATGTGACGGAGTTCCAGTCCCTCATGGACGACCTGGAAGTCGGGTCTTCGGGGTCTACGGGGACGACACCGTGGTGTATCGGGTCATGGTGACGACACCACCGCACTCGGCGAGAACGACCCGACTGGGGGAATGGCGAGCGCGGCTGGTAGCAACCCGTCAGCGGCGCGAGCTTGCGGCGGTCTGAGCTAGCCCTCGACGAATAAATCAAGACCGGCCGCCGGGATGAAGCTCATGCTCCCAATCGGACGGGTACCAGATCGCCGCTCCCCAGCAAGTCAAGCGTTTCGGACTCGTCTGTGATGCTGCGCCGCACCCCTGAGAACCGGCGTGAGTCCGATCACCCGATAGGTGGTCGGCGGAATAACCAGCCCGCCCCGCCGTATTCTAGGGCTACCGTCGAGCGCGACGGAGCGACGGCTATTTGGGTGGCCGCCGTCGGCTGGCACGACGACGTCACCGGGCTGGTAACCGTCGTCACCAGAGTTCATCATGCAATCAAAGAGGTCGGGTCAAACATGCAGTCTTCGGCAAGGCTGGTCGGTGTAGTGCAACTCCGACCAATGGCAGTGGCAAGCGTGAGACCGGCGGCCACGGCGGTAACAGGAGAATATTCATATTCAGATGATAGAGGCGGCACTCGGTGTACCCGCACCAGTCTAGACGTCGGCAGCGACCAAAACCCAGATACAGCGGCGCACGTTTGGTGACCGGCGCGACTGCTTGTTCCCAGGTGGAGTCGGAAGACCTGGGAGCCCGGCGCTTTCGAGGAACTGCTTGGTGATGTCAGCAGCCAACTGTTCGGCATCTATGGCGATGACACCGTCGTCTACCCGGGCCACGGCGACGACACCACGCTGGGCGCGGAGCGACCACATCTGGACGAGTGGCGCGAGCGGGGTTGGTAGCGGGCCAGATTAAATCAACGGCCCCAGCGCGACCCGTGTTTGTTCCACCCGGGTGAACGACGCGGACTGGCGTAATCGTCGGCCGATCACTTGCGACTCCGGACTCCCCGTCGAGCATAATGCGCGGTTCCCGGTACGGGGACACCCGGGTTGCGATCCGGGTGTTCATCACTACGGAGCAGCCCGCACTCCCGGGCAACCACCGCGCCGTGCAGAGACGGCACTTCCGATATCGGTGACCAGGCCGGCGATCAGGCTGAAGTAGAGTCCAGCGACGTCGGTAATCGGCGCGATGAGAATCTCGATTCGCTGCAGTGCGGAGGCCTCATCGATCGTGCGCACGATGCCAGGCCACCCCGGTGACCCGTCCGCGGCTCACCAGCGATCCGCGGACGACCCCGGCAGGTGGGTTCGCCCTGGAGACGTCGGTAGGCCTCAGCGAATCGGGTGGTAACGGCGACCAGACCGGACTTCGTCTCTCGCGGGCGCTTTGGAAGCATTGAGAAGGCGCAGTCCGTCTCAGAGCGCCGCCGTTGCCGACGAGTCGGTGCCGACGGTCAGGTCTGCGCAGAAGTCATGTCCGTCCTCGGTGACGTCGGCGGCCGGCGTTCTTGTGCGCCACAGGACAAACTTGGATGGCGATCATTTCAGTCGGTCGCCAGATCGCTGGTAGGCCGTCAGAGCAGTGCGTCGGGAGTGCTCCACCGGATTCCGGCAAAACGACCGAAGTCGCTGTCGTAGGACACGATGCTCGCGCGGTGCTCAATGGCGAGTCCGGCCAGGTGAGCGTCGTTGACGAGGTTTCCGCCGACACTGATGTCGGCCAGCAGTCGACTCAGAACGTCCGCGTGCCGGGGTGTCGGACCGATGACGAGGGCCCCGGGTGCTGAGCACCACGCCGAGACCCTCTGCACTGCGGCCTCCGCGGTCAAGGGTGTGGGGAACAAGCCTTGCCTGGTGGAGAGTCGGACGAACGCGAGAAGCGGAACCCAGGCCAGTCCAACGGTGTCTGCCCCGGACAACGCGGCATCGAGCCATGACGGGACGCCTCATGGTGGTCACTCGCCGTGTTGACCGCATACAGCAGAACATTCGCATCGACGATCTTCATGCGCCTCGACGTTGCCGGCGAATCAGTTCCTCGTCCTCGAGTTCGGCAGCCAATTGCAGGGCCCGATCCATATTCATCGGCGGTACCCCGAGGTCGGCGGTGCGGGTCACGAACTTCGACGGCGCCGGGGCATCGAGCGCCCCCGCCCGGACCGCGTCGTTGAGAGCGACCTTGAAGGAAATGCCGCGCTGGGCCATCAGTCGTCGGAGATGGGCGACGACGTCGTCATCAAGGGTCACTGTCGTTCGCATAACGACAGCATAGCGTCACTGAGTGTGATGCCATGCAGTCAATTTGCGTGGCACCCCGGCGGTCGCGCCCGGCCCGTCCGTCCGAACCCACGGATGGCTGTCATAAGCTATTATCTGCTTATGAACGCAGATACAATAGGATGCGCCCCGCGGCTTCCGGACGACCAGGTGGACCTGGTGGTCGAGGTGTTCCGGATGTTGGCCGACGCTACCCGCGTCCAAATCCTGTGGGCACTGGTGCGCGCCGAGATGTCGGTCGGCGACTTGGCCGACCACGTCGACAAGCCCGCACCGTCGGTGTCCCAGCATTTGGCCAAACTGCGGATGGCGCGACTGGTGCGAACCCGCCGCGACGGCACCACCATCTACTACAGCCTCGACAACGATCACCTCCGCCAACTCGTGACCGACGCGGTGTTCAACGCCGAACATGCCGGCCCCGGTGTGCCCGGCCATCATCGCGACGCAGCCGACCTCACCGTCCTGCACGCGGACGCCCCCGAACCTTCCCCCGCCCGCGCGCGGTCTCAGCGGAAAGGACGCCGGGCATGACGCACGGGCACGGCCACGCGCATGCGCACGGCCACGAAACCCGCGGACGCGCGGGAAGAATCGGCGCGGCCGTTCGCGAGATCTTCGCCCCGCACAGCCACGACGCGGCCGACAGCATCGACGGCGCCCTGGAGTCCAGTGCCGCCGGCATCCGGGCGGTGAAGATCAGCTTCCTGGCGCTGATGGCGACGGCGACCGTTCAGGTGGTGATCGTGTTGATCTCGGGATCGGTGGCCCTACTCGCCGATACCATCCACAATTTCTCCGATGCGCTGACGGCGATTCCACTATGGGTGGCGTTCGCCCTCGGCACCAGGCCGGCGACCCGCCGCTACACCTACGGCTTCGGCCGCGCGGAGGACGTGGCCGGACTCTTCGTGGTCGCAATGATCGCACTGTCCGCGATCGTCGCCGGGGTGGAATCAATTCGGCGACTGGCCAACCCGATGCCGGTCAATCATCTCGGCTTGGTCGCGGTCGCTGGATTGGTCGGCTTTCTCGGCAATGAACTGGTCGCGATCTACCGGATCCGAGTGGGGCGCAGAATCGGGTCGGCGGCGCTGATTGCGGACGGATTGCATGCCCGCACAGACGGATTCACTTCACTGGCGGTGTTGATGGGGGCGGGTGGCATCGCCCTCGGCTTCCCGTTGGCCGACCCGATCGTCGGGTTGATCATCACGGTCGCCATCCTTGCCGTCTTGCGGATCGCCGCCCGCGACATATTCCGCCGACTGATGGACGGCGTGGACCCCGCCCTCGTGGACGCTGCCGAAGCGGCGCTGGCCGCAGAGCCCGGAGTCATCGGCGTCCGCGGCGTCCGAATGCGATGGATCGGGCACCGGTTGCACGCCGAGGCCGAACTCGATATCAGCCCGGAAATCACCCTGACCGAGGCACACCGGATCGCGCACGAAGCCGAACACACCCTCACACACGCGGTACCCCGTCTTTCGGCCGCTCTAGTGCACGCGTACCCCGCCGGTCAGATCCAGCCGCGGCGTTTGAACATGACGAACAGCACCACCGAGGCGAGCACGCTGACCAGCGCACTGGTGACGACCCCGGAGAATTCACTGAAACCCGGATAGGGAATGTTCTGGCCGTACCAGCCGGTGACCAAGGTGGGCACCGCGAGGATCGCCGCCCAGCCGGTGAGCTTCTTGACCACGATGTTGAGCCGCGCATCCTGGAGTGACAGGTTCGTCTCGAACACCGTGGTGATCATGTCGCGCAGGGACTCCGTCCACTCCGCCGCCCGGATGACGTTGTCGTAGAGATCGTCGTACCACCCGTCGCGTTCGGCCGAGTCGCTGCGCCGAATGGTGTTGACCACCTCCCGCATCGGCAACACGATGCGGCGCAACTCGACGAGTTCCTTGCGCAGCCGGTAGGTGTTGCGTTGGATCGTGCGATTGGAGCCGGTGTCGTCGAATAACCCGTCCTCGAGTGATTCGACGGCGTCGTCGAGCGATTGAATCGTGTCGAACTGTGCATCCACCACCACATCGAGGATGCCGTGCAGCAGAGCCGGGCTGCCTCTATCCAATAGATCGGCGTTGTCGTCCCAGCGCCGAACCACCTCGTCGATGTCGAAAACCGTTCCTAACGGCTCGCTTTCGTGCCGCACGGTCACCACCGCGTTGGGCAGCACCAGAATCGAGATCCGGGCCGTCAGCAGTCGGGACTCGATGGCGCCGGGCACTATCGGTCCCAAACCGGTGGCGTAGACGGTCAGGAAGGTGTGGGTGGCATAGCGGGTCGCCTTGGTCCGTGCCACTCGGTCGACGAGGTCTTCGACGGCGCGTGCCTCAAGTAAAAGTTCGGCGGAGAGTTTGTCCAGCTGTGTGTGATCCGGATTGCACAGGTCGACCCAAACCAGCGCGCCCGCCTCAGCAAGATGCGCGGAGACGTAGTCAAGCGGAAAGTTCTCCGCTGTGAGCGCGCCCCGGCACCACAGCCGGGTGCGCACAGCGCCGCCGGAGGTGGCCGATGCCGTGATCGGCCTAACCCGAGGTGTGAACGATCAGCACGTCGGTCTTGGAGCGGCGTGCCACGTTGGCGGGCACCGATCCGAGCAGGCGGCCGGCGATCGTGTTGAGACCAACGTTGCCGATCACCAGCAGGTCAGCTCCCACCTCGTCGACGAGGGCGAGCAGTGCGTCTACCGGGGCACCCTCGATGGCGCGTTCCTCGATATTGACGGCACCGGCTGCCTTGGCCCGGTCGCGGGCATCCCGGAGCAGGTCGTAGACCGGGGCGGTGCCGGCCATCTTGTAGCCCTCGCCCTTGAGGAGATCCGCAGCACGGGTGTCCTCGGGGGCAGGGAGGAACGCAGAGGCCACGATCACCTTCGCGTCGGGTCCCGACGCGAGCTGGCCGGCCCGGTCGACCGCGCGCAACGATGAATCCGAGCCGTCCGTACCGACGACAACGGTCGTGTAACCGCCCATTCGTGTCCTCCAGTGATTCGTTTTCAGCGCCGAGAAGCAACACTAACCCCTCCGCGCAAGGGCAGTGGCACGATTCACCTACCTTCAGCCTCCGGCACCACCACTGCGGGTACCCGTCACCACCGCCCTTGGTACTTCAAGTCCGTTTTCTCTAACGATGATCGGGTCCCCCACGTTCACCGTGTCGAAGTACCACTGCGCGTCCTCGGGACTTAGGCTGATGCAGCCGTGGCTGATATTTTCGTGCCCGAACGAGTTGACCGCCCATGGCGCCCCGTGCACGAAGAGGCCGCGGCGGGTGAACCGGACCGCGTGTTCCACCTTGAGGTGGTAGCCATCGGGACTGTGCACGGGAATGCCGACGGTGCTCGAGTCCATCGTCACCCCGCGCTCCTTGGCCAAGACCGCGTAGATGCCGACCGGCGTCGGGTACTTGGGCTTGCCCATGGAGGCCGGGAATACGCCCTCCTCACCCCAGTGAGGTCGGTGGTGCGGGGCCGGTAACGGCGACGATGGTCCCGACTGAACGCCGTCGATGGTCACGGTGAAGGTGTGATTCGAGATGTCGGCCACGCCGATGACCGCGGGCCCGGTTACGAAGTTCGTCGGCCGACCGCCGACGGACAGCGCCACGGTGCTGTGGGCGGGCCAGAATTGGTCGGGCAGCCATTGCACCGTCCGGTGGTCGAGCCACTCGAACTTCCCCGTTACTGCGTTACCCGTCGCGGTGATGTCAAGGGCACGCTCGGCCGCCGCACGATCGGGGACCCGAGCACCGAACGTCACCACGAAAGGGTGTGCCACGCCGACAATCTCACCCGACTTCGGCGACACCGACGCGATGGTGAGACCGGACAGCTGGTTCGGCTGATTCGTCGTGGCCGTGGTCACGCCGGCCGGTCCGACGAACACACTCGCCACGATCCCGACCATCACCAGAACACACCGGACTGCTGCCCGCATTGCTACTACTCCTATCAAAAATCACCAAGCCGTCAGTGGGCGTCAGTCTTAATTCCCCGTGGGACCGGGCAGGATTGGTTGGCCGGATGCGGGTGCGCCAGCCGGGGCGGGACCAGCGGCCGCACCCTTACCGCCGGCCATGTCGATGATCGGAGCGCCGAGCGGTAGCGGAGCGCCGACCGGTAGCGGAGCTCCGACGGGCAGCGCAGCAGCACCCACCGGAACCGGCGGCACGCCCACCGGAACCGGCGGCACACCCACCGGAACAGGCGGCACACCCACCGGAACAGGCGGCACACCCACCGGAACCGGCGGCACACCCACCGGAACAGGCGGCACACAACCACCGGAACCGGCGGCACACCCACCGGAACCGGCGGCACACCCACCGGAACGGGGGGAACCACGATGGGAATCGGCGGAATGCCGACCGCTGCGGCGCCTACCGGCAGTGGCCCCGGCAATGCCATCGGGATCCCAGCCATGTCGGCGATAGGCGCGCACAGCGCTGCGGTCGCCGCTGCCGGATCCGCAGCAGCGGACTGCTCGACGCACTCGTAGCCGCCCGTCTTCAGCGGCGCGGCAGCCACATCCGGACTCAACACGATGGCGGCTGCGCATAACCCAACGCTGCCCATTGCCTTGGCGGCGAAGCGGGTGAGGGTCCTTGGCATGTTTTTCCCAATCCGTGGTGAGGTACACGCCGAAACTACAACCGTGTAAGTCCACACGCGGGAGGCGTTTCAGGGGGTTACCGAACCGTTGCCAGGTGGTGCCATGACGGTTACACCAACTGCCGGCGACCCAACCCGCGCGTCGCATTCGGGCCGGGCGTTACTTGAGCCCCGCGGCATCCATGCCGCGTAGTTCCTTCTTCAAATCGTGAATCTCGTCGCGAAGACGCGCGGCCAACTCGAACTGCAAATCGCGCGCCGCCGCCATCATCTGGTCGGTCATATCCTTGATCAGGGCGGCCAGTTCGGCTCGCGGCATGGACGTGACGTCGCGGCCGTCGATGATGCCGGCGCTGATGACCCGGCCCGCCCCGCCCTGGGCACGTCGGCCCCGGGAGGCGTTGCGTCCACCCACCTCGACCGACTCGGTGTCCTCGGCCTCCTCGTACACCTGGTCGAGAATGTCGGCGATCTTCTTGCGTAGTGGTTGGGGGTCGATGCCGCGCTCTTCGTTGTACGCAACCTGCTTCGCGCGCCGGCGATCCGTCTCGTCGATGGCCTGCTTCATGGAGTCGGTGAGTTTGTCGGCGTACATGTGGACCTCGCCGGAGACGTTGCGGGCCGCCCGGCCGATGGTTTGAATCAGGCTGCGGGTGGAGCGCAGGAAGCCCTCCTTGTCGGCGTCGAGGATCGACACCAGCGACACCTCGGGCAGGTCCAGGCCTTCGCGCAGCAGGTTGATGCCGATCAGCACGTCGTAGTCGCCGAGTCGCAGTTGGCGGAGCAGTTCGACCCGGCGCAGGGTGTCCACCTCGGAGTGCAGGTAGCGGACCCGGATACCCATCTCGAGTAGATAGTCGGTGAGGTCCTCGGCCATCTTCTTGGTCAAGGTGGTGACCAGAACGCGTTCGTCGCGTGCGGCACGAGTGCGGATCTCGCCGATCAGGTCGTCGATCTGGCCCTTGGTGGGCTTGACCACGATCTGCGGGTCGACCAGGCCGGTGGGCCGGATCACCTGCTCCACGAACTCTCCGCCGGCCTGGGCCAATTCGTAGGGCCCCGGCGTTGCCGACAGGTACACCGTCTGCCCGACGCGGGAACTGAATTCCTCCCAGGTCAGCGGGCGGTTGTCGACGGCCGAGGGAAGCCGGAACCCGAATTCGACGAGATTGCGCTTGCGGGACATGTCGCCCTCGTACATGCCGCCGATCTGCGGGACGGTGACGTGGGACTCATCGATCACCAGCAGGAAATCTTCGGGGAAGTAGTCCAGCAGCGTCGACGGCGCCGAACCGGCGTCGCGGCCGTCGATATGGCGGGAGTAGTTCTCGATACCCGAGCAGAAACCGACCTGGCGCATCATCTCGATGTCGTAGTTGGTCCGCATCCGAAGCCGCTGGGCCTCCAGCAGTTTGCCCTGGAGCTCCAGCTCGGCCAGTCGCTCGGCCAGTTCGGACTCGATCGTCGAGATGGCCGCGGTCATCCGCTCCGGTCCGGCGACGTAGTGGGTGGCCGGAAAGATCCGCAGCGAGTCGACCTTGCGCACCACGTCCCCGGTCAGCGGGTGCAGGTAGTACAACGCCTCGATCTCATCGCCGAAGTACTCGATGCGGACGGCCAGTTCCTCATAGGACGGAATGATCTCGACGGTGTCCCCGCGCACCCGGAATGAGCCGCGGGTGAAGGACATGTCGTTGCGGCTGTACTGGATATCGACCAGCAACCGGAGCAGGGCGTCGCGCGGAACCTCGGTACCGACCTGTAACTCCACCGATCGATCCAGGTAGGACTGCGGAGTGCCCAGGCCGTAGATGCACGACACCGAAGCGACCACCACCACATCGCGTCGCGACAGCAGGTTGGAGGTGGCCGAGTGTCGCAGCCGTTCCACATCGTCGTTGACCGAACTGTCCTTCTCGATATAGGTGTCGGTCTGGGCGATGTACGCCTCAGGCTGATAGTAGTCGTAGTACGACACGAAATACTCAACGGCGTTGTTGGGCAACATCTCTCGCAATTCGTTCGCCAATTGAGCGGCGAGCGTCTTGTTGGGCGCCATCACCAGGGTGGGACGCTGGAGTTTCTCGATGAGCCAGGCCGTGGTGGCGGACTTTCCGGTGCCGGTGGCGCCGAGCAGAACCACGTCGCGCTCCCCCGCCCGGATTCGACGCTCCAACTCCGCGATCGCGGCAGGCTGATCTCCGGCCGGCTCGAATGGGCTGACCACCTCGAAGCGCGGGCCGGTGCGGACCGCGTCCTCGACCGCCCGGGACTCCGGGTGAGCGGCCACGGGTCGTTCGGTAGCGAAGGCCATACCTACAGGGTAGGCGCGGGGCCGGACGGGCCGGACACCTGCCGACGCGTCGTAGGATGACGCCATCCACCCGCCACTCAGCCACCCTCCACTCAGCCACCCGCCTAAGCGTGAGACATTCGATCTCGTCGCGCGCACCAACACCGACCCCAAAGGGATCGCCCGGGCCGTGGACACCTACCGGTTGTGCCCCTGGGGTCTATACATGGCCCGGCCCACACCCGGTCGGCCCCAGTTCGGATACCTCGAGTCATGGCTGCTGCCGACCCTGGGTCTACGGGCCAGCGTCTTCCACTTCAACCCGGGCCATGAGCGCGACCAGGATTTCTATCTCGACGTCGCCCGGATCAGCGTCGGCGCGGAACGCTGGGAGACCGAAGACCACTACCTCGACATCGTGGTGCGCACCGGCCGCGGTGCCGACCTCGTCGATGTCGAGGAGTTACTCCAGGCCCACCGAGATGGCCTGGTGACAACTGACACGGCCTCGGGAGCGTTCCGATGCGCCGCTGCCGCCGTGGAAGGCCTGGCCGCGCACGGCTATGACCTCAACGCCTGGTTGAGCGGCATCGGTGTGCAATTGAACTGGCGCTAGGCGTAATCTCTTCACCCGTGGGACGCATGAGGCGCGCGGTGTCGCTCGGTGCCATTGGGGCGCTGACGGCGACCGTGCTGGGCACCGGTATCGCGGGTGCCGATGACATCGACGGGACCGCGAACGCCGACGGGACCGCGAACGCCGCCGGAACCCAGGACGCGGGGACCCAGGACGCCGGGACCCAGTACGCCGTCTTGCACAACGTCATCTACCGGGCCCGGGTGACCGGACTGGCCCGCGGCGCGCTCATCGGGTACCGGATCAGCGACACCCAGGTCAACAGTGCAGACCCGACCATGCTGCCCGGCCGTAATTTCGAAGCCACCGGAATCCTGACCGACCCGGCAGAGGCTGGCATGCGGATCTCGATTCAGTGGCCCTACTCGGCCAGCCTGCACTGCGAGATCCTCGTCGATGACCAACTCGTGGTTCAGGCCGACCAGTTCATTGCCCCTCGACTGACGCCGGCCAAAGATGACCCGGACTACGGCGCCATGAACTGCGGTGCCCCACTGAGCAACGCCACCGGCATCCCGCTCGCGCCGGGAGACTTGCTCCCGACGGATATGCCCCCGACGGATATGCCCCCGATGGATATGCCCCCGATGGACTTCAGCGCACCGGCGCCAGAGGCGGCTGCAGCGCCTAGCTGACCGTCGGCCATCCGGTGGCCGCGGCCCACTCCCAGGCCCGCGAGTGAGCCTCGGCGAACCACAGCTGCGCGGTGTTTGATCGCTTTGCCTGGTTGTAGTCGGCCCGCGGGCCCGGATTGGCCGTCAACCAGTCGACGAACAACAGCGCGAACTGCTGGTTGGGCCAACCGTCGACCCGGATGTGGATGTGGGTCGGCCGACCGGGATCAGCTGAAGCGTGAAAACGCTTGCGCCACAAGCTCACATCGGTGGCCGCATCAAAACAAACATCGCCTGTGACAGATTCGACCCGCGGATACCCTGCCCGCAGTAGATCCTCGGCGAGTTCGTCGGCGATATCCAGGGACGCAACGGTGACCTGAACGTCGATGATGTTTCGCGAGTCCATCCCGGCGACCGCGGTTGAGCCGATGTGGTCGATGCGCAGGGCACGGTGACCGCAGGCGGTGTTGAGCCGAGCCAGAATCCGCGCGGCCTGGTCGGGCCAGGTCGGGTCGAACGGCACCGGGTTCTGCGATTCCGCCGCTGGGGTTTTCGCGGTGAGGTTATGCGCGAACGGCAGGATCCGCTGGTACCAGAGTTCGCGGGCCTGCTCCACCAAATGGCCCGCGGTGCCGGAGTTGTCCAGCCAGACATCGGCGACCCCACGGCGCTGTTCCTCGGTGGCTTGGGCGGCGATCCGCGCCCGGGCATCGGACTCGTCCATCCCGCGAATGCCGATCAGCCGGTTCAACCGCACCTCCACGTTGGCGTGCACCACGACGACCAACGGAAACAGCGGGGCCATCTGAGACTCGACCAGTAACGGAATGTCTTCGACGATCACCTGATCCTCGCCGACCGCCGCGACGATCTCCGCGCGACGGGTTGCGACCAAGGGGTGAACAATCGCGTTGAGCCTGGCGCGTTGCTCCTCGTCGCCGAAAGCCTTGGCAGCCAACGCCGGACGGTTCAGAGCGCCATCGGCTAACAGGATGCCATCGCCGAAATGATCGACCAGCGCGGCCAAACCCGGCGTGCCCGGTTGGACCACCTCGCGGGAGATCACGTCGCCGTCGACGATGATCCCGCCGCACTCGGCGAAGGCGGCCGACACCGTCGATTTCCCGGCGCCGATTCCCCCGGTCAGGCCGATGCGCAGCATGGCGCGATTCCCAGGGCCGTGGTGTGTAGTCAGATGCGGCCGGATCAGGCGTTACCGGCCAGCTTTTCGCGCAGCGCTGCGAGTTGGCCGTCGCTGGCCAGTGATCCGCCAGCAGAATCGCCGTCGTCGGAACTCGTGCTCGTCGAGGTCGAACTCGACGTCGGGTTCTCCTTAGCCGCCGCGGCGTCGGCAGCGGCGAACTTCTCCATCTGCGTGGTGTGCATCTTGTGCCGACGCTCGGCCTCGGCGTAGCGGGCCTCCCACGCGGTGCGCTGGGTGTCGAAGCCCTCGAGCCACTCGTTGGTCTCGGAGTCGAAGCCCTCCGGGAAGATGTAGTTGCCCGCCTCGTCGTAGCTGTCGGCCATGCCGTACTTCGACGGGTCGAACTCCTCGGCGTAATCCTCGTTGGCCTGCTTCAGGCTCAGCGAGATCCGGCGGCGTTCGAGGTCGATGTCGATGACCTTCACCATGGCGTCGTCGTTGACCGCGACCACCTGGTCGGGGACCTCGACGTGGCGCTCGGAGAGTTCGGAGATGTGCACCAGACCCTCGATACCCTCCTCGACCCGGACGAACGCGCCGAACGGCACCAGCTTGGTGACCTTGCCCGGCACGATCTGGCCGATGGCGTGGGTGCGCGCGAAGTGCCGCCACGGATCTTCCTGAGTGGCCTTCAGGGACAACGAAACCCGCTCGCGGTCCATGTCGACGTCGAGCACCTCGACGGTGACCTCGTCGCCGACCGCGACGACCTCCGACGGATGGTCGATGTGCTTCCAGGACAGCTCGGAGACGTGCACCAGGCCGTCGACCCCACCGAGGTCGACGAACGCACCGAAGTTGACGATCGAGGACACCACGCCCTTGCGGACGGCCCCCTTGACCAGCAAGTTGAGGAACTCGCTGCGGACCTCGGACTGGGTTTGCTCCAACCAGGCGCGCCGACTCAGCACCACGTTGTTGCGGTTCTTGTCCAGTTCGATGATCTTGGCCTCGATCTCCTTGCCGATGTAGGGCGCCAGGTCACGGACCCTGCGCATCTCTACCAGGGAGGCGGGCAGGAAGCCGCGCAGGCCGATGTCGAGGATCAAGCCGCCCTTGACGACCTCGATGACGGTGCCCTTGACTGCCTCGTCGGCGTCCTTGAGTGCCTCGATGGTGCCCCAGGCGCGCTCGTACTGAGCACGCTTCTTGGACAGGATCAGGCGGCCTTCCTTGTCCTCCTTGGTGAGGACGAGTGCCTCGATCTCATCGCCGACGGACACCACTTCACTGGGGTCGACGTCGTGCTTGATGGAGAGTTCACGGGACGGAATGACGCCCTCGGTCTTGTAGCCGATGTCGAGAAGAACCTCGTCCCGGTCCACTTTGACGATGGTGCCTTCGACGATATCGCCGTCGTTGAAGTACTTGATCGTCTTGTCGATGGCGGCGAGGAAGTCCTCGGCCGAGCCGATGTCGTTGACGGCTACTTGCGGCGAGGTGACGGTGGGACTGGGCATATTGGTGGGTTGCTCCGGACAGGGTAGGTCGTAGGGACGGTTTTGGCTGGGCCGTATCCCGTGCTTTGCAACACACGAGAACCAGGTGAGCGTACTCGACCGAGCGCAACCTGGCCAAACCCGGGTCGACCGCAGCTACTCTCCATGGGTGTCCTCTGCGACGGTGTTCGGCAGCCTTGGGCCACTGTTCCCAAGCCCGGTCCGCAAAGTCGGGGCTCCCTTGGCGGCCATTATCGCCCTCGGCACCCTCGCCGCCCTCATCTTGACCCTGCTGACCGCTGCCGATCCCGGCGGCGCCGCCCTGGGGTTCGCGCTGGCGACCATAGCGATGGCGGGCGTGCTGGCGTGCTATTTGTGGCTGCAGCAGGCAACGAGGCCGGAGCCGCCGCGATTGCTGATCATGGCCTTCCTCTGGGGTGCATCGGTGGCGGTGGTGCTGTCAGTGGCATTGGTATACCTCGTCGCCCTGGCGTTCGACGGCGGCGCTGATGCGGACAAGCCAAGCTTCACTACGGTGGCCATCGGCGCGCCGGTGATCGAGGAGGCGGCCAAGGGCCTGTTTCTGCTTCTGATGATGACGGGCCGGCGCCGCAGCGAACTCAACACCCTGACCGACTGTCTTGTCTACGCGGGGTTCACCGCGGTGGGCTTCGCCTGGCTGGAGAATATTTTCTACATCGCCAGTGGCGAGACGCTCGGCGAATCTCTGACCATCGCCGCCCTGAGGCTGCTCATCAGCCCGTTCGCGCACCCGCTGTTCACCACGATGTTCGGTATCGGGGTGTACTTCGCGCTCCATCAACGCAACATCCTGGGCAAGCTGGGGTGTCTGCTGCTCGGCTACCTGGCGGCGGTGCTGATGCACGGGCTGTGGAACGGTTCGGCAATGTTCGGGGCGAACACCTACCTGGGCGTCTACGTGCTGTGGATGATGCCGATCTTCGCGCTGGCGATCGTGCTGGCGATCACCAGTCGGCGCCGGGAGCAGCGCATCGTGGCCGCCAAGCTCCCGCACATGGTGGCCACCGGCCTGGTGACGCCGATAGAGGCGAACTGGCTGGGCTCCATGCGAACGCGCAAGGCAGCGGTCCAGACGGCGTCACACTACGGCGGGCGCCCGGCCGGGTCGGCGGTCAAAAAGTTCGCGCTGCAGGTGGTCGAACTGGCCTACGTGCGGGACCGCATCGACCGCGGCTTCGGCGACGAACGGGTGTTCGCCCTGCAGAACGACGAGGCCCACCGGGTGGTGGCCGCGCGCGTGGCCGCCGAACCGGAGTGCTGGCCCAACTCAGCGGCTACCGGCTTCCGTTGCGGTAACGATTTCGTCGATCCCAGTACGCGCCGCATCACCGATGAGCACCGTCTGACGACTAATGCGCGGCCGCGTCCCAGGTGCCGCCGAAGCCCACCGACACCTCCAGTGGCACGTCCAACGGGTAAGCACTGCCCATCATGTCGCGCACCAGAGTTTCCAAGGCACCCCGCTCCCCCGGCGCCACCTCGAACAACAACTCGTCGTGCACCTGCAACAGCATCCGCGACTCGAGGCCGGCGGCGGTCAGGGCCCGATCCACCTCGATCATGGCGACCTTGATGATGTCGGCGGCGCTGCCCTGAATCGGAGCATTGAGTGCGGCGCGTTCGGCGGCTTCCCGAAGCTGACGGTTGCTGCTGTCCAACTCCGGTAGATAGCGCCGCCGGCCCAACACAGTGGAGGTGAAGCCGTCCTTGCGGGCCTGTTCGACCACATCGAGCAAATAGTCGCGGACCCCACCGAACCGGGAGAAGTACTGGTCCATCTGCTCCTTGGCCTCCTCGGTGGAGATCTTCAACTGCGCCGACAGGCCATACGCGCTGAGCCCGTAAGCCAAGCCGTACGACATCGCCTTGACCCGACGGCGCAACTCCGGCGTGACCTCGTCGATCGGCACCCCGAAGGCCCGGGAACCGACGAAGGAGTGCAGATCCTCTCCGGTGCGAAAGGCCTCGATCAGTCCCTCGTCCTTGGACAGGTGCGCCATGATCCGCATCTCGATCTGGCTGTAATCGGCGGTCATCAACTCCGGATACCCGTCGCCAACACAGAATGCGTCGCGGATGCGACGGCCGGCCTCGGTGCGGACCGGAATGTTCTGCAGGTTCGGGTCGGTCGACGACAGCCGACCGGTGGCGGCGATGGTCTGGTTGAACGTGGTGTGGATGCGGCCGTCGGTGGCAGTCGACTTCAGCAGTCCGTCGACGGTGACCTTCAGTCGGGTGACATCACGATGGGCCAGCAGGTGCTCGAGGAACGGGTGTGCGGTCTTGTCGAACAATGTTTGCAGGGCGTCGGCGTCGGTGGTGTAACCGGTCTTGGTCTTCTTTGTCTTCGGCATCTCAAGTTCGTCGAACAGTACGACCTGCAATTGCTTCGGCGAACCGAGGTTGATCTCCTTGCCGATCACCGCGTAAGCGGCCTGCGCGGCGTCGCGGATCTGATCACCGAACTCGCTCTGCAATTCCTCGAGCTTGTCGAGATCCACAGCAATACCGCGACTTTCGAGTCCGGCCAACACCATTTGGACGGGCAGTTCCATCTCACTGAGCAATGCTGACGATTCCATCGCCGCTAATTCGACATCCAGTGCGTCGGCGAGGTCGGTGATGGCGCGAGCCCGCAG
The DNA here is from genome assembly GCA_018401645.1 of Mycobacterium sp. Taxonomy (GTDB): domain Bacteria; phylum Actinomycetota; class Actinomycetes; order Mycobacteriales; family Mycobacteriaceae; genus Mycobacterium. Next base: position 92,676 of record JAGYKK010000006.1, on the reverse strand, counting down.
GATCAACGTCTGCACCCCTTGTTCGTCGACGCCGTCGTCGTCGTCAAGCAGTGACAGTTGTTGCTGCTCAGGCTCTTCCGCACGTAACTCGCGCTTGAGATAGCGCACGGACAAGTCGTCGAGGGCGAAGCTGCGTTGCCCGGGACGGACCAGGTACGCGGCAAGTGCGATATCGGAGGTCACCCCGGCAAGCCGCCAACCCCGGCCGGCGAGATCGTGCATCGCACTCTTGGCCTCGTGCAGGGCTTTCGGGGCCTGCCCATCGGCCAGCCAGGCCCCCAGCGCGGCCTCATCGTCGGGGGTCAAGGTGGCGGTGTCGATGTAGGCGCCCTCGCCGTCAGCGGCAGCGATGGCCAGCGCCGTCGCATCACCCTCGTAGGCCGCGTGGGTGCCGATCACGGCCATCCCGCACCGCGCACCACGGCGGGCGTGCGCGTCCAGCCAGGACGCCACCGTGCCGGGTTCCAGGGCGGCGCCTCGCACGTCGAAGCCGTCCTCGACCTCCGGTTCGGCGGTGGACAGGGTGTCGAAAAGACGGTCCCGCAGGACCCGGAACTCAAGGTCGTCGAAGAGTTGATGGATCTTGTCGCGGTCCCACGCCAGCAGGCCGAGGGTGTCCGGGGTCTGAGCCAGTGGAACGTCACGCACCAAATGGGTGAGTTCGCGGTTGAGCACCACGGTGGAAAGGTTGGCGCGCAGCGAATCTCCGACCTTGCCGCGTACCTCCTCGACGTTGTCCACCAAGCCCTGCAGCGAGCCGTATTCGACGATCCACTTGGCGGCGGTCTTCTCCCCCACGCCGGGAATGCCGGGCAGGTTGTCGCTGGGGTCGCCGCGCAGTGCGGCGAAGTCGGGGTACTGCGCCGGCGTCAGTCCGTACTTCTCCACCACCGCATCCGGGGTGTACCGCATCAGCGTGCTGACGCCCTTGATGGGGTAGAGCACGGTGACGTCGGCGTTGACCAGTTGGAGTGCGTCGCGGTCCCCGGTGACCACCAGCACCCGGTAACCGGCCGCCTCGCCCTGGGTGGCCAGGGTGGCGATGATGTCGTCAGCCTCGAAGCCGGGCTCGGCCAGCGCGGTGATGCCCATCGCGTTGAGCACTTCCTTGGTGATGTCGATCTGGCCTCGGAACTCATCTGGCGTCGAGACCCGGTTGGCCTTGTACTCCGGGAACCGGTCCGCGCGGAAGGTCTGACGGGATACGTCGAACGCGGCGGCGATATGGGAGGGCGCCTCGTCGCGAAGAAGATTGATCAGCATGGCGGTGAATCCGTAGACGGCGTTGGTGGTCAGGCCGCTTTTGGTCTTGAAGTTCTCCGCGGGCAGTGCGTAGAACGCCCGGTACGCCAGCGAATTGCCGTCGAGCAACATCAGGGTCGGCTTCTCGCTCACGCCCTCACTCTAGGCACCGGTTACGCTGATGGCCGTGCCAGCATCTCCTCCGCCATCTCCCCCAACGCCGGCCCAACTTCCCGCCATCGACGGCTGGTGGGCGTCCGACGATTCCGGCGTCCCGCATCTGGTCGGCGCCAAGTGCCCGGACTGCGCACCTATGTCTTCCGCCGCGGGCGAACAACTGCCCCAACCCGGCGTGTACGGCCGACGAACTCGAACCAGTGGCCCTATCGCGGCGCGGCACGCTGTGGAGCTACACCCAGAACCATTACGCCCCGCCCCCGCCATATCCGTCCGCTGATCCGTTCGAGCCATTCGCGGTCGCTGCGGTGCAATTGGAAGCCGAGGGCATCATCGTGCTGGGCAAGGTCGTTGAAGGAACTCGGGCCGCGGACCTGAAGGTCGGCATGGCGATGGAACTCACCACGATGCCGCTCTACGTCGATGACGACGGGATCGAGCGCAGCGTCTACGCATGGACAATCGCAAAGGCGGGTCGCTGATGACCATCGAACCGGTGTACATCCTCGGGGCCGGCATGCACCCGTGGGGAAAATGGGGCCGGGACTTCACCGAGTACGGCGTCGTCGCCGCCCGGGCCGCCCTGCGCGACGCCGGCCTGGACTGGCGCCAGATCCAACTCGTCGCCGGCGCGGACACCATCCGTAACGGCTACCCCGGATTTGTCGCCGGCGCGACCTTCGCCCAGAAACTCGGCTGGACCGGCATCCCGGTCTCCTCCAGTTACGCGGCGTGCGCGTCGGGTTCTCAGGCGTTGCAGTCGGCGCGGGCCCAGATACTGGCCGGGATGTGCGATGTGGCCCTGGTGATCGGTGCCGACACCACGCCGAAGGGATTCTTCGCCCCGGTCGGCGGGGAACGCCGCGACGATCCGGACTGGCAGCGCTTCCACCTGATCGGCGCCACCAACACGGTCTATTTCGCGCTGCTGGCACGCCGCCGGATGGATCTCTACGGCGCCACAACCGAGGACTTCGCGCACGTCAAGGTGAAGAACTCCCGGCACGGGTTGGCCAACCCGAATGCGCGCTACCGCAAGGAATCCTCGATCGAGGACGTCCAGGCCAGCCCGGTGGTCTCCGACCCGCTGCGACTGCTGGACATCTGCGCCACCTCCGACGGCGCGGCGGCACTGATCGTGGCCAGCAGGGCCTTCGCCGAGAAGCACCTCGGCTCGCTGGCCGGCGTGCCGTCGGTGCGGGCGGTGTCGTGTGCCACCCCGAATTACCCGCAGTCCATGCCGGAACTTCCCGATATCGCCACCGACTCCACCGCCGTGGTCCCGGCGCCGGATCGGGCGTTCAAGGATCACATCCTCGACACCGCCTACGCCGAGGCTGGATTGGGCCCCGACGACCTGAGCCTGGCCGAGGTCTACGACCTTTCCACCGCACTGGAACTCGACTGGTACGAACATCTGGGGCTGTGCGCCAAGGGTGAGGCCGAGCAGTTGTTGCGGTCCGGCGCCACCACCATCGGCGGGCGGATTCCGGTCAACGCCTCCGGCGGGCTGGCCTGCTTCGGTGAGGCGATCCCGGCCCAGGCCATCGCCCAGGTCTGCGAATTGACCTGGCAACTCAAGGGCCAGGCCACCGGTCGCCAGGTCGAAGGCGCCACCGTCGGCATCACCGCCAACCAGGGGCTATTCGGCCACGGGTCGTCGGTGATCATCGCTCGCTGACGCCGGGTCGCGGCGTCTAGAACTTCAGGTCAGGCGACACCCAAATATGCCGCCCGAACACTGTCATCGGCCAACAACTCCCGGGCCGGTCCGGTGCGGGTGACGGTGCCGGTTTCCAGGATGTACGCCCGGTCGGAGCGGCTCAACGCCTGCTGTGCGTTCTGCTCTACCAGCAGCACCGTGGTGCCCTCGCCGTTGATTTGGGCGATGATGCCGAAAATCTGCGAGATCACCATCGGCGCCAGCCCCATCGACGGCTCGTCGAGGAGTAACACCCGCGGCCTTGCCATCAGCGCGCGGCCGATGGCCAGCATCTGCTGCTCACCACCGGACAGTGTGCCGCCGACCTGCTTGCGCCGCTCGGCCAGCCGGGGGAATGTCGTGAATACCCAGTCCAGCCGCTCATCGTGGGCGGCCTTCGAATCAAACTTCCTTCCATAGCAACCCATTTCAAGGTTGTCAGTCACTGTCATGCCGGGGAATACACCGCGGCCCTCCGGTGCCTGCACCAGCCCGTCGATGACACGCCGGTGGGCCTTGACCCGGGTGATGTCGCGGCCGTCGAACCAGACCGAACCCGCGGACAGCGGGTGCAGACCGGAGATGGCCCGCATCAGAGTCGTCTTGCCGGCCCCGTTGGAACCCAGCAGGGTCACCAACTCGCCCTCGTTGACGATCAGCGAAACGCCATGCAGCGCTTCGATTTTGCCGTAGCTCACCACGACATCGCGGACCTCGAGCAGAGGTGTCGCGGCACTCTCAGAGTTCGTCATCGGGTACCCCCAGGTAGGCCGCGATCACCGCGGGATTCTCGCGGATCTCGGCGGGCAGACCGTCGGCGATCTTGCGGCCGAACTCCAGCACTACGATCCGATCGGTGACCCCCATCACCAGCCGCATGTCATGCTCGATCAGCAGCACCGTGTAGCCGTCCTCGCGGATAGCGCGAATCAGGTCGATCAGCGCCGACTTTTCGCTGGGGTTGAATCCCGCGGCGGGCTCGTCGAGGCAGAGCAACTTCGGTTCGGTGGCCAGCGCCCGGGCGATCTCCAGGCGCCGCTGATCCCCGTAGGACAGGTTCTTGGCCTTCTCCCCCCCGCGATGGGCGATGCCGACGAATTGCAGCAGCGCCGCGGCCTTCTCGATGGCACTGCGCTCCTCCCTGCGGTGCCGGGCCGACCGCACCAGGGCACCGGGCACCGACGTGCGGTGCCGGGCGTCGCTGCCGACCACGACGTTCTCCAGCGCGGTCATCTCCCCCCAAAGCCGAATATTCTGGAAAGTACGGGCGATACCCAGCCGGGTGATCTGGTGGCGTTTACGCCGGCCCAGCGGTTCGCCGTCGAACATCACCGTGCCCGAGGTAGGCCGGTAGACCCCGGTGATGGCGTTGAAGCAGGTGGTCTTGCCGGCCCCGTTGGGACCGATCAGGCCGAGGATCTCGCCACGCCTGATCGCGACGTTGACCGAGTCCAGCGCGGTCAGACCACCGAACTTCACGGTCAGATCCGTGGTCTCCAGCAGTGTCTCGCCCGCAGCGGCATGCACCTCACGGTGCAGCACCGCCATCTCGTCGTCGATCACCGGCTCATTCATCACGCGGCCTTGCTCTTGTCGGCGCTGTCCAGCAGCGCGCGCGCCGACCTGCCATAGGCCAGTAGCTGCTGACGAACCGGGAACAGACCCTGCGGACGGAAGATCATCAGCACCACCAGGGCGAGGCCGAAGAACAGGTATTTCAGGTCGCCGAGGTTGATGCCCATCACCTCCACGCCAAGCAGCCGGTTGGGCAGGTAGACGATGACAAACGCCCCGAAGATCACACCCAGCTTGTTGCCCTGCCCGCCGAGTACCACCGCGGCCAGGAACAGCATCGAGTTGATGATGTTGAACGTCGGCGGCGCCACGTACTGCACCTGCCCGGCGTAGAGCGCACCGGACAGCCCGCCGATGGCGGCGCCGATCACGAAGGCCCAGAGCTTGAACCGGAAGGTGTTGACGCCCATGCTCTCGGCGGCGTCCTCGTCTTCCCGGATGGCCACCCAGGCCCGGCCGACGCGGCTGCGTTCGAGATTTCCCACCAGTAGCAGGATCGCGACGATGAAGATCAGGCCGACCCAGAACCACCACGTTCCGTAGTTGGCGTCGCCGGTGGAGTTTCCGCTGGAAAAGACACCATAGGGCAGTTCCGCGGTCGCGCCGACGCGCGGGTAGGCGACCTCGCTGAGGCCCCGGGGCCCGTTGGTGACCCCGGACAGGTTGTCGGCGAGCAGGCGGATGATCTCGCCGAACCCCAGGGTGACGATGGCCAGATAGTCCCCGCGCACTCGCAGGGTGGGGAAACCGAGGATCAGCCCGGTCAGGGCGGTGATGGCCATCGCGATCGGCAGGCACGCCAGCCACGCCCAGTTCTCGTGCACCCAGCCGTCCGGTCCCACCCTGTTCCACGGGCTGTCCCGGCTGGTGAGCAGCGCGACGGTGTACGCTCCGACCGCGTAGAAGCCGACATAGCCGAGGTCGAGCAGGCCGGCCTGGCCGACCACCACGTTGAGGCCGATGGCGATGATCGCCACCATCGCGAACTGCGCCATGGTGCCGCCGAAGCTGATGCCGGGGGTGTCCAGGAACGGCGGGGTGTAGAGCGGCAACAGCGCCAGGGCGCCGAAGCCGAGTACGCCGACGCCCCACTTCTGGATCCGGGTCAGACCCGACCACCAGCGTCGCAGGCTGTCCCCCGGAGCCATCCACGCGCTCACGCGCGCGCCTTTCCGAGGCTCTCGCCGAGAATCCCGGTGGGCTTGATCAACAACACCAGCACCAGCAAAACGAAGGCGACCACGTCGCGCCACTGGGTGCCGAACAAGGCCTGGCCGTAGTTTTCCATAATGCCCAGCAACAGGCCGCCGATCAGAGCACCACGCAAATTGCCGATACCGCCGAGCACCGCGGCCGAAAAGGCCTTGATGCCCAGCAGGAACCCGCCGGAATAGATGATCCCCTGCGGAACCCGCAGTGTGTAGAGCAATGCGGCCGCCCCGGCCAGTAGCCCGCCGATCAGGAACGTCGTGACGATGATCCGCTCCCGCGACACACCCATCAGGGCCGCGGTGGTCGGGTCCTGAGCGACCGCGCGAATACCCCGGCCGAATTTCGTGTGGTGGACGAAGAGGTAGGTGAGCCGGGCCAGAACCAGTGCCGCGACGATGATCACCAACGTAACGTTGGTGACCGAGGCGCCGAACACTTCGAACTGGGTCCTGGGCTGCACCAGGATGATCGGCTGCTGGGCGTTGCTGCCGCCGTAGCCTTTGAGAATCGTCGGCAGCACGAAGTGCACGAACTCCTGAATCACGAACGACATGCCGATCGCGGTGATGAGGAACGTCAGCGGACGGGCGTTGCGCCGCCGCAGTGGCCGGTAGGCGACGAACTCCAAACCGACTGCGGCCGAACCGGAGACTGCCATCGCGAACAGTAGTGCGATGCCCAGGTAGAACACCGTCAAACCGACTCCGAGGTTATAGGCGTTGCCGCTCGGAGCGAAGCCCAGGACCACGTCGAGACAGAAGTATGCCCCGAACATCCCGAGCATGAAAATCTCGGAATGCGCGAAGTTGATCAGTCGCAGAACGCCGAAAACCAACGTGTAGCCCACCGCGACCAGAGCATAGATCGCTCCCCAGGCCAACCCGTCAATAGTTAACTGCCAGAAGCCGGTTCGCAGGTTGTTGACGTTGAAACCGATGTCACCGGCAAGGCATGCGTACTGTCCGAGGCACTCGTAGATCATCCGGTGCGACTACGCGACCTTGTAGATCCAGATCAGGGTCGTGGTGAGCTCACCGGTGTCGGTCCACTGGTACTTGCGCGCCACCCCTTGCCCGTCGTAGGCCTTGGCGAAGTCCAGCAGTTGTGCGCGGGTCGCGGCGCCGGAGCCGATACCCTTGGCCATGATGGTGCCAAGGTCGTAACCCTCGGTGCTATAGGTGCCGGGGGCCTGGTCGAACTTCGCGGTGTACTCGGCGGCGAACTCGGCCGAAGCCGGACCGCACGGGCAGGACAGCACCGCGTCCCTTGAGGATTCCCCGGCCTGCTTGACGAACTCCGGGTCCTTGGTCCCGTCGGCGCTGACGAACCGGCCGGCGAAGCCGGCGTCACGCAACTGCTGCACGAACGGCGCCGCTTCGGCGTAATAGCCGCTGAAGAACACCGAGTCCGGCGTCTGGCCCTTCACCTGCGTGACAGCGGCCGAGAAGTCCTTATCGCCCTTCTTGACCGAGATCTCGCACGCCGGCACCGCCACCTCACCGAGCGTCTCGCGAACGGCCTTGGCCAGTCCGGTGCCATAGTCGGTGCTGTCGTCGACGACGCAGACCTTCTTGTCTCCCAGGGTGGTCTTCATGTAGTTGGCCACTGAGGGTCCCTGCACCCCGTCGTTGGCCAGGCCGCGCAGAAATGTCTTCCAGCCCTGCTCGGACAGCGTCACGTTGGTCGCCGATGCGGTGGCGGCAACGAGGCCGGCCTGATCGAACACCCCGCCGGTGGCCTTGGTCTCGCCGGAGAACGCCGGTCCGATCAGACCGATGATCGACTCGTCGTCGACGATCTGCGGGGCGATGGCGGTCGCCTTCTGCGGGTCGCCCTCAGTGTCGAAGGTCCGCAGTTCGATCTGGCATCCGGGGTTGGCCGCGTTGTGCTTGTCGAGGGCCAGTTGCACGCCGTTCTTGATGTTGATGCCCAGTGCCGCGTCGGGACCGTTGAGGGCCCCGGCCATCGCGATCTTCACCGGCGCGCAGGTGGCCGTGCCGTCACCGGTCGGGTCCGCCGGCGCGACAACACCGCCGGACTTGACCTCGGCGCCGCTCTGGTCGATCTGCACCTGCTCGACGATCGCCAGATCGGTGGGCGCCGGGGTGGCCCCCCCGTTCGCTGCGGATTCCGCCGCCGAGTCGCCGCCGGGCGCGGGTTGGCTGCAGCCCGCGATGGCAACGATCAGCAGGGCCGCCGACCCCAGTGCGATGGCGTATCTCGACTTCTCACCACGCATAATCTCTCCTCATGTCGCGCTGGTGCCGGGACTGAACAGGCCGGGCAGGGACCGTCGGGAAAACCCTTCGGGCAACAACCTTCGGTAAAACATAGCCAACAACGCCGGAAACCGCGGGACCGCCGGGGTTTATCCCGTCGACGAATCGCGACCCGGGGCGCCCAGAGACTCCAGCACCACCTCGGCGACCCGCTTCATGCTGGTGCGCCGATCCATGGCTGCGCGCTGCATCCAGGTAAATGCCTCGGGTTCGGTCATCGCGTGCTTGGCCTGCAGCAGGCCCTTGGCACGTTCGACCAGCTTTCGGGTCTCCAGGCGCTCGCCGAGGTCGGCGACCTCACGTTCGAGTTCGGTGATCTCGGCGAAACGGCTCAGCGCCACCTCGATCGCCGGGATCAGGTCGCTGATCGAGAAGGGTTTGACCAGATAGGCCATCGCGCCGGCGTCGCGGGCCTTCTCAACCAGATCGCGCTGGCTGAATGCCGTCAGAATCACGATCGGAGCGATCCGCTTGGTCGCAATCTCCGCGGCCGCGTCGATACCATCGCGCCGCGGCATCTTGACGTCCATGATCACCAGGTCCGGCCGCAGACTCTCCACGAGGTCGACGGCCTCCTGACCGTCACCGGCCTCGCCGACCACCTCATAGCCCTCCTCGCGCAACATCTCAGCGAGGTCCATCCGGATCAACGCCTCATCCTCGGCGATCACCACCCGTCGCCGCGAAGGCACGGCGAGGTTGGTCACGGGCTCGTCGATCAGGGGCTCGTCGGTCATGGATTCCCCGTCGGTCATGAACCCATTGTGTCGCCACCACCCACCGATGCACCGGGCGGCATCCACTATCGTGATGCGTCGCGAGCAGCCCTCGTATCCCAACTGGCAGAGGAAACGGATTCAAAACCCGTGCAGTGTGAGTTCGAATCTCACCGAGGGCACTAGCACGACGCCGGTTCCGTTTCCCGATGGGCCCCGTTTCCCGATGGGCCCCGTTTCCCGATGGGCACTGCCAGGCCACTACCCCTGGGGGCCGGACGGTCCGCCTCGACGGCACTTCTCAGAGCAGTAGCGCACCTGCTCCCAGTCGCGCTCCCATTTCTTGCGCCACTCGAAGCCCAGGCCGCACCGGGCGCACACCTTCGGCGGATGCCCGTTTTTGACCTTTGCGTGGCGTGGCATCGACCATCACCCTTCCGAAAGTTCCCTGATCCCAGCCACTGTGGCGCGCATACCGGCCTCGAACTGGGCAAGTCGCCGTCGCATGATCTCGCCCGCACGCGCGGGTTCACGATCGATGAGCATCGTCACCCCCGAGGTACCCGGACCGATTCGGGCGGCGTACCTCAGCTGAGTCCCCTCCGCCGTGGGACTCACGCTGAATCGCCATACCGCGGCCGGGTTCCCCGGATCCCCGACGGCCCAGGCGAACCGCCGCGGCGGATCGAACTCAACAATCTCCGAACGCGTCGTCCATTCACCGATCACCGGATGGCGATTAGTGCCGAGAAACTGCGCACCCAGTGCCGGCCCGCCGAAGCCCTCTGCCCATGCGGTGCTCAAGAGCTCGGTACTGAAGCGGGGCATCAACGAGATGTCGGTGATCAGTTCCCACACCCGTTCCGGCGGTGCTGAGATATCCACACTGACGAAAGCCTCGGGAACGCCGGATATCACGCACAACATTCTGCCCCAACCACCCGTGACCGGGATACGCTCTGGTCGTGAGGTCCGAGCGTCGACGCGCGGGGCGGATACTGCCGGAACGACCCTTCCGGCGATCGGACTGTGAACGTCTCCAGCGCCGTCCCCCGGCCCGCAACCAGCACTGGGCCGACGCCGTCACCCGCCCGCAACGGGTACTGAACTTCGCGGTGTGGATCTCCGCGGCCATCACCGCGGCCCTCGGTGCGTTACAGACGGTGACCGGGCACGGAGTGCTCTACATCGGTCTGATCAACCTCGGGATCGCCGGCGTTTTTCTGGCGATCCCACTGCTGAACAGATTCGGGACCGTCATCCCCGCAATCGTTTTCGTGATCATTGCGTACTCGTCGCTGACCTTCGTCGGATCCCAGATCGGCACCGACTCGGGTGTGCAGTTCTACTACCTGGTGTCGGCCTCTCTCGCGGTCTTGGTGCTCGGCATCGAGCACCTCAAGGCTCGAGATGGCCTGATCGAAAGGCAGCGGACGGTGCCACTGGGTGGTCGGCATGCATCCCGGTGCCCGCTGGCATTTGCAGATCGCCCGGGCGGTCATCGCCGGCTTCATGATCGCCACCGCCGGCGCGTGCACCCTCATCTTCACGACCGTCTGGTATGCCATGCGGGAGGTGTCGCGGGCCGAAGCGGCGATGGAGGTCGAATACGAACGCTCCGAGGCACTCCTTGCCAACATCCTGCCGGCGCGGGTCGCCGAACGCCTCAAGGACCCCGCACACGGGGTCATCGCCGACCGTTACGACGACGCGTCGATCCTGTTCGCCGACATCGCCGGATTCACCGAGCGTGCCAGTGACATGAGACCGGTCGACCTGGTGCGGTTTCTGGACCGGCTCTACACCACTTTCGACCGCCTCGTCGACCGGCACGGATTGGAGAAAATCAAGACCACCGGCGACTCCTACATGGTCGTCAGCGGTGTGCCGACGCCGCGACCCGACCACGTCGAGGCGATCGCGGCACTGGCCCTGGAGATGTCGCGCGCGACGGCCGACCTGCGTGACCCCCGCGGCAACCCGGTACCACTGCGGATGGGTATCGCAACCGGGCCGGTGGTGGCCGGGGTGGTCGGCGCACGCAAGTTCTTCTACGACGTCTGGGGCGATGCCGTCAACGTCGCCTCACGGATGGAATCCACCGACATCGAAGGCCGAATCCAAGTACCGCAGAACGTCTTTGAACGACTCGAGCATGCGTTCATCCTCGAGGAGCGTGGCGAGGTCGAGATCAAGGGCAAAGGTCTGATGCGAACCTGGTACCTGGTGAGCCGCAAGCCGGGATGGACGGGAGCCGATTCAGCGACCACCCCGGCTCCGGGTGAGCCGGTCGATGCCCTGGTAAGCGGTTCGCCTTAACCGACGACAGGTCTCAGATCGCCCGTCTCACATCAGCCGTCTCACATCACCTTCGATAGAAACGCCCTGGTGCGTTCGTGCGCGGGGTTGCCCAGCACCTCCCGAGGCGGTCCGGTTTCGACGATGACGCCGTCGTCCATGAACACCAGTTGGTCGGCTACCTCGCGTGCGAACCCCATCTCATGGGTCACCACGATCATCGTCATACCCGCGCCGGCGAGTTTCTTCATCACTGCCAGCACCTCGCCCACCAGTTCGGGATCCAGCGCCGAGGTGGGCTCGTCGAACAACATCAACTTGGGATCCATGGCCAGGGCGCGGGCGATCGCGACCCGTTGCTGCTGGCCTCCGGACAGCTGTGCCGGATAAGCGTCCGCCTTGTCGGACAGGCCCACCTGATGAAGCAGGTCCCGGGCCCGCTCAACGGCGGCGGACTTCCTGAGCTTCCGGACGTGGATCGGCGCCTCGGTGATGTTCTCCAGGGCCGTCCGGTGTAGAAACAGGTTGAAGTGTTGGAACACCATGCCGATGTCCCGGCGCTGGCGGGAGGCCTCGCGAGCCGGCATCTCGTAGAGGCGGTTGCGGCTTTCGCGATAGCCGACCAGCACGCCGTCCACATACAGCCGCCCGGCCGAGACGGTCTCGAGGTGGTTGATGCAGCGCAGGAATGTCGACTTGCCCGACCCCGAGGGCCCAACGAGCACGAGCACCTCTCCGGGGGCAACGGACAGGGTCACGCCTTTGAGTACTGACAGGGCGCCGAAGTCCTTGCACACCTGCTGCGCATCGACCATGGGGCGCTCGGCGGCGGTCATGGGTGGCCCTCCTGCGCACCGTTCTGGGCCTTGGCGAGCGCCTCCAACTGCTTGGTGGTCAGTGTCCGGGAGATGCCCCGGGAGAAGTGTTTCTCCAGGTAGTACTGACCGACCATCAGCACGCTGGTGATCGCCAGATACCAGGTGGCGGCGACCATCAATAGCGGGATCGGCTGGAAGATCACCGCGGAGATGTCCCTGGTCCGGGTGTAGAGCTCCAGCGTGTAGGGCACGGCGGTCACCAGCGACGTGGTTTTGAGCATACTGATCAGTTCGTTGCCGGTGGGTGGGATGATCACCCGCATCGCCTGCGGAAGCACTGTGCGCCGCATCGTCATCCACCAGGACATCCCGAGCGCGGTCGAGGCCTCGGTCTGGCCTTCGGGCACGGAACTAATTCCGGCCCTGATGATTTCGGCCATGTAGGCGGCCTCGTTGAGACCGAGGCCGATGATCGCCAGGATGAAGCTGATGGACAGATCGCGCAATTCCAGCTGAAAGAACGAGGGACCGAACGGCACCCCGATCTGGATTTTCTGATAGAGCGTCGGGAACAGACCCCAGAACACCAGTTGCACGTAGACCGGGGTGCCGCGGAAGATCCACAGATACGCCCACGACACCGACTTCAGGATCGGGTTGGGCGAGAGCCGCATCACTGCGAGGGTTACCCCCAGCAGCAGGCCGAGCAGCATGGCCCAGAACGTCAGCTGCAACGTGTTCCACGCCGCTTCTGACACTCGATGGTCGAACAGGTACTTGCGGTAGGTGGCCCAGCCGTAAGCCTCGTTGGTGGCCGCACCGTAGAGGAACAGCCCGACCGCCGCGATGATGCCAAGCGCCCGGGCGATGCGCCGGTCGTCGAAGCGGGATCGCGTCGATGGACCGCGGGTCCGCCGCCGCCGGCGGCGGTCCGCTCAGCTGACAGCTCCGTTGATGACCGGTTTGTCGATCATCCCGGACTCCACGCCCCAGTTGGTGGCGATGGTCTTGTAGTCCCCGGTCGAGATCAGATGTTCGAGGGCCTCCAGCAGCGACTGCGCCAGCGGTGAACCCTTCTTGACGGGCCAGCCGTAGGGCGCGGAATCGAAGATCTCGCCGGCTCCCTCGAGTTTGCCATCGCTTTGTTTGATGGCGTACGCGGTGACCGGCGAGTCGGCGGACATCGCATCAACCTGTCCCAGCACCACCGCGTTGGTCGCGGCATCCTGCCCATCGAACTTGACGATCTGGATCTCGGGCTGGCCGGCGTCGACGCAGGCCTTGCTCTTGGCCGGAAGCTCCTCGGTCTCCTGGATGGTGGTGGCCTGCACGGCGACCTTGAGACCACAGGCGTCGCTCGGGTCGATGGCCTTGCCGGGGCGCTGTGCCCACAGGCTGCCCGCAGAGAAGTAGGTGACGAAGTCGACCTGCTTCTCGCGCTCCCTGGTGTCGGTGAACGATGACATGCCGACGTTGAAGGTGCCTCCGTCGATGGCCGGGATGATCTTGGCGAAATCCGACTCGCGGTACTCGGCCGTCAACCCGAGGGTGCCGGCGACGGCGTCCATCAGATCCACATCGAATCCGACGATCTTGCCTTCGGAGTCCTTGAACTCATTGGGCGGATACGGGAGGTTGACCCCCACCACCAACCTGCCGGAGTCCCGGATGTCCGCCGGAACTGTCGCGGCGATCGAGTCGACTTTCGGTGCCGTCACGGCGATGCTCAATGGCGCACCGTCGGCTCCCGGACCCGAGCCGTTCTCGGTGTTCCTGGCGCATCCGGCCAGCGCCAGGGCGCCGAGGAGTCCGAATACTGTCGCGGCGCGCCACCAGCGCGTCCGGTTGCGGGAAACCGTCTGATTGTCCAAGCCTGTGAGCACGATTGCCCTTCTTTCCACCGAGTTGTCGCTGGCCAGACCCTAGCCTGGCCAGATCCAACCTGCAGCGCATCGGAGCTGCCGAGGGCTGTCGCAGGTTCAATGCCGGGAGTGCGAACCGCTTTGTGCGAGACTTTTCCAATGACAACTACATCTGGTGGAACCCTGGCCTCAACCGGCGGAAGCCTCGTGGGGCAACTGTGGAAATCGGTACTGCTGACCGGAGTCCTGTCGGTGATCCTCGGGGCGATGGTCCTGGCCTGGCCCGGCAAGACCCTGGTCCTGGCGGCCATCTTCTTCGGCGCCTACCTGCTGGTGACGGGTGTGTCGCAGGTCTTTCACGCGTTCACCCTGCACGTCTCCGGCGGTGGACGGGCGTTGCTGTTCATCAGCGGCGCCGCATCACTGGTGCTGGCGGTGCTGGCATTTCGTCAACTCGGCAACGCGATCTGGCTGCTGGCCATCTGGATCGGTATCGGGTTCATCTTCCGCGGCGTCGCTGAAACCGCTTCCGCCGTCAGCGATTCCGATACCCCCGGACGCGGATGGCAGATCTTTCTGGGAATCGTGACTGTCATCGCCGGCGTGATCGTGATGTCGTACCCGATCACCTCGCTGGAGACCCTCACCCTGGTGGTCGGTATTTGGCTGATCGTCATCGGTGTACTGGAGATCATCGCCAGCTTCGGGATCCGCAAGGCCGGCAACGAGGTCCGGACCGTGGTCGGCGAAGCACTCGGGACCCGCTGATCGATTGGTAGGCTGGCAGCTGTCCTTTTCCGCCTGAATGAAGCGCGAGACATGACTGAGAATCCGGTTCCGTCCGGCAACCTGGATTTCCGACAACCGGACCGGGTTGCCGGACGGCGTCCGCCTCCTCCCTATCCCTATCCGCCCCTGCCAGGGTGGCCCGTACCAGGGTGGCCCCTATCCGGGTGGCCCGTACCATAGCGGCCCCTATCAGGGTGGCTATCCGCCCCCGCCGATGCAGTATGGCGACTACTACCCAGCAGGGCCCGCGGTGCCCAAGAACGGCCTGGGAACTGCGGCACTGGTCATCGCGATCGTCGCACTAATCAGTTCGGTCTCAGTCGTCGGCGGAATCCTGCTGGGCGTCGTCGCGGTGATCCTGGGGGTCATCGCCCGCGGCCGGGTCAAAAGCGGCGAAGCCAACAACGGTGGGGTGGCTCTGGCCGGGATCATCCTCGGCATTATCTCGATCATCGCAGGCCTCGCCTTCATCGCCATCTGGGTCGGTTTGTTCAGGGAGGTCGGTGCGGGCGGCTATATCGACTGCCTGCAACGGGCCGGACAGGACAGCGCCGCGGTGCAGCAGTGCTCAGACGAGTTCCGTGAGTCAATGACGAGCCGGTTCACCGACGCCCCTACTCCCTAGCGGAGGAATCCCGGGCGGAATCCCGGGCGGGAAAATGTTTGACGATGCCTTCTTGAGCGACGGTCGCAATAACCCGGCCGACGCGGTCGAAGAAGTGACCCATGCCCAGACCGCGCGACTCCGCCGCGGCCGGTGACGCCGTGGCGTAGAGCACCCACTCGGAAAAGTCGACCGGACGGTGGAACCAGACCGAGTGGTTGATGGTGACCGCGAAGATCCGGTCCCAGCCCCAGGACAGTCCGTGGGTGGTGATGATCGAGTCCAGCACCGTGGTGTCCGACGAGTAGATCATCGCGGCGGTATGCAGTGCCGGGTCAGCCGGCATGGCGCCGGCGGCCTTCAGCCACACCCGGTTCCGTCCCAGCCGCTCACCCTTGTCACGCATTACCCAGGCCGGATCGTTGGCGTAGCGCCATTCGATCGGCCGCAACGCCTCGACGAAGCCGGGCACGATCTGCTCGTAGCCGACCAACACCTCGTCGATCGTCGGGAGGGTGTGCGGTTCCGGGACTTCCGGTGCCGGAAAACTATGTTCAAGGCCCTTGCCGGCCGACAGATAGGACACCAACGCCGTGGCCAGCAGGACGCCGCCCTGCATGACATCGACTCGACGATTGGCGAATCGCCGTTCATCCCGCAGGCGCACCACATGAAACTCGATGTCGGCGGCCGGGTCACCGCCTGCGATGAAATGCACCGAGAGCGCGCTGGGGGGCAGATCATCGGCCAACGTCCGGGCGGCTGCCATGAAGGCCTGGGCCATCAACTGACCACCAAAAGTGCGGATCGGATTCTTTCGGGGGTGCCGCCCGGTGAACACGTCGTTGCCGACCGGCGTGAGATCGAGGATCCCGAGCAGTTCATCGAGATCTGTCTGATCCGGGGACTCCGGCACCGGCCGCCTTCCGCTCGGATCCCGCTAGTGGTCGTTCTCCCCGATTCGGTGAACGTGAATCAGGTTGGTAGAGCCTACTGTGCCCGGCGGGGCGCCCGCGACAATGACGACCAAGTCCCCACGCTGGTAACGACCCAACTGCAGCATGGCGTGGTCGACCTGTCGGATCATGTCATCGGTACTGCCGGCGTCGGGAACAATGAACGTCTCGGTGCCCCAGGTCAGCGCAAGTTGACTGCGCACCTCCGGGGCGGTCGCGAAGGCCAGCAGCGGTATCGGGCTGTGCAGTCTGGACAACCGTCGAACCGTGTCCCCCGACGAGGTGAACGCAACCAACGCCTTGGCGTTGAGACGTTCCCCGATATCGCGGGCGGCATAGGAGATCACCCCGCGCTTGGTCCGGGGCACATGAGCCAGGGGCGGCGCGGCCGTGGAGTTGCCCTCGACCGCGCAGATGATCCGCGCCATGGTCCGCACCGTCTCCAGGGGGAATCGACCGACCGACGTCTCCCCGGAGAGCATCACCGCGTCCGCACCGTCCAGAACGGCGTTGGCGACGTCGGAAGCCTCCGCCCGGGTGGGCCGGGAGTTCTCGATCATCGACTCCAGCATCTGGGTGGCCACGATGACCGGCTTGGCATTTTCGCGAGCAATCTGGATGGTCCGCTTCTGAACCAGTGGCACCTCCTCCAGAGGAAGTTCCACGCCGAGATCCCCCCGAGCGACCATCACGGCATCGAACGCCAGCACGATGGCCTCGAGATTGTCCACGGCTTCGGGCTTCTCCAGCTTCGCGATCACCGGAACCCGGCGGCCGACCCGGTCCATGACGGCGTGGACCAACTCTGCGTCGGCCGGCGAACGGACGAACGACAGCGCAATCAGGTCCACCCCAAGTCGCAGCGCGAACTCCAGATCCGCAATATCCTTGCCGGACAACGCCGGAACGGAGACGGCCATGCCGGGCATCGACAATCCCTTGTTGTTGCTGACCGGTCCACCCTCGGTAACGGTGCACACCACGTCGTCTCCGTCGATGTGTTCGACAATGAGAGCGACCTTGCCGTCGTCGACGAGGAGTCGGTCACCGGGTCTGGCGTCCTTGGCAAGTTCTTTGTAGGTGGTGGAAACCCGGTCGTGGGTACCCTCGCACTCCTCGACGGTGATGCGAACCGTATCGCCGTTGGCCCAGATCGCCTTGCCCTCAGCGAACCGGCCCAGACGAATTTTCGGCCCCTGCAGATCGGCAAGGATGCCGACTGCCCGCCCGGTGGCCTCAGCAGCCTTGCGCACCCGCTGATAGGCCGCCTCATGGTCGGCGTGGTCACCGTGGCTGAAGTTCAGGCGTGCGACGTCCATGCCCGCCTCGACCAAAGCCTTCACCATGTCATCGGTGCCGGTGGCTGGGCCAAGAGTGCAGACGATTTTTCCGCGCCGCGTCACGAGGGGAGCATAGCCGCGATCGGGGGGCGGCCTAACGGCGCAGTGCCGCCGAATCCACCAACGCGGAGACGAACGCGCCAAGAACTAGCGGGAATCCGGGCAGGTTTCGCAAGACGGTCCACGCGACCGCGGCGACCGCGACCGCGACGATGACCGTCGGCGTGAACACCGGTCGCCCACTCCGGTTGCGCCACAACCACCACAGCGCCAGCAGCGGAAGTCCGACCAACAGGAAGACGTTGTCGGCGGCGGCTGCCGCCAAGTCACCGTGCAGCAGGTCGTGAGTCATTCGCAAGCCACCGCAGGCCGGGCAGTTCCAGCCGGTGAGCATCTTGAACGGGCAACCCGGGTAGACCGAGCCAGGCTGATGGGGATCGACCATTCCGACGTAGGTCAGGGCACCGACAGCCAGGACTCCGGACCCGAGTCCCGCGTAACGGCGGACCTTAGACGGCATCGCGCAGGGGTCGGCCCGCCGAATCGCGGACCCGGTCCGTGAAAATCAAAACGGCGTCGATGATTCCCCAGATCACCGGGACGATGAACCCGATTCCGCAGGTGACGATGCCGAACACCAGGCAGCCGAGCAGTTGGGTGATTCCCAGGGTGGTGTTCCCCAGATAGATGCGGCCGATGCCGAGGACGCCGACGAGGCCCAACAATTGCAGCAGACCCGCGATCACCTTCGACTTGTCGGAGAAGGGTTCACCGGTGAGCGGGTGGCGGCCGTAGGGCGCTGCCGGATCAGGGTAGAAAACGGGCGGCGGATAGTACGGCGGCGGAAACTGGCCCGACGGCGGCGGGTAGTACGGCGGCGGATTCTCTCCCGGGCCTCCAAACGGTTCCCGGTCACTTGCCGACGCCCCACAGCAGACGGCGCAGTGACGAGCCGAAGCCGGGCGATTCCGGTCGGGGGCCGGCTCAGTCGGTTCGGGCTCCACGACCACCACTGGTTCGACGACGTCGACGACCTCTGCGACCTCCACGACCTCCACGACCTCCACGACCTCCACGGGCGCAGGCTCGATGGCCTCAGCCTCGATCAGCTCAAGCTCCGCTGGTTCGAGCTCAATCACCTCGGAGTCCACCGGATCGAGCTCGATCGCCTCGGATTCGATCGCCTCGGACTCGATCACCCCGGACTCGATCACCCCGGACTCGTTCACCCCGGACTCGATCACCCCGGACTCGATCACCCCGGACTCGATCACCCCGGACTCGATCACCCCGGGAGCGTCCACCGCGACAGGCTCGTTCTCGGGTGCGCTCGCGTACACCACAACCATCTCGTCGTCGGGCGACTCGGCGTCGGCAGGCGCGGCCCGTTCCTCGTCCGGCACGAACTCGATCACCTCGACGGCGTCGGCCTCGTCGTCGACGACGATCTCAACGTCGGCCTCGTCGTCGACGTGAATCGCGACGTCGGTATCGTCGTCAACGACGACCTCAACGTCGGCTCCGTCATCGATCTCAACGTCGATCTCAGCGGGCTCGATGTCCTCGTGAACGTCGGACTCGAACTCGTCGTCGCCGACGGCCTCGGCATCCTCAGTCTCGTGCTCACCGGCGACGGTCACCGCGGCAATGAGTCCGCTTCCGCTGGCCGCAGCTACCAACTCCTCGGCCAGTTCCTCGACCAAGGACTCTTCCTCGAGAGATTCCGCGTCGAGTCCTTCGCGACTGCCCTGTAGCGCCGCCGGGTCCTCACGGCCCTTCGGCGCCAGCAACATGTAAACCACCGCACCGATGAACACGAAGGTCGCGGTGAACACGTTGACCCGGATGCCGGCGATGAGGGTTGCGGTGTCGTCACGCATCAGTTCGATCCAGAACCGCCCGACGCAGTACGAGGCCACGTAGAGCGCGAACAACCGGCCATGACCGAGCCGGTATTTGCGGTCGACGTAGATCAACAACGCGAACACCAGCAGGTTCCACAGCAGTTCGTAGAGGAACGTCGGATGAACGACAGCAGCGACCTGCCCGGTCGAGACGCCGTCGAGTGAGTGCACGTCGACTACGCCGGAGGAGTCACGGCGGTAGAAGATCTCCAGGCCCCACGGCACGGTGGTTTCCCGGCCGTAAAGTTCCTGATTGAAGTAGTTACCGAGGCGGCCGATCGCCTGGGCCATGACGATGCCGGGCGCGACGGCGTCACCGAAGGCCGGCAGCGGAATCCCCCTGCGCCGGCACGCGATCCACGCGCCGACGCCACCGAAGGCGATGGCACCCCAGATGCCTAAGCCGCCCTCCCAGATCTGCAGCGCGGAACGGAGTCCGGCGCCACCCTCGCCGAAATATGTCTTCCAATCGGTCAACACGTGGTAGATCCGGCCGCCGATCAGGCCGAACGGCACCGCCCACAACGCGACGTCGTAGACGACGCCCCGTTCGCCACCGCGGGCCGCCCACCGGCGGTCCCCAATCACCAACGCGGCGATGATACCGGCAATGATGCACAGGGCATAGGCCCGAATCGGAACCGGACCGAGGTACCACACACCCTGGTCCGGACTTGGGAAAGAAGCGAGCACCGTCGTAATCACTTGGCAGGCAACTTCTCCCGCACCCCCGCAGCCAGTTCCCCGGTCAGTGACCGCACCGCATTCACCCCGTCGCCTAACGCCGACACCAAGGCGGAACCCACGATCACTCCGTCGGCGAACTCCGCAATTTCGGCAGCCTGCGCACCCGAGCGAACACCCAGGCCCACCCCGACCGGAATATCGGAAATCGCCTTGACCCTGCGAACCAACTCCGGAGCCGCGGTCGACACCGCATCACGCGCGCCCGTCACGCCCATGGTCGACGCCGCGTAGACAAATCCGCGGGAAGCCTCCACTGTCCGCGCCAGTCTCTCTGGGGTTGACGACGGGGCAACCAGGAAAATACGGTCCAGATCGTGGCGGTCCGAGGCCGCCAGCCACGCCTCGGCCTCGTCCGGAATGAGATCCGGGGTGATCATGCCCAAGCCCCCGGCCGCCGCCAGATCCCGGGCGAAGGCGTCAACACCGTAGTGCAGCACCGGATTCCAGTAGGTCATGACCACGGCGTTGCCGCCGGCGGCACTGATGGCCTCGACGGCGCGGAGTGTGTCACTGACCCGAACACCGGCATGGAGAGCGTTGTCGGTGGCGGTTGCGATCACCGGACCGTCCATTCCGGGATCGGAGTAGGGGACGCCGACCTCGATGATGTCGCACTGGTTTCTGCTCATCGCCACCATCGCGTCGATCGACGTCGGCACGTCGGGATAGCCGGTCGGCAGGTAGCCGATCAGCGCCGCCCGCCCCTCGGCACGGCAGGCTTCGAAGATCGGCCCAAGCCGACCGGTCGAATAGTGCTGGGCGGTCATGTGCCACCGGGTGTCGCGCCGTCGAGCAGACCGAACCACCGCGCGGCGGTCTCCACATCCTTGTCTCCGCGGCCGGACAGGTTAATGAGGATGATCGATTCCGGTCCGAGCTCGGCGGCGAGATCGACCACGCCCGCTATGGCGTGCGCGGTCTCGATGGCCGGGATGATGCCCTCCAGCCTGCACAGCAGCTTGAACGCATCCATCGCCTCGGTGTCGGTGATCGGCCGGTACTCCGTCCGGCCGGCTTCCTTGAGGAATGCGTGCTCGGGACCGACGCCCGGATAATCCAATCCGGCTGAGATGGAATGGGATTCGATGGTTTGCCCGTCACCGTTTTGCATGACATAGGAGTACGACCCCTGGAAGGCCCCGGGTGTTCCGCCGGCGAACGTCGCGGCGTGCCTGCCGGTCTCCACTCCGTCTCCGCCGGCCTCGTAGCCGATCAGCCGCACACCCGGATCATCAAGGAATGCATGGAAGATGCCGATCGCGTTGGACCCCCCGCCGACACACGCTGTCACGGCATCCGGCAGCCGGCCGGTCCGGGCCAGCATCTGTGCGCGAGCCTCCATACCGATCACCCGCTGGAAATCGCGCACCATCACCGGGAACGGGTGCGGCCCGGCGGCGGTGCCGAAGCAGTAGTAGGTGTCATCGGCGTTGGCCACCCAATCTCGGAAGGCCTCATTGACGGCATCCTTGAGGGTCTTTGAGCCCGACTGCACCGCAACCACTTCCGCGCCGAGCAGTCGCATTCTCGCGACATTCAGCGCTTGGCGGGCGGTATCGACCGCACCCATGTAGATCACGCACTCCAAGCCCAGCAGCGCGCAGGCGGTGGCGGTGGCAACTCCGTGCTGACCCGCCCCGGTCTCGGCAATGACCCTGGTCTTGCCCATTTGACGGGCCAGCAGTGCCTGGCCGAGGACGTTGTTGATCTTGTGCGAGCCGGTGTGGTTGAGATCCTCGCGCTTGAGGAAGATGCGCGCCCCACCCGCGTGGGCACCGAGCCGGGTCGCTTCATAGAGCGGTGACGGACGCCCGGCGTAATGGGTCTGCAGGGAGTCGAGTTCGTCGAGGAAATTCTGGTCGGTGCGGGCCTTCTCATAGGCGGCGGTGACCTCCTCGATCACGGCCATCAACGCCTCCGGCACGTAGCGGCCACCGAAGATTCCGAAATGCCCGCGCGCATCTGGGTCGTGGATCGTCGACGTGGCGACGGCCGCACTGGTGCGGGGCAGGTTGGGCGTGGAGGTGTCGGCCATATCGGGACTTCCGGCTGAACTCAGCGAACGGGTTTCGGACACGACGGGTGGGCGCCGGCGGTCACCAGATCAGCCACCGCGCCGCGCGGGTCACCGCTGGTGACCAGACCCTCGCCGACCAGCACCGCGTCGGCCCCGGCGCCGGCGTAGGCGAGCAGGTCGGCGGGACCCCGGACCCCGGACTCGGCGATCCGGATGATGTCCGATGGCAGGCCCGGTGCGATTCGCCCGAAGCAGTCCCGATCCACGTTCAGGGTCTTGAGATCACGAGCGTTGACCCCGATCACCTTGGCCCCGGCCTGCAGAGCACGGTCGGCCTCCTCCTCGGTATGTACCTCTACCAGTGCCGTCATCCCCAGCGACTCGGTGCGATCGAGCAGCGATACCAGAGCCGGTTGGGCCAGCGCTGCCACGATCAGCAGCAGCATGTCCGCGCCGTGTGCCCGAGCCTCGTGGATTTGGTAGGGCCGCACGATGAAGTCCTTGCGCAGCACCGGGATGCTAACGGCGGCCCGCACCGCGTCCAGATCGGCAAGGGATCCCTTGAACCGTCGCTCCTCGGTCAGCACACTGATCACCCGGGCGCCGCCGCTCTGATAGGCCCTGGCCAGCTCAGCCGGGTCGGCGATCGCCGCGAGTTGACCGCGGGAGGGACTGGCACGCTTGACTTCTGCGATCACACCGATGCCCGGGGCTCGCAGGGCGCACAGCACGTCGCGCGGTGCGGGTGCCGCCTCCGCGGCCGCCCTCACGTCGGCCATGCTCACCAGTGCCTCGCGCGCGGCAACGTCGGCACAGACCCCCTCGAGAATGGAGTCGAGCACGGTTGCCGAACTCATGACAGCCGGTCTCCTAGAGGTCTGGCGAACAGGGACGATTCGAAGTAGAGGGTAACCGCCCCGCCACCAACACCCGTCACCGACCCTCGGTCTCGGACTCCACCACAGCAGTGGCTCCGGTGTCGGGATCCGTCGGATCCAGTCCCCCGTCGAGTGCGTCCCACATCGCGCGCTCGGACATCTCGGCCCCGGCATCGCCCTCACCCGGCGCACCGGGCCCGGCGTACTTCGACACCCTGCGCGCCTCCGTCGCCGCCGCGCGCATCATCAAGGCCGCCGCGACCAGAGCACCCACGGCCGCGGCCAGGGTCACCGCGGCACCCGCCAGATGACGCTGGCTGGCAACCAGGTTCATCACCGGCACGCCGGCCAGTTCCGCGCCACGCGGCGCGACGTCGCGCATCACCATCAGACTGATCCCGAGGTAACCCAACGGCACGCATACCAGGGCCACCAGGACCGCGAGCGCCCGCAGGAGCCAGCCCCGGACCGCCAGTCCGGCCAGCGCCGCCGCCAGCAGTAGCACTGCGAGCGGGAGCAGCGCGTTGGACCACGCGGCACCATTGATCGTGCTGGTCTTCGGTTGACCGAGTCCATCAGAGGACCCCACCGATACCCACGGCAGCCGAGAAGCCACCCACAGTCCGAGTGCGGAGAGCAGCAGCAACAGCTGCGCGACGCGGATCACGGCGTACTCAGGGTTTCGGCCGCCGCAATGGCCGCCAGCACCGCCTTGGCCTTGTTGGCCGCCTCGGTGTACTCATACGGACCGTTGGAGTCGGCCACCACCCCGCCGCCGGCCTGCACGTAAGCGGTTCCGTTGCGCATCAGCGCGGTGCGGATGGCGATCGCGAAGTCGGCGTTGCCGGCGAAGTCGAGGTACCCAACCACACCGCCGTACAGACCGCGCCGGGTGATCTCCACTTCCTCGATCAGTTCCATTGCGCGCACCTTGGGGGCGCCGGACAGGGTGCCGGCCGGGAAACACGCGGTGACGGCGTCGAGGGCGCTGCGACCGTCGGCCAGCAACCCGGTCACCGTCGACACCAGGTGCATGACGTGGCTGTAGCGCTCGATATGGCTGTAGTCCTCGACCCGCACAGTGCCCGGTACGCAGACCCGGCCCAGGTCGTTGCGGCCCAGGTCGACCAGCATCAGGTGCTCGGCGCGTTCCTTCTCGTCGGCCAGCAACTCCTTCTCCAGCAACTGGTCCTCCTCCTCGGTGTGACCGCGCCACCGGGTACCGGCGATCGGATGCGTCGTCGCCCCACCACCCTGCACCGTCACCAGAGCCTCGGGACTGGAGCCGACGATCGAGAACGCCGTCTCCCCTGCCCCATCCGGGATCTGCAGCAGATACATGTAGGGGCTCGGGTTGGTCACCCGTAGCAACCGGTAGACGTCGATCGGGTCGGCGGCGGTGTCCATCTCGAAACGTTGCGACGGCACCACCTGAAACGCCTCGCCGGCCTCGATCTCGGCGACCAGTCGCTCGACGACCGCGCTGTACTCCTCGAGGGTGCGCTGCGCGCGTGGCAGTGGTTCGGGCCGCGAGAACGTGGCCACCGTCGAGACCAGTGGTTGGCCCAGGGCGGCGGTCATCACGTCCAGGCGCCGCACCGCGTCGTCGTAGGCCTCGTCGACACGCTGGTCAACGCCATCCCAGTTGACCGCGTTGGCGATCAGGGTGATGGTGCCCTCGTGGTGGTCGACCGCGGCGATATCAGTGGCCAGCAGCAGCAGCATGTCGGGCAAACCGAGATCGTCCACGGCCAGTTCGGGCAGGCGTTCGAGACGTCGGACGAAGTCGTAGGCGAAGAACCCGACCAACCCCCCGGACAGCGGCGGCAGACCCGACGGTGCGGATCCCTCGGCCGACAGCAGTTCCATCGTGGCCCGAAGGGCTTCCAGTGGATCTCCACCGCTCGGCGCACCATTCAGGGTGGCGCCCAGCCAGACTGCCCGCCCGTCGCGCACCGTCAACGCCGACGGTGCCCCGGCTCCGATGAACGACCAGCGCGACCAGGACCGCCCGTTTTCGGCGGACTCCAGCAGGAAGGTGCCCGGGCGACCGGCCGCCAGTTTGCGGTAGGCCGACAGCGGAGTCTCACTGTCGGCGAGGACTTTGCGGGTTACCGGGACCACGCGGTGTTCAGCGGCCAGCGCGCGGAACTCTTCGCGGGTCGTGGTGGCGTGCACGCGCTACATCCTCCCAGACCTGTTCACCCCAGACCTGTTCATCCCAGCCGCACGGCGATAGCGTGGCGTTATGAAACGTGGTGACCAAGTGCCCGAGTTCGAACTGCCGGATCAGACCGGAACCGTCCGTTCACTGACCGGCCTGCTGGCCGAGGGGCCGATCGTGCTGTTCTTCTACCCCGCGGCCATGACGCCGGGTTGCACGAAGGAGGCCTGTCATTTCCGTGATCTGGCCGGAGAGTTCACCGCGGTGGGCGCCTCCCGCGTCGGCATCAGCACTGACGCCGTCGATAAACAGGCGAAGTTCTCCGACTCGCAGCGCTTCGACTACCCGTTGCTGTCCGATCGCGACGGTACGGTCGCCGAGACCTTCGGCGTCAAGCGTGGACTGCTCGGCAAGCTGTTGCCGGTGAAACGCACCACGTTCGTCATCGACACCGATCGCAATGTGCTCGAGGTGATCTCCAGCGAACTCAACATGGATACCCACGCCGACAAGGCGCTGGAAGCCCTGCGGGCGCGCTAGTCGATCACCTCCCCACCCGCGAGCGTGCGTGTCGGTACGCCGACACGCCGCCGGTGCCGGACTTTCACGCACCGTCGCGGGGTAAATCAGTGGATGACGGGTCAGACGGGTCCTAGCAAATCAGCGTCAAAGCAGGTGTGGTCGCCGGTGTGGCAGGCCCCTCCGCTCTGGTCGACGTCGAGCAGCACCGCGTCGCCGTCGCAGTCCAGGCGCACCGAGTGGACGTACTGGGTGTGACCGGATGTCGCGCCCTTGATCCACTGCTCGCCGCGCGAGCGGGAGTAATAGGTGGCCTGCCGGGTGGCCAGCGTGCGAGCCAGTGCCTCGTCGTCCATCCAGGCCAGCATGAGCACCTTGCCGGTGCCGCGCTCCTGGGCGATCGCGGCGAACAACCCGTTGGCGTCGCGCTTGAGCCGCTCGGCAATCGCAGGGTCGAGACTCATCGGACTGATATTTGACTTGTCCTCTTCGCTACCGCTCATCGGACGGGGGTCTGACTTGTCCTCTTCGCTGCCGCTCATCGGACGGGGGTCTGACTTGTCCTCTTCGCTGCCGCTCATCGGACGGGTTGACTTGTCCTCTTCGCTACCGCTCATCGGACGGGGTCTGACTTCGTCCTCCGCTGCCGCTCACCGGACGGTCACCCCTGCCGCCTTCATCGCCGCCTTCACCTCACCGATGGTCAACTCCCCGAAGTGGAACACGCTGGCCGCCAGCACCGCGTCGGCACCGGCCCGCACCGCAGGCGCAAAATCCCCGACGGCCCCCGCACCCCCGCTGGCGATCATCGGCACTGTGACCACCGCCCGCACCGCACGCAGCATCGGCAGGTCGAAACCGGCCTTGGTGCCGTCGGCGTCCATCGAGTTCAACAGGATTTCGCCCACACCAAGTTCGGCTCCGCGCCTTGCCCATTCGACGGCGTCGATACCGGTTCCCTGGCGGCCACCGTGGGTGGTGACCTCCCATCCGGAGGGGGTCGGGGCGCCACCGGCAGGAACCGTTCGGGCATCCACCGACAACACGATGCACTGGGAGCCGAACTGCCGTGCCAGTTCGGCCAGGAGTTCCGGTCGGGCGATCGCCGCGGTGTTCACCGATACCTTGTCCGCACCGGCACGCAAGAGTGCGTCGACATCAGCCACCGATCGCACACCTCCGCCGACGGTAAGCGGAATGAACACTTGTTCGGCAGTACGACGCACGACATCAAACATCGTCGCGCGGCCCGATGAGGACGCCGTCACATCCAGGAAGGTCAGTTCGTCGGCACCCTCGGCGTCGTAGGCCGCGGCGAGTTCCACCGGGTCACCGGCATCGCGCAGGTTGGCGAAGTTGACGCCCTTGACCACCCGGCCGGCATCGACGTCCAGGCAGGGAATAACTCGGACGGCAAGATCGGTGGGTGAGTTCAGCACGTCAACGGCTCACCGCGGCCAGAGCCTCCGAGAGGGTGAAGCGTCCGGCGTAAAGGGCTTTTCCGACGATCGCGCCCTCGACACCTGCGCCGGTCAAGGTGGCGATGGCCCGAAGATCGTCGAGGCTGGAAACCCCACCCGAGGCGATCACCGGAACGTCGGTGCACTCGGCGACACCCTCGAGCAGATCGAGGTTAGGCCCGGTGAGCGTGCCATCCTTGGTGACGTCGGTGACCACAAATCGCGAACAGCCCTCACTGTCAAGGCGTTCCAGTACCGACCACAACTCGCCGCCGTCGGTTTCCCAACCGCGGCCGCGCAGCCGGTGTTCCCCGTCGACGACTTGCACGTCGAGCCCTACCGCGACCCGATCGCCGTACTCGGCGATGGCGCGAGCGCACCACAGCGGATTCTCCAGTGCCGCCGTACCGATGTTGACCCGGGCACAGCCGGTGGCCAACGCCGCCTTCAGCGAGTCGTCGTCGCGGATGCCGCCGGACAGCTCGACCTTGACCTCCAGTGCCCGCACGACCTCCGCGAGTAGTTCACCGTTGCTGCCACGCCCGAAGGCCGCATCGAGATCGACGAGATGAATCCACTCGGCTCCGTCGCGCTGCCAGTTCAGTGCGGCCTCCAGCGCCGTGCCGTACTCGGTCTCACTACCGGCCTTACCCTGAACCAACCGAACAGCCTGGCCATTGATCACATCGACGGCAGGCAGCAAGATCAATGACACGTCTTCCTTCACAGCCCCTCAACCCAATTAGCGAGCAGTTCAGCACCGGCATCGCCGCTCTTCTCCGGATGAAATTGCGTCGCGGACATTGGCCCGTCCTCGACGGCCGCCAAAAACCGAGTGGTGTGGGTGGCCCAGGTGAGCTGTGCACTAGGGTCACCCTCCCACGCCTGGTTTTGCGAACACAGGGCGGCGTAGGAGTGCACGAAGTAGAACCGCGTCTGCGGATTGATGCCCTTGAACAACCTGCTGCCCGGGGCGGCGTCGACGACGTTCCAGCCCATATGCGGAATGACCGGTGCGTCCAAACGAGTGACCGCACCCGGCCACTGGCCGCAGCCGGTGCTCGCAACCCCGAACTCAACCCCGCGGGCGAACAGGATCTGCATCCCGACGCACACACCGAGCACCGGTCGACCCGCCGCGACCCGTTCGGCGATGATGCTGTCGCCGTCGATCCCGCGCAGTCCGCTCATGCAGGCCTCGAAGGCCCCGACGCCGGGGACCACAAGCCCATCGGCTGCCAGCGCGGCGGTGCGATCCGAGGTCACCTCAACCTCGGCGCCGACCCGCTCCAGGGCGCGTTGGGCCGACCTCAGATTGCCCGACCCGTAGTCAAGAACGACAACGGACTTTCGGCGGGATGCTCCCGTCACAGAACACCTTTTGTGGATGGCACCCCGAGTATCCGCGGATCGGGCTCGACGGCGTGGCGCAGCGCGCGGGCCACCGCCTTGTACTGCGCCTCGGTGATGTGGTGCGGATCGCGGCCGTAGAGGACCCGCACATGCAGGGCGATGCGTGCGTTAGCGGCCAACGACTCGAAGACGTGCCGGTTGATGACGGTGTGATAGGGCACGCCGGATCCGGCGATGGTGAACTCCGCCAGATACTCCGGCTCGCCGGTGTGCACGAAGTACGGTCGCCCGGAGACGTCAACGGCCGCGTGCGCCAGTGTCTCGTCCATCGGGATGTAGGAGTCGCCGAAGCGCCGGATACCCGTCTTTTCTCCCAACGCCTGCCCGAGCGCGGCGCCGAGCACGATCGCGGTGTCCTCAATGGTGTGGTGACCCTCGATCTCGACGTCACCGCGGGCGGTCACGGTCAGGTCGAAACTCGCGTGGGTGCCCAGTGCGGTGAGCATGTGATCAAAGAACGGCACCCCGGTGTCGACGGACACCTGACCGGTGCCGTCGAGGTCGAGTTCGACGACGATGTCGGATTCCCTGGTTTTGCGTTCGACCCGGGCGCGACGGGGCGATGTGGCGGTCATGAGGCTCCTAGGGGCTGTACCGATTCGGCGGCGGCCAATCGTTGGCTGGCGGTCAGGAAGGCGTCGTTCTCGTCGACGAGGCCGATGCTGACCCGCAGGTATCCGGGGATGCCGACGTCGCGGATGAGGACACCGTCGTCGAGATAGCGCTGCCAAGCCGCCGGGGCATCGGCGAACTCACCGAACAGCACAAAGTTCGCGTCGCTCCGAATTACCCGAAACCCCATGGCATGCAGCGCCATACAGACCCGCTCGCGCTCAGCCACGAGTTCGGCCACGGTGGCCAGGGTGTCATCGGCGTGGCGCAACGCGGCGCGCGCAGCCGCCTGGGTGATCACCGACAGGTGGTAGGGCAGGCGAACCAGCAGGACCGCGTCGACGACTGCGGGCGCGGCCACCAGGTAGCCCAACCGGCCCCCGGCGAAGGCGAACGCCTTGCTCATGGTCCGGCTGACGATCAATCGGGCCGGGTACTCATGGAGCAGCGCAATCGCGCTGGGCCCGGCGGAAAACTCCGCGTAGGCCTCATCGACGATCAGTACGCCGCCGGGCATAGTGTCGAGCAGTCGGCGAAGGTCGGCGGATGAGACACTCTGTCCGGTCGGGTTGTTCGGGCTGGTGACGAAAACGACGTCCGGCTCCGCGGCCCGGATCGCCGCCACCGCCACGTCGACGTCGAGACTGAAGTCGGTGGCGCGCCGTGCCTCGATCCACTCGGTCTGGGTGCCGCCGGCAATGATCGGGTGCATCGAGTAGGACGGCACGAAGCCAATCGCGCGTCGTCCCGGTCCACCGAAGGCCTGCAGTAACTGCTGAAGTATTTCGTTGGATCCATTGGCTGCCCAGAGGTTCTCAATGCCAACCTCGACTCCGGTGGTCGCGGTGACGTAGGCCGCGAGATCGCGCCGCAGATCCACGGCATCGCGATCCGGATAGCGGTGCAGGTTTGCCGCCGCGATCCGCACCGCTTCGGCGGCGTCATCGACCAGTGCACGACTGGGCGGGTGCGGATTCTCGTTGGTGTTCAACCGCACCGCGACGTCGAGTTGCGGTGCGCCGTAGGCCGATTTGCCGCGCAGGTTGTCCCGCAGTGGCAGATCGGACAGAGTGACCCTGTCTCCGATCGTCACGTCTCGAACCTCCGGCGCACGGCCTCCCCGTGCGCGGGTAGGTCCTCAGCACTGGCCAGGGTGATGACATGCCCGGAGACGTCTTTGAGCGCGGCTTCGGTGTAGTCGACGACGTGAATGCCGCGCAGGAAGGTCTGCACGGACAGCCCGCTGGAGTGCCGGGCGCAGCCGGCGGTGGGCAGCACGTGGTTGGATCCAGCACAGTAGTCGCCGAGGCTCACCGGTGAGAATGCGCCGACGAATATCGCTCCTGCGGAACGGATTCGGCTGGCCACCGTCGCGGCTTCGGCGGTCTGGATCTCCAGGTGCTCGGCGGCATAGGCGTTGACCACCCGCACCCCGGTATCAAGATCATCGACCAGCACGATCGCCGACTGACGACCTCGCAAGGCCTCGGTCACCCGCTCCCGATGCACGGTTGTCGGCAGTTGAACCCCCAACTCGGCATCGGTGGCATCGGCCAGCGCGATGCTGTCGGTGACCAGCACGGCGCCGCCATCACGTCGTGCTCGGCCTGACTGATCAGGTCCGCGGCCACATGCACCGGGTCGGCGGTGTGGTCGGCGAGGGGATGGCGATCTCCGGTGGGTCCGGCTTCGGAGTCGATGCCGACGTGCGAGCGGCAGATCCGCTTGGCCGCGGTCACGTAGATGTTTCCCGGTCCGGTGATCATATCGACCGGCGCCAGTTCCGCCCCGTCGGTGTCGGTGCCCCCGTAGGCCAGCAGGGCCACCGCCCGCGCCCCGCCGACCGCCCACACTTCCCCGACACCGAGCAAACTGCGCGGCCGCCAGATGGTCGGATGCGGCAGCCGCCGAAGCCGGGCCTGCGGCGGGCTGGCCACCACCAGTGACTCCACCCCGGCGGCCTGGGCCGGCACCACGTTCATCACCACACTCGACGGATAGACCGCGGTTCCGCCTGGCACATAGAGTCCGACCCGCTCGACCGGGATCCATCGCTCGGTCACGGTGGCGCCGGGTCCGAGGATCGTCGTGGTGTCGGAGCGGCGCTGGTCGGCATGCACGGCGCGGGTGCGCTCGATGGCCATCTCGAGTGCGGCCCGCACGTCGGGTTCCAGCCGGGCCAGCGCCGACCGCAACTCCGACGCCGGTACCCGGACGCCGGAGGGGCGCACGCCATCGAACTTCTCGCCGTACTCCAGGGCTGCGTCCGCGCCGCGTTCGGCGACGTCATCGACGATCGGGCGGACCGTGGGCAGCACAGCATCGACGTCGACACCGCCCCGGGGCAGCGCCGAGCGCAACTGTGCGGCGGTCAGCGCACGGCCGCGCAGGTCGATCCGGGTCATGGCGAAGGGCTTCATCGGTTTGATTGTCGCTGATCGGGGCATGGATGCGAAAATCAATTACGCATCGAATTGCCGATTCGGACCGTTCAACGCCAATCAGAGCCGCGCACCCCGGCGCCGTCGCTGCTCGCGCGGGGATTCCTAGTCAACGCCGCCGAGTAGTTCGACCCTAGAGATCCAGGCCGATATCGAGCACCCGCACCGAATGGGTGAGCGCGCCAACGGCCAGGTAGTCCACGCCGGTGCCCGCGTAGTGCGCGGCGGACTCCAGGGACAACCCGCCGGAGGACTCCAGTAGCACCTTCGGAGCTTTGGCGTCGCGGCGCTGGACCGCCATCTGGGTCTGCCACACCGGGAAGTTATCGAGCAGGATCAACCCGACATCCTCGGCGAGTACCTCGTCGAGTTGCTCGAGGGTGTCGACCTCGACCTCACACGGCAGATCGGGTGCCGCGGCGCGCACCGCGCGTAGTGCGGCAACCACCGACCCGGCTGCCGCCACGTGGTTGTCCTTGATCAAGGCGGCATCCCCGAGGCCCATCCGATGGTTGACCCCGCCGCCGACCCGCACCGCGTACTTCTGCAGCGCCCGCAGTCCGGGCAGGGTTTTGCGGGTGTCGCGGATCCTGGTCGTGGTTCCCGCCACGGCCTCCACCCAGGCCGCGGTGGCCGTGGCGATTCCGCAGAGGTGGCAGAGGAGGCTGAGCAGGGTGCGCTCGGCGGTCAGCAGACCGCGGGTGTCGGCCCGGACTCTCAGCAGTGCCTGACCGGGTTCCAGGCAGGCAGCGTCCGGCACCCGATCCAGCACCTGATAGCAGCCGGTGCCGAGCACCTCATCGAGCACCATGAGCGCGACGTCGACGCCGCGCCACGCCGGCCTCCCGGGCGACCAGGGCCGCCTCGGTGCATGCGTCGGCGGGTACGGTCGCGATCGTCGTGACATCGGGGCCGTAGCGCAGGTCCTCATCGAGGCCGCGACGGATCGTCACCAGCGCTTCGGAGCGCTCCTGGGGGGTCAGCGCCATCATGCGACGGGAACAGCCGCCTCGACGAGGGTGACGCGACCGTCGGCGGTTCCGTGCACGCTCTCCGAAACCGCCTGCGCGGCATCAGTGTCGGGGAAATCGCCGCGGTGGTGACATCCACGGGTCTCAGTCCGGGCCAGTGCCGCCACAGCAACGGCCCGCGCCGACATGGTGAGAGCGACATCCTCGACATCGGTCCGGGTCATCATCGCGTGGGGCGCGGCACCGTCGAGTTCATCGATCAGGTGCCTCAGACCGTCCCCGTCGCGGACCACCGAGGACCACCGCATCATTGCTCGCTGCAAACGCCCCCGATCCAGCGCAACCCGCTGAGCCGGCTGGACTTTCGCCATCGGCGCACCGGCGCTTCGGGTATGCCGGGCGGCCTCACGGCCCGCGCGGCCACCGACCACCAGGCCCTCCAGCAGGCTATTGGAGGCCAGCCGATTGGCACCGTGCATACCGGTGCGGGCCACCTCGCCGGCGGCGAACAGGCCCGGCAACGAGGTCCGGCCGTGCACGTCGGTGCTCACTCCGCCGCAACTGTAGTGCGCGCCGGGCACGACCGGGATCGGGGTCGTCGTCGGGTCGATACCGGCCCCGCGGCACGCGGCGGTGACGGTCGGGAACCGCTGGGCGAACCGCTCGATGGACCGCGCATCGAGATAGACACACTCGTCTCCGGTCTCACGCAGCCGGGCCTCGATGGCCGCGGCCACCACGTCGCGGGGGGCCAGGTCGCCCATCGGGTGCACGCCGGCAGTCACCGAGTCACCGCGCGCATCGCGCAGTACCGCGCCCTCCCCGCGCAACGCCTCGGTAATCAGCGGTCGACGACCGGTGCCGTGCGGGTCGAAAAGCATCGTCGGATGAAACTGCACGAACTCGATATCACTGACGCACACCCCGGCCCACAGCGCCAGTGCGATGCCGTCGCCGGTGGAACCCTCGGGGTTGGTCGTGGCGCTGTAGAGATGTCCCAATCCGCCGGTGGCGACGATCACCGACGGGGCATGGATGACACCGAGTCCGTCGGCGTTGCGGACCAGGACGCCGGTAACGGCCGACTCATCACGCAGCACCTGCAATGCAACGTGATTGCGCCGGATATCCAGGGTGGCCGCGGCATGATCGAGGGCGCGCTGGACTTCGGCACCGGTGGCGTCCCCGCCGGCGTGCATGATGCGCCGCCGGGAATGTCCGCCCTCGCGAGTAAGCGCCCACTGGCCCGGGGTGCTCTCATCGAAACGGGCCCCGTCGGCGATCAGGTCCGCCACCGCCTGATAGCCGTCGGCCACGATCGACCGCACCGCGGCAGGGTCACACAAACCGGCCCCGGCGGCGAGGGTGTCGGCGACGTGCGACTCGACGGTGTCGTCGGTAAAGGGCAGTACCACTGCGATCCCGCCCTGGGCATAGAAAGTCGCGGTGTCGTCAGCCTTGCTCAGAATGACGGTGCGGGCACCCCGGCGGTAGGCAGCCAGGCCGGCGGCCAGGCCGGCCACTCCGGTGCCGATCACCACCGTCGGCGCGTGCTGCCAGTCAGGGCCGAATCCGCCCCCGCAGGCGCCGTGGCGGGTCATTCGCCATCACCCGGCGCGCCGATCTCGATCATCCGCGTCACACTGGCGCGGGCCAGGCGCGCGATTTCGGGATCGACGTCGACCTCATCGGCGCCCTCGATCAAGCAGCGCAGCAGCGCGGCCGGGGTGATCATCTTCATGTACTTGCACGAGGCACGATCATTGACCGCCTGGAAGTCGATCTGTGGCGCGGCTCTGCGTAACTGGTGCAGCATGCCGACCTCAGGCCACGCCAGCACCTGCCTTGGCCTCCGAGAGGGCCGCGTCCAGCATGCCGCCGGTGGACAAAATCTTCACCCGGTCCGCAGGGAACGCTCCCTCTCCGGCCAGGTAAAGCGCCGAGGTGGCGCATCCGCACTCGGGATGGACATAGAGCTCGGCATCCGGATGCGAGCGGGCCTGTGCTGCCAGTTCGTCACCGTTGATACCGGCGTGCACGTGGCACTCCCCGGCCCAGATGTGCAGGTTCGTCCGGCCGGTCATGCGACGGACGTGGGCGCCCAGGAACTGGTCCGGGCAGAACAGCACGTCGCGATCCGCCGGGATCGAGTTCACCACCTCCACGGCATTCGACGAGGTGCAGCAGATGTCGGTGAGCGCCTTCACCGCGGCGGTGGTGTTGACGTAGGACACCACCACGGCACCCGGGTACTCGTCGCGCCACTGCGCAAGGTCCTCGGCCGTGATGGAGTCGGCCAGCGAACACCCGGCCCGCTGGTCCGGGATCAACACCGTCTTGGTGGGGCTGAGGATCTTGGCGGTCTCGGCCATGAAGTGCACCCCGCAGAACACGATGGTCCCCGGGCGCTTCGGCGGCGATGCGCGACAGCGCCAGGGAGTCCCTGACGTGATCGGCGACGTCCTGAATGGCGGGCAACTGATAGTTGTGTGCCGGGACGGTGCCGCGCAGGGCGGCCAATCGGCGAATCTCGGCGGCCCACTGCGCGTCCCCCGCCACTGGGTGTAAACGCCCGGGCCATCGACGATTCCGTCGGCCAGGGCCGCCCGAGTGCGATCTACGTCCGTGCGAGCAGCGACGGTCATCGCCGCCTCCTGTTCTGCATCCGAGGTTTTCGACTTATAATCGAAAACATGAGTCATATTAGCACTCAACACGAAGTGCTGGCCGTCGTATTCCAGGTCCGTGACCTGCCATCCGGCAAACCCGGCCTCCACGTGCTGTTATGGCAGCGCGCCCTGTCTCCACAGCGCGGACGGTGGTCACTACCGGGCGGCCGGCTCGGCGAGGGCGAAGATCTCACCGCGTCGGTGCGCCGCCAACTCGCCGAGAAGGTGGACCTTCGCGAGGTCGCGCACCTGGAACAACTCGCGGTCTTCTCCGACCCGACCCGGGTGCCGGGCGCGCGCGTCATCGCGTCCACCTACCTGGGCCTGGTGCCCTCCCCCGCCATTCCTGAATTGCCGTCGGACACCCGGTGGCATCCGGTGGGCCAGCTTCCCCCGATGGCGTTTGATCACCGCCCGATGGTGTCATATGCCGGCGCCCGGCTGGCCGCCAAATTGTCCTACACGAATATCGGATTCGCCTTGGCGCCAAGGGAATTTGCGTTGTCGACGCTGCGCGATATCTACGGGGCCGCACTGGGATACCAAGTCGACGCCACCAATCTGCAGCGCGTGCTGGCACGGCGCGGAGTGATCACCCCCACCGGGACCACGGCCCACCCGGGCCGTACTGGTGGGCGACCTGCGGCGCTGTATCGCTTCACCGAATCCGAACTGCGGGTCACCGACGAATTCGCGGCATTGCGTCCACCCGGCTGACGCACTGGATTCTTAGAACCCCCTGAAGGTAACGTCATCTACTCGGAACGAAAGGGACGACGTGACAATCCCGCACCGGGTGGTCGGCCCCCAGTCTGTCGGCCCCCAGAGGATCGGCCCCCAGTGGATCGGTTGCGCCCCCCACGAGGAATTGCGGCGCGGCCAGCGCCCCGTACTCCCGGCGAAGGATCCGTTCTACGAGCCCCCCGCGGGGTTCCGCCACGCGGCGGTCGGCACGGTGCTGAGGTCGCGCGACGTCGAACTCGGCTTCCTAGGCCTGATCCCGCAACGAGTCCGTGCGACTCAGTTGCTCTACCGAACGGTCAACCGCCACGGCGACCCCGAAGCCTGCGCCACCACGGTGCTGGTGCCAGCCGGGCACTTCGCCAATCAACCCCGCCACATGGTGTCCTATCAGTGCGCCATCGACGCGATCTCGTCGCGCTGCTTTCCCTCCTACGCGCTGCGCCGCGGAGCCCGGGCACTTGGATCACTGCCGCAGTTCGAATACCTGTTGATGGCGGCGGCGCTCGCCGAGGGCTGGGTCGTTTCAGTACCCGACCACGAGGGCCCGGACGGTCTGTGGGGCGCGCCGATGGAGCCTGGCTATCGGGTGCTAGACGGCCTGCGCGCCGCGTTGAGCTTCGACCGATTCGGGCTCGCTCCGGGGAGCAAGGTCGGCCTGTGGGGGTACTCCGGCGGCGGACTCGCCAGCGCCTGGGCCGCTGAGGCGCACGCCGACTACGCCCCCGAGCTCAACATCGTCGGCGCGGTGCTGGGTTCGCCGGTGGGCGACCTGGGCAACACCTTTCTAAGACTCAACGGGTCGGCCATGTCGGCGCTGCCGGCGATGGTGGTCTCGGCCCTGGCGAAGACGTTCCCGGATCTGGACCGGATCATCGAGGAGCACGCCACCGACGTCGGCCGCGCGAAGCTTCGAGGGCTGGAGCGGATGACCACCGTGGAGGCGATAATCCGGCTGTTCCGGACCGACATGGACGACTGGGTGCGCCCGCCGCTGACCGAGGTCCTCGATCTGCCGCAGGTGCGGGAGGTATTCGAGGCCATTCGGCTCGGCAAGGCCGTGCCGACGCCACCGCTGCTGATCGTGCAGGCCGTCCACGACTCGGTGATCGCCGTCGAAGACATCGATGCCCTGGCCGACCTGTACTCCCAAGGTGGCGCCCAGGTGACCTACCACCGCGATTCGTTCAGCGAGCACATGCTGCTGCACCCGATGTCGGCACCGATGACATTGCGTTGGCTGGCCGACCGGTTCGCCGATCGGCCCATCGACGCCCACCTGATCCGCACCAAGTGGCCGACACTGCTCAACCCGATCACCTACGCGGGCATGTGGCGCCTGGGCGGCATCGTCGCGCGGGTCGCCGCTGGCGGGCGGGTGGGTCTGCGGCCGCTCTGATGAGTCGGCGCACTGGGATAACCGGACCCAGGACAACCAGACCCAGGACAACCAGACCCAGGACAACCAGACCCAGGACAACCAGACCCGGGTAGGGTGCCCAGGTGATTGTGGGCCTCGGGCATCCTCGCTGCGGAACGGGCTTCGCGGCCAGCCTGCTCGCGGCGAACGGGACGCCGGTACTGCATGAGAAGGTCGGCCCCGCCGGGATCGTGTCCTGGATGCAGGTCGCCAAACGCCATGCCGCGCCCTGGGGGCAGACCCTTGCCGTTTATCCGCCGGGCTCCAGGCTTTTCCTCGTCGCCCGGTCCCCGCTGGCCGCCCTGGATTCCGTTGCCACCGAGAACCAAGAGATCCGCTCGATCGGGTTCCGCAGCCAGGTCATCTGGGAGCGTCGCGGCATCGACATCTTCGCGACGACCGACCAGAAGGGCGGAAACGGAATCTACGACTTCTTCGGCTGGGCCGTGATGTCGCTGGCCTACTGGTATGACATCTGCCTCGAGGAGAATCCCGAGGTGATCTTCCGGGTCGAACGAACCTGCGACGACGACCTACTCGGTAGCATCGTCGGTCACCGGGTCATCAGGGACGGCAAGGGCCTGTGGCACAACGAACACAATGCCTACAAGTCGCCGAAGCTGCGCTATCCGATTGGCGAACTCGCCCGCGTGCCCAAGCATCATCTGGCCAAACTCGTCGACGTCACCGCTCGCCTCGGCTACCCCGACGACGCCGAAACGCTCGCCGGCTACCTCTGATTCGGCACTATCGCTGAGGAAGTTGATCCTGCGCTATCGCGGGGGAAGTCGGCGCTATCGCGGGGGAAGTCGGACCCACCGGTTGGGCCGCCGGTTGCCACCGGTGTTCCTCGACCGGCCAGGCACCGAGGTCATCGCGCGGCGCGGCCGCCGCCATCAGCGAGTAGACCAGCGCCGCCAACGCGGCGGGCAGGAGCAGTGTCACGGCAATCTGCAGTGGGCTCTGGGCCAGGAACACCGGTGGCGCCTCGGTGAAGTAGTGCACTCTGTTTTGCGGACTTAACTTCAGTCCTTGCCGGTCCGGGGTGCCGTAACGCTGGTGCACCAGGGCGGCGCCGACGCCGGCCGCCGTCACTCCGGCGAGCATCTGACCGATCCACAGCGCGGCGGCCAGCCCCGGGCCGCGATGCGCCCGCCACTGCCACACCAGCACCGACGAGAGGACCGCGAGCATGCTCAACAGACCGATCAGCATGGCGGCGGCGACGAACAGGTTGTCGGCATCGGTACCGCGGAAGGCCTCCACCTGTTGCCCGGATCTGGTCAAGGCGGTGATCGTGTGAATCGGCGGGGCGATAAGGGACCACAGCCCTCCCAGAAGTGCGCCACAAACCCCAAGCGCGACAACAACAATCACCGCCGCAGCCAGGTTCGAGCGTCGGGGCGCCATCATCATCGCCGGACGGGTCATCGTTTGGCCTCCACGTCCGCGGAGTCCACTCGGCCATGGCGGGAGCATTGCGCCCACCAGCCGTCGGGGCGAACCTGCACCACCATTCGCCGGGCGCACTGCGCACAGAACCGCGGCGGCTCAAGACCCAGTCGCGCCGCCGTCGGGACGTCAGCCCCGAGGGGTGATCCGGTGTAGACGTCATAGCCGCCCGCACTGATCGGTGTCGGTGGATCCTCGACCATCAGAGCCCTAGAGGGTGGCATTGAGCGCTTTGATCGGCATCTGCAGATCATCAAGCAACTCGAGGTCGGCCTCGGCCGGCCGGCCCAGGGTGGTCAGGTAGTTGCCCACGATGACCGCGTTGATGCCGCCCAGGATGCCGCGCTTGGCCCCGAGGTCCCCGAGGGTGATCTCGCGGCCACCGGCGAAGCGCAGCATGGTGCGCGGCAGTGCCAGGCGGAACGCGGCCACGGCTCGGAGTGCCTCGGCGGCCGGCATCACCTCGAGGTCACCGAACGGGGTTCCCGGGCGCGGGTTGAGGAAGTTCAGCGGCACCTCGTGCGGGTCAAGTTCGGCCAGCTCGGCGGCAAATTCGGCGCGCTGTTCCAGGGTCTCGCCCATCCCGAGGATGCCCCCGCAGCACACCTGGATACCGGCCTCACGGACCATCGCCAAGGTGTCCCGGCGTTCCTCCCACGTATGGGTGGTGACGACGTTGGTGAAGAAGGACCGCGCCGTCTCCAGATTGTGGTTGTAGCGGTGCACGCCCATCTCGACGAGCCGATCCACCTGCTCGGCGGTCAGCATGCCCAGTGAGCAGGCGATGTGGATGTCGACCTCGTTGCGGATGGCCTCGATACCGGCGGCGACCTGTGCCAGTAGCCGCTCGTCGGGTCCGCGGACCGCGGCGACGATGCAGAACTCGGTAGCGCCGGACTTGGCGGTCTGTTTGGCGGCCTCGACCAGGCTTGGGATATCCAGCCAGGCACTGCGCACCGGCGAGGCGAACAGACCCGACTGGGCGCAGAAGTGACAGTCCTCCGGGCAGCCGCCGGTCTTGAGGCTGATGATGCCCTCGACCTCAACCTCCGGCCCACACCAGCGCATCCGGACCTCGTGAGCCAGCCCCAGCAGTGCTTCGAGTTGGTCATCGGGTGTTCGCAGGACGGCGAGCACCTGATCGCGGGTCAGTCCTTCGCCGCGCTCCAGCACCTGATCGCGAGCCTGAATTAGGATATCCGGGAGGGTTGGGCCGACTGACTGTGTCACGCAGGTCAGGTTAGTGCACCGGCCGAGTCTGTCCCCGAGGCAGGCGGGCGCACTCGATCGGGTGCGTCAGGCGAGCCCGGCCAC
Organism: Mycobacterium sp.; assembly: GCA_018401645.1. GTDB lineage: Bacteria > Actinomycetota > Actinomycetes > Mycobacteriales > Mycobacteriaceae > Mycobacterium. The sequence continues at coordinate 52,384 of JAGYKK010000006.1, read as the reverse complement.
CCAATCGGAGTCGAACGCGTGCCCACTCATCCTGGCGAAACCATCGGGGGTCAGGGCGGCCGCTCCCGCCGGCAGTACCGCGCGCACCGCGGCGAGCCGCGCCAGCGCGCCGCGGTTGAATTCCTCGGCGGCGCCCGGAGCCTTCGGCCAAGACCCGATCACCAAACCGGCGCACGAAAGCCCTCTACCGGCAAGGGCTTCCAGCGTCAGAGCCGTGTGGTTAAGGGTTCCCAGTCCGGCTTCGCAGACCACCAACACCGCCGCGCCGAGCTCCACGGCCAGATCCCGCAATGTCACGTGCGCATCGGCGATCTCGACCAGCAGTCCCCCGGCGCCTTCCACCAGGGTAAGCCGACCCGGCCGGTCAACGCCGCGGACCGCCGCGATGAGCTGTTCGGCCGAGGGCAGCGGCAGCCCGGCGGCCGCGGCGGCCGCAACCGGGGCCAGCGGCTCGGGGTAGCGCGCCACTGAAACCAGCTCATGCACTCCGGCCAGGCGGGCGATCTCCGCCAGATCGTCGTCCCCTCCCTGGGCACCGGGCCCGGAACCGGTCTGCACGGGTTTACACACCACGACGTCGCCCCCGCAACCACGGGCGTGACTGGCCAGGGCGGCCGTCGCGATGGTCTTGCCCACGCCGGTTCCGGTCCCGGTGATGACGAGAACCGTCATCGCATCCCGGTGCCGAGCACCGCGGTCAGCACGGTGCAGGCCAACTCGATCTCCTCGTCGGTGAGCGATGCCCGGGCGGTCAGCCGCAACCGCGAGGTTCCGGCAGCAACAGCCGGGGGCCGGAAACACCCCACCCGCAGGCCGGCCGCAAGGCAGTCATTCGTGGCTCGCACGGCGGCATCCGGGTGGCCGAGGATCACCGATACCACCGCCGATTCGGGTGCAGCCGATTCGAGTGTGCCGGACACCCCGCACGCCTCGGCGAGGGTGCGCGCATGGGCCAGGACGGCCTTCGGTCGCCACGGCTGATCGGTGAGTATGCGCAGCGCGGCGCGGGCCGCACCGACTGCTGAGGGCGCCAACCCGGTGTCGAAGATGAACGGCCGTGCGCTGTCGATGAGATGGTCGCGCACCGCCTCGGAGGCCAGCACCACCCCACCCTGACTGCCGAGAGCCTTGGACATCGTCGTCGTCATCACCACATCGGGCGCACCCGCCATTCCCAGCTCGTTCAGCAGGCCGCGTCCACCGGTGCCCCGCACGCCCAGACCATGCGCCTCGTCGACGAGCAGCACGGCGCGATGGGTCCGGCACACCTCGTGCAGACGCCGCAGTGGCGCCAGCGCGCCATCGGTGCTGAACACCGAATCCGTCACGACCAGCGCGCGGTCCTCGTCACGGCCCGCCAGTGCGGCCTCGACCGCGTCGACGTCCCGATGCGGTGTCACCACGATCCGCGCCCTCGACAACCGGCACGCGTCGACCAGTGAGGCATGCGAGGCGGCATCGGAGACTATGAGTGAACCGGGCCCCGACAGGCTCACCACAGCGCCCAGGTTTGCGGTGTATCCCGAGGAGAACACCAGCGCGGCGGGGACCCCGACGAAATCGGCGAGCTCGGCCTCGAACTCCTCGTGCAGTTCGGTGTTTCCGGTGACCAGACGCGACCCGGTCGAACCGGTGCCCCAGGTGCGCACGGCGCACACCCCTGCCTCGATCACCTCGGGGTGCTGCGAGAGACCCAGATAGTCGTTCGACGCGAGGTCGACCTCGCAGGCCACCGCCGACCGCGACCGCAGCGTACGGCGCAGACCGGCCAGTCGTCGCTGACGCTCCACGGAGTCGAGCCAGGCCAGCGGCGAGGTGTCGACACGGGAGTCGCGCGGAAACGGTCCGGAGGTCATCGCCTCCTACCCTAGGGCCCGCGCGACCGCCACCATGGCCGAGGTGATCCGATCGACCTCGTCGGTCGAGCAGATGAATGGTGGCATCACATAGATGAGGTTGCGGAACGGCCGCAGCCACACGCCGTGCTCGAGGCCCACCGCGGTGGCCACCCGCATATCGACGGGTCGATGGGTCTCGATGACACCGATCGCGCCGCACACCCGCACGTCGGTGACCGCGGGCAGGGCCCGTGCCGGTTTGAGCCCGGCAGTCAGTCCCGCACTGATCTCGGCGACCCGGGCCCGCCAGTCCTGGCGCAACAGCAGTTCCACCGACGCCACCGCCACCGCGCACGCCAGCGCATTGGCCATGAATGTCGGCCCATGCATCAGTGCGCCGGCCTCCCCGGCACTGATCGTCGTGGCGATCTCCCGGGTACACAGGGTCGCCGCCAGGGTCAGGTAGCCACCGGTGAGCGCCTTGCCGACGCACATGATGTCGGGGCTGACGCCGGCGTGATCGGCGGCGAACATCTCCCCGGTGCGGCCGAAGCCGGTCGCGATCTCATCGAAGATGAGCAGTACGTCATGACGATCGCAGATCGCCCGGAGGTCCGTCAGGTACCTCGGGTCATGAAACCGCATCCCGCCGGCGCCCTGCACGACCGGCTCAACGATGACCGCCGCCAACTCATCTGCGTGCGCGGCCAATTGAGCGGCAAAGGCGGCGACGTAATCGGGGTCGTAGGCGGCGGGCACGGGCTCGGCGAAAACCTGCTCGGCCAGCACGTCGCGCCACAGCGAGTGCATGCCGCCGACCGGGTCACAGACACTCATCGGAGCGAACGTGTCGCCGTGGTACCCGCCGCGCCAGGTCATCAGCCGGCATTTGGCGAACCGGCCAACGCTGCGCCAGTACTGCAACGCCATTTTCACCGCGACCTCGACGCCCACCGAACCGGAGTCGGAGAAGAACACGGTGTCCAAACCCACCGGTGTGATGTCCACCAAAAGCGCGGCCAGCCGGGCAGCCGGCTCATGGGTGAGACCGCCGAACATGACGTGGTTCATCAGCTGCAATTGACGTGAGAGCGCGGCATCGAGTTCGGGGTGGCCGTGTCCGTGGATCGCCGTCCACCACGACGCCATCGCATCGATCACCCGGATCGGCGCGCCGTCGGAGATCACGGTCAGCCAAACACCGTCGGCGGCCACCGCGACCACCGGCGCGGTCACCTCCGCACCGAACGCGCTGTAGGGGTGCCACACGTGAGCGGCGTCGATGGCGCTGATCTGCTCAGGGGTCAACGCCGACACGGTGAGCAGCCTAATCGGCCCCGGTGCCCGACGCTCCGCTGCAGATGAGCGGCATCGCGCGATTGGGTAGATTAACGAACGACCATGACCGCCCTGACCCAGTTCCGGCCGCCCGCAGCGGCCTCGATCGTGACAGTCAGCATCGCCCGGCCCCCCGGCCCCGCCGGTCGCCTATCGCCGCGACCTCGACGGCCTGCGCGGTGTCGCGATCGCGCTGGTGGCGATCTTCCACGTCTGGTTCGGCCGAGTGTCGGGCGGCGTCGACGTGTTTCTGGTGCTCTCGGGTTACTTCTTCGGCAGTTCGCTCCTGCGGACCGCGCTGACGCCCGGTACCTCGCTGTCGCCGTGGCGGCACATCACGCGCCTGGCTCAGTTGCTGGGCCGAGGCCGACTACGAGCAGAAAAACTGGCCCGCGGCCGCGGTGCTCACCGTCGCGGTGCAGCCCCAGACCCGCTGGGAGAGCTTCGCCGATCAGAGCCTGGCAAGCCTGGGCTACTACCAGAACTGGGAACTGGCCGCCACGGCATCAGATTATCTGCGCGCGGGCGAGACGGTCTCCCCGCTGCAGCACATCTGGTCGATGTCGGTGCAGGGCCAGTTCTACCTCGCCTTCCTGGTCATGGTGCTGCTCTTCGCCGCGCTGTTGCGCCGACCACTCGGCAACCGACTGCGGCCGATGTTCATCGGGCTGCTGGGTGTCTTGACCGTCGCATCGTTCGGGTACGCGATCATCGCCCACCAGACCGATCAGGCAACCGCGTACTACAACAGCTTCGCCCGGGGGTGGGAACTACTGCTCGGTGTGCTCGCGGGCGCGCTGGTGCCCTATGTTGGGTGGCCGATGTGGCTGCGGACGCTCGTCGCCACCGCGGCTCTACTGGCGGTGCTGTCCTGTGGCGCTCTGATCGACGGGGTCGCGGAGTTTCCCGGGCCCTGGGCACTGGTACCGGTGGGTGCGACGGTGCTGCTGATACTCGCTGCGGCCAACCGTTCCACCGACCCGTCGATGCGGGGCCGGCTACCGCTGCCCAACCGCTTACTGGCGACCGCCCCCCTGGTCACGCTGGGCTCGATGGCGTACTCGCTTTACCTGTGGCATTGGCCGCTACTGATCTTCTGGCTCGCCTACACCGGCGGTGCGCATGCGCAGTTCGCCGACGGCCTGGCCATCCTGCTGATCTCCGGCGTCCTGGCCTATCTCACGATGCGCTTCGTCGAGGAACCGCTGCGTGCCCGGCGCGCCGATGCCACGGCGCCGAGCAGACCCTGGCGCGAGCGGTTTCGCCGGCCGACCATCATCGCGGGTACCGCCGTAGTGCTGCTCGGGGTCACGCTGACGGCCACATCCTTCAGTTGGCGCGAGCACGTATCCGTGCAGCGCGCCGATGCCGAGGCGCAGCAGGCCACGCTGGAGGCAACCGGATATCCGGGTGCCCAGGCACTACTTGACGACGTCCCGGTACCGCCCCTGCGGTTCCGGCCCGGCGTGCTGGAGGCCTCCGGGGACCTGCCGAAATCCACCGCCGATGGTTGCATCAGCGATTTCGACAACGTCGGCATCATCAACTGCACCTACGGCGACCTCGCGGCCACCCGCATGATCGCCCTTGCCGGTGGATCGCACGCAGAGCACTGGATCACCGCCTTGGACATCCTGGGCAGCGAGCACAACTTCAAGGTGGTGACCTACCTGAAGATGGGCTGCCCGCTGACCACCGAGAAGATGCCGCTGGTGATGGGTGACAATCGGCCCTACCCGCAATGCCGGGTGTGGAACGAGCGGGTGATGGACCGACTCATCGCCGACCGTCCCGACTACGTCTTCACCACCTCGACGCGGCCGTGGAACACCAAGCCCGGCGACGTCATGCCCGCCACCTATCTAGGAATATGGAAAACGCTGACGGACAACAAGATTCCGATTCTCGCGATGCGAGACACCCCGTGGCTGGTTCGTAATGGCAAGCCGTTCCGTCCGGCCGACTGCTTGGCCAAGGGCGGCAACGCGGTGTCCTGTGGGATCGAACGTACCCGGGTGCTCTCCGAACGCAACCAGACGCTGGACTTCCTTAACCGGTTCCCGTCACTGAAGGTCCTCGATATGAGCGACGCCGTGTGTCGGCTGGACTACTGCCGGGCCGTCGAGGGCAACGTCCTCGTCTACCACGACTCACACCACCTGTCGGCGACCTACATGCGCACCATGACACCGGAACTCGGCCGCCAGATCGGCGCCGCCACAGGATGGTGGACCCCGGCCCGATAGGCATAGGCTCGGCCGATGGCCTTGAACGACCCCGCGAGTTCGGCGCCCGCCCGGATCACCGTCTGGCCCGGCACCGCCTATCCGCTCGGCGCCACCTACGACGGAGCAGGAACCAACTTCTCGGTGTTCTCCGAGGTGGCCGAGCGAGTCGAACTCTGCCTCATCGACGGCGACGATCACGAGACCCGTATCGAACTCGACGAGGTCGACGGTTTCGTCTGGCACGCCTACCTGCCGACCATCACGCCCGGGCAACGCTACGGGTTTCGGGTGCACGGACCCTGGAACACCGACGCCGGCCAGCGCTGCGATGCCAGCAAGTTGCTATTGGACCCCTATGGCAAGTCATTCCATGGCGAGTTCGACTTCACCCAGGCGCTGTATTCCTACGACCTCGACGCCGTGGACCCGGCCACCGGTGGCACGCCCCCCATGATCGACTCCCTGGGGCACACCATGACCAGCGTGGTGACCAACCCGTTCTTCGGATGGGGCTCCGACCGTTCTCCGCGCACCCCGTATCACGAGACGATCATTTATGAGGCCCACGTCAAGGGAATGACGCAAACCCATCCCGACATCCCCGAGGAGATCCGCGGGACCTATGCCGGCCTGGCCCACCCGGTGGTGATCGAACATCTGCTGTCGCTGAACGTGACCGCGATCGAACTCATGCCGGTGCACCAGTTCTTGCACGACAAGCGGCTACTCGAACTCGGATTGCGAAACTACTGGGGATACAACACTTTCGGATACCTGGCCCCGCACAGCGAGTACGCCGCAAGTCGTCGGACCGACGGCGAGGTAGGCGAGTTCAAGACCATGGTTCGCGCCTTCCATGAGGCCGGAATCGAGGTGATCCTCGACGTGGTCTACAACCACACCGCTGAGGGCGACCACCTGGGCCCCACCATCAACTTTCGCGGCATCGACAACGCCGCCTACTACCGATTGCTCGACGGTGATCTGCGGCTCTACAAAGACTTCACCGGAACCGGGAACAGCCTCAATGCGCGTCACCCACACACCCTGCAGCTGATCATGGACTCGCTGCGGTACTGGGTTCTGGAGATGCACGTCGACGGTTTCCGGTTCGACCTGGCCTCCACGCTGGCCAGGGAGTTCTACGACGTCGACCGGTTGTCGGCCTTCTTCGACCTGGTGCAGCAGGATCCGGTGATCAGTCAGGTCAAGCTGATCGCCGAACCGTGGGATATCGGCGAGGGCGGCTATCAGGTGGGTAACTTCCCCGGCTTGTGGACGGAGTGGAACGGCAAGTATCGAGACACCGTGCGCGACTACTGGCGCGGTCAGCCGGCCACCCTGGGAGAGTTCGCCTCCCGCCTGACGGGTTCGTCAGATCTCTACGAGGACACCGGGCGCCGGCCCGGTGCCAGCATCAACTTCGTCACCTGTCATGACGGATTTCCACTGGCCGACCTGGTGTCCTACAACGAGAAACACAACGAGGCCAACGGGGAGCACAACCGCGACGGCGAGAGTCACAACCGGTCGTGGAACTGCGGCGTGGAGGGCCCTACCGCCGATCCGCAGATCGTGGCACTGCGGCACCGTCAAATGCGCAACATCATCGCCACGATGATGGTCTCCCAGGGCACCCCGATGATCAGTCACGGCGACGAGATCGGTCGGACGCAGCACGGCAACAACAACGGCTACTGCCAGGATTCGCCGCTCACCTGGGTGGACTGGAGCCTGGCCGGGCCCAACGCCGACCTCCTCGAGTTCACCCGAAAGGCGACCGCGCTGCGCACCGAACATCCGGTGTTTCGGCGGCGACGTTTCTTCGAAGGCACGCCGATCCGCAGCGGCGAACAAGCCCGCGACATCGCATGGCTGAGTCCGACCGGCCAGGAGATGACACCGGCGGATTGGAACAGCGGGTTCGGAAAGTGCGTCACGGTATTTCTCAACGGCGCGGCCATCCCGGCACCGGACAGCCGCGGCCAACGGGTCGTCGACGACTCATTTCTGCTGTGTTTCAACGCTCATGACGAGACCGTCGACGTCGTCACGCCCGACGGGGAATATGCGCAGCAGTGGTCGGCGGTGCTCGACACCGCCGATCCGACCGGCGCCACCGATCTCGTCGTTCCCGCGGGTGAGAAGATCGCCCTGGTCGGTCGAAGCATGCTGGTGCTGCGGAAGAGCGGCTGAACGACTGAGCGACTGGGCGACGGGGCGCAGCGCCCTAGGTCAGATACCGATAGGCCGGTGATCCCGGTTCCAGTGCCTCGACCTGCAGTCCGGACACCTCCATCCGGTCGCGAAGCCCGTCGAGACCAGCGGCCGAGCCGAGTTCGATACCGACGAGTGCCTCACCGGTTTCCCGGTTGTTGCGCTTGACGTATTCGAACAAGGTGATGTCGTCCTCCGGGCCGAGCACCTCGTCGAGGAAGCGGCGCAGCGCACCGGGTTCCTGCGGGAAGTCCACCAGGAAATAGTGTTTGAGGCCCAGGTGCACCAGGGAACGCTCCAGCACCTCGCCGTAGCGGGAGACGTCGTTGTTCCCTCCGCCGATCAGGCACACCACCGTCGCTCCCGGCGCCACGTCGGCTTCCAGGAGCCCCGCAACCGCCAGTGCGCCGGCGGGTTCGGCGATGATTCCCTCGTTCTGATACAGATCGAGCATCGCCGTGCACACCGCGCCCTCGTCGACGGTGGTGACCGACACCATGTCTCCGGCCGCGGCCAACGCCGCGTACGTCAGCACACCGGCCCGCTTGACCGCGGCGCCGTCGACGAACTGATCGACGTGATCGAGCGTCACCGGTTCGCCGGTGGCCAGCGCGGCCATCATTGAGGCCGCCCCGGCTGGTTCGACACCCAGCACGGCCGTGTTTGTCGTGCGCTCGGCGAGGTAGGCGGTGATCCCCGAAATACAGCCACCGCCACCGACGCCGACGATCACCAGATCCGGTTCGGCGTCGAGTTGGTCGAGGATCTCCACAGCGATGGTGCCCTGGCCGGCCATGGTGCGCAGATCGTCGTACGGCGGCACCAGCGTTGCGCCGGTTCTCGCCACGTCGTCGACAGCGGCGACGGCGGCTTCGTCGTAGGTCCGGCCGCCGACGATCAACTCAATGAACTCACCGCCGTGATAGCGGATCCGATCGCGTTTCTGCTTGGGCGTCTTGCCCGGGACGTACACCCGGCCATGGACCTGCATCGAACGGCAGGCCAACGCGAAGCCCTGGGCATGGTTGCCGGCCGAGGAACAGACCACACCGGCCCGCAACTCATCGTCGGTGAGTTGCTTGAGCAGGTTGTAGGCTCCGCGAACCTTGTAGGACCGCACGCTCTGCAAGTCCTCGCGCTTCAGGTAGACCTGCGCGCCAGTCGCCGCCGACAGCCGATCGCAGAACTCCAACGGGGTCCGCAGCACGACGTCGGAGATCCTGCCCGCAGCTGCGTCGATGTCGGCCGCGGACAGCGGACCTGACACGCGCTGCTGGCTCAGTTCGGCGGACACCGATTAATGGTGCCACCGACGTCGCGAAATCAGTGAATCGGGGTCAGAGCGAACAGGGGTCAGTGGCACACCGACAGCCTAAGCCCGCGCCGGCAGCGATATTCAGAATGCCGGCCAGGGAATCGGGCTGCGCCGATTCGGATCGGGCATCACCGGATCCGCGAGCAGGGCGCGCACCCGCCCACATAGCGCGGCCACCTCGACCGCGGTGATGTGCTCACGCAATTCCTCGCCGAGTGAACCCGCCAGCCTCTCCTGCAGGCCTGCCATTTCCTCCAGGGTCGGGTCGTCGATCGGCTTACCTGCCCATCCCCACAGCACCGTGCGTAGCTTTTCCTGGGCGTGCATGGAGATTCCGTGATCGACGCCGTACACCCGGCCGTCCAGCCCACTCAGGATGTGACCACCCTTGCGGTCGGCGTTGTTCACAATGACGTCGAACACCGCCATCCGTCGCAGCCGCGGATCATCGGCATGAATCAGCGTCACCTCGCCGCCGGTGTAGTCAAAGGCGCGCAGCACCGAAAGATAGCCCTCCGGAACGGATTCGGTTGGCCAGAGATCCACCAGTCCCGGCTCCCGGTCCGCGTCACCCTCATCGTCGTCATCGGCATCGGACTGGTCGATCCACAGTTGGACCATTCCCGGACCGGCCGGTCCGTCCCGAATAAGGGTGTACGGCACCACATCCCAGCTCAGCGCCGCCGAGATCGCAAAGGCACTGAACTCTCGGCCGGCCAGGGTGCCGTCGGGAAAATCCCACAGCGGCTGTTCACCGGCGACCGGCTTGTAAACGCAATGCACACTGTCCGCACCGCGCAGTGCCTCGCAGAGGAACGTCGCGTTGCTCGCTGACCTGATCCGCCCGAGGATCTTCAGTTCACCGCTGCGCAGAGTCTCGTCCCGCTCGTCGGTCTGGGTCACGGCTCGGGATCATCTCCGGTGCCAAGCAGGGCACCGCGGCGATATCCGTTGGTGCGTGCGCAAACATGCCCCTGTGGATCCAATGCCTCCGCACACAGCGGGCACGGCGGGCGTCCCGCTGAGATGACACGTTGCGATCGGGTCGCGAACTGACGCGCCGAATCCGGCGAGAGGAACACCCGAACCGCATCGGGGCCATCCTCGGCGTCGTCGAGGATGACCGACGCGTCAATTTCGGTATCGGTGGCGGCGAGCAACTCGACGACGACGTTCTGTGCCTCGGCATCCCAGCCCAGGCCCATCGTGCCGACGCGAAATTCCGCATCGACCGGCATCGCCAGCGGATCGAGGTCCTCGACCTCGCACTCCGGTGGCAATGGCGTGCCGAACCGGCGGTTGATCTCGACGAGGAGGGCGTCGATCCGATCGGCCAGCATCTCCACCTGCTGCTTCTCCAACATCACCGAGATGATCCGGCTGTCGTGCACCGCCTGCAGGTAGAAGGTCCGACTTCCGGGCTCGCCGACGGTCCCGGCCACGAATCGGTCGGGTGTGCGGAAGACATGAATTGCGCGGGTCATGGTCAGTCCCAAAATACCGGTCGGGGCACGGCGGTCAATCGGTCGATCCGCCGACGACCGCGTCGCCGGCTCCGCCGGACCCCGAAGACCCCGAAGTCGCAGACCCCTCAGCTACGGACGAGGGTGCCTTCAACGCGGAGGCGAGTTGGGCGCCGGTGTGGTTGACGTGCAGGACGAATGGACGGGTGGACGTGTAGCGGATCACGCTCATCGATGCCGGATCGGCGGTAATGCGCTGGAAGCTGTCCAGGTGGGTGCCCAGGGCGTCGGCGAGCACCGACTTGATCACGTCTCCGTGCGTGCAGGCCACCCACAGCGTGTCAGTGCCGTGCACCTCGGCGAGCCTTCGGTCGTGGTCGCGCACGGCCGCCACCGCACGAGCCTGCACCTGCGCCAGGCCCTCCCCCTCTGGAAACACCGCGGCGCTGGGTTGTTGCTGAACGATCGTCCAGAGCGGCTCGCTGACCAGTTCACCCAATTGACGGCCGGTCCACTGCCCGTAATCCACCTCGGAGAGTCGCTCGTCGACCAGCGGATCGAGTCCGAGCGCAGCAGCCAGCGGCTCAAGGGTGCGCCGACAACGCAGCAACGGCGACCTCACCAACGCCTTGATCGGTAATCCTTCAAGTCGTTCGATCAGCGCGCCGGCTTGGGTCAGACCCTTCTCATCGAGTTCAACGCCCTCGGAGCGTCCGGCGAGAGTGTGCGCGGTGTTAGCCACCGACCTTCCGTGGCGCAGCAGGATGACGGTCACCGCAACCCCCTCATGTGGCAGCCATCGTTCCGGTGGCCAGCAAGGCCATCACTACTAGCGCGAGAACCACGCGGTAACCGACAAACCAGTACATCGCGTGGTGGGTCAGGAAGCGCAGCAGCCAGGCCACCGCGGCGAGGCCGACCACGAAGGTGATCACCACCGACGCCAACAGTTGAACGCCCGTCGCGCTCATCCCATCGTTTGCCGGGTTGAACGCATCAGGAAGCGAAAACAGACCAGAGGCCAAGACTGCCGGAATAGCAAGCAGGAAGCCGAATCTCGCCGCCAACGCCCGGTCCACGCCGAGGAACAGGCCGGCGCTGATGGTGGCACCGGAGCGTGACACCCCGGGAACCAGCGCAAGACACTGGGCAAGACCGACGATAAGGCCGTCGCGCCAGGTGAGTTCGGCCTCGTGGCGGTTCTGGCGGCCGTAGTACTCGGCGGCCGCAATCACGGCCGAGAACACCAACATCGCGGTGGCGATCACCCAGAGATTTCTTGCCTCCGACCGGATGGTGTCCTTGAACGCGAATCCCAGTACGCCGATCGGAATGGTTCCGATGATCACATACCAGCCCATCCGGTAGTCGACATTGTCGCGGTGCGCACGGACGAACAGGCCGCGCAACCACGCCCGCACGATGCGGGCGATGTCGCGAGCGAAGTAGACCACCACTGCGGCTTCGGTACCGAGTTGGGAAACTGCGGTGAACGACGCGCCCGCATCACCGCCGAAAAAGAACCGCGAGACGATGGCCAGGTGGGCTGAGGACGAGACAGGCAGGAACTCGGTCAACCCCTGGACGATCGAGAGCACCACGACCTGCAACCACGACATCGGCGACACGTCCACGTGGCTGACCGTACCTGGGACGCTGTCCGTACCTGGATAGTGCGTCAGCGCACTGGCGATACCGGGGCGGCCGTACCGACGGCATCGCGAACGGCGGCGGTCAGGCTGCGAACGTCATCGACGTCGAGGTCGGCCAGTGACCGCTTCGCGCTGGCCACCACATCCTCGGGAAGCGGAACCGGTCCCGCTAGCCGGGGCCGATAGATCTCGACGAGCAACTGCCCATGGTGAATCCGGAATGAGAAACTGCGACCGTCACCCAGTTGTCCGAATCCACTGCCGTTCACCCCGGTGCTGATGTCTTCGACCAGGAACTCGGTTCCCGGGGGAAACGGTGCGGCAGCCAACGTCACGGTCACACCATAACCCGGGCACCATAAGCCCGGTTACGACGGTGAGATGTCACTGCCCGCACCGAGTCAATCGCGCCCGGGGACCTAGAATCGGGCCAACGCCGATGCGAACCGATCGACGAACCGAATGACCGACCGACCTGGGGGCCACCCGTTGCCACCGCACCCGAACCGCTCCATAGGTGGAATTATCAGCGGCACCGTATGCGGAATGCTGGCGTTGGTGCTGGTGGTCACCGGATGCTCGTCGAAACTCACCGATCCCACACCGGCCACCATCGAACCGGCCACTGCGGCGGTGTCGCCTTCGCCGGCGCAGGCACCCGCCGGCGAGGTGCTGGCGGTGGGTGGCCTCCACACCGCGGCGTTGTTCGACCCGGTGACGTCGTCGTTGGTGGTCTTCACCCCCGGTGCGGACCCGCAGGCTCCCGCCACCGTGACAATCGTCGGACCCGGTGGCGGCACGCGCCCGGTGGAGTTGGACGGCGCTGCGACCGCGATCGCCGGTAACGGCCGCGGCGTGGCCTATGCCGCCACCCGCGGCGGCTTCAACTCCGTCGACCTGACCACCGGCACGGTGACCGCGACGACCATCGACGGCGAAGCCAACACCGATTTCACCGCCATCGCCCGTCGCGCCGACGGCAGCATGGTGCTCGGCAGCGCCGGCGGCGCCATCGTCATCGTGGACGACGAGCGGGCGGTGACCAACAAAACCGAGATCTTCGCCCGGGTCGACGCCATCGTCATTGAGGACGACACCGCGGTGGTGCTCGACCGCGGGCAGACCTCGGTGACCGCCCTCAACGAACAGGGTGCGGCCCTGCAGGCGTTGCGGGCCGGAATTGGCGCAACCACCATCGCCGCGGACTCAGCAGGCCGGGTGCTCGTGGTCGATACCCGCGGTGGACAGTTGCTGGTGTTCAGTGTCGATCCGTTGATCCAACGCCAGGGATATCCGGTCAGCGGAACGCCCTATGGGATCGTCGGTTCACAGACACTGATCTGGGTTTCGGAGACGGCGAGCAATGCCGTGGTCGGATACGATCTTTCAACCGGTATACCGGTGGAGAAGATGCGTTATCCGACTGTGCAGCAACCCAACTCGCTGGCCTTTGATGAAGGTACCGGTACCCTCTATGTTGTTTCGGGTTCCGGTGACGGCATTCAGGTAATTCGCAATGCGGCCGGTGCGACATGAATGCGCCGCACTGGAGTCGGATACCCCCCGCCTGGGAAAGCGAACTCTCCGACGATTACGAGTGGATTCCACTACGTTTGCCACCCGAGGTGACGCGGGTCAGCGCGTCCACCCGACTGGCCATCGAGGCCGAATATCGCGGCTGGGAACTGAGCAGGGTTCGGCTCTATACCGATGGGAGCAGACGGGTGCTGTTGCGGCGCAGAAAGTCCCGGATTGACAATCCGCGGCCGGCTGACCAGCCGAGCCTGTGATCTACGAGGCCGTGCGGCGGGCTTTGTTCCTGGCGCCCCCGGAAAGGGTGCACAACCTCGTGTTCACCGCCCTGCGCGGCGCCACCGCGACCGAATTCTCCCGCGGACCGTTGCGGCGGGCACTGGCGCCGACTGACCCAATTCTGGCGAGCACGGTGTTCGGGGTGCGCTTTCCGGGACCGCTCGGCCTGGCAGCGGGATTCGACAAGGACGGCGAAGGCCTGAAAACCTGGGGCGCACTGGGATTCGGTTACGCCGAGATCGGCACGGTGACCCCCCGTTCGCAACCGGGAAAACCCGCAGCCCCGGCTGTTCCGCCTGGCAGCCGATCGGGCACTTCTCAACAGGATGGGCTTCAATAATCACGGCGCCGGGCAATTGGCGCTTCGCCTGGCCCGCCATCATCCGGATACCCCGATCGGGGTCAACATCGGCAAGTCCAAAGTGACCCCGCCCGAACACGCCCCGCAAGACTACGCGGCCAGCGCCAGGCTGCTGGGCTCCCTGGCCGACTATCTGGTGGTCAACGTCAGCTCACCCAATACCCCGGGTCTGCGCGACCTGCAGGCGGTTGAGTCTTTACAACCGATCCTGGCCGCCGTGCTGGCGGAAACGGCAACGCCGGTGCTGGTCAAGATCGCCCCCGATCTGTCCGACGCTGACATCGATGCGGTGGCCGACCTGGCCGTGGAAGCCGGCCTGGCTGGAATCGTCGCGACCAACACCACGGTGTCGCGGTCCGGCCTGCGCACGCCCGGTGTCGACGAACTCGGGCAGGGCGGCATTTCAGGTGCCCCGGTGGCAACACGGTCGGCTGAAGTGCTGCGCCGTCTGTACGCCCGGGTCGGCGGTCGGCAGTCGCTGATCAGCGTCGGAGGTATCGAGACCGCCGAGGATGCCTGGGGGCGCATCACCGCGGGAGCGTCGTTACTGCAGGGCTACACCGGTTTCGTCTACGGTGGCGGATTGTGGGCCAAACACATTCACGACGGCCTGGCTGAGCGGTTGCATGCCGGCGGTTTCACGTCGCTGAGCGACGCGGTGGGCTCAGCCACCCGCTGACACCCGGCGAGTGCGGGGGCTAGGTCTGCTCGTAGGTGCCATGGATGACCGCGCGTGCGATCGAGTGCATGAACAGATTGAAGCCCAGGTATGCGGGGCTGGCATCCTCGGTGAGTTCCAGCTTCTCCTGGTCGAGCGCATGTACCACCACGAAGTACCGATGCACGCCGTGACCGGCGGGCGGGGCCGCACCCACGTAGCGGCGGATGCCGGCGTCATTGCGCAGGGTTAGCGCATCGCCGGGCAGCACCGATCCATCGCCGACACCGGTCGGCAGATCGGTCACCGTGGCAGGCAGATTCGCCACCACCCAGTGCCAGAAGCCCGACGCGGTCGGTGCATCTGGATCGAACACCGTCACCGCGAAGCTTCGGGTCTCCTCCGGGAAACCCGACCAGCTCAGCTGCGGGGAGAGATCCTCGCCTCCCGCACCCATGATGCCACTGACCTGTGCCATCTTCAGTGCGCTGCCGTCGGCGACGTCGGAGCTGGTCAGGGTGAACCCGGGCAACTCGGGCAGGAAGTCGTAGGGGTTGTACGGAAAAGCCATGGCAGGTGATCCCTCTCTCGTCCGGTCAGCAGTTCTTCAAGAAGTGTTCGAGCACCCGGGCGCCGAACTCGAGCGCGTCCACCGGCACCCGCTCGTCGACGCCGTGGAACAGCGCGGCGAAGTCCAATTCCGGCGGCAGGCGCAGCGGAGCGAAACCGAAGCACCGAATCCCCAGCCGAGCAAAGGCTTTGGCGTCGGTGCCGCCGGAGAGCATGTACGGGACGATGCGCGCTTCCGGATCGACGGCCACCAGTGCGTCGTTCATCGCGTCCACCAGGTCACCGTCGAAGCTGGTCTCGTAGGACGGAAGTTCAGAGATCCACTCCCGGCTGACGCTCGGACCGATGATCTCGTCGACCTCACGCTCGAAGGCGGCCTGCCGCCCGGGCAGCACCCGGCAGTCGACGACGGCCTCGGCGGTGGCCGGGATGACGTTGGCCTTGTAACCGGCCGACAGCATGGTCGGGTTGGCAGTGTCCCGCAGGGTGGCTCCCACCAGGCGGGCGATCGGGCCCAGCTTGGCGACCGCACCCTCGAGATCGGAGGAGTCGACGTCGAAGGTGTAGCCGGTCTCCTCGCCGACCGCTGTCAGGAACTGCGCCACCGAGTCGGTCAACACCAGTGGGAACTGATGGGCGCCGAGGCGCGCCACGGCCGCGGCGATGGTGGTGACGGCATTGTCGTCGTGGATCATCGACCCGTGGCCGGCGCGGCCGCGCGCGGTCAACCGCATCCACAGCAGGCCCTTCTCGGCGGTCTCGATCAGGTATAGCCGGCGCTCGCCGCCGTCGCGGCGCGGCAGAGTGACCGAGAAGCCGCCCACCTCACCGATCGCCTCGCTGACACCGTCGAAAAGATCCCGCCGGTGATCGACCAACCACTGGGCCCCGTAATTGCCGCCGTGCTCCTCGTCGGCGACGAAGGCGAACACCAGGTCGCGCGGCGGCACCACGCCGGATCCTTTGAAGTGCCGGGCGACCGCCAGCATCATCCCGCACATGTCCTTCATGTCGACAGCGCCGCGACCCCACACGTAGCCGTCGGAGACCGCGCCGGAGAAGGGGTGCACGCTCCAGTCAGCGGCCTCGGCGGGCACGACGTCGAGGTGCCCGTGGATCAGCAGCGCCCCGCGCGACGGATCGGCGCCAGGCAACCGGACGAACACGTTGGCCCGGTTTGGGGCGCCGGATTCGATGTACTCCGGCTCGTAGCCGACCTCGCTCAGCTGCTCCGCGACCCATCGGGCGCACTCCGCCTCACCCTTGGTGGTGGCCGGCTCCCCCGTGTTCGAGGTGTCGAACCGGATCAGGGCGCTGACAAGCCCGACCACCTCATCCTCGGGATTCGTCACGGTTGCATTAATACCACTGCCAACACCGCTGCCGGGGAATCGGGGAGAGCGACCAACCGCTATCACATCCTTAACAAAAACCCCATTTACAACACGCGGCTCATGGGGTTCTATTTATCCGGTGACCACCCGGCTGGCTGTGCTGCTCGGAGGGCTCTGCATCACCGTCGGCGGGTGCGCAGCCACGACGGCCGGTACCGCGTTGCCGATGGCGCCGATTCCGCCGACCACGGCCGACAATCTCGTCCGCGCTGCCGTTGTCCGCTTCTGAGGTGGGCACCTCGCCCTGGCCGGCGGCGACCTGGCCGGCGACGACCTGGTGGTGACCCGGGACGTCAGGGAACTATGGAACGACGGCGCGCGCTTCGACAGTACGGACTGTCTGGCGATCGGCGGAGCCGCCCAAAAGGGCGTCTACGCCGATTCCGGCTGGACCGGTATGCACGGCCAAATCCTCCGCGAGCCGCCGACCGCTCCCGAATGGTCGCACTTTGCCGTTCAGGCCGTGGTGCCTTCGGAAACCGCCCGCGCAGCCGCAGACTTCTTCGCGCGATCTCAGAGCAGTTGGGCCGGCTGCTCCGAACGTGACTTGACCTACACCCAGCAGCCCGCACCCGACCAATTCTGGTCGGTCGGACCGAGCAGCACTGACGCAGACGTACTGTCAGTTTCCCGGACGCAACAGGGCCCGCAGCGTTGGTCCTGTCAACGGGCGCTCGCCGTTCGCGTCAATGTGGCGGTTGATGTGGAAGCCTGCAGCCTCGGCGCGCCGACCCGGCAGCGGCGGCGATCGCCACCATGATCGGCGAGCGGTTACCCGTCGCCTAGCCAACCTGCAGTTGGGCGGCACGCCGGGTTTGGGCCGACGAGAGTCGATCCGTTAGCCTAAATTGCCCCTTGGGGGTGCACTGAGTCCGAGTGGCGGAATGGCAGACGCGCTAGCTTGAGGTGCTAGTGCCCTATTAACGGGCGTGGGGGTTCAAGTCCCCCCTCGGACACCTACGGGATACCTGCCGTTATTTGGCGTCGCTGGGGGCTCGGCCCCGGGTGCGCAGCAGGCTGGCGACGGTGGTGATCGCCAGCACCGCGACGATCACACTGATGGACATGCCCGTTGAGATCTCCGGCACGTCAAGGTAGTTGCCGTTGTTGATGAACGGCAGCGTGTTCTTGTGCAGCGCGTGCAGTATCAGCTTGACGCCGATGAAGCCGAGGATGATCGACAAGCCCACGGACAGGTAGATCAACCGGTCGAGCAGCCCACCGATGAGGAAGTACAACTGTCGCAGGCCCATCAACGCGAAAGCGTTGGCGGTGAAGACGATGTAGGGCTCTTTGGTAAGCCCGTAGATAGCCGGAATCGAGTCCAGCGCGAACAAGAGATCCGTGAATCCGATGGCGACCAGCGCCAACATCAGCGGGGTAACGGCCCGCTTGCCGTCGATCCGGGTAAGGAATTTATCGCGGTCATAGTCATCGCTGACCGGCACAAAGCGCCGCACCAGTGTCACGATCTTGCTGTCGCGTTTCTGTTCGGCCTCCTTCTCGTGACCGCTCTCCCGGGCCAGTTTGACCGCGGTGAGAATCAGAAACAGGCCGAACAGGTAGAAGATCCAGCTGAACGTGTTGATCGCGGCCGCGCCGATGGCGATGAACCCACCCCGCATGACCAATGCCATCACGATGCCGATCAGCAGCAGTTTCTGCTGGTATGGCCGCGGGACGGCGAACGAGGTCATAATCACGGTGAACACGAACAGGTTGTCCACCGATAGCGCTTTCTCGGTGATGTAGCCGGCAAAATACTCCCCGCCGTACTGCCCGCCCCACTGCCACCAGAGGAAAAACCCGAACAACACCGCCAGCGCGATGTAGACAGCCGACCAGGTCGCCGACTCTTTGAAGGTCGGATCGTGGGGCACGCGCACATGGGCGTAGAAGTCGAAGATGAACAACCCCAGGATCACCGCGCACGTGACAGCCCAGACCATCACCGACACGTTCACTTCCCCAGTATGCAGGCTCCCCGGCGGGTGGCCTTCACAAGGTTTGCTGGGCCACGGGAGTGAGCGGGCCGACACTGCGCTGTGACCGACGTAGACGTCCGGTCATCGCGTAACCGATCCACGACACCACCACCACGGCGAGCGCCGCCGCCTGCACGACATGGGCACCGGCGTCCGAGATGTAGTGATCGATGAATCCCGTCGGCCCCAGCGCAGCCATGCCCGCCTGTTCCCGGGCTAGCCGCTCGATCCCGGTTAGCGGGCACGAGACGTGCAACAGCACGCTGACGGCGCTGCTCGACAACGCTTCGTTCAAGGACATCTCCACCATCCGCAGGGCAAGGAAACCGCCGACCGGAAGATAGATCAGGAAAGCGAAGTGGGCCGCGGCCACCAGCCACACCAGGCGGTGGACAGCAACCACATGCCGCAATGCTACCGCCGACGTAGTAGGCGGATGCCCCGCCAGGTGTTGTTCCTCCACAACGACCCGACTGCGCCGGCAGCACTCCTGGGTGAAGCATTTACCGAATTCGGCTTCGACGTCCGCACTTTTGATGTGGTGGCACCAGAGCGGGCCGACGATCCGGTGTTCGATGTCTCTTTCCCCGATCCACTACACTTTGACGTCATCGTGGCACTGGGTGCCCGGTGGGCGGTCTACGACGAACGCCCGGCTGACTCTGCGGCCGACAGATGGCGATGGCGCGTACGGCGCTGTCGGGCGGGGTCAGTATCTGCAGCTTCGGCGGCCAACTGCTGGCCCAGGCGCTCGGCGGAACGGTGGGGCGCTCACCCGCACCAGAGATCGGCTGGCACGACGTGCACAGCAGCAGACCCGATCTGGTCCCCCGGCGGCTCCCGGTTCCAGTGGCATTGACCGGTTCACGGTTCCGCCCGGGGCCACCGTTATCGCCCGAAATGACCGCGCCGCACAAGCTTTCAGCCATGGCCGCGGTCTGGGATTGCAGTTTCACCCGGAGGTGGACGTAGCACTCCGCGCAGCGGTGGATCGACGAGGACACCGCCGGGGACATGGCCGGGCTCGGGATAGCGCCCGACGACCTCCTCGCACGCACCGCTCGCGAGGTCGACGACGCCGCCCGCCGGTTACGACTGCTGGTGCGCGGTTTTCGGCACGCTGCAGAGCCCGGTCGCCGATGACGGACAGCACCGCGCGCACAGCCGCCGGTAGGGCCGCCGCCACCGCGGGCTGCGCCTCGCCAAAACTCGACCTCGGCGACGTCCCTAATCGTGACCACCCCGCACCCGCCGCCGGCGCCCGCCCCAACACCGCCGCCAGTTCGTAGGTCGCTCGCACGCTCAGATCATGGGAACTGACCACCACTGGTTCGGCAAAGTCCTCGAGAGTTCCCACCCGCACCGCCTGGTGCCGCCGGCGGCGGCGTCCACGACTACCGCGAGGGTGGCACCGGCCCAGGCATCGAGGATGGCGGTCGGTTCGGCGGCACAGGTCACCACCCGCACACCCCGTCGTCCGAGCGCAGCGACGGCAGCGACTGCCGCAGCTCCACCCGTCGTCGCGGCGGTAAACATCGAGCGATACCGATCACCACAACGTCGGCTGCCACGGTCACCGCCGGTCGACCTTCAACGTGAGGAAGTGCGTGGCGCAGGAGATGCACGGGTCGTAGTTGCGGATCGCGCGTTCACACATCGTGGTCAGCGCGGCGTCATCGAGTCCACCGTCCGCCACGACCACGCGGGTGAGATCGTCCTCAATGGCACCCTGATTCTGAGAGGTGGGCGGCACGATCAACGCCGACTTGATCAGTCCCGCGGCGTCGATCTCATAGCGGTGGTAGAGCAGGCCACGCGGGGCTTCACTGACGCCGTGACCCACCCCCGGACGGGCCTCGACCTCGACATATGGCCGATTCGGCGGGCGATAACCCTCGAGTATCCGCAGCGCTTCCTCCACCGCGTAGACGATTTCCACAGCACGAACGACAATGGAACGGAACGGGTTTCGGCACTCTCGGTCGAGCCCGGCAGCAGTTGCCGCCTCCCGCGCCAGCGGTGAGAGTGTGTCGTAGTTCAACGCGTAGCGGGCCAACGGACCGGTCAGGTGCCGACGCCCGTCAAGGGTGGCGTGCAGCGCGGTCGAGTGCGCCACCTGGGTCTCGCACACGTGCTCGCTGAAATCGGCGATGTCGAACGCGGGCCCCGCACTGCGGATGATCTCCCCGCCCTCGATGGCATAGCGCACGCCGGTCAGCGCGAGGAACTCGTGCTCGATCTCCAGATCGGGAAAATCGAATCCTGCGACCCAGGTCACCGTCGCCAGTGCGTTGTCAAGTGCTACCCGCAACTGTTCACTCATCGCGGTCATGTCGGCACGGGACGGCACCGAGTAGAAGCCACCAAGCCGGACATTCACCGGATGGATCGAACGGCCGCCGATGAGTTCCATCAACCGGTTTCCGGCCTTCTTCAGCGCGAGTCCGCACTCGACAGCCGCCCGATGGTCGCGGGCCACGGAGATGATGTCGGGCGCCCCGAGGAAGTCCGGGGCATGCAACATATAGATGTGCAAGGCGTGGCTGTGAATCCACTCCCCGCAGTAGAGCGCTCGGCGCAGGGCGACCAACTCGGGGTCGAGGGAGACCCCGCAGGCATCCTCGATCGCATTGCACGCACTGATCTGGTACGCGACCGGGCAGATGCCGCAGATTCGCGCGGTGAGGTCGGGGGGTTCGGTATAGCAACGACCACGGAGGAACGCCTCGAAGAACCTTGGCGGCTCGTAGATGTTGAGCTCGACTCGCTCGGGCACGCCATCACGCAATTCGACGTGCAGCGCACCTTCGCCCTCGACCCGGGTCAGTGCACCGACGCGGATCGTGCGCGTAGTCAACTCCGGCCCCCGTCGTCGCGGGTGGCGTCGAACGCGGTGACGTTGAAGGTGCTCAGCACCCGGTCGACGTCCTGAGCGGACATCCCGTCGCGGTGCAGTAGTGGAATCATCACAGCGGTGTTCGGTGTTGCCGTCGGACCGAAACAGCCGTAGCAGCCGCGATGATGGCGGGGGCACAGCGCCCCGCAGCCGGCGTGGGTGATCGGCCCCAGGCAGGGGATTCCCTCGGCGATGCTCACACAGGTCACGCCCGCACGCTTACATTCGGTGCACACCGTGGCGGCGGGCAGTCGTGGTTTGCGGCCGACCAGCAGCGCCGGTTTCCTGAGCAGTTGCCCGCGGTCAATCGGGCAACCGGCAACCGTGAATCGACACTCACGTGGGCCGAGGCCGCCGTGGAGGTGGCCAAAGTATCGATGTAGTCGGGCCGTGCGTAGACCACCGAGGCGAATTCGGCGACATCGGCAAAGTTGCGCAGCGCCTGGATGCCGCCGGCGGTGGCGCAGGCACCGATCGCCACCAGGACACCGGACTGCTCCCGGATTTCCCGAATCCGCCGCTCGTCGCCCGCCGTGGTGATCGAGCCTTCCACCAGCGACACGTCGTAGGGGCCGCCGACGACGGCACTGGACGCCTCGATGAAGGTCGCGATCTGCACCTGCTCGGCCAGTAGCAGCAGTTCGTCTTCGCAGTCGAGCAGGGTGAGCTGACAGCCGTCGCAGGAGGCGAACTTCCACACTCCCAGGGTGGGCATCTACAGCTCCCCGGTCTCAAGCAGCGGGCACGCCACGTCGTATCCGACCACCGGACCATCGCGGCACAGCAGCAGCGGCCCGAGCTGACAGTGGCCGCACCATCCGACACCGCACTGCATGTTGCGCTCCAGTGACACTCTGATACTCGACGCCGCAAGTCCTTTCGCGAGCAACCCCTGCGCACCGACACGCATCATGGCCTCGGGACCACACAGAAACGCCGTGGTTCGCTCGGGGCTCAGGGTCAGACGACGCAGCGGCTCGGTGACGAATCCGCTCTCCCCGGCCCAGCCCTGGATCGGGACGTCGACGGTCAGGTGGACCTCCAGGCGAGGATCGTCCTCCCAGGCGGCGAGTTCGGCGCCATAGAGAAATTCGCGCTGCGAACGGGACCCCGCGATGAGCACCACCCGCCCGTAACGCCTGCGGTCGGCGAGCGCAGCGAGCACGACCGGTCGCAACGGGGCCAGCCCGACCCCACCGGCCACGATGACCAGATCTCGGCCGACGGCCTCGGGCAACCCCCAGGTGGTTCCAAACGGCCCCCGCACGCCGACTGCCGAACCCGGTTCGGTCGCGCACAGCGCGGCGCTGACCGCACCGACCGAACGGATGGTGTGGGTGATGCTCCCGTCGGTGATCGATGGGTCGCCACTGACGGAGATCGCCACCTCGCCGACGCCGAATGCATGCAGCATGTTGAACTCCCCCGGCGCGGGGGCGGGAAGCGCGTTGTCCACCGGCTCAAGACACAGCGTCACCGAATCGGCGTTCTCGACCACCTTCGTCCGCACCCGGTAGCCCACCGGCGTCATCGGGTGGATCGACGGGCGAACCGCGGTCTCAGTCATCGGCGCCTTCTCGCGGGTGTTCGCGATCGAAAATCGCCATCTCCTCGGTGATATCGATCCCGGGCGGGCACCAGGCAATACAGCGACCGCAGCCCACACAACCCGAACTGCCGAATTGGTCGTGCCAGGAACTCAACTTGTGGGTCAGCCAGTGCCGGTACCGGGATGCTCCCGACGTCCGGACCGGCCCGTCATGGATGAAGGTAAAGTCCAATTCAAAGCACGACGCCCATTCCGACCACCGTTGGGCATGCTCGCCCGTCAGATCGGTGACCTCGGAGACGGAGGTACAAAAACAGGTCGGACACACCATGGTGCAGTTACCACAGGTGAGGCAGCGATCGGCAACCTCTGACCAGTGCGCCGACTCCCGGGAGTCGACAAGCAGTTGGCGCAAATCCCGCTCAGGCATTTGCGGCCCATTTTGTGTTGCTGCCGCCGCGATTTCGTCAGCGGCAGCCGCGCACTCGGTCGGTTCGGCCAATCGGTGCGGCAACGCGGCCAGCACTCCGGGCACCGAACTCTGTACCCACCTCAACGAGGTAGCTGACGTTGTCGCCGTCCACCCGTTCAGTCATGGCTACAGGTCGTAACCGGGCCCGCAGGCCGGGCCGGTACCCATGGAGGCGCAGAAACACAGCCCCCCGGGTTCGGTGCAGTTGACGGCAACCACGAAGACCCCGTCACTTCGCGCGGTATAGGAGCTGTCGGGATGGCTACCACCGGCCAGCACCCGATCGAGCACGCCAAGTGCGGCGAGATCGCAACCACGGACACCGAGGAATGCGTAACGCGCACCATCCTCGGGAGGTCTGCCGTTATGGAGATCGGCACCGTCGGGGTCCGATGACCACACCATCTGCCGGGGAGGGTGGACGAACTGTTTCCAGGACTGCGGGCCGGCGGAGTGCCCGAACGCCGCGCTGTCCGCACGCTGGCGTAACCGGTAGGTCCCCGGCGCGACGTCGACGCCCCATCCGTTGGGCAGGTCGGACGCGCTGGTCAATTCGGCGAGCACGATCGCGTTGTCCGCCAGGGTGGGGCCGATCACCCGGTAACCACGTCCGCGGAGTTCATCAACGAGGAGACCCAGTCCCGCGCCGTCGAGCATCACGGGATCGGCGGCCATGCCCCTATGGTGCCCGACCGCACCCGGTCCGCGCGCGGGAATAGGTCACCAACTCGGCGCCGCTACAGCACCCCGGGGCCAGGTCGTACGAGTTGATGGGCCAGCGTCCTGTACGGTCGGCTGGCGGAACCGGTGTCCCAACTCCTCCAGCATTGCGGGACGAACCCGCTGGTCGGCCTCAGCCAATTCCGCCGCACCCTGCTTCCGAGCAGCAACCGCGGGCCGATCGACGGCACCGGCACCTGTATGCCGGCCGACGCAACGTCGCCGCCAACGCCTTGGTGTAGTCGCTGTTGCGGACCGGTTCAGGCCCGACCGCGTTGACCGCCCCGGTCAGCCTGTCGTCGTAGATCGCGCGGTAGTAGACGTCAAGCAGATCGTCAAGGCCGATCCAGGACAGCCACTGCCGCCCACCGCCCAACCGCCCACCCAGGCCTGTCGCGAACAGGGGCCGCAGCAGTTTCAGCGCGCGCCGGCGGCGTAGCCTGCACGATCCCGGTCCGCACTGAACCACCCGCAGTCCGGCGGCGGCGGCGGGTGCGGTCGCCGCTTCAATCCGCGACGACCTCGGCGAGAAACCTGTCGCCCCGGGGACCGTCTTCATCGAGCACCGTATCGCCGCAGTCGTAACCGTAGAAGCCGACGTTTGAGGCGCTGATGAAGGTTTTCAGTCGCCCGCCGGTGGCCGCGGCGACTCCGGCGAGGCGGCGGGTCGGCTCGATGCGTGAGTCCGGATCGCCCTTGCGGTGCGAAGCGGTGAACCGCCCGGCGATGGACTCCCCCGCCAGATGGATCACGGCGTCAACTCCGTCGAGCAGGTCACCCGCAGGTTGACTCGGTACCCACCGTCGTTCGCCGTCATTGACCGGATCACCGCGCACCAGACGAATCACCTGGTGACCACCGGTACTCAGAAACGCGCTCAGTGCGGTGCCAACCAAGCCGGAGGATCCGGTGACCGCGACGGTCAGCCCCCGCGCGCCCGCCGACGCCGCATCGGAGTGCGCGGCCAGGTCCTCGGCCAGTTGGCGGTGCCGGTAGGCGAAGGTCGATCGCAGTGCCACCGCGGGCACCGTGGTGTCAACGATGTCGTGGACCCGGGTGGTACCGCGCCCGGCGTCGCTGAACCGGTGGGTGTGCCGCCACCATCCGATCACCCGTGGCGGCAACGTCATCACACCGTCGGAGGAGAGTACGTCACGGAACTGATACGGCGGATCATAACCCGCCGGGTCATGTCGCGCTATCCAACGCAGGCCTGCCGGAAGGCCGAGAACAGCGGTACCGTCGGCCAACGACTCGGTCTCCTTAACGACCCGCATGGGCTGCCACGGCGGCACCAGACGGCGCATCGCGCCCGGTCGGGTGTGCCAGGCGAACACCTTGTCAAGTGGATGGGCGACAACACTGGCGTACTCGATACCCATGAGATCAGGCCTCGTCGCCGGGAGATCGCCGGTCGGGTTCCGGCAACTCATCGACAATGTGGATCGCGGCTTCCTCGGTGGACTCTTCATACTCCGGTTCGTCGTCACCAGGCATGTCGTACTCCGGTTCGTCGTGGACGAGTTCCTCAGGGTGATCTTCGGTCGCGATGAAATCCGTCACGTCAACGACCTCCGTCACGTCAACGACCTCCGTCACGTCAACGACCTCCGTCACGTCAACGACCTCCGTGACGTCGGTGCTGGGGACGTCGATGTCTTCAGCGTCAGAAGCAAAGGGAACCGCCGAGTTATCAGGCCCGGATTCCTCGATCGGGTCGGACGTGCGCTCCCCCGTGCGCTCCCCCGTGCGCTCCCCCGTGCGCTCCCGAATGGCATCGACGATCAGCACGATCACGCCGAGAGAACTGGCCGCGATGCACACCCAGGCAACCATCTCGTTGTTGGTGGCGACCGCAACCACCAATGCCACCAGGCCGATCACCGCGAGAATCAGCGCAACCATCAACATGATGGGGCCTCCCGCGCCGCTGGGTGGTGTTGGGCTGACCCCATCAGAACTGGGCCGATCCCGTTAACGGGGTTCTACCGACAACCGGCCCTACTGATATTGCCCGTACCCGCCGTCGCCGGCGTCGACCGGCGCTGCCGAGCCGCGCTGACCCAGCTCCTCAAGCTGAGACTCCAGGTAGGTCTTCAAACGGGTGCGGTATTCGCGCTCGAAGGTCCGGAGCTGCTCGAGGCGACCTTCCAGAACCGCGCGCTGCTGGTTGATGGAGTTCATGAACTCGGTGTGCTTGCGCTCGGCGTCGGACTGCAGGAAGTCGGCCTTCTCATAGGCCTGCCGCAGTTGCGACTCGGAGCGAGACTGAGCGTCGCCGAGCATCGCATCGGCGCGCTGTTGCGCATCGGTCACGGTCGCTTCGGCGATGTAGCGGGCCTCGGACACGATCTGCTCGGCACTGGCCCTGGCATCGGCGACCATTTTGTCCGCCTCGGAAATGGCCGTGGAGGTCAACCGATCGGCGGTGTCCTGGGCAAGGCTTAGAACGCGGGTCGCCTTGTGTGCCTGATCATCGCTGAGTTGTGTGGACCGCTCCGCCACCACCACGGCGACCTCTGACTCGGGTTGGTAGAGCGGGACGGCCTCGGTGACCTGCACCACGCCGGATCGCGCCGAGGCCAGGTCGCTGTCGAGTTCGCTTACCCGCTGGCGCAGGTCGGCATTCTCCTCGACGAGTCGAGCGAGTTCGGTCTCCACCAGGTCGAGGAAAGCGTCGACCTCGTCCTCGTTGTACCCGCGCTTCCCAATGGGCGGCTTGCTGAAGGCGACATTGTGCACGTCAGCCGGTGTCAGTGGCATCTCTGCCCCTTCCGATCGTGGACCGCGGAATCACCCGCCTGGCAGTGTCGAACGCGCCTCGCGCCCGCAGTTCCATACTGTAACTGCCGCCCATCCTGTCACACCAGACCCGCCGGTTGCATACGACCGACCAATAGTGGGTGAATCGGGCAGCGGGTCCGGGCCCGTCCCAGCTGGCCCAACCGGATCAGCCAGCCGCGCTCCGGGCCAGGCCGAAGAAGAAATTCATCGCAAGAAAAGCCAGCAGGAGTAGCACCATGATGGAGAAATCGAGGCGGACCGAACCGATGGTCAGCTGCGGAATCACGCGGCGCAGGAGTCGCACCGGCGGGTCGGTGGCAGTCATGATGACCTCAAGGACCACCACCGTGGCCCCGCGGGGGTGCCAGTCCCGACTGAACGAACGAATGAACTCCACGACGATCCGGGCGATCAGCAGCAGCCAGAACAGAAACAGCGCGAAACCCATGAGTTGGAACAACAGCGCCATCGAAAACCGGTCCTAACTGGCAGCGGGAGGGAAGACCGCCAGCCTACCGATCACCTCAAGATGCGTTCGTTGCGGTCACTGGTAGCTGTAGAAGCCCGCTTCAGCGATTCGGCGACGCTCGTCGGCGCTGACGTCGACATCCGCCGGGGCCAGTAGGAACACCTTGGTGGCGACCTTGTCGAAAGACCCGCGCAGCGCGAAGGCCAAGCCCGCGGCGAAGTCGACGAGGCGCTTCGCATCAGCATTATCCATCGAAACCAGATCCATGATCACGGGCTGACCGTCCCGGAAACGCTCACCGATGGTGCGGGCCTCGTTATAATCCTTTGGCCGCAGCGTGGTGATCTTCGACAGCGGACTGCCCTCTTCGAACAGCATCGCCATCCGTCGCGGGTCCATCGCGAGCGCCCCGCGGGTCGAACCGCGCAGCGACCCGAATCGGGACGGACGCGCCATCTCGCCCGGGTGGTCGAATTCGCGCGGCCGCGTGCGGGAGTCGTCCGGGTAACCAGCGCGGAAGCCGCCGGTGGGCGGGTAATCCGTTCCACGGTCGTCTCCGTAACCGGGACCGTAGTCCCGGTGATCGCGCTCGTCGTAGCGGCCGCCGTCATAGCAGCGCCGTCATAACCGGACTCGTACCCGGCGTCGGCGAAACGTTCGCCGCGACGCGCGGAGCCGCGAGCCCGGCCGCCGTCGCGATCGTCTTCGTAGTACTCGTCGTCGTAGTCGTCCATCGGCGCCATGCCGAAGTAGGCCTTGACCTTGTGGAGAGTGCTCATCCGCGTGACCCTTCCGGAGCTGTAACTTCGGTATTCGTGCCTGTGGGTGTCAGTGATACCCGTTGTTTGTGATGATTTTGTGACTGGAGTGACTACTCAGGGAGACGTTAGGGGACGTTGGCCCATTAGTGCCGTACCGACACGCACACACGTAGAACCGTGTCGCACCGCCGCGTCGAGGTCATCTGACATCCCGGCGGACAGTTCGGTCGCGGCGGGATGGCTGCGTAGGAACGCGGCGGTGCTCGACCGCCAATGCGGCGAAGGCCGCGTCGGGGTCCGCACCCAGGGGCGCGATCGCCATCAGTCCGACGAAGCGAAGGGCCTGGGCGTCCGCTACCCGTGCGCAGATCTGATCAACCGCGGCCCGATCGGCGATGTCGACTCCGCCGCGCGCCGGGGTCGCCATCGATACTGGATTTGAATGAAGACCCGCAACGGTTTCACACCGTCCGGCGCTCAGCGCCGCCCGCCGTGGCACTGTCCAACGCCGAGACCACTTTGGGGGTGTAGACCGAGTGCACCGTATCCGCCCAGCGCGCAATATTTTTGGCCTTGTTGCTCTGGATACGGCCGATCATGTGCCACCGCGCGGGTCCCGGTTCCGGCGCGCCGACGACCAGCCTGTCGAACTCGTCAATCTTCGCCGACGCCTCCTGCTCCCGGGACTCCCCGAACGCCCGGCAGCCCAGCCGCCAGAGGATCGCCACATCGCGGGCCGGGAAGTACTTGGTAACCGGCAGCAGAGCGATGGCTGGGCGCTCGGTGGGCGGCTTCGGCGGCCACGCGCGGAGACGGGCGCGGGCGGCAGCCAGCGCACGGGTCAACTCGGCGACCCGCAGTTCCGCGTACCGCTATCGGTGCCCGTGCCGTCGGTGGACATCACGGCATCCACACCAGCGACGCCAGCCGACCGGTCGGCGCGTCCCGACGGTGGGAGAACAGTGCAGGATCAGCGACGGTACACCGCGGGTCGGCGTCGATGGCGGTGACGCCGGCGTCGATGAGTTGACGGGCGATACCAACCTGCAGATCCAGCGTAGGCCGCCACCCGGCGTGGTGGTGCGACTGCCCGGCCGGGCCTCGACGTCGGCGGCCATCTCCTCGGACACGGGTAATTGGATCCGCTGACCGCGGGGCCCAGCAGGACCGACACGTCTGCGGTGCCGGGCACCTGCGGCGAGCATGGCCTCCGTGTCCGGAGGCACCACGCCGTCGGCCGCCCCCACCCGGCCCGCGTGCGCGGCGCCCAACACCCCGGCGCGGGTATCGGCCATCAGCACCGGCACGCAATCTGCGGTGACGACCGCCAGTGCCAGCCGCGGCGTGGTGGTCACCAGCGCATCGGTAGCGTCGAAGGCCTCGGTACGCGGCGCGTCGACGTACTCGACGTGGACACCATGCACCTGGTTCATCCAGATCAGCTGGTGCGCCCCCAGGCCGATCGCCGCTGCGAGCCGGTTGCGGTTGGTAGTCACCGCCACCGGATCGTCGCCGACGTGGTCGCCGAGATTGAACGTGTCGAACGGCGCCACGGAAACTCCTCCGGCCCGGCTGGTGGTGACTCGGCGGATTCGAATGCTCACGGGGCGAGACCGACGCGGGGGGCGCGGACTAAGGGGCGCAGACGATTCAGTGCCGCATGAACGGCGGCACGTCGACGTCGTCATCGTCGTCGCCGTATGCCGACGAGCCGTTCGTGTACGCCGCCGCGCCAACCGGTACCGACTCCCGCGACTCCCGCGATTCGACCACCGGGGAGCTGCTGAGTTGGCCGGCGGCCACAGGTGCGATGGTGTGCGTGGTGGCTGAGGTCGTGACCGGGCTGGACGTCGCGTCGCTGATGATGATCGCCTTGCGGGCTTGCGGAGTTAGGATCCGAAGCCCGCGGCGATCACGGTCACGCGAACCTCATCACCGAGGGAGTCGTCGATCACGGTGCCGAAGATGATGTTGGCCTCCGAGTGAGCGGAATCCTGAACCAGCGAAGCGGCTTCGTTGATCTCGAAGAGTCCTAGATCGCTGCCACCGGCGATCGACATCAGAACGCCCTGGGCGCCTTCCATCGACGCCTCGAGAAGCGGGGAGTTGATGGCCATCTCGGCCGCCTTCAGAGCACGGCCGTCGCCGCGCGCGGAACCGATGCCCATTAACGCGGTGCCGGCACCGCTCATGATGCCTTTGACGTCGGCGAAGTCGACGTTGATCAGGCCCGGAGTGGTGATCAGGTCCGTAATGCCCTGAACGCCGTTGAGCAGAACCTCATCGGCGCTGCGGAAGGCATCCATCAACGACACTCCCGCATCACCCATCTGCAGCAGGCGGTCGTTGGGGATCACGATCAACGTGTCGCAACTCTCCCGCAGGGCGGCGATACCCGCCTCGGCCTGATTCGACCGGCGCTTGCCCTCGAAGGAAAACGGCCGCGTCACGACTCCGACGGTCAGGGCACCCATCTTGCGGGCGACGTTGGCTACCACCGGCGCGCCCCCGGTGCCGGTGCCGCCGCCCTCGCCGGCCGTGACGAACACCATGTCCGCTCCGCGCAGCAATTCCTCGATTTCGTCCTTGGCGTCCTCGGCGGCCTTGCGGCCGACGTCCGGGTCCGCGCCGGCACCCAGGCCGCGGGTGGAGTCGCGCCCGACATCGAGTTTGACGTCGGCATCGCTCATCAACAGCGCCTGGGCGTCGGTGTTGATCGCGATGAACTCAACCCCCTTGAGGCCCTGTTCGATCATCCGGTTGACGGCGTTCACGCCGCCACCGCCGATTCCGACGACCTTGATGACGGCGAGGTAGTTATGCGGTGGGGTCATCGGCGTGGCTTCCTCCGTGTTCGGATCCGGGTACGAGACGACCTCCTCGGCAAACCCTCAACCTCAACCAGAGGCTTAGAGTTATGTCAAGTTGTCGCGTAGGCAAAACCTATGACCGACCGGCGCCGGATTGGGGAGGCGCGCCCGCGTGTCGCTCGCGAATTTCAACCCGGTGACAACTACTTGATCGTCGGCAGGTCAGGACTGGACACGTCGTACACGCGCCCGGGCTGGGTTAGCAGTGCGGCCAGTTTCTCGGCTTTTTCGGCGGTGCGATCGGTGGTCCCCCACACCACTGTCCGGCCGTCGGTCAAAGTCAGCGTGATCGACGACACCGAGGGCGCGGCAACCCGACTCACCTGAGCCACCACCTCGGGCCGCAGCGCCGTCATGACCTGCAGGGCCGCCGTGGTCGGCGGATCGGCCGGACCGGGATCTTCGACGTCGATGTAGGGCAGTCCCGGTGGCGGCGGCGCAGTGGCAAAATCCACGCCGTCGCGGTCGTAGAGGTGAGGTCCGTCGCCGAAGTCCTTGACCACGACCGGGACCCGCTCAACGATCGTGATGCGCAGCGTCGAGGGATACTCGCGCTGCACCCGAGCACTGGCCACCCGGCGGATACCGGCCACCCGGTCTGCCACCTCATCGGTGTTGATCTGAAGCAGCGGCGTTCCGGGGCGCACCTGGGCGACACTGATCACTTCATCCTCGGTCACCGACGACACCCCGGTCACGACGACCGAGCGCGCCGACATCGCCGGGGTGAAGTACAGCGCGAGGCCCAGCGCGACGCTCGTCACCGCCATCACGACAGTCCAGCCGATCAGCCGCAGCCCTTTGACGGTTCGGGCAGTGAGCCGTTTCGGCTCCTCGACGACCGAACCGCGGACCCGACGTTTCGCCTCGCGGCGAGCCTGCTCGATCGCGGTCGCCCGCTGCTGGGCGGCGCGGCGCGCGGCACGTTCCCGGCGCTCTCTTCGCCGGGGGCCTCCGGCGTCCTCGCCCGGATCCCCAGCGACCGGATCGACACCATCGACGGGGGCACCATCGACGGGGGCACCATCGACGGGGGCACCATCGACAGGGGCACCATCGACGGGGGCACCATCGAACAGATCGGTGCCATCGAACGGATCGGTGCCATCGAACGGATCGTTATCGATTGGCAGTCGTGATTCCGCTGGACCCGGTTGATCAGTCATGGGAGCCTCCACGGCCGGGTCTGGCGTGCAGCGCCGTGATGATCTCCGGGCCCAGCAATGTCACGTCGCCGGCACCCATCGTGACGACCACGTCGCCCGGCCTGGCGACCGCCGCCACCTGCCCTGCGACGGCGGAGAAGTCCGGTATGTAATGCACGGGGACACCGACGTGACCGGCGATGGTGGCACCACTAACCCCGGCCAGCGGCTGTTCGCGGGCCGCGTAGACGTCGAGAACGAATACCTCGTCTGCGGCCTCGAGCGCCTCGGCGAACTCACGAGCAAAAGTCTTTGTCCGCGAGTACAAATGGGGCTGAAAGACAACGATGCTGCGGGCCCCGGTGACAGCCGGATGGCCGGTCGGATCCTGCTGGGCAATCGCGCGCAGAGCCGTCAACGCGGCCCGGACCTCGGTGGGGTGGTGGGCGTAGTCGTCGAAGACCCGCACCCCGGCGGCGCTGCCCACCAGTTCGAAACGTCGGCGCACGCCCTCAAAACCCGCCAGTCCGTCGAGCACCGAGTCAAGGGATGCGCCTACCTCGAGAGCGGCCAGCACCGCGCCCAGCGCGTTGAGCGCCATATGCCGGCCCGGAACCGCAAGCCGCATGGTCCGTACCTGAGCCTGACCGGCCTCATCGGCCAGCCGAATCTGGGCGACCGCGCCGATGCCGTGCTGTTCCCAGTCGATCAGCGCCGCGGCGAGGTCCCCACCGATGCCGGTGCCGGTGCCGGTGCCGTAGCGCAATACCCGGACACCGAGTGTGGCACTGCGATCGCCTAGTGCTGCGGCGCCGGGATCGTCTGCACAGACCACCAGCGCTCCCCCCGGCCGAAGGCGTTCCACGAATGCGTCGAACACCGCGGTGTAAGCCTCGGGGCTGCCGAAAAAATCGAGGTGATCGGCTTCGACGTTGGTCACCACTGCGACATCGGGGGCGTACACCAGAAGCGAGCCGTCACTCTCGTCGGCCTCAGCCACGAACACCTCGCCACTTCCGTGGTGGGCATTGGTTCCGGCCTCACCCAGATCGCCCCCGACGGCAAATGAAGGATCGAACCCGCCGTGCTGCAGGGCGACCGTGAGCATCGACGTGGTCGTGGTTTTGCCGTGGGTGCCAGTGACCATCAGCGAGCGGTAGTCGGCCATTAGCTTCGCCAACACGGCAGGTCGCATTAGCACCGGAATCTCGCGGCGGTGGGCCTCCACCAGTTCCGGGTTGGTCTTCGGAATAGCGGCGTGCGTGGTGATGACCGCCGTGACGCCGCCGGGTAGCACATCGAGGTTGGCCACGTCGTGGCCGATGCTGATCTGGGCGCCGCGGGCCCGAAGTGCCACCAGCCCGCGCGATTCCTTGGCGTCCGAGCCCGACACCATCCCGCCACGATCGAGCAGAATGCGGGCGATTCCGGACATGCCCGCTCCGCCGATCCCCACCATGTGTACCCGTTCAAGCTCGGGCGGTAGCGGGTTCACCGGCGCACCTCGCGACCGGCACATGCAACGGCAAGAACGATCTCGGCGACCCGGCGGGCCGCATCCCGATGGCCAACGCCCGCTGCCGCCGCCGTCATCGCCGCAAGCCGGGCGGAATCGGTCACCAACCGCGCCACCTCGGTGCCGACGTAGCTCGGCGTCAGGTCGGCGTCGGCGACCAGTTCACCACCTCCGGCCCGCACCACAGGCAGGGCATTGAGGCGCTGTTCGCCGTTGCCAATCGGTAACGGAACGTAGATGGCCGGCAGGCCGACCGCAGACACCTCGGCGACGGTCATCGCTCCCGACCGACAGATCGCCAGGTCGGCCGCGGCGTAGGCGAGATCCATCCGGTCCAGGTATCCCACCGCCACGTAGGGCGGTTCGCCAACTCGGGGCGTCGGCAGATCCAGGGTGTTCTTGGGGCCGTGGACGTGCAGCACCGAGACACCGGCGGCAGCGAGGTCGACCGCGGCCGCCGCGACCGCACGGTTGATGGAGACCGCTCCCTGGGAACCGCCGAACACCAGCAGAACGCGGGCGTCCGCGGCGAACCCGAAATGTCTGCGTGCCTGTTCGCGTAAAGCCGCCCGGTCCAGATCGGTGATCGATCCACGCAGCGGCATGCCCACCACCTCCGCTC
Source organism: Mycobacterium sp. (assembly GCA_018401645.1). Lineage (GTDB taxonomy): Bacteria > Actinomycetota > Actinomycetes > Mycobacteriales > Mycobacteriaceae > Mycobacterium. Next base: position 17,749 of record JAGYKK010000006.1, on the reverse strand, counting down.
CGCGCAGGCCCGAACCCGGCACCGCAGCCAGGACCCGGCGGGGCGAACCGCGCGCCGATCCGATTAGCTTGACCGGCACGGGCATTGGCCTCGTGGACCACGACCGGCACCGTTCGCCGACGGCGCCGACCACGGCGCGCCGCTAGATACGCGGGCACGGCGACATAGCCGCCGAAACCAACCACGACGTCGGCGTTCACCTCGTCGAGTACCGCTTCGGTCTTCCACCGATGCCCTTACCCGCCACGGAAGGCGGATCAGATCGGCGTTGAGTCGGCGTGGCAACGGGACCGCAGGTACCAGGCGGAGCTGATACCCGCGCGCGGGCACCAGCCGATTCTCCAAGCCCCGGGCAGTGCCCAGCGCCGTGATACGCAGCGCTGGATGCAACGCGATCAAGGCGTCGGCAACGGCCATCGCGGGCTCGACGTGACCGGCCGCGCCGCCGCAACGCCAGCACGATCGACAGTTCTCCCGCGGGTGCGTCGGGGCCGTGGTTATCGGGGCCGTGGTTATCGGGGCCGTGGTTATCGGGGCCACGGTCGTCGGGACCAAAATCACCGCGGCCCGTTCCGCCGTCGACCCCCGAGCCACTCACCCGTAACGTTGACCTTCCAGTGTGCGGGACCGCCGCGGCTGGCCTGTCCCCTGCCTCGCCTTGCCCTTCGCGAGAATGCCGCGACGCTGCTGGGAGGCGCCTTCATGATGCCCCCCGCGACCAGCGGACCCGGCCTTGGCCGCCTTCTTGACCCGGGCGGCGTTGACGTTACTAGGCGAACGCTTGCCGGACTTGCGTGACGTTGCCGATCTAGTCGACTTTGCGGCCGGGGCCGATCTGGCCGACTTCGACGTCCGAGCCGACTTTGCGGCCGGGGCCGACTTGGCCGACTTCGACTTCGACTTCGACTTTGCGGCCGGGGCCGACTTCGCGGCCGGGGCGGCCCGCTTTGATGAGTGCAGTCGGCTTCGCAGGGCCTCGGCACGGTTCGGCAGATACAGTTCCGGCAGTGGTAGTCGAAGCAGCCGGTTCATCTTGTCGTCGCGGCCGGAGCGCAGTGCCGCTACCGCTGCGGGTTCATGGCGGGCCGCATTCGCCATCAGACCGATCATGAACAGCGTCGTTGCCGTTGATGTTCCGCCAGCCGAGATCAGCGGAAGCTGAATACCCGTGACCGGTAACAACCCGACCACGTAACCAACGTTGATGAATACCTGCCCGATCACCCATGCGGTCGCGGTCGCGGTGAGCAGGCGCAGGAACGGGTCCACCGATCGCCTGGCGATCCGCATGCCGGTATAGCCGAACAGCCCGAACAGCGCCAGCAGTCCGAAGGCGCCGATGAAGCCGAGTTCCTCACCGACGATCGCGAAGATGAAGTCGTTATGGGCGTTGGGCAGATAATTCCACTTCGCGGTCCCCTGGCCCAAGCCATCACCGAACACACCCCCGTTGGCCAGCGCGAATTTAGCCTGACGGGCCTGGTAGCCGGCGCCCTGGGTGTCGGCGCTCGGATCCAACCAGGATTGCACCCGCGCGCTCCGGTATCCCTCGGAGACAGCCAGCACTGCGGCCGCCGCGATTGTTGCGAGCAGCGAAGTGACGAAGACTTTCAGCGGTAGGCCCGCGAACCACAGCAAGGCGAGCAGGATGATGCCCAGCGACACCGTCTGGCCGAGGTCCGGTTGGGCGACGATGAGCGCGAGCGCGATTACCGCCGCCGGGATCAGCGGAATCAGCATCTCGCGCAGCGAGGCCCGCTCCATCCGCCGGGCGGCCAACAGGTGCGATCCCCAGATGACGAACGCGATCTTGGTGAGTTCGGAGGGCTGCATGGACAGGCCGCCGACCACAAACCATCCCCGGGTGCCGTTGGCAACACGGCCGATCCCAGGAATGAGCACCAGGACCAGCATCACGATGGTGGCCGAGAAACCCAGAAAGGCGGTCGCGCGTATGAAGCGCACCGGCAGTCGCAAGGCGAACCAGCACGCGAACAGTCCCACGGCCGCCCAGAGCAACTGCCGATTGAAGATCGACCACGGCGAACCATCCTCGTCGTAGGAGTGCACACCGGAGGCTGAAAGCACCATGATCAAGCCCAGCGTGGTCAGCAGTCCCGCTACCGCGACCATCAGGTGGAACGAGGTCAGCGGCCCGGCGAACCAGGCGCCGAACCGTCGAGGCGGACCGAACCTCGGCCGCTTCGCCTCCCCGGCGGACTCGCCGTCACCGCCCGCGGCGTCGGCGCCGGAGAACTCACTGCCCCGCGCCGGGCCGGGAAAAACCGGGTTGGGAAAACCGGGTTGGGAAAAACCGCGCGCGCACGCCGTTACCGGGCCGCGGCGCGAACCGCGGCCGCGAAGGCGTCGCCACGGTCGCCATAACCGGCGAACTGGTCGAACGACGCTCCCGCCGGTGCGAGCAGCACCGTGTCACCCGGGCGAGCCAGCCCAGCTGCGGCAGCGACGGCCTGCGCCATCACCCGAAGACCCAGGTCGGAGCCGGCCACGTCGACAGTGCGAGTCCCATGAGTAACATCCGACTCATTAGTCCCATGCATCACAGCATCTTCGCGCGCCGCAACCTCAATGACCGGGACATCGGGGGCGTGTCGCGATAACGCCTCGGCGAACGCCGCACGGTCGCGGCCGATCAACACCACACCGGCCAGCCGGTCAGCGACCCGGACCACCGCATCCTCGACCGACGCGCCCTTGAGCAGGCCACCCGCCACCCAGACCACCCGCGCAAAGCCCAGGATCGACGCCTGCGCGGCATGTGGATTGGTGGCCTTGGAGTCATCGACATAGCGGACTCCGTCGATGACACCCACCGACTCGGCGCGGTGCCGGCCAACCCGAAATCCGGCGAGAGCGGCTTCGATCGCGGTCGGCGACACGTCCACGGCGCGGGCCAGCGCCGCCGCGCCCAGCGCGTCGAGCACACCGACCGGACCAGGCACCCCGATCGATGCGACCGGGGCAAGCGCGAGATCGTCGGCAAAAGCCCGGTCGACCAGGGCGCCGTTGCAGACTCCCAGCTCACCGGGGCCCGGTTCGCCCAGCCGGAACCCGGCTCGCACGGCGCGCAGCGCCCGCCAGGAGCGCGCTCGCCACCGGCCGTCGCATCGAAGAGGTTGTCGTCCACCACCCGGCCGTCGAGGGCGCGCGCCTTGGCCGCGGCATAGGCCTCGAAACCGCCATGCCAGTCCAGATGATCCTCGGCGATATTGAGCACCACGCCGGCCTCGGGCCGCAACGAGGGCGACCAGAACAACTGAAAGCTCGATATCTCTACTGCCAGCAAATCAGAAGGCCGGTCCAGCACGTCGAGAACCGGGTCGCCGATGTTGCCGCACAGCACCGCGGACCGCCCGTCGGCGATGAGCATGTCGTAGAGCATCGAGGTGGTGGTGGTCTTGCCGTTGGTTCCGGTCACCACCAGCCACCGCCGCGGCGGACCGTACAACCCGGCCGCATCCAGGCGCCAGGCGAGTTCGACGTCGCCCCAGATCGGGACGCCCGCTCCCGCCGCGGCAGCCAGGACCGGTGCCGTCGGCGCAAAGCCCGGACTGGTGATCACCAGATCGAAACTCCCGGCTCCCGCAATCGCCTCGGCCGTGGAGATTCCGGTGGCGCCGGCCAGTCCGCGGGCTGCGGCCAGATCGTCGTCGCATACCGTCACCTCGACATCCCGAGACGACAACGCGCCGACCACCGCGCGTCCGGTGACCCGTGCACCGGCCACCAGTACCCGCGCTCCCGGCGCCAGCGGCGACAATTCGGCCGGCACGTCAGTCCCCGATGGCGGCGAGCCACTCGCTGTAGAACAACGACACCCCGAGCCCGCAGGCGATCGCTGTGAGTAGCCAGAACCGGATGATGACAGTCGTCTCGGCCCAGCCGACGAGTTCGAAGTGATGGTGGAAGGGCGCCATCCGGAACACCCGCCGGCCGGTGGTGCGGAACGCCAGAATCTGCACCACCACCGACGTGACCTCCGCGACGAACAGCGCCCCGAGGACCACCGCGAGCACCTCGGTCCGGCTGGTGATCGACAACCCCGCGATGATGCCGCCCAGCGCCAGCGAACCGGTGTCGCCCATGAAGATCTTCGCAGGGGCGGCGTTCCACCAGAGGAAACCGATACAGGCGCCGGTAGTCGCGGCCGCCAACAGCGCCAGGTCAAGTGGGTCTCGAACGTTGTAGCAACCCAGGCCGGGGGCGGTGGCGCAGGCGTTTCGGAACTGCCAGAAGGTGATCAGCACGTAGGCAGCGCCGACCATGGCCATGCAGCCTGCCGCCAGGCCGTCCAGACCGTCGGTGAAATTCACGGCGTTGGACCAGGCACTGACTACCACGACGACGAACAGGATGAACAGCACCGGCGGTAGGGCGACCGTGGCGATTTCACGAACGTAGGACAGCTGCCGACTGCCGGGCGTCAGGCCGTCGGCGTTGGCGAACTGCAACACCAGGATGCCGAACAGCACGGCCGCGGTGATCTGACCGGCCGTCTTGGCAGTCTTGTTCAATCCGAGATTGCGCGAGCGACGGATCTTGATCAGGTCGTCGAGGAATCCCACGCCGCCGAGTGCGGTCGCCAGACCCAGCACGAGCAGTCCCGAGGCCGACGGCCCGCCGCCGCCGAGTATCAGCCCGAACAGGTGCGCGCCGAAGTAGCCGGCCCAGATTCCGGCCAGAATCGCCACGCCGCCCATCGACGGGGTGCCCCGCTTCCGCTGGTGACTGGGCGGACCGTCCTCGCGGATCTCCTGGCCGAAGCCCTGCCGGGTGAACAGCCGGATCAGAGTCGGGGTCAGCAGTATCGACACCGCCAGCGAGATGCCGACGGCGAACAGAATCAGTCTCATCCGGGCGGTTCCCGGCGCGGTCCGGCGGCCGCGGCCAGCGCCTCCGCCAATGTCCCGAGGCCGGCCGCGTTGGATGCCTTGACCAAAACCACGTCCCCGGGTGCCAGTTCTGAGCACAACAGCGCCAGCGCGGCGTCAGCGTCGGGGACCATGACCGACTCCGAACCCCAGGAACCCTCCATGATCGCGCCGTGGTGCATGGCGTTCACAGACCTCCCGGTTCCGACGATGACGAGCCGACTGATATCTAAGCGCACCGCAAGCCGGCCGATCCGATCATGTTCGGCAATCGAGTCCTCGCCGAGCTCGCCCATTTCGCCCAGCACCGCCCAGCTGCGCCGCCGGCCGCCGGATTGCCGCGCCATCACGGCCAGCGCCTGCAGCCCGGTTCGCATGGATTCCGGATTGGCGTTGTAGGCGTCATTGATGACCGTGACACCGTCGGGCCGGGTCCGCACCTCCATCCGGTGCGGCGAGGCGGGGGCGGCCGCGGCCAGTGCATCGGCCACCTGGTCGGGCGTAGCGCCGCACTCAAAAGCCACCGCGGCCGCACTTAGCGCGTTGCCCACCTGGTGCTCACCGTGCACGGCCAGCCTGACGGGGGTGCGACCGGCCCCGGTGACCAGGGTGAAGCGTGGCCGGGCCAACTCATCAAGGTCGACGTCCTCGGCCCGGACGTCCGCTGCCGGGCTTCGTCCGACGGTGACGATCCGCGCCGAGGTCCGCGCCGCCATCGCTGCCACCAACGCGTCGTCGGCGTTGAGAATCGCCACCCCGGTCGCTGAAACCGCCTCGACAAGTTCGCCTTTCGTCCTGGCGATGTTCTCCCGCGAGCCGAACTCACCGAGGTGCGCGGTGCCGACGTTGAGCACCACCGCGATCGACGGCGGCGCAATCCGGGCGAGTGCGGCGATGTTCCCGAGATGACGAGCCGACATCTCCAGCACCAGATAGTCAGTCTGCTCGGTGGCCCGCAACACCGTCCATGGCAGTCCAAGTTCATTGTTGAACGAGCCCGGTGGTGCCACCACCTGCCCCAACGGTCGCAACACGGCGGCGATCAGATCTTTGGTCGAGGTTTTGCCCGACGACCCGGTGATGCCGATTATCCGCAACCCGCCACCGAGAAGTTCGGCCGCCACTGCGGCGGCTAGTTTGGCCAGCCGCGCCCACGACGGCGGCCCCGGAGCCGTCGGTGTCGTGCTCGAACACACCGGCACGCGTGTCGGACGCGGCGGGGCGGGACCACGACGGCCGCACTCCAACCGGACGAGCGGCCAAACCACCACCGCGCCGGCCGCCACGGCATCGGTGGCGAAGTCATGACCGTCCGCGCGGGCGCCCGGCAAGGCCGTTGCGGAAAAGCCCACCGGGGGTGAGCGAGCGGGAGTCGAACTCGACCGACCCGGTGACGTTGGTTGCGGCCGCCTCGGCTGGGCCGATATCGGCAAGGGTGCCCCTGACGATCTCGGCGATCTCGGCGATGGACAGGGCGATCATCGCGCGATCGCCTCGAGTGCACGCGCGAGTTCGGCCCGATCATCGAACGGCCGAGTCTGCCCGGCGACGGTCTGGCCGGTCTCGTGTCCCTTGCCGGCGATCACCACCACGTCGCCGCGACGCGCCCAACCGACGGCGTGAGCGATCGCCAAACGTCGGTCCCCGATCTCAACCAACTCGGCAGGACCCCCGTCTCCGGTTCGGCCAACGGTACCCGCTCCGGCCGTGATGGCGGCCCGGATCGTGGCCGGATCCTCGTCACGCGGGTTGTCATCAGTGATCACCACCAGGTCGGCGAACTCCGCGGCGACCCGGCCCATCGGCTCGCGCTTACCCTGATCCCGATTACCGCCCGCGCCGAAGACCACGGCCAGCCTCGCGCCCGGCCGACGCAGCGTTTCCAGCACCGCGCGCAGCGCACCGGGTTTGTGTGCGTAGTCGACGACGGCCAGGAAATCCTGGCCCCGCTCAATAACCTCAAGCCGACCCGGGACCGAGGCCCTACGCAACCCGGGTGCGGCCTGCTCGGGCGACACTCCGACGGCGTCGAGCATGGCCAGTGCAAGCAACGCGTTGGCGACGTTATAGCGGCCGGGAAGCCGAATGCGTACCCGGTGATGAACGCCGGCCGGATCGACCGCGCTGAACTCCTGGAGGTCGCCACGCGGATCCCCGTCGAGGACCACCACATCTTCGGCCCGCCAATCCGCCGGCTGATCCGTCACGCTCACCGTGACCGTGGACCCGGCCCGCTGCGCCATGGCCCGACCCGCCTCATCGTCGATGCAGACCACAGCACGTTGCGCATGCAGCGGCGAGGACGGATCGAAGAGCCGTGCCTTGGCTTCGAAGTAGGCCTCCATGGAGGGATGGAAATCTAGATGGTCGCGCGAAAGATTAGTGAAACCGCCTACCGCGAAATGGATTCCGTCGACCCGGCCGAGCTCGAGAGCGTGGCTGGAGACTTCCATCGCCACCGTGTCGACACCACGCTCGGCCATCAGTGCGAGCAAGCCCTGCAGTGCGGGTGCCTCCGGTGTGGTCAGTGCGCCACCTACCACGGAGTCGGGCACGTCCGAATCGGCGATCCTGACTCCGACGGTGCCGATCAGGCCCGCGGTCCGGCCGGCGGCACGCAGGCCGGCGTCGATCAGGTAGGCGGTGGTGGTCTTTCCGGATGTGCCGGTCACTCCGAGTACGACGACACGGTCTGAGGGTCGCCCGTAGACGGCGGCGGCCAGTGTTCCGAGGACCGAGCGCGGCGCGGGATGAACCACCACCGGGACCGGTGCCGGGCCGCCGAACAGCCGACTGATCACCACCACGCCCTCAGCGTCGGTGAGCACCGCCACAGCGCCGGCGTCGAGCGCCGCACCGACGTACTCGGCGCCGTGTGCCGAAGCCCCGGGCAGTGCCGCGAACAGATCACCAGCGAGGGCATCCTGGGCGCGCAGGGTCACCCCGCCGATGCGGACGTTGAGGGCGGCCGTGCCATCGGCGGACTGAGCGCCGATCGTGGATGCCAGGTTTGCCAGCGACAGACCAGGAGTGACACGCGGCCGAAGGGCACTGATCACCGCAGGTCGCCTCCCATTCGCCGGTTACCTATCGGCTCTTCACCCTACTGAGGGAACGTCGTCGATCCCGTCAGGTGGCCTCGAGGGTCAACGGCGGCCCGGGGTCGGGTGAGAGTGGGACATTGTCGCGTTGCAGCAACCAGGCGGTGATGTTGTGGAACAGGGGCGCCGCCGAGTACCCGGGCGAACCGTCGGCATTACGGACCGGTGCGTCCATCATCAGGCCAACGACGTAGCGCGGATCGTCCACCGGGGCCATTCCGGCGAAGGTGATCCAGTACACGTCATCGTAGTAACAACCGCAGGCCGGGTTGATCTGCTGCGCGGTGCCGGTCTTTCCCGCGATTTGGTAACCCTGAACCGCGGCGGCCGGGGCGGTGCCCTGCTGGGTACCCATCGGATCGCGTTGCACTACCGCCCGCAGCATGTTGCGCACTGTCCGCGCAGTTTCCGGTGAGACCACCCGGATGCCGGCCGGTTGCGGTTCCTCAGTGCTGGTCCCGTCCGCCGCAACCGTGGCCTTGACGATTCGGGTGGGAATCCGAAGCCCGTCATTGGCGATGGCCTGATACATACCGGTCATTTGCAGGAGGGTCATAGAAAGCCCCTGTCCGATCGGCAGATTCGAGAACGAGCTACCCGACCATTGGTCGAGTGGCGGCACGATTCCCGCACTCTCGCCCGGCAGACCGACGCCCGTTCGTTGACCCAAACCAAACTTGCCGAGCATCTCGTAGAAACGCTCCGGACCGATCCGCTGGGCGAGCATCAATGTGCCCACGTTCGAGGATTTCCCGAAGATTCCGGTGGTGGTGTAGGGCATCACACCGTGGGCCCAGGCGTCGCGGATATTAACGCCGCCCATGTTGATCGACCCGGGCACCGAAAGCACCTCATCGGGATTGGTCAGCCCAAACTCGATCGCCGCCGACGCCGTAATGACCTTGTTCACCGAACCGGGCTCGAACGGCGACGTCACGGACAGATTGCCGATCTGGCGATCGGTCTGGCGGCCGATGTCTTGACTGGGGTCGAACGTGTTGTCGTTCGCCATGGCCAGGACGTGGCCGGTCTTGGCGTCAAGCACCACCGCAGAGACGTTCTTGGCGCCGGAGGCGTTCTTGGCCAGTTGAACCTGCTGCTGTACGTAAAACTGGATGTCGCTGTCGAGAGTCAGTTGAACGGTCGATCCGTTGACCGCGCCGTGACGATTGCGGTAGCTGCCCGGGATGACCACGCCGTCGGATCCTCGGTCGTAGGTCACCGACCCATCGGTGCCGGCCAGCACTGAATCCATCGACTCCTCAAGACCCATCAGTCCATGGCCGTCCCAGTCGATACCGCCCACCACATTCGCGGCCAGGGATCCGCCGGGGTACTGACGGATATCTTGACGTTCAGCGCCGACCTCGGGAAACTTTTTTGAGATCGCCAGCGCGATACCGGGATCGACGGCGCGGGCCAGGTAGACGAACGTCTCGTTACTGCGCAGCTTCTTGAGAATCCCCGCGAAATCCGGCGAATTGTTCAGCTTGGCTGAGACGTCCCTGGCAATCTCCATCAACCGCTGATCTGGATCCGGAGCCTTCGGCGACTTCCGCTTGGCCTCGGCGAGTTGTTCGCGGACCTTGTTTGGTTGGAACGTCAGGGCCCGCGCCTCCGTGGTGAAGGCCAGTTTGTTGAGGCTGCTGTCCACCACGCTGCCCCGCACGGCCTTTTCGACGTCGGTGACCTTGAGTTGGCTTGCCGCTTGAGCGCGAAGGCCCGCCGCCTGAGGCACCTGAAGGTTGAACAATTGCGCCGCAGCCACCAGGAGCGCAAGGAATATGACGGCGCTGCCCACTCGGTAGCGATAGACGAAAGAGGAACTTGCCGAATCGATTTCACTGACTGGGCGGGTCCGTTTGGCTTTCGCTGATCGCCCGGCCGTCGTCGGCTGGATTCCGGATCCCCGGGCGCCCCGACGGTTGGCGCCGGGCCGCGGACCCGGCCTGCCGGACCGGCTCACCGAGCCGGCACCGCGGGACCGATCCCGATCGCAACACCGGGCGACCCAAATGGATCAGACATCACCGGCGGCGCCACCACCGGTGCCGCTACCGCCGCTGGGGGCACGGCAGACCCAGGAGGCACCAAAGACCCAGGAGGCGCTAAAGAACCAGGAGGCACGGCAGACCCAGGAGGCACCAAAGACCCAGGAGGAGCAAGAGCCACACCAGGCACTGTAGGCGCAGGCAATGCCCCCGGTGCCGAAGGTCCGGTCGACAGCGTGTCACCAGGACCAGGCAGTGCCAGTCCGGCGGACGCGTGCACGCTACCCGGAACGGGCACCGCGGCAATCAGCGTCGGGACCTCCGCGAATGCGCCCGGCCCCGGCACCACCGGCGCCGGCCTGGGTAAAACGGGCGGGGTCGGGTCGGGCAATTTGGTGTTCAGCGGTGGCGGCGGTGCCCCTCGGCGGGCTTAGGCATGCCGATGACCAGCCAGTTACCGGCCGGATCCTGGACGAGGTGCGCGGTATCCGGGACGGGATCATGCCGAGGTTGCGAGCCGCATCGGCAAGTGCCGGAGCTGACTGGGCCTCCAGAACATCCCTCTCGAGGGCCTCCTTCTGCTGCATCAACGCATCGTTGACGGTACGAGCACTGCCGAGTTGATAGGACCGTTGCGCCGAAGCCGTTGACAGCCACAAAGTGATGCCCAAACCGAGAGCCAACGCCCCGATGATCAGCATTACGAACGGGATCCGAGCCAGTAGGGTCCGGGGGCGAAGATCAACCCCCTCGAGCTTGAGGATCAGCCGTTCCCGCAGTGACGGGCGTTTTACTGTGGGCGCCTTCGCTTTACGGGCCTTAGCGCGGGCCTTGGCCTGGGCGGTGTCTTTGGGCCGCGCGATCCGTTCGACAGGCCGGGGCGCCGGCGCGGTCTGCGGCCCGGGCCGCAACCCGCGCGGCTCACGCGGCCGGCCACCGCGGACAGTCCACGCGGACAGTCCACGCGGGCAGTCCACGGGCAGTCCCACCGCGGGCAGTCCACCGCGGGCAGTAGCCGCCGCACGCGGCCGGCCACCGCGAGCAGTCCCGCCGGTGTTACGTCCCTTTGGTGTGGCCGCAGGACCGCGCTACCTTGTGGCCGACCTTCATCAGCTGTCCTCCCCATGGCTTGACGGTGTCGCGCGTTGGATGGCTCGGAGACGAACCGGTGCGCTACGCGGATTGCGTTCGATCTCGGCGGCGTCCGCGCGTTCCGCACCCCGGGTTACCGCGGCGAACAGTGGCTCGTAGCCCGGGAGTTCCACCGGGAGCCCTGCCGGTGTGCGCGAGACCGTCGCCGCGGCGAAGGTGGTCTTGACGATGCGGTCCTCGAGGGATTGATAGGCCATCACCACGATGCGTCCACCGGGCCGCAGCGCGGACAGTGCCTGGGGTAGAGCCGCGGTCAATGAGTCCAACTCGGCGTTGACTGCGATCCGCAGTGCCTGGAAGGTTCGCTTTGCAGGATGCCCGCCGGTTCGCCGAGTTGCTGCCGGAATCGCTTCGTAGAGGACCTCGACGAGTTCGCCGGTCCGGGAGAAGGGGCTGCGCGCGCGTCGATCGACGATGTATCCGGCAATCCGGGAAGCGAACCTTTCCTCGCCGAAGCGACGCAGGATGTCGGCTAATCGGGCTCGGTCGTAGGTGTTGAGGATGTCGGCCGCGGACAAGCCCGATGCGGCATTCATCCGCATGTCCAGCGGCGCATCCTTGGAGTAAGAGAAGCCCCGGTCAACTCGATCGAGTTGCATCGAGGAGACGCCGAGGTCGAACAGCACCCCGTCGACGGAATCACCTGCTGCCAAGCCACTTTCACCCAATGCCCGATCAAACCCGTCGTAGCGGGTGTGAACAAGGCTTACCCGTTCCCCGAATCTGGAGAGTCTCGCGGCCGCGATTGCCAGCGCCTCAGGGTCGGTGTCGAGTCCCACCACTCGCAAGCCCGCGAATTCACTGAGAAAGCGCTCGGCATGGCCTGCCGCACCGAGGGTGGCGTCAACCAGTACCGCACCGGACCCATCGGCGGCGCGTGCTGTCAGTGCCGGGGCGAGGAGTTCCACGCAGCGATCCAGCAGTACCGGAACGTGGGCGGGGGTCGGCTCAACTGAGGGAGCCACAGCGAATCCTTCGGGTCGACGGAGCCCGGGCCGGCAGAACCCGGGTCGGCGGGAAACCACCCCTGCAACGAGGTCCCTGTCCGTCTCGAACCTGGCGTCGGGGAAGTACGTCAGGGTCGATTCGGACAGAGGCCACGCTGCACGGGCGTGCGGCACCGCCGCGGGCTCAGATGATGTTGCTGAGTGCTTCATCGCTGGCCGCGGAGAAGTTCTCTTCGTGGGTCTGTTGGTAGTCCTGCCAGGCCCGGGCGTCCCAAATCTCCAGGAACTCCACCGCGCCGATCACCACGCAGTCCTTGGACAGACCCGCATAGCGCCGGTGGTCGGCGGACAGCGTGATCCGGCCCTGGGTATCCGGGTGCTGTTCATCGGTGCCTGCGGCCAGGTTGCGCAGGAATGCCCTGGCCTCGGGGTTGCTGCGGGAGGTCCGGGTGGCGCGCTGCGCCAGCTGCTCGAACTGCGCCCGAGGGTAGACCGCGAGGCTGTGATCCTGACTCTTGGTGACCATCAACCCTCCTGCCAGTGCGTCGCGGAATTTGGCGGGCAGCGTCAGTCGGCCCTTGTCGTCCAACTTGGGGGTATAGGTGCCGAGGAACACGCTGCGCACATCTCCTCGCCCCTCAACACCCCGAAGTGACCTCCACTCCGACGTCCGCCACAGTACCCCACATTGCCCCACTTAGCTCCACTCCAAGGGCAAAAAATGATGTTTTTCCCCACAAATCGGGAAGCGCAGGGGGATCGCAAGGCCGGAAACGCCGGGGAAAGTGCGGGAAACACCTGCTGAAGGCCCGTGGGGGAAAGTGGGGCTGGAGAAGTTTGGACCAAAAGACTGGGACAAGTTTGGACCAAAAAGAGTGGGGCAGCCGCTTGGGCTGCCCTGGCGGTGGTGTTCGCCGACCGCTTACCCGTCGAAGCGTCGCCGGAAGCGATCTTCCATCCGGTTGGTGAATCGAACCGCCGCGCCAGCGCTCGACGCTGACGGGCCGGATTCGGCGGCGGCCTCGTCAGGACCGTCGGCCACCCGCGGACCGGTGATCGCGAACACCACTCCGGCGAACATCACGAGGAATCCGAGCACCGATAACACCGGAAAACCGCCGACCATGGTGGCCTTGACAGCGACCCCCGACACGAGCATCGCCAGCCCGGAAAGGAAGAGTCCGACGCCCTGCAATCGCCTGCGCATAGACGGCGCCCGCAGATTTCCGCCGCGAACGCTGGAGGCGAACTTGGGATCCTCAGCGTAAAGCGCGCTCTCAATCTGGTCGAGCATCCGCTGCTCATGTTCGGAGAGTGGCATTCGTCCCTCCTTGCCTGACTCAGCCGGTACTGCTCATGGATTCAATCCCCGGCCCCGGGCGTCATCCGGGGCGGGTTACCAAATGATACGAGGCCGAGGTGCCTCATACCACCCAGTTCGACCACCCGTTTCCACGACTGGCCGCCAGGGTCCAGTGTAGCCCCGCGCAGAAGTCCGTCGACACTGGTCAGGTCGACGTAAGACGATCGTCACCACCGGGCCTGGCGGAGAGACCGACCGGCACCATAATGGCGGTGCGGCCACCCGGCCGGACCGCACGTCGAGAGGGGCACCTGACGTTGGCGACCTTCCTGATCGACATGACCCCCGATGAGATGCAACGCCGCCTGCCCGATGCGTTGAACGTCTATGTCGATGCGATGCGCTACCCGCGCGGCACCGAGTCGCAACGGGCCTCGATGTGGCTCGAGCATTGCTCGCAGGCACGGCTGGCGGCCGTGGCGGTGGTGGAAACCGACGTCCCGCCCGGCGCATGCCCCGCAGCCGAGGAACTGCCGTCGCGCCATTGCTCGGAGTGGCCTACGGCTACCGGGTGGGCGCCGGACCACGGTGGCAGCAACAGGTCACCCGCGGCCTGCATCGATCGATTCCCTCGCGACGAAACGGCCCGTCTGATGGGCGACTATTTCGAACTCACCGAACTGCACATCGATCCGGCCGCCCAGGGCCGCGGCCTCGGCGAAGCACTGGCGCGTCGGCTACTGACCAACCGATGCGAGGCCAACGTGCTGCTCTCGACGCCGGAAACGAGCGGCGCTGCCAATCGCGCCTGGCGGCTGTATCGCCGACTGGGTTTCACCGACGTCATCCGGGGATACCATTTCGCCGGCGACCCTCGGGCCTTCGCCATCCTGGGTCGAACGCTGCCGCTGTAGTGCGCGTCTGGCACCATACTTACTGTGGGACTTCCCGTGCGGAACCGGCGTCGCCGGATTCGTCAATGGACACTGGCCATGCTTCTGCTGGTCCTCGCGCCGCTAACATCCGGGTGTCTGCGCGTCAACGCTTCGATCACGGTCTCCCCCGATGACGTGGTGTCCGGGGAGATCATCGCGGCCAGTAAGCCCCGAGACGACAAGGATCTCGGACCACAGTTCGACGAGAATCTGCCGTTCGGCCAGAAGGTCAGCGTGTCGAGTTATGACGCAGACGGCTACGTGGGCTCCCAAGCCGTTTTCTCCGGCCTGTCTTTCGCCGAACTGCCGCAACTGGCCAACCTGAGCGAGGATGCGTCAGGAGTGGACATCTCGCTGCGCCGAGCGGGCAACCTGGTCATCCTTGAGGGCCGTGTCGACTTGACGAACGTCACTGACGCCGAGGCCGACGTAACGTTCAGCGCCGCCTTCCCAGGAGAGGTCACCTCCACCAATGGAGATCGAGTGGACACCGACGTCGTGCAATGGCAGCTCAAACCCGGGGTCGTCACGACCATGAGTGCGCAATCCCGCTACACCGACCCCAGCACGCGGTCATTGCGGGCCGCAGCCCTGTGGCTCGGCCTGGCCGCTTTCGCCGTCGCCGGCCTGATTGGCGCCCTCGCCTGGCGCGACCGCGACACCTCGCCCCGGTTCACGGCCGCCAACGCGGGCGACGATCTCACGGGGCCAGACGATCTCACGAGGACAGGGGCACCACGCTGAGCCTCGAAGCGGCAGCGCCGTCGGCCCCTGAGTTAGCCGAAGCCGTCACTGCCCAACTCCACCGTTATCTGGCGGGTCGGCGCGTCGAGGCCGCCTACATCGGCAGCGACTACGACGGCCTTATCGGGGTCCTCGAGGACTTCGTCCTGCGCGGCGGCAAGCGACTTCGCCCGGCGTTCGCCTACTGGGGTTATCGCGCCGTCAGCACCGGTCCTAGCGACCTCGTCGACGACGAGACGCTACTGCTGTTCTCCGCACTGGAATTGCTGCACGCCTGTGCCCTCGTCCACGATGACGTCATCGACGACTCCGCGACCCGCCGCGGGATGCCGACCGCACACATTCAGTTCACCGAACTGCACCGGACGCGGGCCTGGCACGGCGCGGCCGAACAATTCGGCCGGTCCGCGGCGATCCTGCTCGGCGACCTCTCCCTGGTGTGGGCCGACGACATCGTCGCCTCAGCGGACCTGTCAGCGGACGGTCGGCGCCGCGTCCTGCGGGTCTGGTCCGACATCAGGACCGAGGTTCTCGGCGGGCAGTATCTCGACATCGTCGCCGAGTCCAGCGGTGCGGAATCCATCGCCTCCGCCATGAATGTCAACACCTACAAAACGGCCTCCTACACGATCTCGAGGCCGCTGCAATTGGGCGCCGCGGTTGCGGCCGACCGGCCCGACGTCCAAGCGATCTTCCACGGATTCGGCACCGATCTGGGCGTGGCGTTTCAGTTACGTGACGATGTGCTGGGCGTGTTCGGCGACCCGGCCGTCACCGGAAAGCCCTCCGGCGACGATCTTCGCTCGGGCAAGCGCACGGTGCTACTGGCCGAGGCCGTCAACCGGGCCGAGATGTCCGACCCGGGGGCGGCGAACCTGCTGCGGTCCGCCATCGGCACCGACCTGACCGACTCGGGCGTTCGGGAGGTGTGCGCGGTCATCGAATCGGTCGGCGCCCTGGCTGCCGTGGAGGATCACATCGACACCCTCACCCGCCGAGCCCTGAGGGTGCTGGCGGATGCGCCGATCAACGCCGGTGCCAAGGTGGGATTGAGTGAACTCGCCGGATTGGCCGCCAACCGGTCGGCCTAGTGGATTGAGCTGAGGCCGATGTCCGCCATCACACCCCCGACCGCCGCGTCACCGCCGAAGGGCCTGACCCGATTGGTGGCCTTCGCACGGGACGACGAGGGACGCCCCGCGCTACTGGGGTTTCTGGGCGCGGCGTTGATCGCGATCGGCGGCGTCGGCGCGGGCAGTACCCGGCAACGTGACCCACTGCTGGAATCGGCGCACCTGTCCTGGCTTCGGTTCGGCCACGGCGTGGTGGTCTCGTCGATCCTGCTGTGGCTGGGCGTCGGGTTGATTCTGGCGGCCTGGCTCTGGTTGGGCCGCCGACTGATCGATGGACGCGGAGTCAGCGAGTACACCTTGGTCGCCAGCACCGGGTTCTGGCTGGCACCGTTAATGTGCAGCGTCCCGCTTTTCAGCCGCGACGCCTATTCCTATCTCGCCCAGGGCGCGTTGTTGCGCGACGGTTTCGACCCGTATTCAGTAGGACCGATTGAAAACCCGAACCCACTGCTCGATGACGTCAGTTCGGTGTGGACCACCACACCCGCGCCGTACGGCCCGGCTTTCATCCTGATCGCCAAATTCGTGACCCTCATCGCCGGCGATAACGTGGTACCGGGGACCATCCTGCTTCGGCTGTGCATGCTGCCCGGTCTCGCACTGTTGATCTGGGCCGCGCCACGGGTGGCCCGACACGTCGGTGCCAGCGGCGCGGTCGCACTGTGGATCTGTGTGCTCAATCCCCTGGTAATCGTCCATCTCATGGGCGGAGTGCACAACGAGATGCTGATGATCGGGCTCATGATGGCCGGCATCGCGCTGACATTATCTCGACATCACATCAGCGGCGCGGCACTGATCGCAGTGGCGGTCGCAATCAAGGCAACCGCGATGCTGGCACTTCCGTTCATGGTGTGGGTTTGGATGCGCCATCTGCCGGGAAATCGGTTGCGGGCGTTCGCTGTAGCATCCGCGGCGTCGATCGCAACCCTGGGCGTGGTGTTCGCGGTGCTATCAGGCTTGGCCGGAGTAGGACTGGGATGGCTGACCGCGCTCGCCGGTTCGGCGCGAGTCATCAACTGGCTGACGATTCCCACAGCAGTGGCGAACCTCGCGAACGCGATCGGCGGGGCATTCCTGCCGGTCAGCTTCTACGGTGTCCTCGACGCAACCCGCCTGATCGGGATGGTCGTCATCGCAATTACTCTTCCGCTGCTGTGGTGGCGTTTCCGACACACCGACCGCGAGGCACTGCAGGGAATCGCGTGGGCAATGGTGGTCGTCGTGCTGTTCGCACCCGCCGCCCTGCCCTGGTACTACACCTGGCCACTGGCGGTGGCGTCGGCACTGGTCCAGTCACGACCGGCGATCGCCCTGATCGCCGGGTTCTCGACCTGGATCATGGTCATCTTCAAGCCGGACGGGGCCCACGGTATGTACTCGTGGCTGCATGTGCTGCTGGCCACCGCCTGTGCGGTGGCAGCGTGGTCGTGGATTCACCGAGAAACTCCGTGGCGCCCCCAATCGCGGCCGCGATCGGCTGTTCAAAACCCCATCGACTGAGCGCGCCGCAGCACCTCGCGGGCCTGATGGGCGTGCAGGGCGTCAATC
>JAGYKK010000059.1 GCA_018401645.1 Mycobacterium sp. | reverse complement strand
ATCGGCGCGCTCGACGCGCTGCGGCCGTCGATGGTGGAGATGGGCCGTGCGGTGGTGCACGGCGACCACCGAAACGGCGCGGTGGTGCTGATGATGTGGTCTGGCATCCTCGCCTATCTGGATCGCTGCGGTTACGACCACGTCATCGGCTGCGTTTCGGTACCCACACATGGACCGGGCAGGCCGGGCAGCGAGTTGCGCGGGGTTCGGGACGTGGTGCGCAGGAGCCATTTCGCCGCTGCCGAACATACCGTCGTGCCCTACCGCCCGGTGATTCTCGGCGGACTCGGATTGGACCAGATCGAACCGCCGGCCCGGCCGGCGATGCCGCCCCTGATGCGCGGCTATCTCCGACTGGGAGCGCGGATCTGCGGTGACCCGGCACACGACCCTGAATTCGGGGTCGGCGACTTCCCAGCGCTACTGGACAAGCGATGCGCCGATGTGCGCTACCTGAACCGGTTACGGTCTGCGTCGGCCGCCGCCGGGGTGGGTCTTTGATGGGGATCGTCGATCATGCTTGGTTGCCAAAGACCCGATGCGGTCAATCCTGCGTGAGCGCGGGCCTTGGCGAGTCGGAAAACTCTGTGCTGGAGGGGATTCGGATTCTGCGACGCCTGGCCTCGGCCTTGGTGGTGTTCCCAACGCTGCTGCTGCTGGCGATACCGTTGCCGGGTCGGATCCGGTTCCAGCGCAGCTACTGCCGATTGATGCTCCGTTGTCTCGGTGTGCGTGTCGCGTTGACCGGGAACCCGATCCGCAATCTGAGCGGTGTTCTGGTGGTCAGCAATCATGTGTCATGGGTGGATGTCTTCGCGATCGGTGCGGTGATGCCGGGATCCTTCGTCGCCCGCGCCGATCTTGTCGACTGGCCGGGTCTGGGCTTTGCCGTTCGTTTGATGAACGTCATCCCGATCGACCGTGCCAGTCTGCGGCGACTGCCCCTGGTGGTGGGCGCGGTCGCGCAGCGGTTGAGTGCGGGGCGCACCGTCGTCGCCTTCCCCGAGGGCACCACGTGGTGCGGCCCTGATTTCGGGCCGTTTCGGCCCGCGATGTTTCAGGCCGCCATAGACACCGGCCGGCCGGTGCAACCCCTGCGGCTGACCTACCGCCACCGCGACGGCCGACCCTCGACGGTGACGGCGTTCCTCGGCGAGGACTCACTGTGGGCATCGCTGAAGCGAATCGCCCGGGCGCGCCACACCGTCGTGGGCGTGGAGGTGCACTCCCTGCAACTGCCCGGATCCGGCCGCCGCGACCTCGCGGCGCGCTGCGAGATGGCGGTGCGGGGCCGTCGGAACGGTGATCACCTTCCGGAGCTGGCGATCGGCGCCTGATGTCGGCGCAGTAGTTCCCCGACCGGGCGCCCGGGTCCGGCCGGTATCCTGAGCGAGCCATGAGTGATAACCGGTCGGTGTACCTCGACCATGCCGCCAGTACCCCGATGCATCCGCAGGCCATCGGGGCGATGACGGCCGCACTGGCGACGGTGGGCAACGCCTCCTCGCTGCACACGGCCGGCCGCGGTGCGCGCCGCCGTCTGGAGGAAGCGCGTGAGACCCTGGCCGCAAGCCTGGGAGCCCGCCCCTCGGAGGTCATCGTCACCGCAGGTGGCACCGACAGCGACAACCTGGCCGTCAAGGGGATTTACTGGGCGCGACGCGACGCCGACCCCCGGTGCCGCCGCATCATCACCAGCGCCGTCGAGCATCACGCGGTGCTCGATGCGGTCGGGTGGCTGGCCGAGCACGAGGGCGCCGAGGTGACGTACCTGCCGACCGCGCCCGACGGCTCGGTGTCCCCGGAGGCACTGCGCGAGGCCCTGACGGTGCACGGCTCGCAGGTGGCGCTGGTCTCGATCATGTGGGCCAACAACGAGGTCGGAACCATCATGCCGATCGCCGAACTGGCCGCGGTCGCGGCCGAGTTCGACGTACCGATGCACAGTGATGCCGTCCAGGCCCTGGGTCAACTGCCGGTCGACTTCACTGCCGCCGGGCTGTCCGCGATGAGTATCACCGCGCACAAGTTCGGCGGACCCACCGGAGTCGGCGCACTGGTATTGCGCCGCGACGTCGCGTGTACCCCGCTACTGCACGGCGGCGGGCAGGAACGCGATATTCACTCGGGAACCGTCGCCGTCGCAGGCGCGGTGTCGATGGCGGTAGCGGCGGACATCGCGGTTGGTGGCCTTGAGGCCAACGCCGGACGGCTTCGGGCGTTGCAGACAAGGCTCATCGACGGTGTCCTGGGAACCATCGATGACGTCTGCCTGAACGGGGCACGTGGGGAGCGCAGGCTGCCGGGTAACGCCCACTTCACCTTTGCCGGGTGTGAGGGTGATTCACTGCTGATGCTGTTGGACGCCAATGGAATCGAGGGTTCGACAGGATCGGCGTGCACAGCCGGTGTCGCGCAGGTCTCACATGTTCTCCTGGCAATGGGCGCCGATCCGCAGCGGTCCCGCGGTTCGTTGCGGTTGTCGTTGGGCCACACCAGCACCGTCGACGACGTCGATGCGGTGCTGCGGGTTCTGCCGGCGGTGGTGCGGCGAGCACGTGAGGCCGCACTGGCAAGTTCCTCGGCCCGATGAGGGTGCTGGCCGCGATGAGCGGCGGCGTGGACTCTTCGGTGGCCGCGGCCCGCATGGTCGACGCCGGTCATGAGGTAGTGGGCGTGCACCTGGCATTGGCCCAGTCTCCCGAGACGCTGCGGACCGGGTCCCGCGGATGCTGCTCGAAGGAGGATGCCGCTGATGCGCGCCGCGTCGCCGACATTCTTGGCATCCCCTTCTACGTCTGGGATTTTGCCGACCGGTTCGAACGCGATGTGATCGAGGACTTCGTGGACTCCTACGCACGCGGTGAGACGCCGAACCCGTGTGTGCGTTGCAACGAGCGGATCAAGTTCTCGGCGCTGTCGGCCAGGGCACTGGCGCTGGGCTTCGACGCGGTCGCCACCGGCCACTACGCCCGACTGTCGCAGGGCCGGTTGCGCAGGGCTGTTGATGCCGATAAGGATCAGTCCTATGTATTGGCCGTGTTGACCGCAGAACAGTTGCGCCACGCTGCGTTCCCGGTGGGGGACACCCCCAAGCCCCAGATCCGGGTCGAGGCCGCACGCCGGGGGCTTGCGGTGGCCGACAAACCCGATAGCCACGACATCTGCTTCATCCCTTCCGGGGATACCCGGGCATTTCTGGGCGCGCGGATCGGGGTCAGGGCCGGTGTCGTCGTCGACGCCGGTGGCACGGTGCTGGCACAGCACGACGGGATACACGGATTCACCGTCGGTCAGCGCAAGGGTCTGGGAATCGCCGGACCCGCCCCGGACGGTCAACCGCGCTACGTCACCGCTATCGACGCGGAATCGGGCACGGTGCGCGTTGGCGGAGTGACCGATCTCGACGTGTGGTCGCTGACCGGCGTGCGACCGGTATTCACCGCCGGCGTCGAACTCGTCGGTCTTGTGGACTGCGAAGTTCAGGTGCGCGCCCACGGTGCGGCGGTGGGCGCGATCGCCGGACTCGCCGAGGGGCGACTGCAGGTTGCGCTCCGCGCACCCCTGCGCGGTGTGGCACCGGGCCAGACGATGGTGCTCTACCGGCCCGACGACTCCGGCGATGAAGTCCTCGGCAGCGCCACCCTCGTCACGACGACCCGGTGAGTGTTTTCGCCGCAGCGACCGGACTGGGCTCCTGGCCTGGCTCGACGCCCCGGGAGGCCGCCGAGATCGTCATCGGCGAGCTACCCCGGCTACCGCACCTGGTCGAACTTCCCGATCGGGGTGTGGGAGCCGACCTGGTCGGGCGATCCGGGGCTCTTCTGGTCGATATCGCGATCGACACCGTCACCCGCGGATACCGGATCGCCGCACGCCCCGGTGCGGTGATGCGGCGGGCCCGCAGCCTGCTCGATGAGGACGTGGACGCACTTGAGGAGGCTTGGGAGAAGTCCGGTAGCGCCGACCGGGTGGTCAAGGTGCAGGCCCCGGGTCCTATCACCCTGGCCGCGCAGTTGGAACTGGCGAACGGCCACCGGGCAATCACCGACCCCGGGGCGGTGCGTGATCTGACCGCTTCGCTGGCCGAGGGTGTCTCTCGCCACCGCGCCGAGGTCGCCCGTCGGCTGTCGACGACGGTGGTGGTGCAGTTCGACGAACCGCTGCTCACCGTTGCGCTGGCGGGGCGGCTGACCGGGGTGACGGCACTGAACACGGTGCATCCGGTCGACGAAGTTCGCGCGATCACGCTGCTCGACGAGTGTGTCACCGCGGTGGGCGGTGAGGTCCTGCTGCACTGCTGCTCCGCTGATGTACCGTGGAACCTGCTGCGGCGCAGTATGATCAGCGCGGTGTCGTTCGATGTGGCAAACCTGGTTGCCGATGACCTTGACGGACTCGGTGAATACGTCGACTCCGGTCGCAGTGTGGTGCTGGGCCTGATTCCCGCGCTCGCCCCGGACCGCGTGCCCGCTGTCGAGGAACTGGCCGCGGCGGGGGTCTCGGTGACGGATCGGCTCGGGTTCCCGCGTGCACTGCTCCGCGACCGAATCGGAATCAGTCCCGCCTGCGGTCTGGCCGGTGCCACCCCTGCGTGGGCACGCACGGCGATCGGATTGGCGCAGCGTGTCGCCGAGGTGATGGCCGACGAACCCGAGTCCGTCTAGTCGCAACCCGGGTGGCGACCGGCTCTGACGGTGCGGAACGGCGTTACGATGCGGCAGTGCCGGGAATCGCGAATCAGAGTTCCCACGGCCCGACTTCGTCGATCGCGGTCGCCGCTCCGGACGTACTCGGGATTGCCGCCCGCCTGTCGCGCTGGCTGATTCTCGGCGCGGTCCTGGTGGTGGGCGCACACTTCGCGGGACTGCCCGCGATCACCGGGCCGGTCGCGCTGGTTGTCGCCGGACTGGGTTTCCTGGCCGGCGTGCCGCACGGGGCGGCTGACCACGTGATGGCTGCTCGGTTATCCGGTGGCCGATCGCTCTGGCTGATCGGGGTGGTGTACGCCGTCGTGGCGGCCGTGGCCTGGGCGTTGTTGAAGTGGGGCGGGTTGCCCGCGCTGATCGCGGTCGTGGCACTTAGCGCGGTGCACTTCGACTGGGTGAACTCGAGGTTGAGCGCGCAAGTTGACCGGGTGGCGACCGCGCGGGAGTGACCGCGACTGCGATCGCGATTGCCGGTTGTGGGGCGTTGCTGCCACTGGCACGGTCCGGCGATCAACTCAACGGCGTGGCGGCGGCCATCTCACCGGATCTCGCGGTGCTGATCGGCGGGCGATCCTTTGAGATCTCACTGGCAGGATTTGACTGCTGCGGCCGTGGTCGCGATCAGCGCGTCGCTGAGATCGGGTCACCGGCAGGTCGCTTTCGATGTTGTACTCGTCGGCGCTCTTGGCATGCTTGCGCCGCCCTTGCTCGCATTCGCCCTATGGTTTGGGGGCTGGCACGCTATCCGGCACTGCGCGCGCATGCTCACCGTTGAACCGGGTTGCGCCGATCTAGTGACTGTCGGCCGACATCGGGCGGCGGTCCTGCGATTGATTCGACTCGCCGCACTACCGTCGATTGCAGCGCTGACCACGGTGGTAGCACTCGGGTGGATCACGGTGACCGCCGCAGATCCCACGGTGGTGGTGGCGGAGATCTTGCGCCTGCTTCTCGCCCTCACGGTGCCGCACATGGTGGTGGTGTGGTGGCTTGACCGGGCTAGTGGTCCGCAGGCCATTACTGATGGGGGATCCAGGCCACGCCCTGCGTGGCTGGGGCCGACTGCCTGAGCGAACGACCGCTAGCTGGGTAGCCTGCGGGGGTGACCCCCGACGATCCGGATATCGATCCGATCGATCCCGATACCCGCCGCCGCTGGCAGGAATTGGCCGAGGAGGTGCGCGATCACCAATTTCGGTACTACATCAAAGACGCACCCGTGGTTTCCGACGCTGAATTCGACACCCTGCTGCGCGATCTCGCCGCACTCGAGGAGCGCTACCCGGAACTGCGGGTGGCGGATTCACCCACGCAACTGGTCGGCGGGGCCGGGTTCGCCACTGAGTTCACCGCCGCCGAACACCTCGAGCGCATGCTCAGCCTCGATGACGTTTTCGACACCGATGAACTGGCGGCCTGGTCGGCCCGAGTCCAATCCGAACTCGGCCCCGAACCGAACTATCTGTGCGAGCTCAAGGTCGACGGGGTGGCGATCGCCCTGGTCTACCGCGATGGCCGGCTGGAACGGGCTGCGACCCGCGGTGACGGCCGGGTCGGTGAGGACGTCACGCTCAATGCCCGGACCATCGGTGATATCCCCGAAATACTCACCGCAACAGCGGAATTGCCGGTGCCGGAGGTGCTGGAGGTCCGCGGTGAGTGCTTCTTCCTGGTTGCCGACTTCGCGAGCCTCAACGCCAATCTGGTCGCCGACGGGAAGGCTCCGTTCGCCAATCCTCGCAACAGCGCGGCCGGGTCGCTACGGCAGAAGAACCCGGCCGTCACCGCCCGCCGCCCATTGCGGATGGTGTGTCACGGACTTGGGTACACGCAAGGATTCAGCCCGGCCACGCTGCACGAGGCCTACCTGGCGCTGAAAGCCTGGGGATTACCGGTTTCTGAGCACACCACCCGGGTGACCGGACTGGCCGCGGCGATCGAACGCATCGAGTTCTGGGGGCAGCGCCGTCATCAGATCGAGCACGAGATCGACGGCGTGGTGGTCAAGGTCGATGATTTGGCCCAACAGCGTCGCCTGGGCGCGACCTCGCGTGCCCCCCGATGGGCGGCGGCCTACAAGTACCCCCCCGAGGAGGCTCAGACCACGCTGATCGACATCAGGGTCAACGTGGGGCGTACCGGTCGGGTGACCCCGTTCGCATTCATGACCCCGGTGCGCATCGCCGGTTCAACGGTGAGCATGGCCACGTTGCACAACGGTTCGGAGGTCAAACGCAAGGGTGTGCTGATTGGCGACGCGGTGATGATCCGCAAGGCCGGCGACGTGATCCCGGAGGTTCTCGGTCCCGTCGTCGAACTGCGGAAGGGAACCGAGCGCGAGTTCGTCATGCCCACGCACTGCCCCGAGTGCGGCACGTTGCTCGCCCCGGCCAAGGAGGGCGATGTCGACATCCGATGCCCGAACTCCCGATCGTGCCCGGCGCAGTTGCGGGAGAGGGTTTTTCACCTCGCCGGACGCGGCGGACTCGATATCGAAGGCCTCGGTTACGAAGCAGCTACCGCGCTGTTGAAGGCTGAGATCATCGTCGACGAAGGCGACCTGTTCGCCCTCACCGAGACCGATCTGCTCGGCTGTGAGTTCTTCACGACGAACAAGGGGGTGCTGTCGGCCAACGGTGCGCGGCTGCTGGCGAACCTGCAGCTGGCCAAGGATCGGCCGCTGTGGCGAATCCTGGTGGCGTTGTCCATCCGGCATGTCGGGCCGACGGCGGCGCGCGCGCTGGCGACCGCTCTCGGGAGCCTGGCGGCGATCATGGCCGCCAGCGAGGAACAGTTAGCCGATGTCGAGGGCGTCGGCCCCACCATCGCCGCCGCACTGCGCGAGTGGTTCGCCGTGGATTGGCACCGCGCGATCGTCGACAAGTGGGCCGCGGCGGGGGTGCGGATGGCCGATGAACGCGATACCGGGATCTCCCCGACAGTGGCCGGTCTGACCATCGTGGTGACCGGCTCGCTCAGTGGCTTTTCCCGGGATGAGGCCAGGGAGGCCATCATCGTCCGTGGCGGAAAGGCAGCGGGCTCGGTATCGAAGAAGACGTCCTTCGTCGTCGCCGGGGACGCCCCCGGCTCGAAGTACGACAGGGCAGTCGAACTCGGCGTCCCGATTCTCGATGAGGACGGGTTCCGCGCGCTGCTTGCCGACGGCCCGCCGCCGGTCTAGCGCACAATGCTCGCGACGATCCCGGCGAGGTAGCCCAGGCGAGCCACCTCCGAGGGCCGGAACTGTGGCCCGCCGGGGCGGCCCAGAACCAGCGCGGTCGTCGGTCC
>JAGYKK010000058.1 GCA_018401645.1 Mycobacterium sp. | reverse complement strand
ATCGCCGTCATTACCGGAACTGCAGCCTGGTGGGTGTGATTCACTACATTTCGGTGTCCGGTCGGACCACCGACCAAACGGGCCGGGACGATTTCAGGTGAGGTGTGCATGAGCAATCTGATGAAACTCTTCCGGGTGCTCGGTGCCGCCGTCGTGGTGCTGGGCGGGTTGGGCGCCACGGCACCGGCCGCCACCGCGGCAGGCGTCGAGTACCTGATGGTGCCTTCGGCCGCGATGGGCCGTGAC
Source organism: Mycobacterium sp. (assembly GCA_018401645.1). Taxonomy (GTDB): domain Bacteria; phylum Actinomycetota; class Actinomycetes; order Mycobacteriales; family Mycobacteriaceae; genus Mycobacterium. Next base: position 7,960 of record JAGYKK010000058.1, on the reverse strand, counting down.
ATTCCGGTGGCTTTCCAGGGCGGCGGTCCGCGTGCGGTGGTGCTCCTGGACGCCTTCAACGCCGCCCCCGACGTCAGTAATTGGGTGACGGTGGGCAACGCGATGGAGACCCTCGGGGGTCGGGGACTGTCGGTAGCAGCTCCGGCCGGCGGTGCGTACAGCCTCTACACCAACTGGGAGCGTGACGGCAGCAAGCAGTGGGAGACCTTCCTCGCCGATGAACTGCCCAACTGGCTGGCGGCAAACAAAGGTCTCGCCCCCAGCGGTCACGGCATCGTCGGAGCGTCGCAGGGTGGACTGGGCGCGGTGACCATGGCCGCCTTCCACCCCGACCGCTACAGCTTCGCCGGGTCGATGTCGGGATTCCTCACCCCGTCCAACACTCAACTCAATGGGGCGATCTCCAACGGCATCAATGCCAGCGGCGCGGTCGTCGAGGCGATGTACGGTGCCCCGCAATTGGGCCGCTGGAAGTTCCGCGATCCCAACGTGCATGCCAATCTGTTGGTGGCCAACAACACCCGGCTGTGGGTGTACAGCCCGCAGGCAGTCACCTGCACCGACCCTGCTGCGATGATCGGCTTTTGCGCTCAGGCGCAGGGCAGCAACCGGACCTTTTACGCGCACTACCGTGGCCTCGGCGGAAAGAACGGTTATTTCGACTTCCCCGCCGCGGGCAACCATGACTGGGGGAGCTGGTCGGCTGCGCTGGGCGCCTTGGCGAACGACGTCGCGGCGGCGATCCAATAGCGAACGTTTCGGGGAAAACCGTTAGCTATCCGCAACCCCACGTTGGTGTGGTCACCTTCGCCGAACCGGTACTGTAGAGCCGTGCCAGGCCCGTTCAGCGGTTCGCTCAGCAAACTTTTAGCCCCGGGTGGACAAATCCCCGTGGCTCCGTCCCGAGTCGTGGTGATGGCGGGCCTCCTCGCCCCGGTGGCCTGGCTCCTCGCAGGATGTGGTTCGGGAGCGGATCTGATGAGCACCGTGGCGCTGCCCTCCGAGCAGGCCGCCGATTCGGGCGAACGCGTTGCGATGGAGGATTCGCCGGAGTCGGGCCCGCAACCGGCCACCCTGGAACTGACCCCGGCCCAGCGCGGCTACCTCGACGACCTGGCCGACGCCGGGGTCAACCCGCCCAGCCAGTTGCGCGCCCTGAGTATCGGTTCCTATGTTTGCCAGGCCAGTGCCGCCGGGCAGAGCCCCCAGGCGGTCCGCGATTACGTTGCGCCGATGGTGCGCAGCGATGTCGCCGACGCGATCGCCTCGGCGCCGCAGTCGGCCTCCGTCATCGCGGCTGATGCCACCATCGACAACTACATTCGCATCGCCGGCCAGCGGCTCTGCTGAGATATGGCAGGAAAATCCCGAAAGACGGACCGGCGCCGGCGCCACCGCATCCTCGCTCTGATCGCCGCGGGCGCGGTTGCCGTCGTGGTGGCGCTGGTGGTGGTGATCTCATCGTGATTGTCTTGCGGCGGCCCGAACCGGCGACGACGGCCATCCCGCCGACGGCCGTGCCGCCCAGCAGCCAGCAGGAGCGCAAGCCGCGACCGGCATTCCAGGACGCCAGCTGTCCTGACGTCGAGATGATCGCGATTCCGGGCACCTGGGAGTCCTCACCGACCGATGACCCGCTCAATCCGATCCAGTTTCCGATTGCGTTGCTGCTCAACGTCTCGCGACCGATCATGGATCAATTCGGCCGTGACCGGGTTCAGGTGTACACGGTCCCCTACACCGCTCAGTTCGGAAATCCGCTGTCGGCGGACAAGCAAATGTCCTACAACGACAGCCGTGCCGAGGGTACCCGGGCCGCCGTCGCGGCCATGACGGCGATGAACGACCGCTGTCCGTTGACCAGTTACGTGCTGGTTGGATTCTCCCAGGGCGCGGTGATCGCCGGCGACCTGGCCAGCGATATCGGCAATGGGCGCGGGCCGGTCGACGAGGACCTGGTTCTGGGGGTCACGCTGATCGCCGACGGCCGCCGCCATCCGGGCGAGGGCCGGGAGATCGGGCCCAACCCGCCCGGGCAGGGTGCGGAGATCACACTGGCCGAGGTCCCCACGCTGTCGGCGCTGGGTTTGACGATGAGCGGTCAACGGCCGGGCGGTTTCGGTGCACTCAACAACCGCACCAACCAGATCTGCGCGCGCGGAGATCTGATCTGTGCCGCCCCGCAGTCTGCCTTCAACATCACAAACCTGCCTAAGACCCTCGACGTACTTGCCGGAGGGGCCGGCCAACCCGTGCACGCGATGTACAACACGCCGGAGTTCTGGAACCTCGACGGCCTGACGTCGACGTCGTGGACACTGGATTGGGCGCGTGACCTGATCGAGAACGCGCCCCGACCGCCACACGGTTAGCCACGGCGTCGGTTAGCCAATGGGTCGGTGCGTCGTGATTTGGCGCCGGCAGATCAGTGGGACTAACATTAAGAAGACGATAAGAGCAGATGGGCGGCCCGGGACGCTGCCGCGCACGGCGTCCCGAGACTGAGACGCTGCCGCGCACGGCGTCTTGAGACTGGAGTGTGTTGTGACAGGAGAGTGGTATGCCGTTCCATAACCCGTTCATCAAGGACGGACGGATCGTCTTCCCGGAAGGCGCCAGCCTCGTCAAGCACGTTGAGCGGTGGGCAAAGGTTCGCGGAGACAAACTCGCCTATCGGTTTTCTGGATTACTCCACCGAACGTCGGTGTCGCCCACGACCTCCGCTGGGCAGACTGGCGCCCGCACCTTCGATGCCGTCGCGGCCCGACTGCAGCAGGTAACCCAGCCCGGGGATCGAGTGGCGATCCTGTGCCCGCAGAACCTCGAGTACCTCGTCGCGTTCTTCGGCACGCTGTATGCAGGCCGTATCGCGGTGCCGCTGTTCGATCCGTCGAGCCCGGTCACGTCGGCCGCCTGCGCGGTTCTGGATAACTGCGCGCCGTCGGCGATTTTGACCACCACCGAAGCCGCCGAAGGCGTACGCAAGTTCTTCCGGACCCGGCGGCTGCCGAGCGCCCGCGAGGTCATCGCGGTGACGCGATGCCATTAGTCGGCGCGACATGAGAACCGGTCGACGTCGATCACGAGCATCGCCCTATCTGCAGTACACCTCGGGATCCACCCGGATCCCGGCCAGTGTGCAGGTCCTTACCTGAATTTGGCCACCAACGTGGTCAGGTGATCGAGGCACTCGAGGAGAAGAAGGCGACCGTAGCGGTGTCCAGCTGGCTGCCGTTCTTTTCCACGACATGGGTCTGATCCCCGCACTGTTGTCCCCGATGATCGGCCATTTTCTTCACCTTCATGACTCCTGCCGCGTTTGTCCGGGGCCAGTCGCTGGATTCGGGAGATGGCGCGCAAGCCCTCCGATGAAGGCGGCGTCATCTCGGTGGCACCGAACTTCGCATTTGACCACGCCGCGGCGCGCGCTACCGCGAGGGCGAGTCCGCCCTGGACCTGTCAACATCAAGGCGATCCTCAACGGCGGCGGGCGAGTCTCCGGCCACGGTGAGCCGATTCAACGACGCGTTCGTGCCCTTCGGCTTCCCCCCCCGGGCCATCAAACCGTCCTATGGTCTTGCCGAGGCGACCCTGTTCGTTTCCACGACACCTGCCGGTGAAGCACCCAAAATCGTCACCGTCGACCGCGATGAACTCAACGCCCATCGCTTCGTCGAGATCGCCGAAGACTCCACCAACGCGGTCGCCCAGGCATCCGCGGGCAAAGTTGGAATCGCCGAATGGGCGGTGATCGTCGACCATGAGACCGCCAGCGAGCTGCCGGACGGACAGATCGGCGAGATCTGGATCAGTGGTCAGAACATGGGGATCGGCTACTGGAACAAGCCCGAGGAGACCGTGGCGACATTCCAGAACACCCTCAAGTCGCGGACCGATCCGTCTCATGCGCTGGGTGCGACCGACGACGCGACCTGGGTGCGGACCGGAGACCTTGGTGCCTACCACGACGGTGACCTCTACATCACCGGCCGGGTCAAGGATCTCGTCATCATCGACGGTCGCAACCACTATCCGCAGGACCTGGAGTACTCCGCGCAGGAGGCCACCAAGGCACTGCGAACCGGCTACGTAGCGGCATTCTCGGTGCCGGCTAACCTGCTGCCTGACGAGGTGTTCGCCAACGCGCACTCGGGCCTCAAGCGCGACCCACTCGACTCCTCTGAGCAACTGGTTATCGTCGGGGAGCGCTCCGCCGGATCCCACAAGCTCGATGTCGACCCGATCAACGACGCCATCCGCGCGGCGATCGCCGTCCGGCACGGAGTTACCGTGCGTGATGTCCTGCTCACCCCGGCCGGCGCCATCCCGCGGACCTCCAGCGGAAAGATCGGTCGCCGGGCCTGCCGATCGGCTTATCTCGATGGCACTCTGCGTAGCGGAAAGATGGCCAATGCCTTCCCCGACGAGGTGGAATGACCGAAGGCCCCGCCTCTGACTCCACCGCCACAGGTTTACCCGAGCCTGGAGAGCCGGTCGCTGCTGCGCCCGGAGCCGGACTGACTCCCGTTCGTACCGACATGTCTGTGCCCGAGATGCGCGGGTGGCTGCGGGACTGGGTGGCCAACGCCACCGGGCAGTCACCGTCGGCGATCGACGAGTCCACTCCCATGGTGGAACTGGGGCTGTCCTCGCGGGATGCGGTGGCGATGGCCAGCGACATCGAGGACCTCACCGGCGTCACCCTGACCGCGACGGTGGCCTTTCGGCACCCGACGATCGAGGCGTTGGCGACGGTGATCATCGACGGTGAGCCCGAACTCGAGGCAATAGACCCCGATGAGGACTGGTCGCGAACCCGCGATGTGGCCGACATCGCGATCGTCGGTCTGGCCACCCGGTTCCCGGGCGATATGAACACCCCCGACGAAATGTGGCAGGCACTGCTGGAGGGCCGTGACGCCATCACCGATCTGCCGGAAGGGCGCTGGTCGGAGTTCACCGATGAGCCGCGGCTGGCCGAACGGATCGCTAAAGCCCGCACCCGTGGGGGCTATCTGAAGGACCTCAAGGGCTTCGACGCCGAATTCTTCGCGCTGTCGAAGATGGAGGCCGATAACCTCGACCCCCAGCAACGGCTGGCCCTGGAACTGACCTGGGAGGCACTGGAGGGCGCCCACATCCCGGCATCGAGCCTGCGGGGTCGCAGCGTCGGGGTATTCGTCGGCAGTTCCACCAACGATTACAGCTACTTGGCGATGATGGACCCCCGGACCGCGCATCCGTATGCGATCACCGGAACCGCGAGTTCTATCATCGCCAACCGGGTCTCCTACTTCTTCGACTTCCGCGGCCCGTCGGTGGCGGTGGACACCGCGTGCTCGTCGTCGTTGGTGGCGGTTCATTCCGGCGTGCAGGCACTTCGGGCCGGCGAGGCCGACGTGGTGTTGGCCGGTGGGGTGAACGCGCTGGTGACCCCGGCCGTCACCCTCGGGTTCGACGAAGTCGGCGGCGTGCTGGCACCGGACGGGCGGATCAAGTCGTTCTCCTCCGATGCCGACGGTTATGCCCGTTCCGAGGGTGCGGGGATGCTGGTCCTCAAGCGACTCGAGGACGCCCGCCGCGACGGCGACGAAATCCTCGCCGTGATCGCCGGCAGTGCGGTCAACCACGATGGCCGATCCAACGGACTGCTCGCGCCCAACCCCGACGCTCAGGCGGACGTGTTGCGCCGGGCCTACCGTGATGCCGGGATCAATCCGCGCACCGTCGATTACATCGAAGCGCATGGCACCGGCACGATCCTCGGCGACCCGATCGAGGCGGACGCACTCGGCCGAGTCGTAGGCCGGGGCCGTGATGCCGATCAACCCGCACTGCTGGGCGCGGTCAAGTCCAATGTGGGCCACTTGGAGTCCGCGGCCGGTGCGGCAAGCCTAGCCAAGGTCGCACTGGCGTTGCACCACAACAAGATTCCAGCATCTATTAATTACGCCGGACCCAATCCCTACATCGACTTCGACGCCGTCCGACTCCGGGTTGTCGAGAATGCCACCGACTGGCCCCGATACAGCGGACATGCCATCGCCGGCGTCTCCGGCTTCGGGTTCGGCGGCGCCAACGCGCATCTAGTTCTGCGCGAAGTCCTACCCGAGGATCTAGTCGAACCTGAAGCCGAACCCGAGGACCTCCCCGTGTCGGCCCCCGCACTCGAGGCTGACGCGGTGTTTGTGGGTGGCGTCCGGATGGACGAGTACGGCGAGTTCATCGATGATGACGACGATGGATACGGTGCGGGCGCTTATCGCGCGGACGACGACGCTGAACCCGCCCTTCCCGGCCTGACGGACGAGGCACTGCGGCTGCTTGTGGTTGCCCGCGAGGAAATCGATTCGGAGGAAGTTTCTGTTCCTGTTGTGCCGCTAGCTGTTTCAGGTTTTCTGACGTCGCGGAAGAAGGCGACCGCGGCGGAGTTAGCCGACTGGATCGACGGTCCGGCTGGCCGGTCCTCCTCGCTCGAGTCGATCGGCCGATCACTGTCGAGGCGTAATCACGGCCGCTCCCGGGCAGTCGTGATGGCCCACGATCACGACGAGGCCGTCAGGGGTCTGCGGGCGATAGCCGAAGGAAAAACGAGTCCGCTGGTCTACAGCGCCGATGGTCCGGTCACCAATGGCCCGGTCTGGGTCCTGGCCGGCTTCGGTGCTCAGCACCGCAAGATGGGCAAGAGCCTGTACCTGCGCGACGAGATCTTCGCTGAGTGGATGAACAAGGTCGATGCCCTGATCCAGGATGAACTCGGTTACTCGATCGTGGAATTGATCCTTGATGACACCCAGGACTTCGGTATCGAGACGACACAGGTCACCATCTTCGCCATCCAGGTGGCTCTGGGGGAGTTGTTGCGCCATCATGGTGCGAAACCCGCTGCGGTAGTGGGTCAATCGCTTGGTGAGGCGGCCGCGGCTTACTTCGCCGGTGGGCTGTCGCTGTCGGACGCGACGCGAACCATCTGTGCGCGGTCGCACCTCATGGGTGAGGGCGAGGCGATGCTGTTCGGCGAGTACATCCGCCTGATGGCGTTGGTTGAGTACTCGGCCGAGGAGATCGCCGCGGTATTCACCGACTTCCCCGATCTTGAGGTGTGCGTTTACGCCGCACCGTCTCAGACCGTGATCGGCGGCCCGCCTGAACAGGTGGATGCGATCATTTCCCGGGCCGAGGCGGAAGGAAAGTTTGCTCGCAAGTTCGCGACGAAGGGCGCCAGTCACACCACCCAGATGGATCCACTACTGGGCGAGTTGGCGGCGGAGTTGCAGGGCATCGCGCCGCGTCCATTGACGACCGGCTACTTCTCCACGGTGCACGAGGGCAGCTACATCCGGCCCGGTGGCGAGCCGATCCACGAGGTCGACTACTGGAAGAAAGGCCTGCGCCACAGTGTCCACTTCACCCAGGGCATCCGTAACGCCGTCGACAGCGGCTACACCACCTTCCTGGAACTGGCGCCCAACCCGGTGGCCCTCATGCAGGTTGGTCTCACCACGGCTGCAGCGGGACTACACGATGCTGCGCTGATCGCCACCCTCGCCCGTAAGGAGGACGAGGTTGCCTCGGTACTGGCGGCGATGGCGCAACTATTTACCTACGGCCACGACCTGGATTTCGCGACGCTGTTCACCCGCGCGGCGGGGCCAGAGGACTACGCGGACATTCCGCCGACGCGGTTCACCCGCAAGCCCCATTGGCTCAACGCGCACTTTTCAGCGGACGGGTCCGGGCTCATCCCGGGCACGCATGTCGCGATGCCAGACGGCCGGCACGTCTGGGAATACGCGCCGCAGGGTCCGACTGACCTGGCTCTACTGGTGAAGTCGGCCGCGGTTCAGGTGCTTCCGGACGCTGCGCTGGCCGCCTCTGAGCAGCGGGCGATTCCCGGCGAGGGCGCCCGTTTGGTGACAACGCTCACTCGGCACCCCGGTGGAGCTTCAGTGCAGGTGCA
>JAGYKK010000057.1 GCA_018401645.1 Mycobacterium sp. | reverse complement strand
CATCGCGTTCTGTACCGACGGCACCGTCATGGGTGGTGCCATGGGCGTCGACGGTTGCCGCCACATTGTCGAGGCCTACGACCTCGCCATCGCTGAGCAGGGCCCGATCGTCGGCATCTGGCACTCCGGCGGTGCCCGGTTGGCCGAGGGCGTCAAAGGGTTGCACGCGGTCGGCCTGGTGTTCGAGGCGATGATTCGGGCGTCGGGCTACATCCCGCAGATCTCGGTGGTGGTCGGCTTCGCGGCCGGCGGTGCCGCCTACGGGCCCGCGCTCACCGACGTCGTCGTGATGGCTCCGGAGGGTCGTATCTTCGTCACCGGACCGGACGTGGTCCGCAGTGTGACCGGTGAGGATGTCGACATGGCTTCCCTCGGCGGCCCGGACACCCACCACCGCAAGTCCGGTGTGTGTCACATTGTCGCCGACGACGAAATCGACGCCTACGCACGCGGGCGACGGCTGGTCGGATTGTTCTGCCAGCAGGGCATTTTCGACCGCGCCAAGGCCGAGGCCGGCGACGTCGATCTGCATGCCCTGCTTCCGGACTCCGCTCGGCGGGCCTATGACGTTCATCCCCTCGTCGAGGCACTGCTGGACGCCGACGCGCCGTTCGAGGAGTTCCAGGCTAAGTGGGCCCCGTCAATGGTGGTCGGATTGGGTCGGCTGTCGGGCCGGACCGTCGGCGTGCTGGCCAACAATCCCCTGCGACTCGGCGGTTGCCTGAACTCCGAGAGTGCCGAGAAGGCCGCACGTTTCGTGCGACTCTGCGACGCGTTTGGTATTCCACTGGTGGTGATCGTCGACGTGCCGGGTTACCTGCCCGGTGTCGATCAGGAGTGGGGCGGGGTGGTTCGCCGCGGCGCGAAGCTGCTGCACGCCTTCGGCGAGGCCTCGGTTCCCCGGGTGACGCTGGTGACCCGCAAGATCTACGGCGGGGCCTACATCGCGATGAACTCGCGCTCGCTGGGCGCAACGAAGGTATTTGCCTGGCCCGACGCCGAGGTCGCTGTGATGGGCGCCAAGGCGGCCGTGGGCATCCTGCACAAGCGCAAGCTCGCCGCCGCTCCCGATCACGAGCGCGAGGCCTTGCACGAGGAGTTGGCCGAGGAGCACGAGCGCATCGCCGGCGGAGTGGACGCCGCCATCGAGATCGGTGTCGTCGACGAGAAGATCGACCCTGCCCACACCCGCAGCAAGCTCACCCAGACCGGCCGAGGCTCCGGCGGCGCGGCCATAAGAACATCCCGCTGTAGTCGCCGCCCTTCCGGCTACCGGGTCAGCTCGGCAACTCGGCCGCGCCCACCGCACGACGGCGGTCCTCGGCGACCAGGCCGATGCGAGGTGCGCCGGTCAGATGTCGTCGGTATCCAGCGCGCCTCGTGGGTGACAGCGAACTCGAATTCCGCACGCGTGACGTCGATACCCTCGGCCACCGACTCACTCGGCCGCTCGCAGCGCGCCGCGGCGATCACGCCGGCCGCCTGCGCCGTATCGCGCCACCAGCGAAGCCGGCAGTGCGCCATCGGATCCGGGTGCAACGACAGGGGTTCGTCGGCGCGCCGACCAGTGCCAAATTGCGGGTCTGACACGGCCGAGCACTGAGACCGCGCGCGGCGATCGCACGATCGAGAACATCCTCAGCCATGTGCCGGTACTCGGTGAGCTTGCCGCCATAAGCTGAAGAGCCAAAATCCGATTCCAGCACCGCGTGATCGCGGGAAGTCGGCCGTGGCACCCGAACCACTGTCGATCAGTGGGCGCAGTCCCCATGAACCGATCACATCAGCCTGGGTCAGCGCGGTCCGCAGGGCGGTGTTGACGGTGTCGAGGAAGGTGACCTCGGCCGGTGTCGGTTGCGGTACGTCGGGATCGGGCGCCGACGCCTCTTCATCGGTGAGCCCCAGGTAGATCCGGCCCAGCTGGGCGGGCAGGGCGAAGACGAACCGGTTGGTCTCCCGGGTCGGGGATGGTCAGCGCCGCGGTCGGTTGACGCCGAAGGTCGACGCCTCAAAAACCAGATGAGTGCTGACTGGGCCTCAGCCGGATTGAGTCGACCTCCGCGGCCTCCGGCCGCATTGATCACCGAAGGGAATTCAGCTCGAGGGATTCACCGGTGAGCTCGTCGGTGAAGTCGCACCGCAGTCCGGTCGCCGACGTGACGGCGACGCGCGTCAAAATCCGAGCGCCGTGGGCGGCGGCTAGTGCCACACCACCAACCGGGCATCGTCGATCAGTTGTCCGTCGTAGGCCAGCAGCGCGCCGTCAAGTCCGTCGCGGCGCACCGTCGGAGCCATCGCCAAGGCCTGCTCGGCGCTGATCCGGCGCGGTCGCGGCAAGATTTTCGAGGAGGTGCCGCCATGCGCTGGCAACGTCCCCGGCCAAAACCCCGGTTCACCCAGCGCGCTGAGATCGGCGCATCGACGGCAACAGCGGCACCAGTTGCGGCATCGCCTTAACCGGAATGCGGCGCGGTGACCGACATCAGGATGCCGCGCTCGATCGAACCGCGGCGGGCGATGCTGACATTGCCGCTGGCCGGGTATCGCAGACCGCCGTGGGCGATTTCGAACTCCCATCGACTGGTGCCGAAGGCGAGGTCGTGCTTTCTACCAGCACCACCGACAACCCTCGACTGGCGGCGTCCAGGCGATGCCGACACCGGTGATGCCACCACCGATGACGAGGATATCGACGGCCGGCAGTCGCCGAGCGCGCTCAGATCGGATCTGCGCCGTTGCGCGTTCAATGCGGTCAGAGCACTGTGGGCGGAGGTATCCGTTCAGTGACGTGGCCAGTTCGACCTCGAGCGCGTCGGCATCGAGGATGAGTCGACATGTGCCCGGACTGGATGGTGGATTGCTGTGATCAACAGGACCATGGCGGCCATCTCTCGGTGATTTCCTGGGCGAACACTGTTGTCCAACGAGCTTTCGCAGCTCTTCGGCGATGACATCGATGAGGATCTGCTGGCTGGTACCCAACCGGTCGGAAATGTAGACCATCGCCAGTTCCGGTGCGAACGCAAGACGGTGCGGATCAGATCGTCGTGCCGCAGCCGGGCGGCCACCGAACCACCCGCTCCACAGAGCCTCGGCCGGGACCCCGGAACGGCACCATCGTCTCGAGCTGCTGCTCGTCGACGAGGCCGAGGTCGAGGAGGATTTGGCCGATGCGTTTGAGTGCCATGGTGCTACCTTGCGCTGAGCTCTCGCTGGGCCCGCCGGGCGATCTCGGCCAGTGTCACGCGTTGGACGCCGAAGTCGCGCACGCAACTAGCGGCGGCGGTCAGAATCCGGTCGCCGACTTCCACTGACTCAGCCTTACTGAGTGACAACATCTGTAATACTGTAATCCATGGTAGAGACTGACGCCGTGAATCATCTGTCCCCGCCAATGGCCTGGGACCGCTGGGGCGATCCGTCTCTGGCGAAACCGTTGTCCGCCGGTATTCGCGCCCTGCTCGAACAGGCACTCGGGGTGGGTGGAACCGAGATCGCCGCACCGGGTATCGACGACGTACGCCTGTCCCCCGGCACCCTGGCACCCCAGCACCGTGACGCCCTGGCCGACATCGTCGGCAGTGATCACCTCCGGACCGGCGACCACGAACGTCTCCTCCATGCCGGTGGTAAGTCGACGCTGGATCTGCTGCGCCGCAAGCAGATTCATCAGGATGCACCCGATGGGGTGCTCTTCCCCAGCAGCGAGGGAGAAGTCCGGGCCGTCCTGGACTACTGCACCCGACACCGCATCGCACTGGTGCCTTTCGGCGGCGGTACCAGTGTGGTCGGCGGGTTGGATCCGATCCGGGCCGGGTTCGATGCTGTCGTCACGGTGGACCTGCGCCGCTTCGACGCCCTGCATGCACTTGATCCGATCTCCGGAGAGGCCGAACTCGGCGCCGGCGTCACCGGACCGCAGGCCGAACGCCTGCTCGGTGAACACGGGTTCGCCCTGGGCCATTTCCCGCAGAGTTTCCGGTTCGCCAGCATCGGCGGATTCGCCGCCACCCGGTCCTCCGGTCAGAACTCGGCCGGCTACGGCCGGTTCGACGAGATGATCCGGGGAATGCGGGTCATCAGCCCGGCCGGGGTGCTGGATCTGGGCCGTGCTCCCGCCTCGGCCGCCGGACCGGATCTGCGCGAACTGTTCGCCGGTTCCGAGGGCGTGTTCGGCATCATCACCCGGGTTCGGGTGCGGGTTCACCCCGTTCCGGCAAGCGTGGTTTACGAGGCGTGGAGTTTCCCGGACTTCGCCACCGGTGCCGACGCCTTACGCGCGGTCGTCCAGACCGACACCGGCCCCACCGTGCTGCGGCTTTCCGATGAGGTCGAGACGGGCATCAATCTGGCCACCACGCAGAGCATCGGTGAACAACGCATCACCGGCGGCTGCCTGGCGATCACGGTCTTCGAGGGCACCGCCGAGCACACCGAAAGCCGCCATACCGAGACCCGCGCCCTGCTGTCCGCCCGCGGCGGCACCTCGCTGGGCGAGAAACCGGCGAAGGCCTGGGAGCACGGCCGTTTCGATGCCCCCTATCTGCGCGACGCACTGCTGAGCGCAGGCGCCCTGTGCGAGACCCTGGAGACCGCAACCACCTGGTCGAATCTGGCGACCCTCAAAGCCGCGGTCACCGAGGCACTGACGACGGCGCTGACGTCCACTGGCACGGCCGCTTTGGTCATGTGTCACATCTCGCATGTGTACGCAACCGGCGCATCGTTGTATTTCACCGTCGTCGCCGGGCAACGCGGCGATGTCGCCGAGCAGTGGCGGATCGCCAAGAACGCCGCCGCGCAGGCCATCGTCGCCAACAGTGCCACCATCACCCACCACCACGCGGTCGGCACGGACCACCGGCCGTGGATGACCGACGAGATCGGCGATCTCGGCGTAGCGGTACTGCGCGCGGTCAAGCAGACCCTGGATCCGGCCGGAATCCTCAACCCGGGCAAACTCATTCCATGAACCCGATCGGCCGCGTCACGCTGCTGACCAACCCGATGGCGGGCCACGGCAACGCACCGCACGCGGCCGAACGTGCCATCACCCGATTCCAGGAACGTGGCGTCGATGTCACCGCGATCGTCGGCCGGGACCCCGCTCACGCCCGCGACCTTGTCGCGGATGCCGTTGCGCGGGGCACCGACGCCCTCGTCGTGGTTGGCGGTGACGGCGTCATCTCACTTGCGCTGCAGGCACTGGCGCAAAACAAAATTCCTTTGGGCATCGTCGCTGCCGGCACCGGCAACGACCACGCCCGCGAATACGGAATCCCGGTCGGCGATCCGGCGGCGGCGGTCGACGTGATCCTCGCGGGTCATACCGAGACCATCGACCTCGGGCTGATCCGGGGTGCCGACGGTGCCGCAACCTGGTTCGGCACGGTGGCCGCAACCGGGTTCGATTCGCTGGTCAGCGACCGCGTGAATCGGATGCGCTGGCCGCACGGCCGGATGCGCTACAACCTGGCGATCGTGGCCGAACTATCCAAGCTGCGGCTACTGCCGTTTCGACTAGTACTCGACGGTGAACGCGAAATCGTCACCGAACTCACCCTGGCCGCCTTCGGCAACACTCGCAGTTACGGCGGCGGAATGCTGATATGCCCCGGCGCTGACCACGCCGACGGCCTTCTCGACATCACAATGATCCGGTCCGGGTCGCGCACCAGACTGATGCGACTGTTCCCCACCGTGTTTAAGGGCACCCATGTGGACCTCGACGAGGTGATCACCGACCGGGCCCGGACCGTGACCATCTCCTCACCCGGCATCAACGCCTACGCCGACGGTGAATACGCCTGCCCGCTTCCGGTCGAGATATCAGCCGTGCCGGGCGCGTTGAAGATCCTGCTCCCCACGCCCTAGGAGCGGGGCGACTCACCTTCCAAAACCTCACTGGCCAATGGCAATTGCTCGCGAGAGCGGTCGACGAACACCGCAGCGCCAGGATCTTGGGACAGCGGTCCGGGGGCCGCGGGCGAGGTATTCGACAACGTCGCCCGCAAGACCTCCACGAACTGCTTCGGCTGGTCGTTCTGAAGGTAGTGGTTTGCCCGCGGCAAGACCCAGAACTCGTTGTCGCCGGGCTTGTTCACCAGATAGTTGTCCCACACGTATGCCGCAACGCGCAGCGGAGCCACGGTATCGCAGAGCCCCCAAATCAACGTCGTCTTGACTGTCAGCGCGGCCAACCCGTCCAGCCACCGAGTCTCGTGGTCAGCCCGCTCCACCAGATACTGGATGGTGGCGTGCAGGACCGCCATACCGTCATTGTGCGCGAGCGTCTCCGCCAGCGCGGCGATCGTCGGATCGTCGATACCGCGCGGCGGCGTGAAGGTGCTCTGCCCCAATCCGACCGCCAGCATCTCCGGGGTCATGAAGTTCAACGACGGCGCGGTCTTCGGATCCAGCAACCCACGCTGGTAGTCGGTCAGATTCGACAACGGCAGGAAGATATTGCCGTTGCTGAGCACCAGATCGGTGACAGCGAAACCGAATTCACCGGCGGCGCACCTGATGACGAAGCTCAATGCCACGCTATCGCCGCGGTCGTGGGCGAGGACTGCTCCGGATTCGGCCCCGATAATCTCCTCTAGGTAGTAGGCCAGAAGTTCACTGTCGCGACGCAATGTGTAGGACCCGTCGGCGGGCTTGTCGGAGAACCCGAACCCCGGCAGGTCCAGCACGCACACCCGGTAGGTCGTGGACAGATCGCCCACGATGTCCCGCCAGTCGATGCTGCTGGTCGGAAACCCGTGCACCAACACCAGCACCGGGGCCTCGGGGTCGCCGAATTCGGCATGGAAGATATTCAGGCTGCCGACGGGCTCGAGTGATTCGCGAGGCACCCACGAAAAATGGTCCCCGGCCGCCAGCCAGTGCTGGGCACGCTGCGCCATGATCTGCGGTCGGGGTTACCCGACCCCTCGGCTCAACCAACTGACCTCACCGGCGTCGCCGCCGTCACGATAGGGCTCCAGGGCCTCGTCCCAGGCCGTGCCCAGCACGGTGTCCAACTCGGCCGCCAGCATCTCGGCCCTCTCGGACATCAACGATCGCAGCCGCATCTCGCCCACCATGATGTCGCCGTTGGCACTCATCGCTCCGCTCCACAGGCCGAGTTGAGGCGTGTGACAGAACCTCGTCCCATCCACTCCTGGACTGGGATCCTCGGTGATTTCAAAGCGCAGCACCGACCACGAGCGCAGCGCGCCGGCCAGAAGTGCTCCGGTTCCCACCGGCCCGACCCAGTTGGCGACCGAGCGCAGTTGTCCGGGCATGGCCGGCTGCGGGGTCCACTTCAGGTTCGCCCCCGCGCTGCGATGCGATGACGCACCAGCGGCCGAGGACGAACCAAGGGCCGACGACAGCGCCCATTCCACATGGGGGCAGACCGCCGCCGGCGAGGCATGGAGGTACACCACGCCGGTTGTCGTGTCGGCGAACTCATTCGACGCACGTGTCATTTCGCTCCTCCGATTCCACTAGGGACGTCTTCCCCAACGACCTGGTGTTTCCGGAGATGCGGTTGTGCCGTACGAGACCATTGTGCCCCCTGGGACCCCTGTTGCGCTAGTCCGACGTGAACTCCCGCAGGACATCGTCGGACAACGCCGGCCACAGCGGTTTCGCCCAGGCGTCGAAATCGCGGTCGGTCAGGACCACCAGTGCCAGGTCAGCGGCCGGATCGACCCAGATAAACGTGCCGGTCTGCCCGAAGTGCCCGTAGGTCCCCGACGAATTGGCGACACCCGTCCAGTGCGGAACCTTGCTGTCACGAATCTCGAAACCCAGACCCCAGTCGTTGGGTCGTTGCATGCCGAAACCCGGCAGAACCCCGCTCAGGCCCGGAAACTGAACGCTGACGGCCTCCGCATGCATCAGCTCCGACACCATGCGGGGCCGCAGCAGTTCGCGGGCGAACAGTGCCAGGTCGGCCACCGTCGAGACGCCGCCGAAGCCGGCCGCTGAGGCTCCGCCGTCAAGGCGCGACGCGGTCATGCCCAGTGGATCGAAGACCGCCTCGGTGAGGTAGCGGCCGAACTCGATCCCGGACTGCGCCTGCACTGTCTCGGCGAGCACCGTGAACCCGTAGTTGGAGTAGACCCGCCGGGTGCCCGGCCGGGCCACCGTCTCAGCCGAACCCAGGGCAAGCCCCGAGGCGTGCGCCAACAGATGTCGCACCATGGACCCGGGTGGGCCGGCTGGGGTGTCGAGGTCGACGACGCCCTCCTCGATCGCCACCTGAGCGGCACGA
>JAGYKK010000056.1 GCA_018401645.1 Mycobacterium sp. | reverse complement strand
ACCGATCCGCAGGATCCTTGGCCAGCGCCCTGGCGAACACCGGCCCGAACTGTGCGAGGTCGCCTCGGTCGAGTTCCGGTGGATCCGCGCTGAGGTGGTGGCTGATGACGACAGAGGGATTGCTGTTCGCGAATGGCGCCGCGCCGGTGAGCAGATGGTAAGCGGTGGCGGCGAGGGAGTACTGATCGGCGCGCCCATCGATCTGTTCCCCCTTAAGCTGCTCGGGCGCAGCGTAATTCACCGTACCGACCGTCATGTCCGCTCCGGTCAGATCACTGGATTGGCCGACCCAACGAGCAACCCCGAAGTCGGTCAACATGATTCGATCATCACTGGATCCCGGGAGACCGATCAGGATGTTCGCCGGTTTGATGTCGCGGTGCAGCAGGCCGCAACCATGTGCGTAGTCGAGCGCGTCGGCGACCGCGGTGACGATCTGCACCACCTTGGTGGCCGGAACGCCCTGTGGATGCTGATCGGTCAGCAGCCGAGCGGCGTCAGTGCCGTCGACGAACTCCATCGCGATCCACAGTTGACCGTCGAAATCACCGCGGTCATAAATGGTGACGATGTTCGGATGCCGCAGGGTTGCCACCATCTCGGCTTCTTGGTTGAACCGCTGCCGGAACTCCTCATCGTGGCTGACTGCGGTGCCGAGCACCTTGAGGGCCTCGCGGCGCGGCAGCCGCGGGTGCTGCGCGAGATAGACCTCGCCCATGCCCCCGGTGCCCAAGACCCGCACGATCGTGTAGCCGGCGAAGATCTGACCGTCTGCTAACGGCATTTGCGCAGCTTAAACGTCCGAACCTTCACCCCGGGACATTGGCCTTCAATGAGGCCAGCGCCCCTACAGTCAACCGAGCCAGTTCGGCCACCTCATCGTCGTCGAGGGCGGCACCCAGGATTTCGGTCATCCGGCGGTTGGTCGTCGCCTCCACCTCGACGTAACGCTCCTTCTTATCCGCGCCGTCGGCGAACGGTTCGGCCCAGCCGAACATCATCGTGTAGTCGCGGCCACCGTGCAGCATGTGAGCTTCGACCGGGGTGATGTCCGTCAGCGACAGCGCCTTGAAGTGGACATCGCCGCGCAACTCACGCAACACGAACATCACCTGCAGCGCCCGGGCCGCGGCGTCGCCGGCCAACGGCATACTCCGGTAACCGGCGTACATCGGCAGTCCCAGCGGCGAGGTCGTGGCGATGACCTTCTCGCCGAGTTGCGCAATACGCGCAGTCCCTTCAGCACCGGTCAGGTACTTGCGGCCGAAGTCGGCCACCTGATCCCAGTAGAGGTTCGCCGCACCCTGCGCGCCGCGGACCGCGACGCCTTCCTCCCAGCAGGCATTGACGAAGTTCGGTTCGAAGATGGTGAATACCGAGGCGACCGTCGCGCCGGTGGCCTCGCCCAGCACACCGCCCCGCCCGGCGACATAACCCGCGAACGGGTTCTCGTAGCCGGCCGCGATGCTTCCCCCGAACGTCTCCGGGTGCAGCATGAAGACCCCGATGGCGTCACCAATGGCCGCACCGGCGTCGCGGATGGCTTGATCTCGGGTGTTGTGGCTCATTGCACCGCTCCCAACGTTTGGATGTGACCCGCGGATCGACGGTACTCAGTTGCGCCTGACGCGACGGCGACGGGGTCGTGCCATCAGGGCTCAGTCCAGCGGGACACCAAGTGTGTTGAGCGTCATCGCCAGCGCGTCGTACTGGCCGACGAGGGTCACAAACTCAATCAACTGACGGCGGTCGAGATACTCGCTGAGCAGTCGCCAATTCGGCTCGGACAGCATGCGGGTGGCGATGAGTTCATCGACTCCGGTCAGCAGCGCCCGTTGGCGATCCGAGACTTTTTCGGCGTTCGGCCATGCGAACACCTCGGCCTGAGTGTGGTCATCGACTCCCCGCCGCAGGGCCAGGCGGCGGTGCTGCTGAAGCTCGTATGCGCAGCCGCGAAGGTGGCCGACCCGCAGAATGATGACTTCGGCGTCCTGCTTAGGCAGCCGGCCCAGGTAGAGCAATACGCCACTGAACGGTATCCACGACCAGAACAGGCGACGGTGTTGAGCCAGTGTGGTGAACAGGTGAAATTCGGGAACGCCCCAGCTACGGGCCGTTGCCTTACAGAACAGCCACCCGAGTAGGCCGAGGTCCCGCCGCCCGCCCGACGGGACGCGCGGCGACGTGACGGCGGGTGACGGCGACGGGGCGACGGGTGACGGGGCGACGGGTGACGGGGCGGGGCGATCCGGATCAGGTTGAGTGCTCACCTGTTCATCTTCGCTCCCTGCCCTTCTCCACCGGCACCGTATTCGCCGACAGCAAAAGTCATGGCGCGACCGCGACGACCGCCGCCGGATCGGCGCTGGCCCACAATCGGCCACCGGACTTCGTTATCCTTGACCTACCTGCGAGTCGGGGGGGTGCACCTCCCGGAGCGGCGAACGAGCCGCCCGGATCGACCAGGCGTACCGAACCGGCGGTGGATCCCGCCGGGTGATGCATCCGAAAGGTAGTGCTGCAGTGGTTGAAGCTCGCGTCACCCCGATTGCGGTGATTGGGATGGGCTGTCGGCTGCCGGGCGGCATCGACTCCCCCGAACTGCTGTGGGAGGCGTTGCTGCGCGGCGACGACCTGATCACCGAGATCCCCGCCGACCGATGGGACGTCGACGAGCACTACGACCCTCAGCCGGGTGTGCCCGGTCGGTCGGTCTCGCGCTGGGGCGGGTTCATCGAGGACATCGGTGGTTTCGATGCCGAGTTCTTCGGGATCGGCGAGCGTGAAGCGGCGGCGATCGACCCACAGCATCGCCTCATGCTCGAGACGGCCTGGGAAGCGGTGGAGCACGCCGGACTGGCACCGTCGTCCCTGGCCGATTCGCTGACCGGCGTGTTCGCTGGCTTGTGCCACGACGACTACACATTGGTGACCAGCGAGGCGGGCGCTATGGAGGGCCCCTACGGCTACACCTGCACCCCGTACAGCATGGCGTCCGGGCGTATCGCCTACGCAATGGGACTTCGAGGTCCGGCCTTCACCGTCGACAGTTCATGTTCGTCGGGCCTGCTGGCGGTGCACATGGCCTGCCGAAGTCTGCATGAGGGCGAAAGTGATTACGCACTCGCCGGTGGTTGTCAGGTGATCTTGAAACCGTCGGTCAGTGCGTCGGCGTCGGCGCAGGGCATGCTCTCCCCGACCGGCCGGTGCCGGGCCTTCGACGTCGATGCCAACGGCTTCGTGCGTTCCGACGGCTGTGCAGTGGTGCTACTCAAGCGGCTACCCGATGCCCTGCGCGACGGCGACCGGGTCCTGGCCGTCATCCGCGGGACCGCCGCGAATCAGGACGGTCGATCGGCGACACTCACGACACCATCGTTGGATGCCCAGGCCGACGTCTATCGGGCGGCCCTCGCCGTGGCCGGCGTGGACCCGACCACAGTCGGCATGGTGGAGGCGCATGGCACCGGCACACCGGTGGGTGACCCACTCGAGTTCGGCAGCCTGGCGAAGGTGTACGGCACCGACGGTGGCCAGTGCCTGATCGGTTCGGCGAAAAGCAATCTCGGCCACACCGAATCCGCCGCGGGTGCAGTCGGACTCATCAAGGCCATCCTCGGACTGCGCCACGGCGTGGTGCCGGCGATGGCACATTTCACCCGCTTGTCCGACGACCTGGCTCGCATCGAGACCGGCCTGCTCGTACCGAAAGAGATCACTCCCTGGCCAACGCCGGCGCATCCAACCCCGGCGCATCTAACCCCAACCGGCCAGCCGCGGCGCGCGGGAGTGTCGTCGTTCGGCATGTCCGGAACGAACGTGCACGCCGTCCTCGAGCAAGCGCCGCCGAGCGCGGAACCCGATCGGGGTACCGAGCCGGGATCATTGCTGTTCCCTATCTCGGCGACCTCGACCGAGCAGTTGTACCGCACCGCACGGCGGCTGGCCGACTGGGTCCAGCAGCACGCGGACGGCCTGGCGGCCTCCGATCTGGCCTACTCGCTGGCCCGTCGGCGCGGGCACCGGTCGGTGCGCACCGCGGTGCTCGCGACCGACCTCGCGGGACTGATCCGCGGCCTGCGGGAGATCGCCGACAGCGGTGTGCCCTACCCGGAAGCGGTTGGCCAGAGCGACCGCGGACCGGTGTGGGTGTTCTCCGGCCAGGGTTCTCAGTGGGCGGCGATGGGCGCGGAACTCCTGGCCCGAGAGCCGGTGTTCGCCGCCTACATCGCCGAACTCGAGCCGTTGATCGCACGCGAATCCGGGTTCTCGGTGACCGAGGCAATGTCGGCACCGGAGACGGTGACCGGAATCGACCGGGTTCAACCGACGCTGTTCGCTATGCAGGTTGCGCTCGCGGCGACGATGCGGTCCTACGGCGTGCAACCGGGGGCGGTCATCGGACATTCCATGGGCGAGGCAGCGGCAGCCGTCGTCGCTGGCGCGCTGTCCCTGGCGGACGGAGTGCGAGTGATCTGCCGCCGTTCGCGGCTCATGTGCCGGTTGTCCGGCGGCGGAGCGATGGCCTCGGTCGAGTTGACCGCAGCGCAGGTGCGCGACGAACTGGCCACCCGCGCTGTCACTGATGTCGTGGTGTCGGTGTTCGCCTCGCCGGAATCCACCGTCATCGGCGGCGCGACCGATGCGGTTCGGGAACTGGTAGCCGCCTGGGAAGCCGTCGATGTGATGGCCCGCGAGGTGGCCGTGGACGTGGCCTCGCACTCGCCGCAGGTCGACCCGATTCTCGCCGACCTGGCCGCCGAACTCGCAGAACTGGTTCCACAGAAACCCCAGGTGCCGTACTACTCGGCCACCCTGGATGACCCGCGGGCGCAACCGGCCTTCGACGCCGACTACTGGGTCAACAACCTCCGGCAGCCGGTGCGGTTCGCGATGGCTGTCCAGGCGGCCCTGGAAGACGGTCACCGGGTGTTCGGCGAGCCCGCTCCGCACCCCCTGCTGATCCGCGCAGTCGAACAAACCGCTCAGGCCACCGGTATCTCGGTGCAGACCGTGGCGGGCATGCGCCGCGAACAGCCATTGCCGCATGGTCTGCGTCAATTCCTCGCGGATCTGCACAGTGCCGGCGCCGCAGTCGATTTCGCCGCCCTGTACCCCAGCGGAACACTGGTGGACGCACCACTGCCGACGTGGACACGCAAGAGCTTCCTCATCGAATCCGATGACCAGGACTCCGCGGCGCGTGGTGCGTGCACAGCATCGGTCCACCCGCTATTGGGCGAACACGTGCGCCTGCCGGAGGAACCCGAGCGGCACGCCTGGCAGGCCGACGTCGGCACCGGGAGACTGCCGTGGCTGACCGACCACAGAGTCAACGACGTGCCTGCCTATCCGGGTGCCGCCTACTGCGAGATGGCCTTGGCTGCAACAGAACTCGTTTTCGGCGACGTCGGCGACGTCCGCGACCTCCAGTTCGAGCAACTCCTTCTACTCGATGAGCACACCGACGTCACGTCCGTCGCAGCGGTCGGGGGCGCCGCCGTGGCGGAGTTCGCAGTGGAGACCGAGCAGGACGGCGAGCGAGTCCGACAGGTGGTGGCGTCGTTGACCGCGGTCAACGACGACACTCGTCCGCCGCGCCACGACATCGCCGAACTTCTGACGACACACCCCACCCGGATTTCCGGAGACGAGGTGCGCCAATGGTTCGCCACCCGACGGATCCAGTTCGGTCCCGCGTTCACCGGCTTGATCGCTGTACACACCAGCGGCGGCGACGATGGAGCCACGGTGCTCGCCGAGATCGCACTGCCCAGCGACATCCGTTCGCAACAGGCCGGCTACGGCATCCATCCGGCACTGCTGGACGCCTGCTTCCAGTCGGTGGCCACCGTCATGGTGGCTGCCGGCCGCACCGACGGGGGGTTGGTGTTGCCGCAGGGCGTTGCCCGGCTGCGCCGGATCGGGGCCGGCCGTGACGCCCGGTACTGCCTAGTGCGAGTGCTCTCGTCGGACGCCACCACGATTGAGGCGGATCTCGACATCGTCGACGCCGACGGTGAGGTCGTACTACAGGCCGCAGGTTTGCGGATGGGCACCAAGGAGTCCAAGGGCAGCGAGCGCGACCGCGTCCTCGCGCAGCGACTGCTCACCGTCGAATGGGATCGCCACGATCCGCCGACCGAGATTACCGATGCAGGCGCGGGCACCTGGCTGCTGATCGCATCCGACGGCCGTGGCGAGTTCACCGAAGACCTTTCCGAGGCGATGATCAATCTCGGCGCGCAGTGCCGAACACTCGACACGGCGGAGTTGACCGGCAACGAGATCGCCGCCGGCTCCGTACGGGGCGTTGTCGTCGTTGCCCCGCAGCCCGATGGCGATGCCGATGACGGTGACCTGGATCGTGGCCGCGACCTAGTCGCATCCATCGTCGGTATCGGGCAGCAATTGGCGGACATCGAGGGTGAGCCGCCGCGACTCTATGTGATCACCCGGGACGCGCAGGCGGTGACCAAGGATGACCGGATCAGTCTCGACCACGGCGGAGTGCGCGGCTTGTTGCGGGTGATCGGTGCCGAACACCCCGCTCTTCGACCGACCCAGATCGATGTCGATGCCCGCACCGAGGCGGACTGGGTCGCAGGTGAATTGCTCAGCGGATCCGACGAGGACGAGACGGCGTGGCGGGACGGCTCGTGGTACGCCGCCCGGCTGCGCCAGAGTCCGCTGCGCCCGGGTGAGCGGCGAACCACCATCGTCGATACCGCCCAGGACGGCATGCGGCTCGACATCCGCATTCCGGGCGACCTGGACACCCTGGAGTTCGTCACGGCTGACCGGCAGCCGCCGCCGCCGGGCCAGATCGAAGTGGCAGTCGGTGCTTCCAGTGTCAATTTCGCCGACGTACTGCTCGCCTTCGGCCGGTATCACACCGTAGAGGGCCCGCGACCGGGCCTCGGGATCGACCTCGCGGGTGTCGTGACTGCGGTGGGACCCGGGGTGACCGACTTTCACGTCGGCGACCGGGTCGGCGCCATTGCCGACGCTGTCGCGACGATAGAAGGTTCTGATGCTGATGTCATTGGCGGCAACCCTGCCGGACAACGTCTCCGCCGAGCAGGCCGCAGCAGTGTCGACTGCCTACGCCACGGCGTGGTACAGCCTGCACGATCTAGCCCGGGTTCAACCCGGCGATCGGGTACTGATCCATTCCGCGACCGGCGGCGTGGGGCAGGCGGCGATCGCGATCGCACGCCACGCCGGAGCTGAGATATTCGCCACGGCGGGAAGCGATGGGCGCCGTCAATTACTTCGCGAGACAGGAATCAAGGGCGTATACGACTCGCGGACAACGGATTTCGCCGATGAGATTCGCCGCGACACCGACGGCTACGGGGTCGATATCGTACTCAATTCACTGCCGGGGATCGCCCAGCGGGCGGGACTGGAGTTACTGGCCTTCGACGGTCGTTTCGTGGAGATCGGCAAACGTGACGTGTACGCACACACCCGCGTCGACCTGTACCCGTTCCGCCGCAATCTGGCGTTTTACTACGCTGACCTCTTGCTGATGAGTACCAGTGCTCCGGGGAAGATCGGCAACCTGCTGCGGACGGTCTACTCATCGGTCGCCGATGGCACGCTGCCCACACCCGAGTACTCCGTCCGGCCGCTGTCCGAGGCCGACTCCGCCATCCGTGAGATGAGCGCCGCCCAACACATCGGCAAGCTTGTCCTCACCGTTCCGCATGGGCTGCAGACCGATGTTGTGGTGCCGCCGACTCGGGCCGGGGTGTTCCGGAAGGACGGCTCGTACATCGTCACCGGCGGGGTAGGCGGGCTGGGGTTGTTCCTGGCAGCCGTGATGGCCTCAGCCGGCTGCGGCCGAATCATCCTGAGTTCGCGCTCTCAACCGAACCCGCAGGCGCAGAAGACGATCGAACGCCTGAGGTCCAACGGCGCCGATATCGTCGTCGAGTGCGGAAGCATCGCCGAGCCTCAGACCGCCACCCGGTTGGTGTCCGCGGCCACCGCCACCGGCCTGCCGCTGAGTGGCGTGCTCCATGCCGCCGCGGTAGTCGACGATGCGACACTGGCCAACATCACCGGCGAGTTGATCGACCGGGACTGGGCACCGAAGGTGCACGGCGCCTGGCACCTGCACCAGGCGACAACGAACTCGGCGCAGCCGTTGGACTGGTTCTGCAGCTTCTCGTCGGTCGCCGCGCTATTCGGTTCGCCCGGCCAGGGCGCCTACGCTGCGGCGAACAGTTGGCTGGACACGTTCACGGCATGGCGGCGAAGCCAGGGTTTGCCCGCGACGGCAATCGCCTGGGGCGCATGGGATCAGATAGGCAAGGGGGCGGGACTTGCTCAGCGTGGTGACACGGCGATGATCTCTCCGCAGGAAGGGGCTCATGCCTTCCGAGCACTGCTGCGTTATGACCGCGGCTACAGCGGCTATCTTCCCTTCACCGGAGCGCCGTGGCTCGCCGCA